>WBUF01000075.1 GCA_008933825.1 Rhodocyclaceae bacterium | reverse complement strand
TCCTGGCGCTGGCGCTGGCGCTGCTGGCGACGGGGTTCTGCATGGTCATTTGCGTTTCACCTCTCTCAAAGCCCCTTCAGGCGGTCCGCCTCGGCGAAGCCGGTGGCGAGCGCCTTCTGGTTGAGGGCGGGGTTCTTCTTGCCGACGCTCTTCATCACGGCGGCGGTGACGGCCTCGCGCGACATCAGGCCGAAGTAGTCGAGCGCCAGCGCCAGCGCCAGGATGTTGATGCCGAGCTCGCGCTTGGGCGGACGCACCTCGCGCGCCAAGAGATCGCCGATGGGCGAGGCGATGACGCGCGGGTCGTCGTAGGTCTCGCGCACCGCCGTGGCGTTGGCGAGGATGCGGCCGTCGGGCGCCACTTCCTTGCGGAACTTGTCGAAGGTCTCCTGGTTGAGCGCCACCAGCACGTCGAGCCGGTCTGATTGCGGGAAATGGATCTCGCCGTCGCTGACGGTGACGTCGGAGTAGGCTTCGCCGCCGCGCGCCTCGGGGCCGTAATTCTTCATGAAGACGCCGTTCCTGCCGGCGCGCACCGCCGCCGACAGCGCGATCTCGCCGGCGCTGATGACGCCCTGGCCGCCGGAGCCGGCGAAGCGGAGCGAGGTGCGCTTCGCGCGCAGCGCGGCCTCGGGCTGCGGTGCGACGGCCTCGACCTCCTCGGCCGCCGCCTCGACCGCTTTTTTGCTGCGCGCCACGCAGTCGGCGTAGCCGGGCGTGCTCTGCAGGTCGGGGCGGTCGAGGCGGTGGATGATGCCGACGGGCTTGAGCCGCGCGCGCTCCTCGTCCGCCAGCTCGCGCCAGCGCTCCACCGGCGCGATCTGCTGCTCGATGTGCTGGCGGTAGCGGAAGGACTCGGCGCGCTTGTTGCGCGTGCCCCAGCCGGTGTGGCAGAAGCCGAGCACGTTGATGAAGGAGAAGCCCTTGTGGGCGAGGCCCGCGGCGATCAGCTCGTCCAACTGGTCCTGGTGCTCCTGCAGGGTGGTCACGGCGCCCTGGGCGACGAAGCCGGCGCCGGCGCCGATGGCCAGGTCGATCAGGCTGAAGCCGGGCTCGAACACGCCGTAGGGCGCCGAGGCGCCGACCTCGCCCATGGGGGAGGTCGGCGAGTGCTGCGCGCCGGTCATGCCGTAGGAGTGGTTGTCGTAGACGATCAGCGTCATGTCGAGGTTGCGCCGCGCGGCATGGATGAAGTGGTTGCCGCCGATGGCGAAGATGTCGCCGTCGCCGGCGGCCAGCACCACGGTGAGCTCGGGCCGCGCCATCTTCAGCCCCGAGGCGAAGGCCAGCGAGCGGCCGTGCGTGGTGTGCACCGTGTTGAAGTCGAGGTGGCCGGGCATGCGCGAGGTGCAGCCGATGCCGGAGACCATGGCGACGTTGTTCTTGATCGCTTCCAGCCCGGCCGGGTCCATGAAGTCGACGCCGAGACGGCGGCCGAGCTGGCGCATCAGGGCGGTGGAGATGGAGCGCTGCATGTTGCCCAGGCCGCAGCCCTCGCACCAGATGTTGCGGCGCATTTCCTTGCGGCGCAGGTCGGGCATTTCCAGGGAGCAGACGAACGGCGCGTTCATTTGACGATCTCCTGAAAAATCTCGCGCGGCGAGATGAGCCGCATGTCGATGCGATGCACGCCGACGACCTGCGGCGGCACGGAACCGTTGGCGCGAGCTGCCTCGTAGGCGAGGCGCTCGACTTCGAGGCGGTACTGGCCGAGGTTCAGCTCGGCGACGATGACCTTCTTCGCGCGCGCCAGGTGCGGCGTGAAGGCGCCGGCATCCGACGGCCACAGCGTGATCGGGCGCAGCAGGCCCGCCTTGACGCCCTCGGCGCGCGCTTCCAGCACGGCGTCCTTGGCGGCGCGGGCGGTGATGCCGTAGGCCACCACCAGCACCTCGGCGTCGTCGGCAAGGAAGGCCTCGGTCTTCGCGATGTCGGCGCGCGCCTCTTTCGTCTCCAGCTTGGCGTGGATGCGCTTCTGCAGCTGGTCGATCAGGCGCAGGTCCTTGGTCGGCAGGCCCTTGCGATTGTGGTAGAGGCCGGTGAAGTGGGCGCGATAGCCTTCGCCGAAGGGCGCCAGCGGCGGCACGCCGGAAGCGGTCTGGCCGAAGGCCTCGTAGTCCTCCGGCGCACCGGAAGGATAGGGGCGGTTGACGACGGGCACGAGGTCCAGCGGCGGCAGCACCACCGGCTCCTTCATCTGCGCCACCTTGGCGTCGGGCAGCAGGATCACCGGCGTGCGGTATTTCTCGGCGATGTTGAAGGCGCGCACCGTTTCCTCCCAGCACTCCTGCACCGTGGCCGGCGCGATGGCGACGATCGGGTGGTCGCCGTGGGTGCCCCAGCGCGCCTGCATCACGTCGGACTGGCCGGGATCGGTCGGGCCGCCGGTGGACGGACCGCCGCGCATGACGTTGATCACCACCAGCGGCACCTCGACCAGGCAGGCGTAGCCGAGGTTTTCCTGCTTGAGCGAGAAGCCGGGGCCGGAGGTGGCGGTGAAGGCCTTGACGCCGCCCAGCGAGGCGCCGATGGCGGCGGCGATGCCGGCGATCTCGTCCTCCATCTGCAGGTAGCTGCCGCCGTGGCCGAGGATGTGGCGCGCGGCGTATTCGAGCACCTCGGTCGACGGCGTGATCGGATAGCCGCCGAAGAAGCGCGCGCCGGCTTCCAGCGCCGCCTGCGCGATGGCGTCGTTGCCGCCCAGGGTCGTTCGTCGCGCCTGTTTCAGGCGCCCTGCCTGGATGGCCTCCCGCACTGCATTCACCCGGCGCAGGTCGATGACCGGCACCGCACCCGCCGCCGGCGCGCGTCGCGCCTGGGCGGCCTCTGCCGCTGCTGCTGACATGGTTTCCTCGCTCCCGGACGCGCCCCGGCCGCGCGGCCGCGCGGCTTCACCTTCAGGCGCAAATAATTGACGTGTAAGTAATTCCCCCGCGCACAACCGTGACGAGCACGATAGCGGACTCGCCGGGAATTCTCAACTTCGTTGATGAGGGTATTTGCCGATCTTTTGACATGGGGCAAAAGTCAGTCTGCGCGGGACGGCGGGCACCGACAGACCCTACGTGCCCGCCAGCGCGTGGCGCAACTGCGCCCCGACCGCCATGCCGGCCACGCTCGGGTGCGTCGCCATGAGGAACACGCAACGCCGATTGCTCGCGGCAGCCCACACCGCGCCGATGTCGCGCTTCTCGCGTGAATCGTCGTTGGAATAGCGATCGGCGCCCTTGTACTCCACCACGAACAGCCGGCCGTCCTTCAGGCGCGCGACGAAATCCGGATAGAAGCGGTCGGTCGAGGTCGGCAGCCAGAACGAGCGCTCCGCCTGCCGCTCCAGGTTGCGCACCCAGAATTCCACCTCGTCGAGGCTGTCCAGCTCCACCGCGCAGGCGGTCTCCTCCTGCATCAGGTCGTCGTCCAGCTCGCCGGGGCGCGGGTAGTAGTGCTTCTGGAAGTGATAGCGGCCGTTGAACAGCCAGCGCGCCGGATAGACTTGCGGGTCGAAGCGGAACTGGCAGGCATCGGTCAGCCGCACCTTGTCCGGGCCGTCGAGCAGGCTGCGCTGAAAAACGCGGTGGCGCTGTTCCAGCACCATGCCGTCGATGCGCTTGGCGACGGCCTCGGCCAGCTGGTTGAGGTGGCGCGCCGCGTAGGCGAGTTCCACGCCGCGCGCCTGCAGGCCGTCGAGGACGCGGCCGAGCCAGGCGATCATGTCCGGCTGCAGCACGTCGTCGCGGCGCACACGGCGGTCGAGTTCGCGGATGACATCCTCGCGGCGGATCGCCGCGCTGTCGGCGTTGAGGTCGAGCGCATACTGCGCGCGGTCCTGCTCGATGCGCAACTGGCCGCGCTCGATGTCGATCAGATACGGCTTGGCGTCTTCCACCCGTGCGAAGTCCGGCAGGTCGGCCGGTGCGCCGGCAAGCGACACCTCCGCCAGCTCGGTGAGCAGCGCCGGCTCCAGCAGGTGTAACTCGCCCTGCACCGGCACGGCGAGCTGCGGCAGTGGTCCAAAGTCGGCATGGCGCTCCGAGGGCGCCAGTGCAGCCAGCGCCAGCGTCTGGTGGCGTTCTATTCTGTGCGCCAGTTCCTCGCGTTCCTTTTTCGGTAAGACAGCCAAGGCCGCCTCCACCGCCGCCACCGGCAGCAGGCCGGTCAGGGTGACGACCGTCTCGCCCCCTTCACCCGTGGGCGCATCCACGCGCACCGCCTGCGGCAGCGCCGCGCGCAGGGCTTCCGCCACAGCCGCCGGGGCCTCGAAAGCGCTCTGCGGCGGGGGCGGCGCCGGCCGCTCCCCGCCGCCGGGGCCGAAGAGGTCCTCCGCCGCCGGCTGGATGAAGGCCGCCGCCTCCATTTCCTCGAAGCCCATCGCCACCAGGCGGTCGGCGAGCTGGCTGGCCACCGTCGCGGTATTGGGCGCACAGACATGGGCATAGGCGCGGTTCAATTCCGCCGCCAGGCGTTTCTTCGCATAGGGCAAGCGCAGCACGCGGCCCAACAACTGCTCCATGTCCTTCGCCGAGCGGATGTTCTGCACCGTGCAGAAGACGTAGGCGAAGGAGCAGTCCCAGCCCTCCTTCAGCGCCTCCACGGTGATGACGAATTCCACCGCGCAGGCCGGATCGAAGAGATCGATGCCGTCCAGCCCGCGCTGACTTCCCGTCGCCACGGCGATGCGCGCACCGGCGACGTGCAGTTCGTCCGTCAGGTACGCCTTCAGCGCCTCCACCGTCGCCTCGCCATCCTTCGGCTCGGCCTGGAACAGCACGATGGGCCGCAGGTAATCCGGCTCGTTGCGTGCCGCTTCATGCAAACGCTCGCGCGCCACCACCGCGTCGCGCACCGCCTCGCGCCAGTTCGGATGCGGCGAGAGCACGATGGGCAGCTTGACCATGTCCTCCGCCTTCAGCTCCTGCGCCGAGACGTGGTAGAGCACGTTCTGGTCGGGCGCCGGGGTCGCCGTCCACTCGACGATGCAGGCCGGGCGGATGCGCTTGAAAACTTCGTAGGAAAGCGGCGTCGTGTGGTTGTGCGCCTCATCCACGATGACGATGGGCCGGTGCCAGGCCAGCAGGTTGGCGAAGGAATACTTCACCCGCCCGACGCCCGCCGCGCCCAGCAGCTCGCGCAGATAGGGCTGCGCCTCCATATCCTGTTCGGCGATGCGCTCGAAGAAGTCCGCCGGCGGCAGGCCGGCGAAATGCGGCTCGAAGCACTCCTTGTAGGCATACACCTCGCGGCTGGCGGTGTTGCCGACGCGCAGCGTCTGCATGGTCGCCACCACGACAATCGTCTTGCCGCCAAAGTCCTGCGCGCGCAGCTGCTCGCACTCGGCGATGTCGATCACCGCCAGGCGGTCCGCCGGCCAGTAGCCGAGCAGCGCCTCGCGGTAGGGGTGGCCGGGCGTGCGCAGCGCGTCGCGCGTTTGCGTGCGGATGGCGTTCGAGGGCACCATCCACAGCACCACCGGATGCGCCGCGCCGACGTAGCCGCGCGCCGCGCG
Source organism: Rhodocyclaceae bacterium (assembly GCA_008933825.1). Taxonomy (GTDB): domain Bacteria; phylum Pseudomonadota; class Gammaproteobacteria; order Burkholderiales; family Rhodocyclaceae; genus Desulfobacillus. The sequence goes on along the minus strand of WBUF01000075.1, from coordinate 5,918 downwards.
CTCGATGGCGTGGGCGGCGAGCAGCGTCTTGCCGCCGCCGGTGGGAATGCGGATGCACACCTGCGGCACTTCCGGCGCATCGAGCGACAGCGGCCGGTAGGGCAGGTCGCGCAGCGATTCGCCCATCGCCGCCCGCCGCGCCGCATTGAAGGCGACGTGCAGGGCGGCCGCGTCGCGGGCGCCGAGCGCGTCGGCGAAATAGGCGTCGATCGCGGCCAGCGCCTTGGTCTGGTATTCCTTGAGCGTCAGGCTCATGGGTTATCCGGCAGCAGGCCCTTGGACACCAGCAGCGCCTTGAAACGGGCCACGCTTTCGACCAGGCCCGGCAGATCGTCGCGCAGGATGCTCCAGATCGTGTCGTTGTCGATGCCGAGATAGACATGGATGATTCGGTTGCGGGTCGCGACGATCTGTCGCCACGGGATGTCCGGCGCCAGTTTTTGCATATCCTCGGGAATATTCCGCGCAGCCTCCCCGATCAGCTCGATGTTGCGCAGCGTCGCATCGAACACCAGCCTGTTCTTTTCGAAGGACGGCTGATCCATGCCCGCTGTGTAGTCCAGCGCGTTGCGCGCGAACTCCGCCATGTCGTCGAGCCTGAAATGCCAGGCGCGCCCGGAAGGGGGCATGTCGGTATGCTGGTCATTCCTCTCAGACATGCTGCGCCTCCCGCTCCACATAGGGCCTCAGCTCGGGCCGCAGCGCCTTGTCGGTCACCAGGTCCACGGCGCAGCCGAGCAGGTCTTCCAGGTAGAACTGCACCCCGAAATAGCGCTTCGAGGTAGCCGGCCCGTCGAAGGACACCAGCACGTCGACGTCGCTATCCGGGCGTGCCTCGCCGCGCGCCGTCGAACCGAACAGCGCGATATCGGTCACGCCGAAGCGGCGCGCCAGTTCCGGCTTGTGCCGAGCCAGCAATTCCAGTGCGCGTTTCCGTTCCATGGCTTTTCTCCTTTCACCGCATCCGCACATCATACGGAATCTGGCGGAATTCTATTCCCAGAGAACGCCGGCGCGCTTCCGCCATGCGCGCGGCCTCGCCGTAGACCACCCAGCGGCCGGCGTGCTGCGGCGCGAGCGCTTTCACAAAAGGCCACACCACCGAGGTCAGCACATTGCCGCCGGCAGGACGGCGGTCGCCGAGGATGCCGTTGTAGAGCAGCACGTAGGCCGAGTCGCCTTCGATGCCCAAGAGCGGCGAATCGAAGCGGCCGCTGGGATGCGGGCAGCCGGTTTCGAGGAACCACAGGTAGCCGGCCAGCGTGGCGAAGCGGATCGCCGGATTGATGCGGCCGTCTTCCAGGAAGGCCGGTTCGCCGAGCTTCAGGTAGGAAAAGCCGCCGCCGCCCTGCCAGCCGACGGCCGCCGAGATGCCGCCCTGCTCTCCGACGACGACTTTTTCCAGGCGCGGCAGGCAGTGCGTCTCGGCATGATCGCCCATCTCGATGCCGATCCAGCGCCGGCCCATCTTGTGGGCGACGGCGGCAGTGGTGCCGGAACCGAGGAAGCTGTCGAGGACGAGGTCGTTGGGGTTGGTGGCGATGTGGAGGATACGCGCCAATAGACCCTCTGGCTTCGGTGTGGAGAATGGCATCTCCCCGGGAAATAGCGTGGTGATTTCGGCTTTGGCCTGACCGTTGGTACCAACTTCTTGGTACAACCACAGGGTCGAAGGGACAAGTCCAGCTTGTACTTCCGAGAGAAACTTCTTCACCCGCGGAACATTCGTTCCATCTGTCCCAAACCAGATTCGGTTATCGGCAACTATCTCTTTGAATCGCGGCTCCGTGTATAACCAGCAGCGGCCGGGCGGTGGATCAACGGTACGCCCGGAAGGAGTTGTTATCGTGAAGAACTGCTCTTTCCTTCTTCCCTTCTCGGCCTTTGCGTGAGCAGGAAGTGACGCCCACGGCCCTCGCGGATCGTTGTCTGGATTGGTAAACCGTTCGAGTTGGCTATCCGATGCAGGTAGCACATTGCGTGTTTCTTTCCACACCTCACGGTTGCGCGCAAAGAGCAACACGTGGTCATGCACGGCTGCAACATCGGTGCGATTTTCGCGTGTGTGCGTTTTCTGCCAGAACACGTTTGCTACAAAGTTGCCCCGCCCAAACACTTCATCCATCAACACCTTCAGGTAATGCCCCTCGTTGTCGTCGATGGTGACCCAGATGCTGCCGTCCTCGGCGAGCAGCTCGCGCAGCAGCTCCAGGCGCGGCAGCATCATGGACAGCCACTGGCTGTGCTCGAGGTTGTCGTCGTAGTGCTCGAAGGCGGAGCGGGTGTTGTAGGGCGGGTCGATGAAGACGCACTTCACGCGCCCGGCGTAGAAGGGCAAGAGCGCCTTCAGCGCCTCCAGGTTGTCGCCGCGGATGAGCCAGTTCGGCGCCTGCGCCGTGCCGTGGCGACTGACTTTTTCCAGCAGCCGGTAAGGCACGCCGCGCGCGGCGCGCTTGGCCTGTTCATCGCCCAGCCAGGTGAGTTGCGGCATGGTTAGATCGGTTCCTCCGAGGCTTTTTTCAAGCCGTTTCTATGAACGGGCTGGCAGACGGGATGTGCATATAAGTCGTTGTTATATAACGGGCGGAACAAAGCCATTGGCCGAGCCTCTATGAACGCTGCGCAAACCATTTGCCCCAACGCCGGGGCTTGTCGACCGAAGCGCGGCCTTCGCGCTTGAGTTCCTGCAGCAGTTCCTGCACACCGCGCCTGGACAGGCTCGGCAGCACCTGCGCCAGCTCGTCGAGGGGACTGCCTTGCTCGCCCTTGCGCTCCAGATGCTTAAGCAAAAGGCTTTTGTTGGTTTCCCGGTCGAGCCCCTTCTTCCGGCTGTAGGCCGCCAGCCGGCCGGCGTGCTCGTAATAGCCGCGCGACAGTATAAGCCGGCGGCCCATGCGTTCGATCACGCCGGAATCGACCAGATGGTCGACCCGTTTCTTTAGCGCCGCCGGCACCGGCATGTCGCGCTGGACATGCGCCAGCACCAGAAAGTCGGCGGTACCGAAGCTGGCCATCCGTTCCGCGCCGACTTTTTCCAGATATCGGATGAAGGAGGGGTCGGTCACCTCTCCGTGCAGATTGAGCGTGACCTGATAGCCGTCCGTCCCGGCAAAATCGGGCAGGGCCTTCGCCGACCGCACGGCGGACTCGAAAATCAGGTTCATCCCCTGGCCCGATCGTTCGACGAGACCGCACTTCTCCAGGGCTTCTGCGATGCAGCGGTTGCGCGGCAATTGACGGTCGAGCACGTTTTCGACGTTGATGCCGGGCGGGAAACCGCCGGGGCTCTCGACGGAGAGGCGACGCGGATACTGGCGCACGAAGACCGAGCCGGCCGACTGGTAATCGCGGTGGCAGACCGCGTTCAGCAGGGCTTCGCGGACAGGGCCTTCCTCGAACGTCAGGAGATCGTACCGAAAGAACCCTTCCTGATACGACTGCCGGTCGTTGCGCAAATTGATCAGTTCCCACAGGCGATCGTGGAAGCCGAAAAAGCCCTCGCGAAAGCTTTCCCGCTGCTGGGGCGGACCGGCCACTTCCGCCGAGCGGTATTCGAAGATCACTTCCGCCTGGGGCAGCAGCCGGCGCATCGCCTCCTTCGTGCCGAAGAGCACCAGGGCGGCAATCGTGATCTGGCCGCCAAGCAGGACGCCGGCATCGTCAAGCAACTGCCCGACAGGCAGCGACTGCAGGCGGCCATTGCCGCTCTTCCTGATCCAGCGGGCGCGAAACGCCTCGATGGATTCGGGCTCCAGCACTTCAAGGCCGACTCCCGCAATCGTGTGCGACGAGTAATCCGAAAGCCGTTCGGCCAGGATGCGCTGAATCTGTTCGGTCGTCATGGCGACGACGTCCTCGCCGACCCGCATCAGGTACCGGCCGCGGTATTCGAGGGGCGCGCCGATCGGGCGGGAGGGGATGTCGAACACGACGACCCGGCCGTCCGGCGTATTCAGTTCCTCGGCTTCGACGCGCATTTTCAGCGCCTCATACAGTTCCTCGCGCGTGCCCTGCAGATTGCGAAACGCCTGGGTGCCGACAACCCTGCGTGGCAGCGCATTGGAAACGCCGAGAACCAGCCGGCCCCCGCGCTCATTGGCCAGCGCGACACAATATTCGCGCAGCCGGTCCGTGTCGAATTGCTGCTTGGCCTCCTTGAACTCGAGGTGCTCCGTCTCGGACGGTTGCGCCATCCAGGCGTGCAATTGCTCGATGGATAAAGTCATATGCCATACCCCATGCCGCAATTGTCCGACATATCTGGCTCGTTGGGTGAGCCTGTGTTTGGTTGTTTGTTGTATTTCGTGCCGACGCAGAAATATCCTTCCGCTTAGCGCTCCTCCGGCGGCTTGAGCTTGCGGAAAGCGCGCCACAGCATGAGGTCGTAGGCGATCTTCATGCCGGCGCCGATGATGAGCGGCGCGGCGAGCGCGGCGGCCTGCATCAGCCAGCCGGCGAAGGCCGGCGCCACCGCCCAGCCGCCGAGGCGCACCAGGTGCGTCACGCCGGAGGCCCAGGTGCGCTCTTCGGGCGCCACCACCGCCATCACGTAGGACTGGCGCGTCGGCACGTCCATTTCCACCAGGCCCTCGCGCAGCAGGAAGAGCAGCGCCGCCACCCCGAAGTTCGGCGCGAAGGCCACCGAGGCGAGCAGCACGCTCGAGGGGATATGGGTGAACACCATGGTATTGACCAGGCCGATGCGCGCGGCCAGCCAGGCGGCGCCGAGGTGCGAGAGGGCGTTGAGCACGCGCGCGGCGAAGAACAGGCTGCCGATCCAGGCGGCGGAGACGGCGAAGCGCTCGAAGAAGAAGTAGGAGAGCAGCGCCGAGCCGAGGAAGCCGCCGGCGATGCTGTCGATGGCGAACAGGGCGGATATCTTCAAGACGATCTTCCTGCTTTCCGGCGAAACGGATTGGCGCGGGCCGGCGCCGGTCTCCGCCGCGGGCGAGAGCGCGAGCGCCAGCGGCGCACCGGCGGCGAGCAGGCCGGCGTAGAGCAGGAACATGCCGCGAAAGGCCTGCGTCTCGTCGACGCCGAGCGCGGCCAGCAGCGTCGGCGCCGCCGCCAGCAGCGCGCCCAGCGCATGGCCGATGTCGGTGAGCAGGTTGTAGCGGGCGAAGGCGCCGGTGCGGCCGGCGTCGTCGACGGTCGCCGGCAGGATGGCCTGCTCGAGGACCAGCGCCGCGCCGCGGTCGCGCCCCATGCCGTTGAGGATGCCGACGAAGGCCGCCGCCGCCATGGCCAGCGGGCTGTCGACCAGCGCCGCGCCCAGGCCGCCCGCCGCGCCGAGCAGGGAGAGCCCCAACAGGCAGCGCCGACGGCCGATCCGGTCGCCGGCCCAGGTGACGACCACCAGCGCCAGCGTTGCGCCGGCCAGCCCGGCCGAGAGCACGGCGCCGATGGCCGCGGCGGAAAAGCCGAGCCGCGCCAAAGTCAGTCCCAGCAGCACGCCGGCCATGCCGGTGGCGAGCGCGCGCAGGAAGGCGGCGGCGAAGATGAGGCGGCGGTCGTGCATGTTTGCTAGAATTCACCCGCGGGGAAAATGCGGACTCCCCCTCAGACGGTGTCCCGTCCAAGTTCCGTTGATCGTATATCTGCGAGGTATGACCGTGGACACCGCCAACACCCCCGACACCCCTCCCCCGCCCGTTTCCTTCGGCGAAGCCTTCCGCTACTGGCTCAAGCTCGGCTTCATCAGCTTCGGCGGCCCGGCCGGGCAGATCGCCATGATGCACCAGGAGCTGGTCGAGCGCCGCCGCTGGATCTCCGAGCGGCGCTTCCTGCACGCGCTCAACTACTGCATGCTGCTGCCCGGCCCGGAGGCGACGCAGCTCGCCGTCTATATCGGCTGGATGATGCATCGCACCTGGGGCGGCATCGTCGCCGGCACGCTCTTCGTGCTGCCCTCGGTGTTC
>WBUF01000074.1 GCA_008933825.1 Rhodocyclaceae bacterium | reverse complement strand
GTACCGCAGCAACTGACAACTGAAAATTGATTTCTCACCCCCGGAGCCGATATGACGTACTCCTATACCGAGAAAAAACGCATCCGCAAGAGCTTCGCCAAGCGCGCGAGCGTGCTCGATGTCCCCTTCCTGCTGGCCACCCAGCTTGAATCCTATCTGGCCTTCCTGCAGACGGACATCCCGCCCGCGCAACGTCGCAATCAGGGCTTGCAGGCCGCCTTCACTTCCATCTTCCCGATCGTTAGTCACAGCGGCAACGCCCGCCTGGAATTCGTTTACTACGCGCTGGGCGAGCCGGCCTTCGATGTAAAGGAGTGCCAGCAGCGCGGCCTGACCTTTGCCAGCCCGTTGCGGGCACGTGTCCGCCTGGTCATCATGGACAAGGAGGCGGCCAAGGAAACCATCAAGGAGGTCAAGGAACAGGAGGTGTATATGGGCGAGATCCCGCTCATGACCACCACGGGTTCCTTCGTCATCAACGGTACCGAGCGCGTCATCGTTTCACAGTTGCATCGTTCCCCGGGGGTGTTCTTCGAGCACGACCGCGGCAAGACCCACTCGTCGGGCAAGCTGCTGTTCTCTGCGCGCATCATTCCCTACCGGGGCTCCTGGCTCGATTTCGAGTTCGATCCGAAGGACTACCTCTATTTTCGCGTCGACAGACGCCGCAAGATGCCCGTCACGATCCTGCTCAAGGCCATCGGCCTTACGCCAGAGCAGATCCTCGCCACCTTCTTCGAGTACGACGCCTTTCATCTGTCCAAGAAGGGCATCCAATTCGAGGTGGTTCCGGAGCGCCTGCGAGGCGAAGTCGCCCGCTTCGACATTCCCGACAAGGCTGGTAAGGTCATTGTCGCCAAGGATAAGCGCATTACTGCCAAGCACATTCGCGAACTGGGTGATGCCGGCATCAAGAAAATCAGCGTGCCGGAGGAGTTCCTGCTCGGACGCGTCATTGGACGCAATGTCGTCGATGCGGAAACCGGCGAGATTCTCGCCAATGCCAACGAAGAAGTCACCGAGAGCCTGCTTGGCAAGCTGAGCGAGGCTGGCGTAGCGGAGCTGCACACCCTGTACACCAACGATCTCGACCGCGGCGCCTACATCTCTTCGACGCTCCGCACCGATGAGACCGCCGACCAGATGGCGGCCCGCGTTGCCATCTACCGCATGATGCGCCCAGGGGAGCCGCCCACCGAGGATGCGGTCGAGACCCTCTTTCATGGGCTGTTTTATTCCGATGAGCGTTATGACCTCTCCGCCGTCGGCCGCATGAAATTCAACCGTCGCGTCGGCCGCGAGACGCTCGATGGCCCGGGCACTTTGTCCAACGAGGATATCATCGACGTCATCAGGATTCTTGTCGAGTTGCGAAACGGCCGCGGCGAGATCGATGATATCGATCATCTTGGCAACCGACGCGTCCGTTCCGTCGGTGAATTGGCCGAGAATCAGTTCCGGGCCGGCTTGGTACGGGTCGAGCGAGCGGTCAAGGAGCGCCTCTCGCAGGCCGAATCCGAAAATCTGATGCCGCATGACCTGATCAACGCCAAGCCGATTTCAGCCGCAATCAAGGAGTTTTTCGGTTCCAGCCAGCTGTCGCAGTTCATGGATCAGACCAATCCGCTGTCCGAGATTACGCACAAGCGCCGCGTGTCGGCCCTTGGTCCGGGCGGCTTAACGCGCGAGCGGGCCGGCTTCGAGGTTCGCGACGTTCACCCGACGCACTATGGCCGGGTCTGCCCGATCGAGACGCCGGAGGGTCCCAACATCGGACTGATCAATTCCCTGGCGCTGTATGCCCGCACCAACCAGTTCGGTTTCATGGAGACACCGTATCGAAAGGTAGCGGATGGCCGCGTCGCCGACCAGATCGATTATCTCTCGGCGATCGAAGAGGGGAATTTCGTCATTGCCCAGGCCAATGCACAGCTTGACAGGAAGGGAAAGCTAATCGACGAACTGGTTTCCTCACGTTTCAAGAGCGAGTTTACCTTGGTGACACCGGATCAGGTTCAGTACATGGACATAGCTCCCGGGCAGGTCGTCTCCGTGGCCGCCTCGCTTATTCCCTTCCTCGAACATGATGACGCCAACCGGGCCCTGATGGGCGCTAACATGCAGCGCCAGGCCGTTCCGTGTTTGCGTGCCGAGAAAGCGTTGGTCGGAACGGGCATCGAACGCACCGTAGCTGTCGATTCCGGCACGGCGGTGCAGGCCTTGCGTGGCGGTGTGGTGGATTACATCGACGCCAACCGAATTGTCGTGCGCGTTCATGACGATGAGACGGTACCCGGCGAGGTCGGTGTCGATATCTACAACCTGATCAAATACACCCGTTCCAACCAGAATACCAATATCAACCAGCGGCCGCTGGTAAAGGTGAATGACGTCATCGCCAAGGGGGATGTCATTGCCGATGGGGCTTCCACCGATATGGGTGAGCTGGCGCTCGGCCAGAATATGCTGGTAGCATTCATGCCCTGGAACGGCTACAACTTCGAGGACTCGATCCTCATCTCCGAACGCGTGGTGGCGGACGATCGTTTCACTTCGATCCACATCGAGGAACTGACCGTGGTGGCGCGCGACACCAAGCTCGGTGCCGAGGAAATTACCCGAGATATCGCCTCGCTGGGGGAGGCCCAACTGGCCCGCCTCGACGAGTCGGGCATCGTCTATATCGGTGCCGAGGTGGAGGCCGGCGATGTATTGGTGGGAAAGGTGACGCCAAAGGGCGAAACCCAGCTAACTCCGGAAGAGAAGCTGCTACGAGCCATCTTCGGAGAGAAGGCCTCGGACGTGAAGGACACCAGCCTGCGTGTGCCGTCCGGCATGTCCGGCACGGTGATCGACGTCCAGGTGTTTACCCGCGAGGGCATTGAACGCGACAAACGCGCCCAGCAGATCATCGACGACGAGTTGCGTCGCTACAAGACGGATCTTGCCGACCAGATGCGCATTGTTGAGCGCGATACCTTTGCCCGTATCGAACGCCTGCTGGTCGGCAAGCTTGCCAACAAGGGACCGAAGAAGCTGGCCAAGGGCACCAAGCTGACCAAGACCTACCTGGAGTCGCTAGATCCGCACCACTGGTTCGACATTGGTCTTGCCAACGACGAGGCTGCCCAGCAACTGGAAAGCCTGCGCGATAGCATCGAGCAGACACGCAGGGATTTCGATCAGGCATTCGAGGCGAAAAAGAAAAAACTCACACAGGGCGATGAACTGCCGCCAGGCGTGCAGAAGATGGTCAAAGTGTATCTGGCCGTCAAGCGTCGCCTCCAGCCAGGCGACAAAATGGCGGGACGCCACGGTAACAAGGGCGTGGTTTCACGCATTGTGCCGATTGAAGACATGCCACACATGGCCGACGGTACCACGGTCGATATCGTGCTCAACCCGTTGGGCGTGCCATCCCGGATGAACATCGGCCAGATCCTTGAGACACACCTGGGCTGGGCCGCCAAGGGCCTTGGCTTGAAGATTGGTGAAATGCTGAAACATCAGGCGGCGGCAAGCGAATTGCGAAAGTATCTCGACAAGATCTACAACTCCAGCGGCAAAGGCGAGGAAATCGATTCCCTGACAGACCAGGAGGTGCTGGTTCTGGCGGACAACCTCAAGCACGGCGTTCCTTTTGCCACTCCGGTCTTCGACGGCGCGCATGAAGAAGAGATCAAGGACATGCTTGAACTGGCCGGCATGCCACGCACGGGACAGGTCAGTTTGTATGACGGACGTACCGGGGATCAGTTCGAACGCCCGGTGACGGTCGGCTATATGCATGTCCTCAAGCTGCACCATTTGGTCGATGACAAAATGCATGCCCGCTCCACCGGCCCCTACAGCTTGGTGACCCAGCAGCCGCTGGGCGGCAAGGCGCAGTTCGGCGGTCAGCGCTTCGGCGAGATGGAGGTCTGGGCGCTGGAAGCCTATGGTGCTTCCTACACTCTGCAGGAGATGCTCACGGTCAAGTCCGATGACGTGTCAGGCCGCACCAAGGTCTACGAAAACATCGTCAAGGGCGAGCACAAGATCGACGCCGGCATGCCGGAATCGTTCAATGTGCTTGTCAAGGAAATTCGGTCGCTGGCGATCGATATCGACCTCGAGCGCTACTGATTAGCCGGCAGACAGCAACCCGGAAATTTGATTTGAAGTTTCACCCCTGACAGGAGTGAAGTCATGAAAGCACTACTCGATCTGTTCAAGCAGGTAACTCAGGAAGAGGAATTCGATGCCATTACCATCGGTCTTGCCTCGCCCGAGAAAATCCGCTCTTGGTCTTACGGCGAAGTGAAGAAGCCGGAGACCATCAACTACCGCACCTTCAAGCCTGAGCGCGATGGCCTATTCTGTGCCAAGATTTTCGGTCCGGTGAAGGACTATGAATGCCTTTGCGGCAAATACAAGCGCCTCAAGCACCGCGGTGTCATCTGCGAAAAGTGCGGTGTCGAAGTGACGCTGTCGAAGGTGCGACGGGAGCGCATGGGGCATATCGAACTGGCCTCGCCGGTCGCCCATATCTGGTTCCTGAAGAGCCTGCCCAGCCGTCTGGGCATGGTGCTTGACATGACGCTGCGCGACATCGAGCGCGTGCTCTACTTCGAGGCGTATGTCGTGGTCGACCCAGGCATGACGCCGCTCAACCGCGCCCAACTGCTCTCCGAGGATGATTATCTCTCGAAGGTTGAGGAATACGGCGACGACTTCACTGCGGTGATGGGTGCCGAGGGCATCCGCGAATTGTTGCGAACGCTCGATATCAATCACGAAATCGATGTCCTGCGCAAGGAACTCGAGACGACCGGTTCAGAAGCGAAGATCAAGAAGATCGCCAAGCGTCTGAAGGTCCTCGAGGCGTTCCAGCAATCCGGCATCAAGCCAGACTGGATGATCCTAGAGGTGCTTCCCGTACTGCCACCCGACCTGCGCCCACTGGTGCCGCTTGACGGAGGCCGCTTCGCCACATCCGACCTGAATGACCTGTACCGTCGTGTGATCAACCGCAACAACCGCCTCAAGCGGCTGCTGGAACTGAAGGCGCCCGAGATTATCGTGCGCAACGAGAAGCGCATGCTTCAGGAGGCAGTCGATTCCCTGCTCGATAACGGGCGCCGTGGCAAAGCCATGACCGGTGCCAACAAGCGCCCGCTCAAGTCTCTTGCCGATATGATCAAGGGCAAGGGTGGCCGCTTCCGTCAGAACCTGCTGGGGAAACGCGTCGACTACTCCGGCCGCTCGGTCATCGTGGTCGGCCCACAGCTCAAGCTGCACCAGTGCGGGCTGCCGAAGAAAATGGCACTGGAGTTGTTTAAGCCATTCATCTTCAACAAGCTGGAATTGCTTGGCCTGGCGACGACCATCAAGGCGGCCAAGAAGCTTGTCGAACAAGAGGTGCCCGAGGTATGGGACATACTTGAGGAGGTGATCCGCGAGCACCCCGTGATGCTCAACCGCGCACCAACGTTGCACAGGCTGGGCATTCAGGCCTTCGAGCCGACCCTGATCGAGGGCAAGGCTATCCAGTTGCATCCCCTGGTCTGCGTGGCCTTCAACGCCGACTTCGACGGCGACCAGATGGCGGTGCATGTGCCGCTGTCCCTGGAGGCACAGATGGAGGCGCGGACGCTTATGCTGTCCTCGAACAACATCCTGTCTCCCGCCAACGGCGAGCCAATCATTGTGCCGTCGCAGGACATCGTGCTGGGACTTTATTACGCCACTCGCGACCGCATCAATGCCCGTGGCGAGGGCATGGTTCTTTCGGACATTGCCGAAGTGAAGCGTGCCTACGAGTCCGGCAAGGCGGATCTGCATGCCCGAGTCCTGGCACGCATCCGGGAAATCGAGGTCACCGGAACGGGCGAAAAGCGCGAGAAAATCACTCGCTACGAAACGACGATTGGCAGAGCCATCCTGTCGGAGATATTGCCAGCCGGCCTTCCCTTCTCGATCATCAACAAGCCGCTCAAGAAGAAGGAGATATCTCGCCTGATCAACGCCTGCTTCCGCCGCTGCGGCCTGAAGGAGACGGTGATCTTTGCCGACAAGCTGATGCAGGCCGGCTTCGGTCTGGCAACCCGTGCCGGCATATCCATTTCGATCGGAGATATGCTCGTGCCGCCGCAGAAGCACGAGATCATTACGGCTGCCGAGCACGAGGTGAAGGAAATCGAGAAACAATATACCTCAGGTCTTGTTACCGACGGCGAGCGCTACAACAAGGTGGTTGATATCTGGGGCCGTGCCGGTGACCATGTGGCGAAAGCCATGATGGAGCAGCTATCCCATCAGGAAGCGACGGACCGAGACGGGAAGAAAGTGGCGCAGGAATCCCTTAATTCCATCTACATGATGGCCGACTCGGGCGCTCGCGGCTCTGCCGCCCAGATCCGTCAGCTTGCAGGCATGCGCGGCCTAATGGCCAAACCGGACGGCTCGATCATCGAAGTGCCGATCACCACTAATTTCCGAGAGGGGCTCAACGTTCAGCAGTACTTTATTTCGACACACGGCGCTCGCAAGGGCCTGGCCGATACCGCACTGAAGACAGCAAACTCTGGCTATCTGACACGCCGACTGGTGGATGTCACCCAGGACCTGGTGGTGACGGAGGACGATTGCGGCACCAGTAACGGCTTTGCCATGAAGGCGTTGATTGAAGGCGGCGAGGTCGTTGAGGCCCTGCGCGAGCGGGTGCTTGGACGGGTGGTTATCTCGGATGTGCCGCATCCCGAAACGCAGGACGTGCTTTTCCCGGCAGGTACGCTTTTGGATGAAGATGCAGTTGAGCGCATCGAGAGCCTCGGAGTAGACGAAGTACGGGTACGCACGCCGCTGACCTGCGAGACGCGTTATGGGCTTTGTGCCAAGTGCTATGGCCGTGATCTCGGCCGCGGCATGCTGGTCAACTCGGGCGAAGCCGTCGGGGTCATAGCCGCACAGTCCATCGGTGAGCCGGGCACCCAGCTGACGATGCGGACATTCCACGTCGGTGGCGCCGCCTCGCGTGCGGCTGCTGCCTCGCATGTCGAGGCCAAGTCGGCTGGCACGGTGCGCTTCACGCAAAACATGCGCTACGTGACTAACCCAAAAGGAGAAAAGGTAGTCATCGCCCGTTCCGCCGAGGTTCTGGTAACCGATGATCATGGACGTGAACGCGAGCGCCACAAGGTTCCTTACGGCGCAATGCTGGCCGTGGATGACGGCAAGCACGTCAAGGCTGGCGCACAGTTGGCTACGTGGGATCCCCATACCCGCCCGATCGTCACCGAGTACGCCGGCACGGTGAAGTTCGAAAACGTCGAGGAAGGTGTTACCGTAACCAAGCAGATTGACGAGGTGACCGGGCTTTCCACGCTAGTCGTCATCGATCCGAAGCGCAAGGCGGGTGCGGCTGCCAAGGGTTTGCGCCCACAGGTCAAGCTGCTGACGCATTCCGGAGAGGAAGTGAAGATTCACGGTACCGACCACTCGGTGACCATTACCTTTCAGGTCGGCTCGATCATCACGGTGAAGGATGGCCAGGAAGTCAGCGTCGGAGATATTCTGGCACGCATTCCTCAGGAGTCGTCCAAGACCCGCGATATTACGGGCGGTCTGCCGCGGGTGGCCGAGTTGTTCGAAGCTCGTTCGCCCAAGGATGCCGGAGTGCTGGCTGAAGTTACTGGCACGGTGTCTTTCGGCAAGGATACCAAGGGCAAGCAGCGCCTTGTCATCACTGAGCCTGACGGAACGGCGCACGAGTACCTGATCCCGAAAGACAAGCATGTCATGGCCCACGACGGGCAGGTGGTGAATCGCGGAGAGGTGATAGTGGACGGCCCGGCCGATCCGCACGACATCCTGCGCCTGAAGGGCGTCGAGGAGCTGGCCCGCTATATCATCGACGAGGTGCAGGATGTATATCGCCTGCAGGGTGTGAAGATCAATGACAAACACATCGAGGTGATCGTGCGCCAGATGCTGCGCCGGGTTGTCATCACGGACCCGGGCGACACGCACTTCATTCGAGAGGAGCAGGTGGAGCGCGCCGAGGTGTTGGATGAAAACGACAAGGCGATCAATCAAGACAAGCGTCCGGCCGAGTACCAGTACATGCTGCTTGGCATCACCAAGGCTTCGTTGTCCACCGACTCGTTCATTTCGGCGGCTTCCTTCCAGGAAACCACCCGAGTACTGACCGAAGCAGCCATTATGGGCAAGCGAGACGAGTTGCGCGGCCTCAAGGAGAATGTCATTGTGGGCCGCCTTATCCCCGCGGGTACCGGTCTGGCCTATCATCGGACGCGACGCATGCAGGCCGTCGGCGAAGACATTGCGGCGGGTCACGAACTCGTTGCCGAGGAGGTGGCTTCCCAGGAGGACATACAGGCCGGTTGACGCTGGCTTGCAAAGCTTCGTATAATTCCGCTTCTTTGCGAACGGCGCGGCCATACCGCGCGCAGCGCAAGAGACACGACCCCGGGGCGGCGCGTTCAGGATAGCCGCCTCGGTTTTTTGGAAATTCGAAAATATGCCGACAATCAACCAGTTAGTTCGGAAGTCACGCAAAGCGCCGGTTACCAAGAGCAAGGTGCCAGCGCTAGCAAACTGCCCGGCGAAGCGCGGCGTGTGCACACGCGTGTATACGACCACGCCCAAAAAGCCGAACTCCGCATTGCGCAAGGTCGCCAAAGTTCGCTTGACCAATGGTTTTGAGGTGATTTCATACATTGGCGGTGAAGGTCACAACCTGCAAGAGCATTCGGTTGTGCTGATTCGCGGAGGTCGCGTCAAGGACTTGCCTGGTGTTCGCTATCACATTGTGCGCGGTAGTCTGGATACTCAGGGCGTCAAGGATCGCAAGCAGTCCCGCTCGAAATATGGCGCGAAGCGGCCGAAAGCTGCCTAACGAAGAATTGAGGTAACAGAACATGCCACGACGCAGAGAAGTACCGAAGCGCGACGTCCTGCCCGATCCGAAATTCGGCAGCCAGGATGTGGCGAAGTTCGTCAACGTGTTGATGATGAGCGGCAAGAAGTCGGTTGCTGAAAGTACCGTTTATCGTGCCTTCGACCAGATCAAAGGGAAATCCGGCAAGGACCCGCTTGAGGTTTTCATCCAGGCTGTAAACAACGTCAAGCCTTCCGTTGAAGTGAAAAGCCGTCGCGTCGGCGGTGCCAATTACCAAGTGCCGGTTGAAGTGCGTCCGGTTCGTCGAGCCGCGCTGGCCATGCGATGGATTCGCGAGTCCGCACGCAAGCGTTCTGAAAAGTCGATGGGCGCGCGCTTGGCCGGCGAGTTGTTGGAAGCAGCGGAAGGCCGAGGCGGCGCAGTGAAGAAGCGCGAGGAAGTCCATCGCATGGCCGAGGCGAACAAGGCCTTTGCGCATTACCGGTTCTGATGAGCGGCCGGGAATTTCCGGCGTTTTGACAGGGAAAACCGCCGCGACGTCTCATTCAGACGGCTTGGCAGTTGGCTTAGATAAGGCAGGTTAGCAAAGTGGCACGCACGACCCCGATTGAACGTTATAGAAATATTGGCATCAGTGCGCACATTGATGCCGGCAAGACCACGACCACAGAGCGCATCCTGTTTTACACCGGTGTAACGCACAAGCTGGGGGAAGTTCATGATGGTGCGGCTACGACTGACTGGATGGAGCAGGAGCGCGAGCGCGGCATTACGATTACGTCATCGGCTGTGACCTGCTTCTGGAAAGGCATGGATCTGTCCATGCCGCAGCACCGCATCAACATCATCGATACCCCTGGGCACGTCGATTTCACCATCGAGGTGGAACGGTCCATGAGAGTGCTCGACGGGGCCTGCATGGTGTATTGCGCTGTAGGCGGGGTGCAGCCGCAGTCCGAAACGGTGTGGCGCCAGGCCAACAAGCACAAGGTGCCGCGTTTGGCCTTCGTGAACAAGATGGACCGCCAGGGAGCCGACTTTTTCAAGGTCCATGACCAGATGAAGCTGCGTCTCAAGGCCAATCCCGTGCCGTTGCAAGTGCCAATCGGTGCCGAGGAAAACTTTGAGGGCGTGATCGACCTTATCCGCATGAAGGCGATCATCTGGGACGAGTCTAGCCAAGGCATGAAGTACGAACTGCGTGAAATCCCCGCCGATCTTGCCGAGAAGGCAAAGGAGTGGCGTGAGAAGATGGTTGAGGCGGCGGCTGAAGCCAACGAAGAGCTGATGAACAAATACCTCGAAGAGGGGGACCTCTCGGAGGCAGACCTCAAGAAAGGCCTGCGCCTGCGTACGATCGACAGCGAGATCGTGCCAATGCTGTGCGGTTCCGCATTCAAGAACAAGGGCGTTCAGGCAATGCTTGATGCGGTCATCGATTATTTGCCTTCACCCGTCGATATTCCGCCGGTACAGGGCGAACTGGAAAACGGCACCGCGGGCGAACGCAAGGCCTCGGATGAGGAGCCCTTCTCCGCGTTAGCCTTCAAGATCATGTCGGATCCGTTTGTGGGGCAGCTTACGTTTTTCCGCGTCTATTCCGGAGTCGTGAATTCTGGCGACACCATTTTCAATCCGCTCAAGAGCCGCAAGGAGAGAATCGGTCGCATTCTGCAGATGCATGCCAACCAGCGCGAGGAAATCAAGGAAGTGCGCGCCGGCGACATTGCTGCAGCGGTTGGCCTGAAGGAATCGACTACGGGCGAAACACTGTGCGACCCGAATAAGATTATTACACTCGAGAAGATGGAGTTCCCCGAGCCGGTGATCCACGTCGCTGTTGAGCCCAAGACGAAAGCCGATCAGGAAAAAATGGGTATCGCACTCAACCGCTTGGCTCAGGAAGACCCCTCCTTCCGTGTCCGTACAGATGAAGAGTCCGGTCAGACCATCATTTCCGGCATGGGTGAACTGCACCTGGAAATCCTGGTGGACCGCATGAAGCGGGAGTTTGGCGTTGAAGCCAATGTCGGCGCACCGCAGGTAGCCTATCGTGAGGCAATCAAGAAAGCGGTTGAGCAGGAAGGCAAATTCATTAAACAGTCCGGTGGCCGTGGCCAGTATGGTCATGTCTGGATCAAGCTGGAGCCAAACGAAGCCGGCAAGGGCTACGAATTCGTCGATGCCATCAAGGGCGGTACAGTGCCGCGGGAGTATATCCCGGCCGTGGACAAGGGCTTGCAGGACACGCTACCGAACGGCGTGCTGGCGGGGTTCCCCGTTGTAGACGTCAAGGTTACGCTGTTCGACGGGTCGTATCATGACGTCGATTCGAACGAAAACGCGTTCAAGATGGCAGCTTCGATTGCCTTCAAGGATGCCATGCGCAAGGCCAGTCCGGCCCTGCTCGAGCCGATGATGGCGGTAGAGGTCGAGACCCCCGAGGATTTCATGGGCAACGTGATGGGCGACCTTTCTGGTCGCCGGGGGATGGTGCAGGGCATGGAGGACCAGGTTGGCGGCATCAAGCTGGTGAAGGCAGAGGTACCGCTGGCCGAGATGTTCGGCTATTCCACCCAGTTGCGTTCGCTCACTCAGGGTCGCGCCACTTACTCGATGGAATTCAAGCATTACGCCGAGGCGCCGAAGAATGTCGCCGAGGCAATCATCAACAAGAAGTGATTTGTTCTTTAGGGGAATTGAAACATGGCCAAAGGCAAATTTGAGCGTACGAAGCCGCACGTGAACGTTGGGACGATTGGGCACGTTGATCATGGCAAGACGACCCTGACGGCGGCGATCACGACGGTGCTGTCCAACAAGTTTGGTGG
>WBUF01000106.1 GCA_008933825.1 Rhodocyclaceae bacterium | reverse complement strand
TGATCGGGTAGCTAAGAGCCTTTCGGCTCTTCGCTCCCACAGAACCGTGCTTATGGGCCACATACACGGCTCCTGATAGTTCTCGGTTGTCATATTTCATAATAACAAGGCAAATTTCCGGTTTTAATCTTTGTCATATTCACCAGCTTCATTTCATCAAACCAACTGTTCGGTAATGCCATTTGGACTAGGGGACTCGCGGAATTTCTCCATCTCTTGACGTAGATTTTCTTAAAGTGTCCACTATATCCCATCCTCCTAAGTTGTTTGTGCAAAGGCTTCCATGTCTTCCATTCTATCATTTTCTTCATCCTTAGCCTTCGTCTTATCCAACCCATTAGGCTTTTAAATGTACCTTCACTATTGGCTATTCTAAAGTAGTTCGCCCAGCCTCTTATAACGGGATTTATTTCCTCAATTACCTGCTCTAAATTTATCCCCTGATTCCTCTTCGTCAACTCTTTAATCTTGTTTTTGAATTTTGCCAGTCTCTTGGGATGTATTTCAATAAACTTTGGGTATATGATTACCCCCAGATATGCTATACCTTGCTCAATGTTGACGGTATGTGTCTTTTCTTTGTTTATCTTGAGTTTCAAATCCCCCTCAAGAATCTCTGCTGCAACTTTCATATTTCTGCCTGCTTCACCTTTGTTTTTCGCCAGCACTAGTATGTCATCCGCATATCTAACAATCCTTATCCCTTTGTCTTTCATTCTCTGGTCACATTCATTGAGATAGATGTTCATAAGTAATGGTGAAATCGGCCCGCCTTGAGGGCAGCCAACCTCCGTTTCCGTATGTACCCAGCCTTCCATTACTCCTGACTTTAGAAAATTCAGTATCAATTTCAGCACTTTTCCGTCACTTATTTCCTTGTTAACCGACTTTAGTATTAGCTCATGGTCCAGTGAGTCAAAACATTTTGATAAGTCCATGTCTACTACGTATTCAAGCCCATATTTATTCATAAATCTTTCCGCTTTCGCTATCGCCCTTTGACAGGATTTCCCCGGTCTGTAACCATAGCTGGACGGGTGGAATTTGGGCTCGAAAATCGGTTCTATTACGCTCTTCAAGGCTTGCTGTACCACTCTGTCTCTGACCGTGGGTATCCCCAGCGGTCTCCTCGTGCCATCGTCTTTCTCAATGTACACTCTTCTTACTGGTTGTGCTTGATAAATTCCGGTTTTGAGTTCTTCATGCAGTTTTGATATGTTTTCTTCCTCTTTTGCTTCAAATGCTTCAACAGTCTCTCCATCTATCCCAGGAGCCCCCTTGTTGGCTTTTACAGCTTTAAAGGCTTGTCTAAGGTTTTCTACTTTATATACTTTATCTATCAGACTATACCACTTCCGCATGTTTCCCTCCTCTCGCCATGCTTGTTCCAGTTAGGCTCTCTCAGTCGTCAGTTTATTCCACCAATTTGCCGGCTTCTCTAGCCTTTGGCAATATACCTGGCATCTTTGATGTACTCTGCTCCGTGCGGTCGATAGAAACAGTAAACTCGTCATCCCCATCTCTACCGTACCCATTGACATTCCAGTCTCTGTTATCTTCACTTGGACTGTTCTTCCTGCTCCTTTACTCGCATTCCTTGAACTTCTTCCTCCCTTCGCAAGCTTGTTGTCTTCCCAGACTCCATGCCTCACGGTTACTTCGAACCGTATCCTCCCAGTTTTCCCCTCCAGTCTGTTACCAGCTTTCCTCGGCTGGGAGTTCTATACTACTACGGATTCATCTGCTTCCCAGTTCACTTATTCCCTCTCTTGTGTTTCCACTTGTTTGGTATTACCTTTCTTTCAAGGATGCTTCTGGGTTTGTCCCCAGTTAAGTTTGCCTGCCTTAGTACGAATCCGTCCATTTCAACCTGTAAAGTCCTCCAACCTTTGGGCTTTCTCATCCCTAACAGAGTTACCCTCTTTACCGGCTAATACTGGTTTACGCTCGTTACGTTCCGTACTTCCCCTCCGGCTTCCACTCGACCCCATTGTTACCAATGACGCCCTTGCCTTAAGGTTGTCTTCCCGTTGGTTAGGTGACAGGATTTCTTTCAATCCATCGGCTCAGCCTACATGCTGGGCGAACTAGGGAACG
>WBUF01000105.1 GCA_008933825.1 Rhodocyclaceae bacterium | reverse complement strand
TCCATGCTATAGGCCCCACTAATATTTGCTAGTATTATGATTTGTAAGCATCATAATTCAGTAGCCTATATAATAGCAAACACGATGATGGATTATTTTTCGTCAATTAGGCTGTCCACTTTAAGTTAGGCGTCACCGCTGCACACGTCGATGACATTAGATTTCTCTGGCCCAATGTGGAAATAGTGATCTCCGCAGTCGCACTCGCAGAGATAGCCTGGCTCGCAGTCGTTGCGCATTCCGTCGCATGGCATAAGGTCATCTTTTTTGCATGCGCACACGCCCGGCGAATACAGCCCGTCGTACCCGTTTGCTTCGATGTACTCCATCAAAATCTTAATCACGGTTGCCATTTACAATCCTTTCTGCGCCTAACAGGCGCTTCGAGAGGGACGCTGCGCGATGCAAGCATCGCTTGCGCCCCTCAAGCTAAACGTTGGGCGTCTTAAGTCGGTGGTGACAATAGGCACACATCCGCGTAAGATGGCCCGATGAAACCATTTCGCTGGAACGCAGAGAAGAATGAAACGCTCGCGTCTGAGCGTGGCATTTCTTTTGAGCGCATCGTGGTCGCCATCGAAGCCGGCGGATTGCTGGACATCCTGGCCCATCCGAACCAGTCGAAATACCCAAGGCAGCGTGTTCTTGTCGTCTCGTGCGACAACTACGCGTACTTGGTGCCGTTCGTCGAGGAGGAAGATTACTTCTTCCTCAAGACTGTGATCCCAAGCCGAAAGGCTACCCGGGACTTTCTGAATCAAGGTGAGCCAGATGCCGAAAATTGATGAATATGAACTCGAAGTGCTGAGCGCCTTCGAGAAAGGCCAACTGAAGTCTGTTGCAACGAAAGCCGAACTTGCCAAGTTCAAGGCCGCCGCGCGCGCCACTGCGATCAAGGATCGCCGGGTGAATATCCGCCTGTCCTCTGGCGATCTGAACGATATTCAGGTCAAAGCCCTGGAAGAAGGGGTGCCGTACCAAACGCTAATTGCCAGCGTTTTGCATAAGTATGTTACGGGCCGGTTGTCCGAAGCAGAGACCTCCAAGCAACCTCAGGACACCACGGCCACGCGACGCCCAACCCGGCAGTCCACACGGACGCTGCGCGATAAAGCTGCGCAGCGCCGGTGACTTCTACGTTGGACCTCACCATGACGGCTATCGTCCGCTTACTTTTTCTTGCAGTTGCCTTGGTGTGCCCTCCCGCGTTTGCAGCAGAAGGGAACTTCTCCGATGCAAATGCACTTGGGCGTTGGATTACGTATTACTACTCGAATCCGGAACCTCACCGTGTCGCCGAAGCGATCCGCGCTGCCAGTTCCCAAGGATTCATGAAGAACGGTCAAAAGGCTCCGCCCTTCATCGGCTTCATCGCGGGGGTAATGTCCAAGAATCCATCAATAGCTCAGTCTCTTGCCGAACAGCTCACATCCCTACCGGAAGTTGGCCAACCAGTGCTCATCTTGGGTGTCTGGTACTCGGCATATCCCGAAGCGAAGCCGCTCTTGGAACGGCTCACGAAGTCCATGCCGAAACACAAGGAGATGATTGACCACCTGCTGGCCAATGGCCGTCCGAGTCTGCTGGAACTACCGCTGGAGCAAGGGCCCTGGGTGCTTGACGCACTTTGGGGAAATTTCATGGCAACTGGCGATGACGCCCCGGTCGCCAGAATCATTTCTGCTCTGCCGTGGGTCAACGTCCGTGGCGATGTTTCCCGTCTCTTGGTTGGTGGAGCCGCAAGGTGGTCGCTCATTTCAAACGCCATCCAGCACAAGCCGGTAATGACAACCTGCCGAAAGGAGCTGACATCTCAGCCGAAAGAGGTAACGGACGTTTTGCGTGAGGTGATTGCCGAAGCCGAAAAGGACATGAAGGAGGGCAAGACGCAGTGAGGTCCAACCCGGCGCTCAACCTCGCTCCCTTCGGTCGCTGGACGCTGCGCGATGAAGCCGCGCAGCGCCGGTTAGCTCTACGTTAGACCGCAATGGAGAGATCGCTCGAGATCGTAGAACTCCTCATCGCCGTAAGCCGGCTGCCCGAGGATCGTCGGCGATCTCGGTCGGCATGGTATGAAAGCCAGAAGGAGCATTGGGTAGGCT
>WBUF01000007.1 GCA_008933825.1 Rhodocyclaceae bacterium | reverse complement strand
GCACGCCGCGGGAGACGCCGATGGCGGTTCGCGCGCCGGCCACGGCGGTGTCGCAATGGCCGGCGCCGGCCATCTGGCCGTGGCACCAGATGCGGCCGGCGCCGTGCGCGCTGCCGTCGGTGGACAGCAGGCCGTAGCGCCGGGCGGCCGCTGCCAGCCAGTCGGCGGTGGCGGCGTTCGGCGCGGCAAAAGTCAGCCTCGGCAGGACGGCGTCGGCATGCGCCGCCAGGCCGGTTTGGCCGCAGAAGACCATGGCGCAGGCGGCCGGGCGGTCGATGATCCAGTCCTCCTCGGTGAACACGCCGGGCGCCGTGCAGCCGGTGACCTGCAGGCAGCGCGCCGCGCGCGCGGCGGCCTGCACCGCGGCATGGGCCTGGTGGGCAAAATCCGCGCTGAGGAAGAGCAGCACGCTGCGCGCGATGTCGCCGCCGGCGCGCGCCAGCGCCTCGCGCACGACGTCGGCGGCCAGTTCGGGGGCGGCCTTGTCGGCGCTGGCCAAGGCAGTCGCTATCCGGGTCATCCTGCGGTTTTCTCCGGCCACTCGCACAGGTCGGCGATGAGGCAATGCGGGCAGTCGGGCTTAACCGCCTTGCAGACGTAGCGGCCGTGCAGGATCAGCCAGTGGTGGGCGTCGTGGCGGTACTCGGCGGGCACGGCCTTGACGAGTTTTTCCTCCACTGCGCGCACGTCCTTGCCGGGGGCGAGGCCGCTGCGGTTGGCGAGGCGGAAGACGTGGGTGTCCACGGCGATGGTCGGCTCGCCGAAGATGGTGTTCAGCACGACGTTGGCGGTCTTGCGCCCGACGCCGGGCAGGGCCTCCAGCGCAGTGCGGTCGTGCGGCACCTCGCCGCCGTATCGGTCGAGGAGGATTTGCGTCATGGCGGCGACGTTCTTCGCCTTCGTCTTGTAGAGGCCGATGCGGCTGATGCAGGGCGCGAGGCCGGCCTCGCCGAGCCGCGCCATCTTCCGCGGCGTGCCGGCGACCCTGAACAACTCGCGCGTGGCGAGGTTCACGCTCTTGTCGGTGGCCTGGGCGGAGAGGATCACCGCCACCAGCAGCTGGTAGGGCGTGGCATATTCGAGTTCGGTGGCGGGCGCGGGGTTGGCCTGCGCGAAGCGCGCGAAGATCGTGCGGACCTTCTTCGGGCTCATGTGACGATACTCTCCCCGCCCCCCTCGCCAGGCGAGGGGGTGACGGATGTTCGCCGCTGCGCGGCTCCGTGTTTGCTCATGCGGCGGTGCGTGCCGGCGCGGCCAGGCGGGCCCGCTGCTCGGCACGGGCGTCGAGCCAGTTGCGCCCGGCGATCAGGAAGCCGAGGACGAGGAAGGCGCCGGGCGGCAGGATGGCGACGAGGAAGCCGGGATAGTCCGCCGGCAGCACCTGCAGGGCGCGCGTGCCGGGGATCACCATCTCGATGCCGGAGAACAGCGTGCCGGTGCCGATCAGCTCGCGCAGCCCGCCCAGCACGGCGATGGCCACCGCCATGCCGACGCCCATCATGGCGCCGTCCCAGGCGGCGGCGAGCGGCGTGTTCTTGGCGGCGAAGGCCTCCACCCGCGCCAGCACGATGCAGTTCACCACGATCAGCGGGATGAAGATGCCGAGCACCAGATACAGCTCGTGCAGCCAGGCGTTCATGGCGAGGTCCACCACCGTCACCAGCGCGGCGATGATGAGGATGAACACCGGGATGCGGATCTCGTGGGGGATGAAGCTGCGCACGCTGGCCACCGTGCCGCTCGATAGCGCCATGACGAAGATGGTGGCGACGGCGAGGCTGACGCCGTTGACGAAGGAGGTGCTGACGGCGAGCAGCGGGCAGAGGCCAAGCAGCTGCACCAGGCTGGTGTTCTGCTTCCAGATGCCGTTGCGGGCGATGTCCCTGAAGTTCATTGGCCTTCCTTCTCCAGCTTCGATTGTGCCGGAAGCGCATACAGCTTGTCGCGCTGGTCGACGGCGAATTGCAACGCCCGCCGCGTGGCGTTGGTCACGGCGCGGGCGCTGATGGTGGCGCCGGCGCGGGCGTCGAAACGGCCGCCGTCCTTCTTCACCGTCCACTCGGCCGCGGGCACCTCGCCGAAGCCCTTGGCGTCGAACTGGCGGATCCAGGGCGCGGCCTTGTTGCGATCCTTCTTCGGATCGATGTAGTCGCCCAGCCCCGGCGTTTCCTTGTGGCCGATCACGCGCACGCCGAGCAGGCGGTCGTCGGCGCCGACGGCGAGGATGAGACGGATCCTGCCGCCGTAGCCGTCCGGCGCCACGGCCTCGAACACCAGCGCCGCCGGCGCGCCGGCCTTGCGCGCGCGCAGCAGGCGCACCGGGTCGTCCTGCGCGGCTAGGCCGAGTTCGGCGCACGGCGCGAGGTCGACCCAGTCGGCGAGCGGGGCGTTGTCGTAAAGGGCGTCGGGCAGGACCTCGCCCACCAGCTTCATCTTCTCCGCCTCGGCGCTGGCCTCGATGGCCGGCTTGGTGGCCCGGTAGGTGGCCGCCATGAGCGTGGTGAAAACGAGCGTGAACACCGTCAGGATGGCGGCGGTGCGCAGCGAGGCGCGGGCGGCGGAATCTTCGCTCATTGCCGGCCCCCGCCCTTCATCCCGCCCTTGTGGCCGAACACCGGCGGCTGCGTGCCCATGTCGATGAGCGGCACGCACAGGTTCATCAGCAGCACGGCGAAGGCCATGCCGTCCGGGTAGGCGCCGAAGCTGCGGATGATCCAGGTGAGCAGGGCGGCGCCGGCGGCGAAGATCAGCTTGCCGCGCGGCGTGGTGGCGCCCGAGACCGGGTCGGTGGCGATGAAGAAGGCGCCCAGCATGGCGCCGCCGGTGACGACGTGGAAGACCGGGCCGGCATAGCGCTCCGGGTTGGCGAGGCTGAAGCCGCCGGCGATCAGCGCCAGCACGGCGAGGAAGGCGACAGGCACGTGCCAGGTGATGATGCGCTGCTGCAGCAGCCAGAGGCCGCCGGCGAGATAGGCCAGGGCGATCCATTCCCAGCCCTTGCCGCCGATGTTGCCGAAGGTGGCGTGCGAGCCGAGCACGCCGGCCACCGTGGCGCGGGCCTCCGGCACGTGCAGCGACGTGCGCAGGGCGTCGAGCGGCGTGGCCATCGTCACGGCGTCCTGGGCGGACTGACTTTTGAAGACGACTGCCATCTGCGCGGTGAAATCGGTGAAGCCGACCGCCGGCCACTGCGACATGAGGGCCGGGAAGGCGACGATGGAGACGGCGAAGGCCACCATCGCCGGATTGAAAGGGTTCTGGCCGAGGCCGCCATAGAGGTGCTTGGCCACCACGATGGCGAACAGGGTGGCCGTCACGGTGAGCCACCAGGGCGCGATGGGCGGGAAGGTCAGCGCGATCAGCCAGGCCGTCACCAGCGCGCTGCCGTCGGAGAGAAACAGGGCGACGGGCTTGCCGCGCAGCTTCAGCATGGCCGCCTCGCCGGCCAGCGCCGCGGCGGAGGCGAGCGCGATCTGCACCAGGATCGCCGCGCCGAAGAACCAGACGTAGACGGCGATGCCGGGAATCAGCGCCGCCAGCACTTTCAGCATGACGATCCGGACGCTGATCGGCAGGTGGAGGTGGGGTGATCCGTTCATGTCGTCATACCGGTTCCTCGGGCGGCGTCTTGGCCAGCTCGCGCACCTGGGCGCGGCGCGCCTCGATCTCGCGGATCTCGGCCTGCTTTTCCGGCGCCAGGTTGTCGATGTTCTTCGGCTGCACGCCTTCCTTCTGCGCCTGGGCGCGGGTGATGGCGGCGGCGATCAGGGCCTTCTTGGCCTCGTCCAGTTGCGGCAGGGCCTGCGCCTGTTCGGGCGCGGCAGGCATCGCGGCGGCGGCCGGTTTCTCGCCGCCGGCGATGGCCTGCCGCGCGGCAGCGGTCTTGGCGGCGAGGCGCTCGGCCTTTTCCTTCGCTTCGCGTTCGCTGCGCAGGTTGCGGAACTCGAAGCGCTGGCGCGCGGCGTCGGCGGCGGCCTTCTCGCGCTCGAGCGCGCGCATCGAGGTCTTGGCGAAGCGGTAGTAGTCGACCAGGCGGATGTTCGACGGGCAGACGTAGGCGCAGCAGCCGCATTCGATGCAGTCGAAGATGTGGTATTCCTGCGCCTTGCCGAAGTTCTTCGATCGTGCGAACCAGTACAGCTCGTGCGGTTGCAGCTCGGCCGGACAGGCGCGGGTGCAGGCGCCGCAGCGGATGCAGGGCATCTCCGTGCCGGGGCGGGGGAACAAGGCCGGGCTGGCAGCGAGGATGCAGTTGGCCGCCTTGGTGACGGGCAGGTCGGTGCGCGCCAGCGTGAAGCCCATCATCGGACCGCCCATGATGTAGCGGTCGGTGTCGGCCTTCGGCGCGACCAGCGCCAGCAGCGCGTCGATCGGCGTGCCGATCAGCGTTTCGAAGTTACCCGGGCGCGCGACGTTGCCGCTCACCGTGACGATGCGCGAGACCAGCGGCTCGCCGATCTCGATGGCGCGGTGCACGCTGTAGGCCGTGCCGACGTTGAAGCACTGCACGCCATACTCGCTGCCGAAGCGGCCGTAAGGGATCTCGATGCCGGTCAGCACGCGGATCAGCTGCTTCTCGCCGCCGGCGGGATAGCGCGTCGGCACCGGCACCACCTCGATGCCGTGCGATTGCGCGATGGCGGCGCGCAGGGCGGCGACGGCCTGCGGCTTGTTGTCCTCGACGCCGACCAGCACGCGCCCGGCAGAGACGATGTGGCGCAGTATGTCGATGCCGCGCACGATGCCCTCGGCGCGCTCGCGCATCAGCCGGTCGTCGCAGGTGATCCACGGCTCGCACTCGGCGCCGTTGATGACCAGGGTTTCGATGCGGCCGGCGGCGCCCGGCTTGAGCTTGATGTGGCTGGGGAAGGTGGCGCCGCCGAGGCCGACGATGCCCATGTCGCGCAGCCGGTCGCGCAGCGCCTCGGGCGAGGCCGAGCGCCAGTCGAGCGGCGCGCGCTCGATCCAGCGTTCCTCGCCGTCCGGCGCGATCACCACGCAGGCGGCCGAAAGACCGGACGGGTGCGGCAGCGTGCGCGGCTCCAGCGCCAGCACGGTGCCCGAGGTCGGTGCATGCACTGCGGCGGAAAAGCTGCCGTCGGCGGCGCCGATGGGCTCGCCCTTGAGCACTTTCTGCCCGGGCTGAACCAGCGGCAGCGGCGCGTTGCCGGCGCTTTGGCGCAGCGGCACCACCAGACGCGCCGGCACGGGCGCCGCGGCGATCGGCGCTTGCGAGGATTCGTCCTTGTGCGAGTCCGGCTTGACGCCGCCCTCGAACTTGAAGAGTGTCGCCAGCATCAGGCGTGTTCCACGGCTTTCATCCGCACCACCGGATATCGCCACTTCCAGGTCTCCACCGTCTCCGGCACCGGCACCATGGAAATGCAGTCGACCGGGCAGGGCGATACGCACAGCTCGCAGCCGGTGCACAAGGGCGCGACGATGGTGTGCATCTGTTTGGCGGCGCCGACGATGGCGTCCACCGGGCAGGCCTGGGTGCATAGGGTGCAGCCGATGCAGGCGGCCTCGTCGATGAAGGCGACCTGCTTCGGCTTCTCGACGCCGTGCTCGGCGGAGAGCGGCTTGAATTCCTTGCCGAGCAGGTCGGCCAGCTTGCGGATGCCTTCCTCGCCGCCGGGCGGGCACTGGTTGATCTCCGCCTCGCCCTTGGCGATGGCCTGGGCATAGGGCTTGCAACCCGGGAAGCCGCACTGGCCGCACTGCGTCTGCGGCAGGATGGCGTCGATCTTGACGACCAGCGGGTCGCCCTTCACCTTGAAGCGGATCGAGGCGTAGCCGAGCAGCGCGCCGAGCATCACGGCGATGCCGGCCATGACAAGAAGTGCGGTCAGCATCAGTGATATTTGTCGAGGCCGGCAAAACCCATGAAGGCGATGCTCATCAGGCCGGCAGTGATCATGGCGATGGCCGTGCCGCGGAAGGGCAGCGGCACGTCGGCGCCCTCGAGCCGCTCGCGCAGGCTGCCGAACAGCACCAGCGCGAGCGAGAAGCCGACGGCGCTGCCGAAGCCGAACAGCAGCGACTCGAGCAGGTTGTGCTTGAAGGCGATGTTGAGCAGGGGCACGCCGAGCACGGCGCAGTTGGTGGTGATCAGCGGCAGATAGATGCCGAGCACCTGGTGCAGCAGCGGGCTGGTCTTCTGGATCACCATTTCGGTCAGTTGCACGAGCCCGGCGATGACGATGATGAAGGACAGCGTGCGCAGGTACTCGAGGCCGTTCGGCACGAGCAGGTAACGGTCGATGAGGTAGCCGGCGCCGCTGGCCACGGTCAGCACGAAGGTCGTCGCGGCACCCATGCCGACGGCCGTTTCCAGTTTCTTGGAGACGCCCATGAAGGGACACAGGCCGAGGACGCGGCCGAAGACGACGTTGTTGACGAGAACCGCGCCGATGACGATGAAAAGATAGCCGGTCATGGTGGATTGCCGAAGGTGGCCTGAAATTATCGCTTTTCGCGGCGCAGCATACAACCCTGACGCAGTTATAGGCTTATGACTTTTATGAATTTCTCAGTGCGTCTCGGGCGCAGGTGTAGGCGCGCCGGATGTCTTCGGCAAGGCCGGCATGGGTTAGCTGGCCGGCATGCACCTGCAAGCCTTCCATGAACCCGGCGTCTTCGTCGAGCGCCCGACGCAAGCCGAGATTGGCCAGTTTCTCCGCATAGGGCAGCGTTGCCTGGGTCAGCGCCAGGGTTGCCGTGCGCGCCACCGCCGCAGGCATGTTCGGCACGCAGTAGTGGAGAATGCCTTCCTCGACGTAGATCGGCTCGGCGTGCGAGGTCGGCCGCGAGGTCTCGGCGATGCCGCCCTGGTCGATGCCGACGTCGACGATGACCGAGCCGGGCCGCATTTTCCGCAGCACGCCGCGCGAAATGAGCTTCGGCGACAGCTTGCCGGGAATCAGCACGGCGCCGACGACCAGGTCGGCGTCGGCGACGGCGCGTTCGAGTGTCAGCGGGTCGGCGACGCAGGTGCTGATGCGGCCGCGGTAGAGGCGGTCGAGGATGGCGATCTTGTCGATGCCGCGGTCGAACAGCGTCACCTGCGCGCCCATGCCGACGGCGACCTGCAGGGCGTTGGTGCCGACGTTGCCGGCGCCGACGACGACGACCTTCCCCGGTGGCACGCCGGCAACGCCGCCGAGCAGCACGCCCGAGCCGCCGTTGGCCATCTGCAGCGCCCAGGCGCCGATCTGCGGCGCGAGGCGCCCGGCCACGCGCGACATCGGCGCCAGCAGCGGCAGTTCGCCGCGGTCATCGGCGACGGTCTCGTAGGCGATGCAGGTCAGGCCGCAGTCGAGGACATGCTGCAGCAGATCGGGATCGGGGGCGAAGTGCTGGTAGGCGAAGAGGATCTGTCCGGGGCGCGTGAGCGGAAATTCCGCCGCCTGCAGCTCCTTGACCTTGACCACCATATCCGCGCGGCCGTAGGTCTCGGCGGCGTCGGCGGCGATGCGCGCGCCGGCGGCGACGTAGTCGGCATCGGCGAAGCCGATGCGGGCGCCGGCGTTCGTCTCGACGATGATTTCATGGCCGGCCAGAGTCAGTGCATGCGCTCCGGCGGGCGTCAGGCCGACGCGGTATTCGTGATTCTTGATTTCCTTCGGCACGCCGACGCGCATGGTGCCCCGCTCCTCAGTAATCCTTCGTTGCCTCGATGGCTTCCCGTACCAGTTCCGGCCCGCGGTAGATGAGTCCGGTGTAGAGCTGCACCAGTTGCGCGCCGGCCTCCAGCTTGGCGCGCGCGTCCCGGCCGCTCGTCACGCCGCCGACGCCGATCAGGGGAATCTCGCCGCCGAGCAGGCCGGACAGCGCGCGCAGCACGTCGGTGGATTTGGCCAGCAGCGGCGCGCCGGAGAGGCCGCCGGCCTCGTCGGCATGGGCGAGATGCTCGACGCCCTCGCGCGCGAGCGTGGTGTTGGTGACGATGGCCGCGTCGATGCGATGGCGGCGCAGGGCCTCGGCGATGATGCTCAGCTGCGCTTTGTCGAGGTCGGGGGCGATCTTCAGCGCCAGCGGCACGCGGCGGCCGTGCTGCTGGGCGAGGGCTTCCCCTTCGCGCCCGAGCGGACCGAGCAGGCCGTCGAGCTCGGATTCGCCCTGCAGCTGGCGCAGGTTCCTGGTGTTGGGCGAGGAGATGTTGACCGTGACGTAGCTGGCGTGCGGATAGACCTTGCGCAGGCAGGCAAGGTAGTCGTCGACGGCGCGCTCGATGGGCGTGTCGGCGTTCTTGCCGATGTTGATGCCGAGGATGCCCCGGTAGCCCGACTGCTTGACGTTTTCCACCAGCGCGTCGACGCCGTGGTTGTTGAAGCCCATGCGGTTGATGATGGCCTGCCGCAGCGGCAGGCGGAACAGGCGCGGCTTGGGGTTGCCCGGCTGCGGGCGCGGCGTCACGGTGCCGATCTCGACGTGGCCGAAGCCCAGGGCGGCGAGGCCGGCGATGCACTCGCCGTTCTTGTCGAGTCCGGCGGCCAGGCCGATGCGGTTGGGGAAGTCGATGCCCATCACCGTCACCGGTCTGGCGGCGGGGAGCTTGCAGGCGACCGGCAGGTGCCACTGCTGCGCGGTGCGCAGGCCGGCCAGCGTCAGGTCGTGGGCGGCTTCGGCGTCTAGGGCGAAGAGGAAGGGGCGGGCGAACCGATAAAGCATGGAGCGGAATTCTACCTGCTACCGCCCTAATTCTTCTTCGGCCAGTTCGCGCCAGCTGCCGCCGATGCGGCCTTCGATCGGGCGGAAGCGCGACTTGTAGGCCATCTTGCGGCTCTCGCGGATCCAGTAGCCGAGGTAGAGATGGGGCAGGCCGAGCGCGCGGCACTGCCCGATCTGCCAGAGGATGCAGCAGGTGCCGTAGCTGGCGCCTTCGACGTCGGGATCGAAGAAGGTGTAGACCGAGGAGAAGCCGTCGGCGAGCAGGTCGATGATGCAGACCATGCGCAGCACGCCCTCTTCGCGGAACTCGACCAGCCGGCTGTCGACGTGGCTCTGCAGCAGGAAGTGGGCGTATTGCTCGCGGCTGTCCTGGTCCATGCCGCCGCCGGCGTGGCGCGAGGCCTGGTAGCGCTGGTAGAGCGCGTAATGCTCCTCGCGGTAGGCCAGCGGCAGCTCGCGCGCAACGAGGTTGGCATGGCGCGCGGCGGCGCGGCGCTGGGCGCGACCCGGCGCAAAGCGCGCCACCGGAATGCGCACCGGCACGCAGGCGCGGCAGGCGTCGCAGTAGGGGCGGTAGGTGAAGATGCCGCTGCGGCGAAAGCCCGCCTGCACCAGATCGCCGTAGATGCGCGCATCGATCAGGTGGCTCGGCGTGGCGACCTGCGAGCGCGCGATGCGCCCGGGCAGGTAGGAGCAGGCGTAGGGCGCCGTGGCGTAGAACTGCAGCAGGGGAAAGGGCAGGTCCTTGAGCAGGCTCATGGTGCGCCGAACAACTCCTTTGCATCATCCGCCGGCCATTGGCCCGGCCCGCGGCCTTCATTGGTCCAGACAGCCAGCCCGCGCGCGAGTTCGCCGCGGCGGATCTCGCGCGCGCCGAGCGAAGCGAGGTGGGCGGTCTTCATCTGGCAATCTATCACGGCGAATCCCAGCCGTTCAAGGTAGCGCGCCAGGTGGGCCAGGGCGATCTTCGAGGCGTCGGTGACGCGCGAGAACATCGATTCGCCGTAGAAGGCGCGGCCCAGCGCGATGCCGTAGAGGCCGCCGGCGAGCGTGCCGTCGATCCAGGTTTCCACCGAGTGTGCATGGCCCATTTCATGCAGGCGGACATAGGCTTGCTGCATCTCGGGCGTGATCCAGGTGCCGTCCTGGTCGCGCCGCGGTCCGGCGCAGGCGCGGATCACCTCGGCGAAGGCGGTGTCGAGGCGCACTTCGTAGGCGCCGCGCCTCAGCGCCTTCATGAGCGAGCGGGAAATCTTCACTTCTTCGGGGAGCAGCACCATGCGCGGGTCGGGGCTCCACCACAGGATCGGCTCGCCCTCGGAATACCAGGGGAAGATGCCGCGGCGGTAGGCCGCCAGCAGACGATCCGGCGAGAGATCGGCCCCGGCGCAGAGCAGGCCGTTGGGCCGGCGCAGGGCCGTCTCGACGGGCGGGAAGGGGTCGCCGGGCTGCAGCCAGGGGATCATCGCGACGAACTTGTCAGCAGGTCTCCCCCTTTGCAAAAGGGGGAACAAGGGGGATTTTCTGGAGGCCGCTAAATCCCCCCCGGCCCCCCTTTTGCAAAGGGGGGTGAGCTATCCGGTCTGCATCACGCATTGCGGAACACCACGACGTGGTCGACGTCGAGGCGGATGCCGATCTTTTCGCCGAGGGCGTGGTTGTGGTGGCTGGGCACCAGCGAGAGCACGCGCTCTCCGCTGGGCAGCTTGAGGGTGTACAGGAATTCGGCGCCGCGGAAGGCCTTGGCCACCACCTCGGCCTGGGTGGCGGCGGCATCGTCGTGCACGATGTCGTCGGGGCGCAGCAGCACGGCGACGCGGCAGTCCTTGCCGCAGGCCCGGCAGCCGGCGATGCAGTCGGTGGGAATGCGTCCGGTCAGCCGGCCCAGTTCGATATTCACTTCGTGGGCGTTGAGCACCTCGCCCTGCAGGAACACGCCCTGGCCGACGAAGTCGGCGACGAAGCGGTTGGCCGGGCGGTGGTAGAGGTTGTAGGGCGTGTCCCACTGCTGGATGCGGCCCTCGTGCATGATGCCGATCTCGTCGGCGACGGCGAAGGCCTCGTGCTGGTCGTGGGTGACCAGGATGGCGGTGATGCCGGCGCGCTTGAGGATGTCGCGCACCTCGAGCGAGAGGCGCTCGCGCAGGTCGACGTCGAGATTCGAGAACGGTTCGTCGAGCAGCAGCAGCTCGGGCTCGGGTGCCAGCGCCCGCGCCAGGGCCACGCGCTGCTGCTGGCCGCCGGAGAGCTCGTGCGGGTATTTCGTTCCGGCGCCGGCCAGGCCGACGGTGGCGAGCAGTTCTTCCACCCGCTCGCGCCGTGCCGCGGAGACTGACTTTTGCAGGCCGAAGCCGATGTTGTCGGCGACGGTGAGATGCGGGAACAGGGCGTAGTCCTGGAACACCATGCCGATGCGCCGCTTTTCCGGCGGCAGGTGCGCCGCGGGGCTGCTCACGGTGACGCCGCCGATGCGGATATCGCCGCGCTGCACCGGCTCGAAGCCGGCGATGGCGCGCAGCACCGTGGTCTTGCCGCAGCCGGACGGGCCGAGCAGGCAGCCGATCGATCCCCGCTCGAGCGCGCAGGACAGGTCGCTGACGACGGCATGGCTGCCGTAGGAATGGGAAATGCGGTCGAGTTCCAGAAGGGGCATGGCTGGCCAATCGATTACAATTCTCATTATGCTTCAGGCAGCGACTCCATGCACACGGCTACAGCGACAACTTCATTTCCAGCCCGATTTGCCGGCGGCGGCCTGAGCCTGCTCGCCCTGGCCGCGCTGGCAGTTGCGGCGCTGGCCGCCGCCCCCATTCTCAGCGTCTGGACCAATCTGCTGGCCGGCGGCACGGGCGAGACCTGGGCGCATCTGGCCTCGACGGTGCTGCCCGAATACGTCGCCAACACGCTCTGGCTGTGCCTCGGCGTGGGGCTTGGTGTCATCGTCGTCGGCGTGGCGACGGCCTGGCTGGTCACCATGCACGAATTCCCCGGCCGGCGCCTGTTCGAGTGGGCGCTGGTGCTGCCGCTGGCGGTGCCGGCCTACGTCATGGCCTACACCTACACCGACCTGCTGCAGTTCGTCGGCCCGGTGCAGGGCTGGCTGCGCGAGAGCTTCGGCTGGCAGAAGGCGGACTACTGGTTTCCCGACGTGCGCTCGACGGGCGGCGCCGTCGCCATGTTCACTTTCGTGCTGTACCCCTACGTCTATCTGC
The DNA here is from genome assembly GCA_008933825.1 of Rhodocyclaceae bacterium. Taxonomy (GTDB): domain Bacteria; phylum Pseudomonadota; class Gammaproteobacteria; order Burkholderiales; family Rhodocyclaceae; genus Desulfobacillus. The sequence goes on along the minus strand of WBUF01000007.1, from coordinate 74,143 downwards.
TGGCGCGCACCGCCTTCCTCGAGCGGGCCAGCGGCATGCTGGAAGTGGGACGCTCGCTGGGGCTTTCCGCCTGGGGCAGTTTTTTCCGCATCTCGCTGCCGCTGGCGCGGCCGGCGATCGCGGCCGGCACGGCGCTGGCGCTGATGGAGACCCTTGCCGACTACGGCACGGTGGCCTACTTCGCCGTGCCGACCTTCACCACCGGCATCTACCGCGCCTGGTTCTCGCTCGGCGACCGCGCCGCCGCCGCCCAGCTCTCCGCCGCGCTGCTCGGCTTCGTCATCCTGGTGCTGCTGCTCGAGCGCGCAAGCCGCGGCCGTGCGCGCTTTCACAACACCACCGGGCGCAACCGGCCGCAATCCGGGCGGCGCCTCGCGGGCCTCGCCGCGGCGGGGGCGGTGCTCGCCTGCGCGCTGCCGCTGGTTCTCGGCTTCCTGCTGCCGGCGGCCATCCTGCTGGAGATGGCGCTGACCGAGGGCGATGCGCAGTTCGGCGCGCGCTTCTTCCAACTCGCCGGCAACAGCTTCACCCTGGCGGCGCTGACGGCGCTGCTGGGGATGGGACTGGCCGTGGTGCTGGCCTATGCGGCGCGCCTGTCGCGCGCGCCCTGGCCGCAGTGGCTGAACCGCGTCGTCGGCCTGGGCTATGCCGTGCCCGGCTCGGTGATCGCAGTGGGCGTGCTGATCCCGGTGACGAGGCTGGACAACTGGCTGGCGGGGTGGATCGCCTCGTGGTCGGGGAGCAATCCCGGCCTGATGCTCACCGGCGGCATCGCCGCGCTGGTGTATGCCTACCTGGTGCGCTTCCTCTCGCTCGCCCTGCAGACGGTGGAGGCGAGCCTGGCCAAGATCACGCCGAGCATGGACGACGCGGCGCGCTCGCTCGGCTGCGGGCAGGGGATGGCGTTGAAGCGCGTGCACCTGCCGCTGCTGCGCGGCAGCCTGCTGACGGCGGGACTATTGGTGTTCGTGGACGTGATGAAGGAACTGCCGGCGACGCTGGTGATGCGGCCTTTCAATTTCGATACGCTGGCGACACAGGCCTACGTGCTGGCGTCGGACGAGCGGCTGGCGGAAGCGTCGACCGCCGCGCTGGCGATCGTCGCCGTCGGCGTCCTGCCGCTGATTGCGGTGTCGCGGCAGATTGCGAAGGGCGTTGCGAAGGCGGACGCCTGCTAGCCCCAGATGACGCGCCAGCCCTTGCGCTCGATGTAGCGCGAGACTTCGTGGTAGGGCTTGCCGATCATCCAGTGCAGCACCGGGCCGGCGCTGATGCAGGTCCACTTCGAGCCGCGCCTGCGCCACAGCGCCTCGTCGTGGAAATTCGGTGCCGTCACCTTCATGACCTTGCCGTGAGCCGATGCAGCCATGGTCAATCTCCGTGTTGTGCTCGTACCGCCATTAACGGTTGAGAGCGTTACGGGCCTGAGTCGGTTCTAGGCTTTCCTCCCTAAAATTTTTCAATTGGTTCAATGTGTTGCGCTTACACGCCCATGTAATCATGGGCTTGTGCGCGGCGCTTCAAGTCGTTTCGGAACAGACAAAAAAATCGGGCACAGGAGGTGCCCGACAGTCTTGTAGGAATGCGTCCTACACGATCATCGCCAGCCGGCACGATCGAAGATCTTCTGGGCGCGCGCGGTGTTCTTCGACAGCGTGCCGACGTTGAGGGTGTCGGCCTTGAAGGCGCCGAGCGCGTCGAGGGCGGGGTTTTCCACGTTGACGGTCTTCACTGCCGGCCATTCATTGTTGCCGTTGGCGAAGTAGGCTTGCGCCTCGTCGCTGGCGAGATACTCGAGGAACAGTACCGCCGCTTCCTTGTGCGGGGCGGTTTTCAGCATGCCGCCGCCGGAGACGTTGATGTGCGTGCCGAAGCCTTTCTGGTTGGGCCACACCACGCCGACCTTCTCCATCGCCTGCTTGTCGGCAGGCTTGTCCGAGCGCAGCAGGCGCGCGATGTAGTAGGAGTTCGAGATCGCCACGCCGCACTCGCCTGCCGCGACGGCCTTGATCTGGTCGGTGTCGCCGCCCTTGGGCGCGCGGGCGAAATTGGCGACCAGGCCCCTGGCCCACTCTTCGGTCTTCTGCTCGCCAAGGTGGTGGATCAGGGCCGAGCCGAGCGACAGGTTGTAGGGATGGGCGCCGGAGCGCACGCAGACCTTGCCCTTCAGCCTCGGGTGGGCGAGGTCCTCGTAGTTCTGCACGTCGGCGGGATCGACGGCGGCCTTGTTGTAGAGGATGACGCGGGCGCGGGTGGAAAAGGCGAACCAGTCGGGCGCGCGCAGGTGGGCGGGAATGCGCTCTTCGAGCACCTTCGATTTGACCGGGGCGAACAGGCCGAGCGCGTCGGCCTGCGCCAGGCGCGCGGCATCGACGGTGATGAAAATGTCGGCCGGGCTGTTGGCGCCTTCGTTCTTGATGCGCTCGAGCAGTTCGTCCTCCTTGCCCTCGATGCGGTTGATCTTGATGCCGGTCTTGCGGGAGAAGTTCGCGTACAGCGCCTCGTCGGTCTGGTAGTGGCGGGCGGAGTAGAGGTTGAGCATCTTTTCCTGGGCCGGTACCGGCAGGGCGCAGGCGGCGGCAAGCAGAAAGATCGACACGCGGATCGGAGTCATGGCTGTTCCATGGGGTTGGGAATGCGCGCATCCTAGCAAGGAAGGCAGTCAAATGCAAATCATTCGCATTATAGATGCCGCCTTTAACGCCGCACCGACCGCGAGGGTGCCCCAGGAAGGCGTCAGTTCTGGGCGGTGGTGCGTTCCGCCTCGGCGATGCGGCGGGCGCCGTTGTAGCGCTTGCTCCAATAATGCAGGCGCATGTCTTCCACCCGCACCTCGCCGCCGGTGGCCGGAGCATGCACGAAACGGTGGTCGCCGAGATAGATGCCAACGTGAGAAAAGCCGCGTCTCAGCGTATTGAAGAAGACGAGATCGCCCGGTTGCAGTTCCTCGCGGCGGATTGTTTCGCCGACCCGGCTGATATCGCGCGAAGTGCGCGGCAATGCCAGGCCAAGGCTCTCCCTGAAGACGTGGCGCACCAGGCCGCTGCAGTCAAAGCCGGAGTCGGGCGAATCGCCGCCGCGCCGATAATGCACTCCGACGAAGGAGAGGGCGCGCACGACAAGTTCCTGCGCGTTGGCGGCATAGCGATCCAGCAGGGACGAAACCGGCTGGCCCGGTTCGTCCGAGGCCACCGCGGCGGTGGTGACGAGCATCCCGAGAATGATGGCAATATGTCGCAAATTCATGGGCTTGAATATAGCTGCCGATACGCGCATTGTAAAGAGCAGATTGCGCTTCTACTTCAAGAAAAGTTGGCAGGTTTTTGACAAATAAGAGAATTACTTGTTCAATCTTGTATAATCAATTCAGCCTGCTGCTACCGCAGCGGGAATGGCTATAGGAGGTTTGCATGGCCCCGTTCAAGGCTTATCTGATTGACCAAAAGGATGGCAAGACCGTCGCCGCCTTCACCCAAATGGGCGAGGATCAACTCGACAGGGGCGAAGTGACGATCAGGATTGCTTACTCCAGCGTCAACTACAAGGATGCCCTGGCTGCCACTGGCGCCGGCCGCATCATTCGCCGTTATCCCTGCGTCGGCGGCATCGACATGGCCGGTACCGTGGCGAAGAGCATGGATGCCCGCTTCAAGGAAGGCGACGAGGTCATCGCCACCAGTTACGACATCGGTGTTGCCCATCATGGGGGCTATGCCGAATACGGCCGCGTGCCGGCCGACTGGGTGGTGCCTTTGCCGAAGGGCATGTCGCTCTTCGACGCGATGGCGCTGGGAACCGCGGGCTACACGGCAGCGCTGGGCGTGGTACGCATGGAAGAAAACGGCCTGCGGCCGGAAAACGGCAAGGTCATCGTCAGCGGCGCCACCGGCGGCGTCGGCAGCATCGCCATCGACCTCCTGGCACAGCTGGGTTACCACGTCGTCGCCCTGACCGGCAAGGAAAGCCAGGCGGATTATCTGAAGGGTCTCGGCGCCGGGGAAGTGATGTTGCGCTCCAGCCTCGATCTTGCCAAGATCAAGCCGCTCGACAAGACCCTCTGGGCCGGCGCCGTGGACAACCTGGGCGGCGACGTGCTGGCCTGGATGGCCAGCACCATGCAACAGAACGGCGTGATTGCCAGTATCGGCCTGGCGGCGAGCATGAGCCTGAATACCACCGTGGCGCCCTTCATCCTGCGCGGCGCCTCGCTCCTCGGCATCGATTCCGGCTATACCGCCATGCCGCTGCGCCGGAAGGTGTGGGAGCGGCTGGCCGGGGATATGCGGCCGGCGCACCTGGGCGGCATGGTCCGAACGGTCAGACTGTCCGATCTGCCGCCGGTTTTCGACGAATTCATCAAGGGCCAGGCGCACGGGCGCGTCGTGGTCGATTGCGCCGGCTGACCGGGCCGTCATGAACGACGAGGCTGCCGCCCCCGCCTTGCCGCGCGTCCTCATCGTCGATGACTCGCGCATGGTGCGAGCGACCATCGTCAAGCTCATCAAGGGACGGTTCGATGTGCGCGAGGAGGGCGACGGGGAAGCGGGCTGGCAGACGCTGATGCTCGATCCGGGCATCCAGGTGCTGATTTCCGACCTGTCGATGCCCAGGCTCGACGGCTATGGATTGCTCGCGCGCGTGCGCGAATCGAAGATTGCGCGCATACGTGAGATGCCCGTGATCATGATCTCGGGCGACGAAGACGAAGCGGCGCGCATCCGCGCAAAGGAATGCGGCGCCACGGATTTCATCACCAAGGGGATCGGCACGGCGGAGCTGCTGGCGCGGCTTGACGCGCTGGTCAAGCTGGCGCAAACGCGCAATGAACTGGAGGCCATGGCCAGACAGGTCATGGTCGACCCGGAGTCCGGCCTGCATACCGAGGAATACCTCAAGCAGCAGGGCCGGCAGGCGCTGGCGCTGGCGCAGCGGCATGGCGGAGAGATCAGCGTCATCGTGGTGGAGATCGACGGTTTCGAAGCCCTCGCCGGCAGGCTGGGCCGCCCCGTCATGGATCAGCTGATCCAGCAGTTCCGTGCCGTGCTGGCCAAGCGCGTCAGGCTTGAGGATACGGTTTCGCAGACCGCCACAGCCCAATTTACGGTCGTTTGCCCGGGCATCGGCCTCGATCATGCGCGCGCCTTCGCCGGACGGCTCGACCAGACCATCCGCAACGCCACGATCACCTACCGCGGCGAGCGCGTCGCGGTCAGCCTGAATTTCGGTTTTGCCAACAGCCGGGACGACGACTGGCAGAGCATGACGCACCTGCTGCAACTCGCCGAGACCCGGGCGTCGCAGGAAGAAGGTGCGGTCGAGGCCGGCGCGGCAACCCACGGTGGGGAGGCATCTCCGCCGGCCGTCGGCATCGAGGATGCGCTGGCGCTTTGCAATGCCGGCAATGTGGAAGGACTCCTGCCGCATCTGACTTCGCTGGCCGCGCAACTCCTGCCCTTGCTCAGGCTGATCGATACCGAACTCAGGCTCGGCATGAGCGTCGATGAGGCCGAAGAGAAGCTGAAGAAGCTGGGCTGATCCCCTCAGCCCTTCACCACCGGTATCTTGCCGATGCGCATCTGCCATTCGCGTGGACCGGTCTGGTGCACCGAGTTGCCCCGCGAGTCGACCGCCACCGTGACCGGCATGTCCTTCACCACGAATTCGTAGATGGCTTCCATGCCGAGTTCGGCGAAGGCCAGGACGCGCGCCGCGCGGATGGCTTTCGATACGAGGTAGGCGGCGCCGCCGACGGCCATCAGATACACCGCCTTGTTGTCGCGGATCGCCTCGATGGCAGCCGGGCCGCGCTCGGCCTTGCCGACCATGCCGAGCAGCCCGGTTTGTTCCAGCATCTGGCGGGTGAACTTGTCCATGCGAGTGGCGGTGGTGGGGCCGGCCGGGCCGACGACTTCGTCGCGCACCGGGTCGACCGGGCCGACGTAGTAGATGAATCGGTTGGTGAAGTCCGCCGGCAGCTTTTCACCCTTGTTCAGCATGTCGATCAGGCGCTTGTGGGCGGCATCGCGGCCGGTAAGCAGCTTGCCGTTGAGGAGCAGGACTTCTCCCGGCTGCCAGTTCGCCACCTCCGCGCGCGTCACCGTGTCGAGATCGACACGCCGGCCCTTGCTGGCATCGTAGGTGATGCGCGGCCAGTCCTCGAGGCTGGGCGGATCGAGCCTGGCCGGACCCGACCCGTCGAGGTGAAAGTGCACATGGCGGGTCGCGGCACAGTTGGGGATCATCGCCACCGGCAGCGAGGCAGCGTGCGTCGGGTAGTCGAGGATCTTCACGTCGAGCACCGTGGTGAGGCCGCCGAGGCCCTGGGCGCCGATGCCCAGGGCATTGACCTTGTCGTAGAGTTCGAGGCGCAGTTCCTCGACGCGGCTGAGTTTTTCACCCCTTTGCCCCCGCGCGACCAGTTCATGGATGTCCACCGGCGCCATGAGCGACTCCTTGGCGAGCAGCATGGCCTTCTCCGGCGTGCCGCCGATGCCGATGCCGAGAATGCCCGGCGGGCACCAGCCGGCGCCCATGGTCGGCACGGTCTTCAGCACCCAGTCGACGATGGAGTCGGAGGGATTGAGGGCCTGGAACTTCGATTTGTTTTCGGAACCGCCGCCCTTGGCCGCGCAGATGACCTCGACATGATTGCCAGTGACGATTTCGGTGTGCACCACGGCCGGCGTGTTGTCCTTCGAGTTGGCGCGCGCGCCGGCCGGGTCGAGCAGCACGGAAGCGCGCAGCGGATTGTCCGGGTTGTTGTAGGCGCGGCGGACGCCCTCGTCGACCATTTCCTGCACGCCCATTGTCGCGTCCCAGCGCGCATTCATGCCGATCTTGAGGAAGACTACGGCGATGCCCGTGTCCTGGCAGATCGGCCGGTGGCCTTCGGCGCACATGCGCGAGTTGACGAGAATCTGCGCGATGGCGTCCTTGGCAGCACTGCTCTGCTCGCGTTCGTAGGCGGCAGCGAGCGCCCGGATGTAGTCGGCCGGATGGTAAAAGCTGATGTACTGGAAAGCGTCGGCGATGCTCTGGATGAAATCTTCCTGGCGGATGGTTGCCATGCGGAATCCTTTCAGTGTTTCTTAGCCATCAGCAACGAACTGGTCATGATCTTGTCTGTCCAGGCCATGGTCAGCGCCGAGACGAGGAAGGTGACGTGGATCACCACTTGCCAGAGAATGGCCCGGTCGGCCATGTTCGCGGCGTTGATGAAGGTCTTCAGCAGGTGGATCGACGAGATGCTGATGATGGCGGTGGACAGCTTGATCTTGAGCACGCCGGCGTTGACGTGCGACAGCCACTCGGGCTGGTCCGGATGGCCTTCCAGGTCGAGGCTGGAGACGAAGGTCTCGTAGCCGCCGATGATAACCATGACGAGCAGGTTGGCGATCATGACCACGTCGATCAGGCCCAGCACGATGAGCATCACGTCGGTATCGTTCAGGTTGCCGATCTTGCCGACGAGGTGGCTCAGTTCCACCATGAACTGGTAGACATAGACGCCCTGGGCGATGATCAGGCCGATGTACAGCGGCGCTTGCAGCCAGCGGCTCCAGAAGATGAATCCTTCCATGGCCTTGAGGGATCGTTGGACTGGTTTTGTCATGCTTTTCCAGGAGAGGAGGTTTGAATTCAATGGCAAATTCTATCACCCATGTTGCAATGCGACAGATGCTGCCGAGTCCGCTGGATCTCCCGCGGGGCACTGTAAGACCGACGTAAGCTTTTGACGTTAAATTGTATCTTTCGCTAGAATGGGCCGATTCAAGGACGTTATTCAACCCAGCGAAATCGGCTGTCTCGAAGCTTTGCGGGTGGCTCGCCACGTAATCCAGTAATTGCCAGAGGAGAGGTGCAGAGATGTCTACGATCGAATCGGTCTTGAATGAAACCCGTGTCTTCCCGCCGCCTGCGGAGTGCGTGGCCCAGGCCAATGTTTCCGGCATGGAAGCCTACCGGGAGCTGTTTGCCAAGAGCGAGAAGGACTATGAAGGGTTCTGGGGCAAGATAGCCCGCGACAACCTGATCTGGCACAAGCAGTTCACCAAGGTGCTGAACGAGACCAACGCGCCGTTCTACACCTGGTACGAGGACGGCGAACTGAACGTCTCCTACAACTGCCTCGATCGCCATCTCGAGTCCAAGCCGCACAAGACGGCCATCATCTTCGAGGCGGACAACGGCCAGGTCACCAAGATCACCTACAAGGAGCTGTATCACCGCGTCTGCCGCTTCGCCAACGGCCTGAAGAAGCTGGGCATCCAGAAAGGCGACCGCGTCCTGATCTACCTGCCGATGTCCATCGAGGCCGTAGTGGCGATGCAGGCCTGCGCCCGTATCGGCGCCATCCATTCCGTGGTGTTCGGCGGCTTCTCGGCCAAGAGCGTGCAGGAGCGCATCATCGATGCCAAGGCACGCTTGGTCATCACCGCCGACGGCCAGTACCGCGGTGGCAAGGAAATGGCGCTCAAGCCCGCCGTCGACGAGGCGCTCGGCATGGGCGGCTGCGGTTCCATCGAGAAGGTCGTCGTCTACAAGCGCACCGGCGGGGAAGTGACCTGGAATGCTGCCCACGACATCTGGTGGCATGACCTGGAAGAGGGATTGCCCGACGAGTGCCCGCCGACTTTCGTGGGGGCCGAGCATCCGCTGTTCATCCTCTACACCTCCGGTTCGACCGGCAAGCCGAAGGGCGTGCAGCATTCCAGTGCAGGCTACCTGCTGGGTGCGGTGATGAGCATGAAGTGGGTGTTCGACATCAAGTCGAACGACGTCTTCTGGTGTACCGCCGACGTCGGCTGGGTCACCGGCCATACCTATGTGACCTACGGCCCGCTCGCCATGGGCGCCACGGAAATCATCTTCGAGGGCGTGCCGACCTATCCGGACGCCGGCCGCTTCTGGCGCATGATCCAGGACCACAAGGTCAGCATCTTCTACACGGCGCCGACGGCCATCCGTTCGCTCATCAAGGCCGGCGCCGACCTGCCGAAGAACTACAACCTGTCCAGCCTGCGCATCCTAGGCACGGTGGGCGAGCCGATCAACCCCGAGGCCTGGATGTGGTACTACAACACCGTCGGCCAGGGGCGCTGCCCGATCGTCGATACCTGGTGGCAGACCGAGACCGGGGGCCACATGATCTCCCCGCTGCCGGGCGCCACGCCGCTCAAGCCGGGCTCCTGCACGCTGCCGCTGCCGGGCATCATGGCGGCCATCGTGGACGAGACCGGCGCCGACGTGGAATGGGGCAAGGGCGGCTTCCTCGTCATCAAGAAACCCTGGCCGTCGATGATCCGCACCATCTGGGGCGATCCGGATCGTTTCAAGGCTTCCTACTATCCGGCCGACTTCGGCGGCAAGTATTATCTCGCTGGCGACGGCGCCAACCGCGACCTGGACGGCTATTTCTGGATCATGGGCCGCATCGACGACGTGCTCAACGTCTCCGGCCACCGCCTCGGCACCATGGAGATCGAGTCGGCCCTGGTGGCGCACCCGCTGGTGGCGGAAGCGGCGGTGGTAGGACGCCCCGACGACATGACCGGCGAGGCGGTATGCGCCTTCGTCGTCCTCAAGCAGGCGCGGCCGTCCGGCGCCGACGCCAAGAAGATCGCCGACGAGCTGCGCACTCATGTCGCCAAGGAAATCGGCGCCATCGCCAAGCCAAAGGACATCCGCTTCGGTGACAACCTGCCGAAGACCCGCTCGGGCAAGATCATGCGCCGCCTGCTGCGCGCGATCGCCAAGGGGGAAGAGATTACCCAGGACATCACCACCCTGGAAAATCCGGCCATCCTGCAGCAGTTGAAGGAGCCGGCGGCCTGAGCGCTTGCCCGACGGATTGAACAAGGGCGTCGCATGACGCCCTTTTTTTCACCCTATAATCCGGTACGGGGTATCAGCGGAGGAACTTGCCATGATGAAACGCTCCATCCTCACGGGGCAGCGCCTGGTGGCGGTCTTCCTGTTCGGCTGCGTGCTGTTCAATTATCCGGTCATCGCCCTGTTCAACAAGACGGGCGAGTTGCTCGACATACCGCTGCTGTACCTTTTCCTGTTCGGTGCCTGGGGGCTGCTGATCGGCCTGATGGCCTGGGTGATTGAGCATCGGCAGGAATAGCATCCGTGCTCCAGTCCTGGGTCATCGCCAGCGTGTCCTTCGCCTACCTGGGCGTGCTGTTCGCCATTGCCTATTACGGCGACAAGCGCGCCGATGCCGGCCGTTCCATCATTGCCAATCCGACCATCTACGCCCTTTCGCTGGCGGTGTATTGCACGACGTGGACCTTCTACGGCAGCGTCGGACGGGCTGCGTCGACCGGCATCGGCTTCCTGCCGATCTACCTCGGGCCGACGCTGATGGCCGGCCTGTGGTGGTTCGTCATGCTGAAGATCATCCGCATCAGCAAAGCCAACCGCATCACCTCGATCGCCGACTTCGTCTCCTCGCGCTACGGCAAGAGCCATCTGCTCGGCGGCCTGGTGACGATCATCGCCGTGATCGGCATCGTCCCCTACATTTCCCTGCAGCTGAAGGCGGTCTCGAACAGCTTCACCATCCTGCTGCACTACCCGGACATCGTCATGCCGGCGCGGGCCGCGGCGCAGCCGCTGCTCCAGGACAGCGCGCTCTACATCGCCCTGATCCTGGCCGCCTTCACCATCCTTTTCGGCACGCGACACCTCGATGCCACCGAGCGGCACGAAGGAATGGTGGCGGCAATCGCCTTCGAGTCCCTGGTCAAGCTGCTGGCCTTCGTGGCCGTCGGCATTTTCGTCACCTTCTTCCTCTATGACGGCTTCGACGACATCTTCGATCGTGCCGAGCTGGTGCCGAGGTTGAAGGCGCTGATGACGGTGGACGACACCGGCGCCAGCTACGGCAGCTGGTGGTCGCTGACCTTCCTGTCCATGCTCTCCATCATGTTCCTGCCGCGCCAGTTCCAGATTTCGGTGGTCGAGAACGTGAATGAACGCCACTTGGCGCGCGCCATCTGGCTGTTTCCGCTGTATCTGCTGCTGATCAACATCTTTGTGCTGCCGATTGCCGTGGGCGGCCTGCTGCACTTCCCAGACGGCAGCGTCGATGCCGACACTTTCGTGTTGACGCTGCCGATGGCGGAGCAGCAGGAGGCCCTGGCCCTGCTGGTGTACATCGGCGGTCTCTCCGCCGGCACCGGCATGGTCATCGTGGAGACGATCGCGCTGTCGACGATGGTCTGCAACGACCTGGTGATGCCGGTGCTGCTGCGGTGGAAGTCGTTGCGCCTGCACGAAGAGCAGGACCTGTCCTGGCTGCTGCTGTCGATACGCCGCTGGGCGATCGCGGCCATTCTGCTGCTCGGCTACATCTACTTCCGCGCGGCGGGGGAGGCTTATGCGCTGGTCGGCATCGGGCTCATCTCGTTTGCCGCCGTGGCGCAGTTTGCGCCGTCCATCGTCGGCGGCATCTACTGGAAGGGCGGCACGCGCCAGGGCGCCATTGCCGGGCTGGTCGCCGGTTTCGCCGTCTGGGTCTACACGCTGCTGCTGCCTTCCTTCGCCAAGTCGGGATGGCTCTCCCTGAGTTTCATCAGCGAAGGCCTGTTCGGCATCGGCCTGCTCAAGCCGCAGCAGCTGTTCGGGCTGAGCGGACTGGGCGAGATACCGCACAGCCTGTTCTGGAGCATGCTGGCCAACATCGGCTGCTATGTCGCCGTCTCGCTGCGCAGGCGGCCGGACGTGGTCGAAACGAGCCAGGCGACGCTGTTCGTCGATGCCTTCCGGCATACCGAGGGCGACCAGCGTTCGCGCTTCTGGCGCGGCAGCGCACAGGTGCAGGACCTGCTGCCGCTGATTGGCCGCTTCCTCGGGCCGGAGCGCGCCCGCGATGCCTTTCTGATCTACGCCCGGCGTCGCGGCGTGGCGTCGATCGACCAACTGGAGGCGAATGCCGACCTGGTGCATTATGCCGAGACCCTGCTGGCGGGCGCCATCGGCGGAGCATCTGCCCGGGTCATGGTCGCCTCGGTCGTGAAAGAGGAACCGCTCGGCATCGACGAGGTCATGAACATCCTCGACGAAGCCTCCCAGGTGCGCGCCTATTCACGGCAGGTGGAACAGAAGTCGCATGAACTGGAGGAGGCAACCGCCGAGCTGCGCGCTGCCAACGAGCGACTGAAGGAGCTGGACCGCATGAAGGACGATTTCATGTCGACGGTGACGCACGAACTGCGCACGCCGCTCACCTCGATACGCGCCTTCTCGGAGATACTGCTGGAGGACCCGAAGACCAACCTGGAAAATCGTCGCAAGTTTCTCGCCATCATCGTCAAGGAGACGGAGCGCCTGACGCGACTCATCAACCAGGTGCTCGACATGGCCAAGATCGAGTCGGGCAACGCCGAGTGGCATACTGCCGACATCGACCTGCGCGAGGTGATCGAGGAATCCCTCGCGGCGACCTCGTCGCTGTTCGCAGACAAGCGGATCGGTCTCGAAAAACGCCTCGCCGGGGATGTGCCCAGCGTGCGGGCGGATCGCGACCGCTTGATCCAGGTCATGCTGAACCTGCTGGCAAATGCGGTCAAATTCTGCGAAGAGGATAGGGGGCGTGTAACGGTACGACTCTTTGCCGAAGGTGGTGCAGCGCGGGTGGATGTCGAGGACAACGGGGCGGGCATAGCCGAGGCGGACCAGCCCACCGTGTTCGAGAAATTCCGCCAGGTCGGCGACACCATGACGGCCAAGCCGCAGGGAACCGGGTTGGGTCTGCCGATCAGCCGCCAGATCGTCGAGCATTTCGGCGGGCGGCTGTGGGTGAAAAGCAGTCTGGGCAAGGGGGCGACGTTCTCGTTCACCCTGCCCCTGGATGCGGGCGAAGCACGCCAAGAGGAGAGAAGACAAAATGACTAAGCGGATACTGATCGTCGACGATGAACCGAATATCGTGGTTTCCCTCGAGTTCCTCATGAAGCGCGAGGGCTTCGATGTGGCCGTGGCCACGGACGGGGAGGCGGCCCTGAAATCGGTCGAGGAGAAGCGGCCCGACCTGGTGCTGCTCGACATCATGCTGCCGAAGAAAAACGGCTTCGAGGTGTGCCAGACGATCCGCGCCAATCCCGGCCTGCAGGCCGTGAAGATCGTCATGCTTACCGCCAAGGGACGGGATACGGAGGTCGCCAAGGGTACCGCCCTGGGTGCCGACGCCTACATGACGAAGCCGTTTTCGACCAAGGACCTGATCGCGCAAGTGAGGCAGATTCTCGGCGAATCCTGAGCGTTTCATGGCAGCCCAACCCGGCAAGCTCAAGCTGGCCCTCATCCTGGCCGGCATCTACCTGCTGCTGGCACTGCTTTTCGGTGCGCTCGGCGCCGTACTGTGGGCCGATATGCAGGAAGACGAGCGGCTGGCGTTCGTCGCCATACTGAAGCCGCGCCTGGAATTGTCGATTCTGATCATCCTGATGGCCTGGGCGTTTCTCGGCATGATCGTGCATGCGGTCTTCCGCGCCTATGTGCAGGCCCCCCTGACGTTGCGCGAGCAGGCGCTGGTCATGGTGAATTCGAATCCCGGCCTGCGTCTGCAGGCAATCGGCGCTCCGGAAATCCGCACCCTGGCGCAGGTGGTGAACGCGCTGGCCGAGCAGCGCGAATCCCTGCAGCGTGACGTCGAGGAGCGCATCCGCGAGGCGAAAACCTCGATCGAGGAAGAGAAGAACCGCCTGGGCGCGCTCATGTCCGAACTGACGCAGAGCGTTGTGGTGTGCAACCTGGACGGCCGCATCCTGCTCTACAACAATCGGGCCCGCCTCCAGTTCAGGGCGCTGGCGGAGGGCGAGCCGGCCGCTGCCGGCAGCGCGCTCATTGGGCTCGGCCGCTCGATCTTTGCCGTGCTCGATCGCAACCTGATCACCCACGCGCTGGAGAGCATCCAGCAGCGCCTGGCGCGCGGCAGCCAGCAGCCGCTGGCGAATTTCGTCACTGCCAGCCGGGCCGGGCAGCTCATCCGCGTTCAGATGGCGCCGGTTCTTGGCGCGGTTCGCGAGGAAGGGCAGTCGGGCGAACGCGAACGATCCGTCGCTGGTTACGTCCTCCTGCTCGACAACATCACGCGCAATTTCGAACTGGAGAGCAAGCGCGATGCCCTGCTGCAATCGCTCACCGAGGGCAGCCGCGCCTCGCTGGGCAATGTTCGCGCCGCGGTGGAGAACCTGCTCGAATACCCGGACATGGGCGCCGACATGCGCGAGCGTTTCGTCGGCATCATTCGCGACGAGGTCGGCGCCATGGGCAAGCGGCTGGACCAGACCGTCAGCGAGTTTGCCGGCGCGCTCAAGGCGCGCTGGCCGCTCGAGGACATGCTGGGCGAGGACTTCGTCGCCGCGGCCCAGCGGCGCATCGAAAAGAAGCTCGATTTGCCCACCAAGATCGAGCAGGTGGCCGACGGGCTTTGGGTCAAGGTGGATAGCTTCTCCCTCCTGCAGGGCGTGACCTACCTGGCGTCGCGGCTGCGCGACGAATACGGCATCCGCGAGCTGCGCTTCCGGATGGCGCCGGCAGGCCGGCTCACCCAGCTCGACTTGATATGGTCCGGCGCCGTCGTCGGCAGCCAGACGCTGCTCGCCTGGGAGATCGACCCGATGAACGTGGCGGGCGAGAACAGCCCGCTCACCCTGCGCGAGGTGATCGAGCGGCACGATGGCGAGATATGGTTCGAGCGCGAGAAGGCCTCGCACCGCGCCTTCATCCGCATGCTGATTCCCGCCGCCACGCCGCAGGAATCCGTCGAGTCGGCGACTCTGATGCACGCGGAGAGCCGCCCCGAATACTACGACTTCAACCTGTTCCGCCAGACCGCGGAGAGCCGCGCCCTGGACGACCGGCTGCTCACCGAACTGACCTACACCGTCTTCGACACCGAAACCACCGGGCTGGAACCTTCTGCCGGCGACGAGATCATCCAGATCGGCGCCACGCGCATCGTGAACGGCCGCCTGCTGCGCAGCGAGAGCATCGACCAGATCATCGATCCGCGCCGGCCGCTGCGGCCGGAAGGCATTCCCATCCACGGCATCACCGAGGACATGGTGGCCGGCCAGCCCACGCTCGACAAGGTGCTGCCCCTGTTTCACGCCTTCTGCGAGGATACGGTGCTCGTCGCCCATAACGCCGCCTTCGACATGCGCTTTCTGCAGCTGAAGGAGGAGTCGACCGGCATCTGCTTCCGACACCCGGTGCTGGACACGCTGCTGCTCTCCGCCGTGATCCATCCCAACCAGGAATCGCACAAGCTGGAGTCGATCTGCGCGCGGCTCGGCATCAACGTCATCGGCCGCCACACCGCGCTGGGCGATGCCATCGTTACCGGCGAGGCGTTCCTCAGGATGATCCCGCTGCTCGGTGCAATGGGCATCCGCACGCTGCGCGAAGCGCGCGAGGCGGCCGAGCGCACCTATTACGCCAGAATCAAGTACTGAACCGAAGGCGATACGACATGGAAGATGCAAACCGACAGGGTGCGAGAGGGGAGTACCAGGCGATGTACAGCCCCTTGGGCAGCCTCATCCGCCGCAAGCCGGAGACGGTGCCGCTGGATGCCACGGTGCGCCAGGCCATCAGGGTGATGGACGAGAAGCGCATCGGCTCGATCATCGTCGCCGACGGCGAGGGCCGGCTGCCGCTGGGCATATTCACCCTGCGCGACCTGCTGCACCGGGTGGCGCTGCCAGGCTGCACCCTCGACCTGCCCATTGCGAATGTCATGACTGCCGGCGTGATTACCGTCAAGCCGCAGACCACGGCCTACCAGGCGGCGCTCATCATGGGGCGCCGCGGCCTGCGCCATCTGCTCGTGGTGGACGAAGCGGGCAGCCTGCTCGGCATCGTTTCGCAGAACGACCTGTTCGCCCTGCAGCGCACCGGCGTGAACGACGTCACCGGCAACATTCGCGAGGCCAGGGATCTGGCGGCCCTGCAATCCTGCTCGAGGGACATCCGCAGCATGGCCGACGCCATGCTGCGCCAGGGCGTGGCGGCCGACCAGCTGACGCACTTGATCTCCACCCTGAACGACCTGCTTACCCTGCGCATCATCGAGCTTACCCACGACGAGTTCGACCTGCCGCAGGTGAGGTGGTGCTGGATCGCGCTGGGTTCGGAGGGACGCTATGAGCAGACGCTGTCGACCGACCAGGACAACGGCATCATCTTCGACGTCGACGGCAAGGAGGCCGGGCGCATTCGCGAGGCCCTGCTGCCCTTCGCCGGCGCGGTCAACAACAAGCTCGACGCCTGCGGCTTCCCGCTCTGCAAGGGGGGCATCATGGCGGGCAATCCGGAATGGTGCCTGTCGCTTGAGGAATGGCGCGCCAGGTTTGCGAAATGGATCCAGATGCCCGAGCCGAAGGCGCTGCTGAATGCCTCGATCTTCTTCGACTTCCGCCCGCTTTACGGGGACGAGGAGCTGTCGCACGAGCTGCGCGAGTGGCTGCTCGGCATGTCCGGCAAGGCCACGCTGTTCCTGCGCCTGATGAGCGAGAATGCCCTGCAGTGTGCGCCGCCGCTGGGCATGATCCGCGACTTCGTCTACGACAACAGCAAGGATTTTCCGCACACCATCGACCTCAAGATGTACGGTTCGCGCCCCTTTGTCGACGCGGCGAGGATTTTCGCGCTGACCAACAACGTGGCCATGACCGGCACGGCGCAGCGCCTGCGCGGCGCAGCCGAAGCCACCAACCTCGGCGCCGACATCGAGGCGATGATCGACGGCTTCTATTTCATCCAGCTGCTGCGCCTGCGCCATCAGCAGGAACTGAGCAACGGCAACGCCGGCGCCAACCGCATCGATCCGGACAAGCTCAACGAGCTCGACCGGCACATTCTCAAGGAAGCCTTCAAACAGGCGCGCAAGCTGCAGGACAAGCTGCGGCTGGATTACCGGCTGTAGGCAAAAAGTCAGTTCCGGCGATGCGGCGCCAGGGTCAGAAACTCCCGCCTGTGGCGGCGAACAGGCGGTCGCGCAGCTGGATCAGGCGCGGGCCGAGTTCCTCGAATATTCGCTGCCGCGTCATTTCGAAGGGCGGGCCGGCGCAGGTGAGGGCGAGCACCTTCGACTGGTCGCGCGAGACCAGCGGCACGGCGACCGAATACACGTCCTTGTTCCACTCGCCGAGCGAGACGCAGAAGCCGTGCTTCTGGTATTCGCGTACCGCTTTCTCGAAGCTGGCGCGGAAGCCGTCCCAGGCTTCCTTGGTGGCCGTCTTGCGGTGTTCCACCAGCATCGCCGCGCGCGAATCCTCGGGCAGTCCGCAGTGATAGGCGCGGCCCAGCGCCGTCATGCCGTAGGGAACGCGTGCGCCGACTTCCAGCCGCATCTGGAAGGTCGGGTTGCCCTGGCAGACCTCGAGGAAGACCATGTACGGGTTATCGCGCGCCGCCAGGCACACCGTGGCGCGGGCGTACTCGGCGAACTCCAGCATCAGCGGGCGCGCGATGGGGCGGATGTCCTGGCTGGCGAGATAGGAGTAGCCGAGCGCCAGCACACCGACCGAGAGCGAATATTTTCCCGATTCCGGCGAGTAGTTGAGATAGCCGAGCTGGGTCAGCGTGTAGGTCAGGCGCGTCACCGTCGGCTTCGGCAGATGGGCGCGCTGGGCGATTTCGCTGTTGCCGAGCAGCGGGTGGCGCGGCGTGAAGGCGCGCAGGATGTCCAGTCCGCGCGCGAGCGCCGTGACGAACTGGCGGTCCTTGGGGGCGCGCGGCTTTTCGGCGGGTGACTTGCGGGCCATGCTCATTCCTCCGGCAGGACGACGAGCTTGCCCTTCACCTGGCGCCCGAGCAGGCGCCGCATGGCTTCCTGCGCCTGCGCCAGCGGGCAGCGCTCGCTGACGACGGGATTGATTTTCTTTTCGGCGAACCAGGCCATGAGCTGCTTCATGTTGCGCACGTGGCCGGCCGGGTCGTGGCGCACCGAGTCGCCCCAGTACACGCCGAGCAGCTGGCGCTCCTTGAGCAGGGCCAGGTTGAGCGGGACCTTCGGGATCTCGCCGGCGGCGAAGCCGACGATGAGCATCCGCCCGCGCCAGGCCGTGGCGCGCAGCGCCGATTCGCTGTAGCCGCCGCCGACCGGGTCGTAGACGACATCGACACCCTTTTCGCCGGTCAGCGCCAGGGTGCGCCGGCGCAGGTCTTCCGTCGCATAGTTGATGGTCTCGTCGGCGCCGAGCCGGCGGCACAGCGCCAGTTTGTCATCGCTCGATGCGGCGGCAATCACCCGCGCGCCCATGGCCTTGCCGATTTCGACCGCCGCCGTACCGACGCCGCCGGCGGCGCCCAGCACCAGCAGCGTCTCGCCCGGCTGCAGGCGGCCGCAGTCCTGCAGGGCGTGCAGCGAGGTGCCGTAGGTCAGCACCAGCGCCGCCCCCGCGGCGAAATCCGTGTTCTCCGGCAGGGGCATGATCTTGCCGGCGGCGACAACGCACTCCTCGGCGAAGCCGCCGGTGCCGGGAAAGCCGATGACGCGGTCACCGGCTTTCAGGCCCTGCACGCCGTCGCCGATTTCCTTGACGAGGCCCGCCACCTCGGCGCCGGGGGAGAAGGGCAGCGGCGGCTTGACCTGGTAGAGGCCCTGCACCATCAGCGCGTCGGGAAAGTTGAGTGCGGCGGCCTTGACGTCCACCACTACTTGGCCGGGGCCGGCCTGGGGCGAGGGCACGTCCTGCACGGAGAGATTCTCCAGCGGGCCGTATTCCGAGCAGATCAGGGCTTTCATTGTTTTTCAGGCAGCGGGGTCGGATTGCGGTCTTCGAGGATGTCTTCCATGCGCAGGCGCACCGCCTGCTTGATGCGCGCATGCGGGATGACGTAGAAGCGGTCGGCGGCGACGGCGTCGAACACCGCATTCGCCATGTCGTCCGCCGTCAGGCGGCCGGACTTCACCGCCTGGCCCATGCGCGCGTGGCAGGCGGCAGAGGCGGCCGAGGGCGGCGCCGCCGTGCCGAAGCGCTCGGGCCGGTTGCGCTCCGAGGTGTGGATGGCGGTCGGCACCCAGGCCGGGCAGAGCAGCGAGACGCCGACCTTCGCCTGCTGCGCCTTGAGCTCGGCGTACAGCGTCTCCGACAAGGTGACGACGCCGTGCTTGCTGACGTTGTAGGCGGCCATCGCCGGCGTGGACAGCAGACCGGCGGCGGAGGCGGTGTTCACGATGCGGCTCTCCACGGCCTGCTGCAGCATGCGCGGCACGAAATGGCGGAGGGCGTGCACCACGCTCCACAAGTTCACGCCGAGCACCCACTCCCAGTCGGCGGCGCTCATTTCCCAGGCCAGCCGCGTCAGGCCGACGCCGGCGTTGTTGCACAGCAGGTGCACCGCGCCGAAGCGGGCGAAGGCCGCGTCGGCCAGCGCAGCAATGTCCGCCTCGCGGCTGACGTCGACGCGCATCGTGTACATCGCCTCGGCGGCCAGCGGCAGCGCCTGCGCCGCTGCGGCCAGCCTTGCCTCGTCGATGTCCGCCAGCATCAGGCGCATGCCCTCGCACGCTGCGCGCTGCGCCAGGGCGAGGCCGATGCCGCTGGCGGCGCCGGTGATGACGGCCGTCCTGTTCTCCAGGTCGTGCATGGTGTGTTCCGATAGAATCTGCGTGAAGATAGCACGGCGGAGAGTAAAACGAAACCGCCGTTCGCATAGCGAAACTATACGAAAGGAAGCATCAATGAGCGTGACGGCCAGCGTGATGGCGGCGAACCTCGGCGAGGCCGCCGACATCGTCGCATCGGGAAAGCCGATCGACGACTGGAAGGGCTTCGAGGTGCGCGGCGTCGACCAGGCCGGGTTCGCCATGCTCCACGCCCTGCTCTCTGGCCAGTATTTCGACGAGGCGCAGCGCGACCTCGGCCTGCTGCACGCCGAGTCGGAGGAGGGGCCCTGGCTGCTGCGCTTCCCTGCCGCCTCGGTGCAGCGGCTGGCGACGCTGGACGAGGCGGGTCTGGAGGCGGTCGGCGATGAACTCGCCGCGACGGAGGATTTCGAGGCGGAGGAATGGGCGGTCGAGGACGTGCAGAAACTCGTCCTGCAGATGGCCGAGCTCGCCGCCACGGCGACGGCGCAGGGCAAGGCGATCTTTCTCTGGATCGTCGCCGACGAATGAAGGAGGGCGTCATGCAGCAGATCATCCACGGCGCCGACGGCACGCCGGAATCCATGCAGCTGGCCGAGGGCGAGCGGCCGCAGCCCGGCCCGGGCGAGATTCTCATCGAGGTGCACTGCGCCGGGGTGAACCGGCCCGACGTGCTGCAGCGCGCCGGCCGCTACCCGCCGCCGCCGGGCGCCTCGCCCATCCTCGGCCTGGAAGTCGCCGGCACGGTGGCGGCGCTGGGCGAGGGCGTCACGGAATGGAAAGTCAGTGACCGCGTGACGGCGCTGGCGCCGGGCGGCGGCTATGCCGAGTACTGCACGGCGCCGGCGGCGCATGCCCTGCCGATTCCCGAAGGCCTGGATTTCGCGCAGGCGGCGGCGCTGCCGGAAACCTGGTTCACCGTCTGGGCCAACCTGGTCGACCTGGGGCGGTTGAAGCAGGGCGAGCGCCTGCTGGTGCACGGCGGATCGAGCGGCATCGGCCTCACCGCCATTCAGCTCGCCCGCCATCTCGGCGTCGAGTGCCTCGTCACCGTCGGCAGCGAGGAAAAGGCGCGCTTCTGCCGCGACTTCGGTGCCGGCCACGCCATCAATTACCGCGAGGCGGATTTCGCGGAGCAGGCCAAGGCGCTCAGCGGCGGCGAGGGCGTCGACGTCGTCCTCGACATGGTCGGCGCGCCCTACCTGCAGAAGAACCTCTCGCTGCTGCGCCGCGACGGTCGCCTCGTGCTGATCGCCTTCCTCGAAGGCAGCAGGGGCGAGTTCGACCTGATGCCGGTGATGTTGAAGCGCCTCACGATCACCGGCTCGACCATGCGCCCGCGCAGCGTGGCCGAGAAGGCCGCCATCCGCGACGCGCTGCTTGCGCACATCTGGCCGGAGATCGCCGCCGGCCGCCTGCGCCCGCACATTCATGCGACCTTCCCGCTGGTGCAGGCAGGCGGGGCGCACCGCCTGATGGAGAGCAGCGCCCACATCGGCAAGATCGTGCTGGAGGTCCGAACATGACAGAACTTCACATCGATATCGTCTCCGACGTCGTCTGCCCCTGGTGTTTCATCGGCAAGCGCCACCTTGAGTCGGCGCTCGGCGAATTGAGGAAGGAGCGGGCGGACGTCCTGGCGCGCATCCGCTGGCTGCCGTTCTTCCTCAACCCCGACACGCCGGAGGTGGGCGAGCCCTACCGGCCCTTCCTCGAGCGGAAATTCGGCGGGCCGGAGAAGCTCGCGCAGATTTGGGGGCAGATTTCGGAGACCGGGCGCACCGCCGGCATCGACTTCGCCTTCGAACGCATCGATATCCGCGCCAACACGCTGAAGGCGCACCGGTTGATCCACCGCGCCCAGGAAAGGGGCGACGCCGGTCCCCTGGTCGAGCGGCTCTTCGCCGCCCAGTTCATCGAGGGGCGGAACGTTGGCGATGCCGCCGAACTGGCGCGCCTGGCCGCCGAGTGCGGCGAGGACGAGGCGGCGGTGCTGGCCTATCTGGATTCCGGCGAGGACGCCGATGCCGTGCGCGCCGGTTTCGAGCGCGTGCAGCGGATGGGCATCACCGGCGTGCCCTTCTTCATCCTCGCCGGCCGTTACGGCGTCGGCGGCGCCCAGCCGCCCGGGCCGTTGCTCGGCGCCCTGCGCCAGGCGCTGGCACCGGCCTGATCCTTTCAAAGAACATTATTTGCAAAAAATGCTTGATTTATTGCCGAGTTACGGGTTCAATGCCGGTTCGCTCGAACTCAAGCTACAGAATGATGCGGTATGTAACTGCCATTTCGGTTCTGGGTACTCGAACGAACCGTCGGGCAGTCGCCCTTCAATTTTTTTAGGATAAGGAAATATGGCAACAGGTACAGTCAAGTGGTTCAACGATGCCAAAGGCTTCGGCTTCATCACCCCGGACAATGGCGGCGAAGATCTCTTCGCGCATTTCTCCGCGATCCAGTCGAGCGGCTTCAAGTCCCTCAAGGAAGGCCAGAAGGTCTCCTATGACGAGGCCACCGGCCCGAAGGGCAAGCAGGCGGCGAACATCAAGCCCCTCTGACCCGCCGCACCACTGAAAAAACCCCGGCTCGCCGGGGTTTTTTTTCGCCTGCGTCTTGTTGCTCCGGCGCTTGGCACGAACCTGGCTGCCGTGCCGCGGAGACCGACTATTTCAGGACGCTGAAGAGATTCGAAAAGCCGTCCGTCCACGGCCGGAAACCCGGTTGCACCACGAGCGGCTCGCCGTCGTTCATCACCAGCGGCAGCGCCGCCGCCCGTTCCGGACGCATCACCAGCACCCAGTCCGAGGCGAAGCAGAAGTCGTTTTCGGGGTCGCTTTCCAGCGCATAGAGCAGGGCGGTGCTGCCGTGGTGCTGCGCGGCGGCGGCGACGACCGGGCGCAGGTTGAGGTAGCGATTGGTGATGTGGATGGCGAGGATGCCGTCGGGACGCAGGTGGCGCAGATAGCCCTGCATCGCTTCCAGTGTGAGCAGGTGGGCCGGGATGGAGTCGCCGGAGAAGGCATCCACGGCCAGCAGGTCGAAACCCTGGTCCGGCTCGGCTTCCAGCATCAGGCGGCCGTCGCCCAGCACAGGCACGATGCGTGCCGGCGAATCGGCGAGATAGGTGAAATGGCTGTTCGCCAGTTCGAGCACCTGCTCGTTGATCTCGTAGATGCGCAGTTCGTCACCGGCCCGGCCGTAGGCCGCCAGCGTGCCGGTGCCGAGCCCGACCATGCCCAGTTTCAGCGGCCGGTCCTTCGGCAGCTCGAAGAGGGCGCGGCCGACGCCCGAGTCGTGGCAGTAGTAGGTGGTCGGCGTGCGGCGGTGCGCTTCGGCGAGGTATTGCTCGCCGTGGTTGATGCGTCCGTGCACCATGACGCGCTTCCAGCCGGGGCCGCCGTCGTGCCGCTCGGAGACGCGCAGCTGGCTGTAGAAATTGCGCGCCGTGACGATATAGCCGTCGACGAACTCCTTCGACACCATGCCGAGGCGCCACCCGTAGCCGCACAGCGCCAGCAGCAGCAGCACGCGCCAGCGCGGGCGCAGGCCGCGCCACAGCGCGACCGTTGCCAGCAGCGCGCACAGGAACAGGCCGATCGGCAGTTCGAAATAGGCGTGAAACAGCATCGGCGCGAGCAGGCCGACGAACATGCCGCCCAGCGCGCCGCCCAGCGAGAGCATCAGGTAGAACAGCGTCAGGTGGCGCGGATCGGGCTTCCGGTGCACCAGCTCGCCGTGGCAGACCATGCAGAAGACGAACAGCGCTGTCGAGATCAGCGCGATCATCCACGGCACTGGCATGCCCTCGTCGAGGATGCGGTCCATGCCGAGGAAGGCGAAGGGCAGCGCGCCGAGGAACAGCGGCCGCACGTAGTAGCGTGGCGCATCGAAGCAGAGGATGAAGCTCAGCAGGTAGAGCGCGAGCGGCAGCGCCCAGAGAAAGGGCACCGGCGCCACGTCCTGCGTCAGGTGCCGCGTCATCGCCAGCAGCAGGATCGATGCCGTCATCGCCAGCGCGCCCCACAACAGGCAGTCGCGCCAGCCGGGATGCGGCGCGGCATACGGCGCAGGCGCTGCCGGCGTTCCGCGGGTGGCAGGCACCTGCCGCCACGACCAAGCGGCCGTCGCCAGGCAGGCCGCGACGAACAGGGCGTAGCCGGCCGACCAGCTCCAGGCCTGGCTGCGCACCTCCAGGAAGGGCTCCACAAGCAGCGGGTAGCTGAGCAGCGCCAGCATCGAGGCGAGGTTCGACAGCGCGTAGAGCCGATAGGGCATCGCGCCGGTGAAGGCGCGCGCATACCAGGCCTGCATCAGCGGGCCGGTGGTCGACAGCAGCAGGTAGGGCAGGCCGACGGCGGCGGCCAGCACGCCGAGCACGCTCGCCACCGGCTGTGCCTGCGCCGTGTCCTTCCACGACGGATCGGCGGCGACCGGCAGGGCGAGCAGGCTCGCGAGCAGCAGGGCGACGTGCAGCAGCGCCTGCCGGCGCGGTGCCAGCGTTTCGTGCAGCCAGTGCACGTAGAGATAGCCGAGCAGCAACTCGGCCTGGAAGAACACCAGGCAGGTGCTCCACACCGAAGAGGCGCCGCCGAACCAGGGCAGGATCATCTTCGCCGCCATCGGCTGGATCTGGAACAGCAGGAAGGCCGAGAGGAACACCGTGAGCGCGAAGAGCGGCATCGGACGAAGCCTGGCTGGTTTGGGCGAGCGCCATCCTAATGGAAATCGCCGGCGATTTGTTTATCATGTGCGGAACGGGACAGCACGGGAGGGAAAATGCGGATCGCCGGTCTGGCCGCAGCCTTGGGGATGCTCTCGGCAAGCGTGGCAGCCCAGCTGCCGGCCGGCGATTGCAAGCGCCCCGCGGCGCGCAGCGACCTGTCTGGCTGCGATTTCTCCCGCGCCAGGCTGGCCGGCCTGGACCTGCGCGGCGCCCGCTTCGCCGGCGCCAAGCTGGAAAGCGCCGATTTGCGCAAGGCCCGCCTCGACGAGGCGGATTTTCGCGGCGGCAATGCCAAATGGGCCAATTTCACCGGTGCCCAGATGAAGGGCGCCGATCTGCGCGATGCCGATCTGTTCCATGCCAAATTCGACCAGGCCGATCTGACGGATGCCCGCCTGAACGGCGCCAACCTGTTCGGCGCCAACCTCATCAATACCCGTGCCGTGCGGGCTGACTTTTCCGGTGCCCAGCTCAAGGACGTCCTGATGGAGGGCATCGACCTGTCCGGCGGCTCGCTGCGCGGCTGCTACACCTTTCGCGGCGTGTTTTCGGACGCCAGGCTGGTCGGCGCCGACCTGTCCGGCGCCGACCTGACCGGCGCCGCCGCGGAGAACGCCGATTTCACCAATGCCAGGCTGGTCGGCACCCGGCTGTCGGGCGCAACCCTGCGCCATGCCGTCTTCAGGAATGCCGACCTGTCCGGCGCCGACCTCGCCAATGCCGACGTCTGGAACGCCAATTTCAGCCAGGCGCGCAACCGCCCGGCCTCGGTGCAGGAAGCCCTCATCGAGCCCTTCGTCGTGCGGGAGCGAAGATAGCTTGGCGAAACGCTGGCTGGGGCGCTATCCTCCCGGGGTGCCGCACGGAGTCACGGTCGACGGCCTCGGCAGCATCGGCGAGGGGTTCGAGAGGCAGTTCAATGCAGAGGTCCTGACGCTGCCGCGGCTGATGGATGACCGATATCCGAGCCATCCGCCAAGGAGACAAGCAAGCCATGCTGATCTACGATGCCCACAGTCCGGCGCCCCGCTGCCTGCGCATGTTCGTGATCGAGAAAGGCCTTGCGTTGCCGGCACAGACGATCGATGTCTTTGCCGGAGAGAACCGGCAGCCGGCCTTCCTTGCGCTCAATCCGGCCGGCCAGACGCCGGCCCTGCGCTGCGACGACGGCCAGGTGCTGGCCGAAGCCGTGGCCATCGCCGAATACCTTGAAGAACTGCATCCCGAACCGGCCCTGATCGGGCGCACGGCCATGGAGCGGGCACAGGCGCGCCAGTGGTGGCGGCGGGTCGAGCTGAACGTCACCGAGTTCATACATAATGCCTACCACTATGACGAAGGCCTGGCGCGGTTCGAGACGCGCATTCCGGTGGTGCCGGAAGCTGCCGCCGGCCTCAAGCGGGTGGCCAGGGATCGCCTGGCCTGGCTTGATCGCCTGTTTGGCGAGGGCCCCTACCTGTGCGGCGAGCGCTTCAGCGCGGCCGATATCTGGCTCTACGTCTGGCTGGACTTTGCCAGCACGGTAGGACAGGACTTCGACCGCCAGCTCGATCGCATCGGCCCCTGGTTCGAGCGGGTCGCGGCGCGCCCCAGCGCCGCCGCCAGCCGCCAACTGCTGCTTCATGCCTTGTCCGGATGAGCCGGGTTGGGCTGGGGCCGGGCGCATTCCGAAACAGGTCCCCACGGCTCGGTGCCGTATCGCAGGGACTGACTTTTCCCTTGGAAGGTCAGACGTAGCGCCGCGCGATCATCTCGGCGACGCAGGCGGGCTTGTTGCTCCCTTCGATCTCGATGAGGGCGTGCCAGGTGAGCTGGATGCCGCCGGGGATGTCTTCCAGCGCGGCGAGGGTGAAGCGGCTGCGGATGCGGTCGCCGGCGCGCACGGGGGCGGAGAAGCGCGCGCGGTTGAGGCCGTAGTTGATGCTCATGCGGCCGCCCTGGACGTCGAGCGTCTCCATCATCATGTGCGGCAGCAGCGAGAGCGTCAGGTAGCCGTGGGCGATGGTCGCGCCGAAGGGCGACTCGGCTTTCGCGCGCACGGGATCGACGTGGATCCACTGGTGGTCGCCGGTGGCGTCGGCGAAGCGGTCGATGCGGTCCTGGTCGACGGTCAGCCAGTCGCTGACGGCGACTTCCTTGCCGACCCACTGCTTGAGTTCTTCGAGATTTTTGATGGTGATCTTGGTCATGCTCAGTTTCCGATGAATTCCCGGATCATACGGTTAACTTCCTCGGGCCGCTCGTGGATGACCCAGTGCGAGCCGTCGGGGATGCGCTTTACGGTGAGTTGCGGCACCAGGGCGTCGAGGCCGTCGAGCAGGCCGGGCAGGAGCGCGGTGTCGCGCTCGCCCCAGATCACCAGGGTCGGCACGCGGACGGTGAAATCCTCCGGCCTGAGGTCGAGGGCGGCGGCGCCGGGCTCCTCCGGTGTGGGCGGGTGCAAGGGGGAAGCGCGGTAGTAATTCAGGCTGGCATCCAGCGCGCCGGGCTGGGTCCACGCCTCGCGGTAGCGCGCGAGCAGATCGGGCGTCAGCCAGCGTGGGTCGACGGTCGACTGCGACAGCATGGCGGCGAGGCGGGCGCAGTCGTCCTCCAGGAGCTTCTCCGCCGCGCCGGGGCGGCGCAGCCAGAGCATGTACTGGCTGGCTTTCTGCTGGGCGGCGCTGTCGCGCAGCTCGCGGGCGAAGGTCACCGGGTGCGGCGAGTTGATGATGACCAGCTTCTCGACGTACTCGGGATGCGCGGCGGCGAGGTTCCACGCCGCGGCGCCGCCCCAGTCGTGGGCCACGACGATGGCGGGACGGCCGCCGAGGTGGTCGATCAGGCGGCGCAGGTCGGCGACGAGGTGCTTGGGTCGGTAGGCCTTGACCTCGGTCGGCTTGCCGGAGAGGTTGTGGCCGCGCAAGTCGAGGGCGACGGCGTGGTGGTCGCACGAGAATGCGTCGAGCTGGCCCTGCCAGGCGTACCAGAACTCGGGGAAGCCGTGTACGAAGAGGATGAGCGGGCCGTCGCCGGCGTCGACGTAGTGCAGGCGCACGTCGTCGAAGTCGACGTAATGGTGCTGCAGGGTCATCTTGCGTTCCCCGGTTGGGCGCCGTTCATGGTTCGATACGGTGTTGTGCACCTACTCACCACGAACGGAATATACCGTTCGCCCTGAGTAGCCCGCTCAGCGGGCGTATCGAAGGGCCGATTCACGCAGCCACCAGGCGCTTGCCGTCGAGCTTCGGCACGACGCTGTAGAGGCTCTTCTGCGCGGCGAACGCCACCTCGCGGTCGAGGCGGCGCTCGAGCATCATGCGGCCGACGCGGGCGCGGCGCAGGCATTCGCCGGCCTCGCATTTGCCGTGCAGCAGCATGGCGGCGAGGGCGGCGTCGGTGAACTCGTGCTCCTGCGCCTGCTGCGCGAAGAGCGAGACGAGGTAGCCGGCGCCGTAGAAGTCTTCCAGGTTGAAGTTGTCGGCCGAGCCGGAGCAGACGATCAGCACCGTCTCGTCGCCGTGGTGCTGCGCGATGTGCTTGACCACCGCCTCGCCGTTGAGCAGCGCCGCGGCATAGACGTGGTCGGCCTCGCGCGACTTGGCGACCGCCACCGTGCCGTTGGTGGTGGAGTACACCAGCGTCTTGCCGGCGAGGTTTTCCGCGAGCAGATGCAGCGGCGTCGGGTGCACGAAGCCCGGGATGGTCTCGGCGTTGAGCTCGCCGGAGAGCACGCAGGAGCCGGAGGCGTGGCGCGCCGCCTCGGCCTGCGCCGCAGCGCCGTCGAGGGTCGGGATTACCTCGGCCGCGCCGTGCGCCATGGCGGCGACGATGCTGGAGGTGGCGAAGAGGATGTCGAGCACGACCACCGTCTTGCCCGGCAGGCGCTGGGTGTCGAGCTCTTCCTTCTTCAGCAGGACGTGGATTTTCATTTCTTGTGGCTGCGCCGGTGCATCATGCCGTAGCCTTCCATCTGCATGACTTCCTCGCCGTGCTGGTTGATCACTTCCCAGCGGTTGCGCATCAGGCCGATGTGCGGCTTGCTTTCCAGCGGGCGCGCCTCCAGCACGACGCTGCGCACGTGCAGGGTGTCGCCGGGGCGCACCGGCTTCAGCCAGCGGATGTTCTCCACGCCGGGCGAGGCCAGGTTGGCGGATTCGAGCAGGTAGGCGTCGCACATCATGCGCATGCACAGGCTGCAGGTGTGCCAGCCGCTGGCAATGAGGCCGCCGAACTGGGAATGCTTCGCCGCTTCCTCGTCGATGTGGAAGGGCTGCGGATCGAATTCCTTCGCGAAGCGGACGATGTCCTCCTTCGACAGGGTGACGCCGCCGTATTCGGTGACGCTGCCGATGGGGAAATCTTCCCAGTAGTATTTTTTTCTCTTCATGCGAGCCTATCGGATTAGACCTGCGGTATTGGATGCGGAATGTTCGGCTTACCCGAACTTCGAGAAATCCGGCTTGCGCTTCTCGAGAAAGGCGGCGAAGGCCTCCTTGGCCGCCGGCGAGGCGAGCTGGCGCTTGAAGATCTCGCCTTCGTCCTGCATGACCTGCGGCACGAGGGCGGCGACGGACTGTTTCATCAGGCGCTTGGTCTCGCGCAGCGAGGCGGCGGGCAGGGCGGCGAGCTTCTGCGCGCGCTCCCGCGCATGGGCGAGCACTCCGGCGTCGGGCAGCACGGCGTTGGCGAGGCCGATCTCATGCGCTTTCGCCGCATTGAAGGGTTCGCCGAAGAAGAGCAGCTCGGCGGCGCGCTGGTGGCCGGCGAGGCGCGGCAGCAGCAGGCTGGAAGCGGCCTCCGGGCACAGCGCGAGCGTCACGAAGGGCAGCTGGAAGCGCGCGCCTTCGCCGGCGTAGACCAGGTCGCAGTGCAGCAGCATCGTCGTGCCGACGCCGACGGCATTGCCGGTGACGGCGGCAATCAGGGGCTTGGGCGCGGCGGCGATGTTGCGCAGGAAGCGAAACACCGGCCGGTCGGGATCGTCGGCCGGACCGTCGAGGAAGTCGGCGAGGTCGTTGCCGGCGGTGAACACCCCGGGCTGGCCGTGGATCAGCACGACGCGCACGGCGTCCTCGCGCGCGGCGCGCTCGAGGGCGTCGGCCATGGCGGCGTACATCGGGCCGGTGAGGGCGTTCTTCTTCTCCGGCCGGCGCATCTCGATGCGCAGGACCCCGGCGGCAAGTTCGGTGTGGATGTTTTCGCTCATGGCATCACGCTGCCAGCAGCATGTCGCTGAACAGGCCGAGGTGATGGTCGGTGTTGCCGAAGGTGAGGTCGATCATGGTCAGGCGCTTGAAGTAGTGGCTGACGTTGAGCTCGTCCACCACGCCCATGCCGCCGTGCAGCTGCACCGCCTGCTGGCCGACGAAGCGCGCCTGCTGGCCGATGTAGGCCTTGGCGGCAGAGACGGCGCGACGGCGTTCGGCGGCGTCGGCGGAATCGGCCTTCACCGCGGCCATCATGGCCATGGAGCGCGATTGTTCGGTGGCGATGACCATGTCCACCATGCGGTGCTGCAGCGCCTGGAAGCGGCCGATGGCCTGGCCGAACTGCTTGCGCGTCTTCAGGTATTCGAGCGTCGCCTCGTTTAGCGCCGCCATGATGCCGACCGCCTCGGCGCACAGCGCGGCGATGCCGTAGTCCAGCGCCCGCTCGATGAGCGGCAGGGCGCCGCCCTCGGGCCCGACCAGGGCGTCGGCGCCGACGGCGACGTTGTCCAGCGCGATCTCGGCGGCGCGGGCGCCGTCCTGCGTCATGTAGTTGCGCACGGCAACGCCTTTCGCCCTGGCGTCGACGAGGAACAAGGAGAGCCCCTTGCCGGTGCTGGCCGAGACGAGCAAGGTGTCGGCGCTGCCGCCGCCGAGCACCACGCCTTTGGCGCCGCTGAGCTTCCAGCCGCCGCCGTCGGCCTTCGCCGCCGTGTCCACGCGACTGACTTCGTAGCGGGCACCGCGCTCGAAGTGGGCGAGGGCCAGCATGCGCTCGCCGCCGGCGACGGCGGGGAGGAGGGCCTCCTTCTGCGCGGCGCTGCCGGCGTCGCGGACGAGGCCGCCGGCGACGATCACCGTGGACAGATAGGGTTCGAGCACGAGGCCGCGGCCGAAGGCTTCCATCACCAGCAGGGTGTCGACGGCGTTGCCGCCAGTTACGCTGAGGCCGCCGAAGTCCTCGGGGAAGGGCAGGGCGAGCAGGCCGAGCTCGGCGAACTGCTTCCAGTGCTCGCGGCTGAAGCCGTCGGCGGACTTGGCCAGCGCGCGGCGCGCTTCGAACGGGTAGTCCTTGACGATGTAGCGGGAGAGGGTGTCGCGCAGGGCGTTCTGTTCGTCGGTGTAGTTGAAGTCCATGGTCAGAGCCCCAGAATCATTTGCGCGATGATGTTCTTTTGAATCTCGTTCGAACCGCCGTAGATCGTCGTCTTGCGGTAGTTGAAGTAGTGGCCGGAGAGCGGCGCGGCGTAGCCGGCGCCGACCGGCTTGCCCGGCCAGGCGGGATCGAGCGCCTCGGGCAGCCAGGGCAGGGCGTAGTGGCCCATCGCCTGCATCTGCAGTTCGGCGATGGTCTGCTGGATCTCCGAGCCCTTGATTTTCAGGATGGAGGCCTCCGGTCCCGGCGCCTTCTTCTCCTTCTCGGCGGAGAGTACGCGCATGTTGGTGATCTCGAGGGCCATCAGCTCCAGCTCGACCTGGGCGATGCGGTCGCGGAAGCGCTGGTCCTCGATCATCGGCCGGCCGGCGGAAGTTTCCTGGCGGGCGATCTCCTTGAGGTGGTGCAGCGCCGCCTTGGAGCGGCCGACGCCGGCGATGCCGGTGCGCTCGTGGCCGAGCAGGAACTTGGCGTAGGTCCAGCCCTTGTTCTCCTCGCCGACGAGGTTCTGCACGGGCACCTTGACGTCCTCGAACCAGACCTCGTTGATCTCGTGCTCGCCGTCGTTCATGATGATCGGGCGCACCGTGATGCCCGGCGTCTTCATGTCGATGAGCAGGAAGGAGATGCCTTCCTGCGGGCGGCCCTCGCCGCTGGTGCGCACCAGGCAGAAGATCCAGTCGGCGTACTGGCCCAGCGTGTTCCAGGTCTTCTGGCCGTTCACGACGTAATGATCGCCCTGGCGTTCGGCCCGGGTCTTCAGCGAGGCGAGGTCGGAGCCGGAGCCCGGCTCGGAATAGCCCTGGCACCACCAGTCGCTGCCGTCGACGATGCGCGGCAGGAAATGCTCCTGCTGGCCCTTGCTGCCGAAGGCCTGGATCACCGGCGCCACCATGCGCAGGCCGAAGGGCAGCTGCAGCGGTGCGCCGGCCTCGGCGCATTCCTCCTCGAAGATGTACTGCTGCACGGCCGACCAGCCGGTGCCGCCGAACTTCTGCGGCCACATCGTCGCGCCCCAGCCCTTGGCGTGAAGCACTTTCTGCCAGCGCACGAAGTCGTCCTTGGCGAGGCGCTTGCCGCCCTTCACCTTGGCGCTGATGTCGGCCGGCAGGTGGGTCGTGACGAAGGCGCGCACCTCGGCGCGGAAGGCCTGTTCCTCGGCGGTGTAGTTCAGGTCCATGCAGTTTCTTCCGTGGGTTGCTTACTTCTTGGCGGACTTGGCGGCGTAGGCCTCGAAGGCCGCCTTGCGGTCGGCGTTCACCTTCTGCGCGTGCGGCCGTTCGCCGATCATCTTCAGGTAGGGTTTGGCGTTGGGCAGGAATTCATCGATGAAATCGCGGCCGTAGGCTTTCTTTGTCGCCTGCGCGATCAGCGGCAGGTGCACGAAGGCGGCGCAGTCGGCGTGGGTGAAGGCCGTGCCGGCGATGAAGGGTTCGAAGTGCGCCAGGTGGGTCATGCTGCGCACGCCCTTCTCCAGCAGCTTTTCCACCTCCTGCTTGGTCTCGTCGGAGACGCCGCCGCCGAAGAACACCTCGGCGTAGAGGCGGCGCGCCGGCAGTTCGAGGTGTAGCTCGAGGTGCTCGATGATCTCGCGGCAGCGGGCGCGCTCGAAGGGATCCTTCGGATAGAGCGCGGGCTCGGGGTACATGTCCTCGATGTACTCGGTGAGCACCTGCGACTCGGTGAGTACGCCGCGTTCGGTGCGCAGGAAGGGCACCTTGCCCATCGGCGAATCCTTGCGGAACTCCTCCTTCTGCGAGGGATAGGCCAGCTCCTCCTCGAAGGGCACGCCCTTCTCGAGCAGGGAGAGCTTGACCTTGTTGTAGTAGTTGCTGACGGCGAAGCCGCAGAGCTTGAGCATGGACGTCTCCTTTACGCTTTGGGGGCGGGCTTGAACTGCAGCGCCTTGTATTCGAGGAACTCCTCGAGGCCGTACTTGCCCAGCTCGCGGCCGTTGCCGGACTGCTTGTAGCCGCCGAAGGGTGCGAGGGCGTTGAAGGCGCCGCCGTTGATGTCCACCTGGCCGGTGCGCATGCGGCGGGCGAAGGCGATGGCGCGCTCGTCGCTGCCGGCCCAGACGCCGCCGGCAAGACCGTAGATGGTGCCGTTGGCGATGCGCGCGGCGTCGTCCTCGTCCTTATAGGTAATGATCGACAGCACCGGGCCGAAGATCTCCTCCTGCTCGATGGTGCTGCCCGGCTTGACGCGGCCGAACACCGTCGGCTGCACGTAGTAGCCCTTGGTCAGCCCGGCCGGGGCGTCGGGACCGCCGCAGAGGAGTTCCGCGCCCTCGGCGATGCCCTTGCGGATGAAGTCCTGCACCCGGTCGCGCTGGGCTGCGGAAATCAGCGGCCCCAGCTTGCTGGTCTCGGCGAAGGGATCGCCGACGGTGAACTTGGCGGCGGCCTCGGCGGCGAGCTTGGCCACCTCGGCGTAGCGCGACTCGGGCACCAGCATGCGCGTGTGCGCCGAGCAGGTCTGGCCGGAGTTGAGGAAGCAGGCGTTCACCGTGCCGCGCACGGCGGCGGCGAAGTCGGCGTCGTCGAGGATCACCGCGGCCGACTTGCCGCCCAGTTCGAGGGCGACGCGCTTGACGGTCTGCGAGGCCAGCTCGGAGACGCGCTTGCCGGCGCGGGTCGAGCCGGTGAAGGAAACCATGTCTACATCGGGATGGGTGACCATCGCCTCGCCGACCACCGGGCCGTAGCCGGTGACGAGGTTGAAGACGCCGGCCGGCAGGCCGGCTTCATGGATGGCGTCGGCGAGGATGAAGGCGTTGAGCGGGGCGACTTCCGAGGGCTTCAGCACCACGGTGCAGCCGGCGGCCAGCGCGGGCGCCACTTTCGCGGCGATCTGGTGCAGGGGATAGTTCCACGGCGTGATGGCGGCGACGACGCCGATCGGCTCGCGCACGACCAGCGAATGGCCGACCTTCTCCTCGAAGGCGAAGTCGCCGAGCATGCGCGCATACATGCCGAAGGTGCCTATGGGCGAGCCGGTCTGGATCATGGTAGACAGCTTGAGCGGCATGCCGACCTCGCCGGAAATGGTGCGGGCGATGTCCTCGGTGCGGGCCTTCAGGCCCTCCTGGATCTTCTTGAGGAAGACGGCGCGCTCGGCGGCGGGGGTGGCGGCCCAGCCCTCGAAGGCACGACGGGCGGCGGCGACGGCGACCTGCACGTCGGCCGTGTCGCCTTCGGGGATGCACCCCATCACTTCTTCGGTGGAGGCGCTGATGACGTCGATGGTTTTTTTGCCGGATGGGGCCGTCCAGCGGCCCTCGATATACAGCATGTCTCTGTTTTGCATTGGGGGGCTTTCCGTGTGTGGTTTACAAATATTCAATCGAACGATACCATGCTTTCAAATAAATCGAAATAGTATTTCGCAGAGCGGAATTGCCGGAATTAACTTAGCAAGGACACGCACTTATGCCCCAGGTAGCCTATTCGACGCACGGCGCTATTGCCGTGATTTCCATGAACAACCCGCCGGTCAACGGCCTCGGCTACGAGCTGCGCAGCGGCATCGTCGCCGGCCTCGACCAGGCCCTGGCCGATGCCAAGGTGTCGGCCGTCGTGCTGATCGGCACGGCCAAGGCCTTCTCGGGCGGCGCCGACATCCGCGAGTTCAATTCGCCCAAGGCCCTGGCCGAGCCGAACCTGAACACCGTCATCCGCATCGTCGAAGCCAGCGGCAAGCCGGTGGTCGCCGCCATCGGCGGCGCCTGCATGGGCGGCGGCCTCGAGCTGGCGCTCGGCTGCCATTACCGCGTCGCCGTCGCCGGGGCGCAGATCGCCCTGCCGGAAGTGAAGCTCGGCATCCTGCCCGGCGCCGGCGGCACGCAGCGCCTGCCGCGCCTGCTCGGGCCGGAGGCGGCGCTCAACATGATCGTCTCCGGTTCAATTATTCCCTCCGAGCAGCTGAAGGGCACGCCGCTCTTCGACGAGTTCGTCGACGGCGACCTGCAGGCCGGCGCGCTGGCCTTCGCCGAGAAGGTGGTGAAGGAGAAGCGGCCGTTGAAGCGCGTGCGCGACCTGAAGATCGACTACCCGAACGCGGACGCCTTCTTCCAGTTCGCCCGCAACACCGTCGGCGCCATCGCGAAGAACTTCCCGGCGCCGCTGAAGTGCGTCGACGCCGTCGCCGCGGCGGTGGGCAAGCCCTTCGACGAGGGCATGGCGCTGGAGCGCGAGGCTTTCATCCATCTCGTGCAGACGCCGGAGTCGAAGGCCCTGCGCCACGCCTTCTTCGGCGAGCGCGCCGCCTCGAAGATCGGCGACGTGCCGGAAGACACGCCGACGCGCACCATCGCCAAGGTCGGCGTCATCGGCGCCGGCACCATGGGCGGCGGCATCACCATGAACTTCCTCAACGCCGGCATCCCGGTTGCCATCCTCGAGACCAAGCAGGAGGCGCTGGAGAAGGGCGTCGGCATCATCCGCAAGAACTACGAGAACTCGCTGAAGAAGGGCAAGCTGACGCAGGAGAAGCTCGACCAGCGCATGGGCCTGCTGAATCCGACGCTGACCTACGACGACCTGAAGGACTGCGACCTGATCATCGAGGCGGTGTTCGAGGAGATCGGCGTCAAGGAGCAGGTGTTCAGGATGCTGGACGAGGTCGCCAAGCCCGGGGCGATACTGGCCAGCAACACCTCGACGCTGGACGTGAACAAGATCGCGAATTTCACGAAGCGGCCGCAGGACGTCGTCGGCATGCACTTCTTCAGTCCGGCCAACGTCATGAAGCTGCTGGAAGTGGTGCGCGGCGCCGCCACCGCCAAGGACGTGCTGGCCACCGTCATGCAGCTCGCCAAGAAGATCAGGAAGACGGCGGTGGTCTCCGGCGTCTGCGACGGCTTCATCGGCAACCGCATGATCGAGCACTACGGCCGCGTGGCCGGCTTCCTCGTCGAGGAGGGCGCGACGCCCTGGCAGGTGGACAAGGCCCTGGAGAAATGGGGCATGGCGATGGGGCCGTTCCGCATGGGCGACCTCGCCGGCAACGACATCGGCTGGGCCATCCGCAAGCGCCGCTACGTCGAGAAGCCCGACGTCAAGTACGCGAAGATCGCCGACAAGCTGTGCGAGCTGGGCCGCTTCGGCCAGAAGACCGGCATGGGCTGGTACCGCTACGAGGCCGGCAAGCGCGACGCCATTCCCGATCCGGTGGTCGACAAGCTGATCGAGGATTACCGCAAAGAGCAGGGCATCGTGCCGCGCAAGATCGCCGACGCCGAAATCGTCGAGCGCTGCATCTTCGCCCTGGTGAACGAGGCGGCGCGCCTGATCGAGGAGGGCATCGCCCAGCGCGCCTCCGACGTCGACATGGTGTACCTCACCGGCTACGGCTTCCCGCTGCACCGCGGCGGCCCGATGCTCTACGCCGACCAGGTCGGCCTCTACAACGTCGTGCGCGCCGCGCAGCGCTTCGCCGCCGAGTCGGGCGACAAGTTCTGGCAGCCGGCGCCCCTGCTGGCGAAGCTCGCCGCCGAAGGCAAGACGTTTAACTGAAAAAATATTAACCACCAAGGCACCAAGAACACCAAGACGCACCAAGGAAACCAAGCTTTTCATGAACATGACTTTGCTTTTCTTGGTGCCCCTTGGTGTTTTTGGTGTCTTGGTGGTGAAAGATTTAAGGAGCGAAAAATGACCGAAGCAGTAATCGTATCGACCGCCCGCACCGCGCTAGCCAAGTCCTGGCGCGGCAGTTTCAACATGACCCACGGCGCCACCCTCGGCGGCCACGTCGTCCAGCATGCCGTCGCGCGCGCCGGCATCGATCCGGCCGAGGTCGAGGACGTCATCATGGGCTGCGCCACGCCCGAGGGCGCCACCGGCTCCAACATCGCGCGGCAGATCGCACTGCGCGCCGGCCTGCCGGTGACGGCCGCCGGCGTCACGGTCAACCGCTTCTGCTCCTCCGGCCTGCAGACCATCGCCATGGCGGCGCAAAGAGTGATCGTGGACAAGGTGCCGGTGATGGTGGCCGGCGGCGTCGAGTCGATCTCCTGCGTGCAGAACGAGGCCAACCGCCACATGATCATGGAGAGTTGGCTTGCGCAGAACAAGCCGGAGGTGTACTGGCCGATGCTGCAGACCGCCGAGACGGTGGCCAAGCGCTACAACATTTCCCGCGAGCTGCAGGACCAGTACGGCGCGCGCAGCCAGCAGCGCGCCGCCGCCGCCCAGGCCGCCGGCAAGTTCAACGACGAGATCGTGCCGATCACCGTCACCGCCGGCATCGCCGACAAGGCCAGCGGCCGCCTGTTCACGAAAGAAGTGACGGTTTCCGCCGACGAGGGCATCCGCGCCGACACCACCTACGAGGGTGTGGCCAAGATCAAGCCGGCGATTCCGGGCGGGGTGATCGCCGCCGGCAACGCCAGCCAGTTCTCCGACGGCGCCTCGGCCTGCGTGGTGATGGATGCCAAGCTTGCCGAGAAGCGCAACCTCAAGCCGCTCGGCATCTTCCGCGGCTTCGCCGTCGCCGGCTGCGAGCCGGACGAGATGGGCATCGGCCCGGTCTTCGCCATCCCGCGCCTGCTGGAGCGCACCGGTGTGAAGCTCGCCGACGTCGGCCTGTGGGAACTGAACGAGGCCTTCGCCGTGCAGGTCATCTACTGCCGCGACAAGCTGGGCATCCCCGACGACCGTCTCAACGTGAACGGCGGCGCCATCGCCGTGGGCCATCCCTACGGCGTCTCCGGCGCGCGCCTGGTCGGCCATGCGCTGATCGAGGGCAAACGCCGCGGCGTCAAGTTCGTCGTCGTCACCATGTGCATCGGCGGCGGCCAGGGCGCGGCGGGACTGTTTGAAGTCTGCTAAAGGCGAAAACCTGTTTCACCACAGAGACACAGAGGCACGGAGGAAAACAAAAAAATAGAATTTGCTGTTGTAGTTCTCTGTGTCTCTGTGCCTCTGTGGTTAATGGTTTTGAAAGGACTTACATGAGCGTCAAACAATTATTCGACCTGACCGGCAAGGTCGCCCTCATCACCGGCGGCTCGCGCGGCCTCGGGCTGCAGATGGCCGAGGCGCTGGGCGAGATGGGCGCCAAGGTGGCGATCACGGCGCGCAAGGCCGACGAGCTGAAGGAGGCGGAGGCGCAGCTGATGGCCAAGGGCATCGAGGTGCTCACCGTCACCAACGACCTTTCCAAATTCGACCAGATTCCCGCCATGGTGGACGCCGTTCTGGCGAAGTACGGCGCGATCGATATCCTGGTTAACAACGCCGGCGCCAGCTGGGGCGCGCCGGCCGAGGACTACCCGGACGAGGCCTGGAACAAGGTGATGAACCTCAACATCAACGCCATGTTCTTCCTCAGCCGCGAGGTCGGCAAGCGTTGCATGATTCCGAAACAATCCGGCAAGATCATCAACATCGCCTCGGTGGCCGGCCTCTCCGGCAGCCCGCAGGGCATGTACACCGTCGCCTACAACACCAGCAAGGGTGCGGCGGTAAATTTCACCCGCACCCTGGCTTCCGAGTGGGGCCGCTACAACATCAACGTGAATGCCATCTGCCCGGGCTTCTTCCCCTCGAAGATGTCGCAGGGACTGCTGAGCAAGATGGGCGACGGGATTGTCGCCGCCACGCCGCTCGGGCGCCTGGGCAGCGACGAGGACCTGATGGGCACGGTGGTGTTCCTCGCCTCGGAAGCCTCGCGCCACGTCACCGGGCAGTACATCGCGGTCGATGGCGGCGCCTGCATCTCCAAATAGGGAGAACACCTCATGCCTGACTTCAGCACCTTGCGCATCGGCCCCGATGCAGAAAACCCGCGCATCGCCCGCCTGCTGCTGAACCGGCCGGCGCGGCTGAACGCCATCAACGAGGCGATGCCGGAGGAAATCCGCGCCGCGGTGGCATGGGCGGAGGCCGAGGATTCGGTGCACGTGATCATCGTCGAGGGCGCCGGCAAGGGCTTTTGCGGCGGCTACGACCTCAGCCAGTTCGGCAGCGGCGAGATCGACCACCCCTGCCAGCAGGAGCGCCATCCCTGGGATCCGATGGTCGACTATGCCTTCATGAAGCGCAACACCGAGGCCTTCATGTCATTGTGGAAGAGCGCCAAGCCGACCATCGCCAAGGTGCATGGCCATGCCGTCGCTGGCGGCAGCGACATTGCCCTGTGCTGCGATCTGCTGGTGATGGCCGAAGATGCACGCATCGGTTACATGCCGACGCGGGTATGGGGCTGCCCGACGACGGCGATGTGGACCTACCGGCTCGGCCCGACGCGCGCCAAGCAGCTGATGTTCACCGGCGACACCATCGACGGGCGCACCGCCGCCGACTGGGGCCTGGCCAACGAGGCGGTGCCGGCGAGCGAGCTGGAAGCGGCGACGAGGAAGCTGGCGAACCGCATCGCCGGCGTGCCGCGCAGCCATCTGGCGATGCACAAGCTGGTGGTGAACCAGGTCATGCTGGAAATGGGTCTGGAGCAGAGCCAGACCCTGGCGACGGTTTTCGATGGCATCACGCGGCACAACCCGGAAGGGCTGTGGTTCCGCCGCTATGCGCAGAGCGAGGGATTCAAGGCTGCGGTGAGCTGGCGCGACGGCGGCAAGCCCATCCCCGAGGGGGACGAGGCCCGGGCGCTGATCCACGATCTGGAGGCGCGCCGGAAAGGCAGCGGACCGCATGGCGAAGGATAGAAAGTTTTTCGGCCTCGACATACCCTTCATCGATCTGCTGCAGGCGCAGGACGGTCCCCCGGAAAGGGGACGGGCGACGGCCGCAGTCGAGGTTCGCCGCGAGCTGCACAACAGCTGGGGATATGCCCACGGCGGCGTGGTGACGACGCTGCTCGACGTCACCATGGGCCAGGCGGCGCGCAGCAGCCTGCCGCAAGGCACGGGCGTGGTCACGGTCGACTTGAGCGTGAGCTTCATCAGTGCCGGGCGCGGGCGCCTGACGGTGGAAGCGCGCGTGCTGAGGCGCGGCGACTCGATCGTCTTCTGCGAGGGCGAGGTGCGCGACGAGGCGGGCGAACTGGTGGCAAAGGCGATGGCCTCCTTCAAGGTGAAACGCAAAGTCAGTCACGGGGAGACGGCGGGTTAACTCAACCCCCGCTCTCCCGCTCGTGGGGAGAGGGGATAAGAACGGGAAAACGATATGAGCGAAACCAACAGGCAGATCCTCCTCGCCAGCCGCCCGACCGGCTGGGTCGAAGAGTCGAATTTCAAGCTGGCCGAGGCGCCGGTGCCGGCGATCGCCGACGGCCAGGTGCTGGTGCGCAACCACTGGCTGTCGCTCGACCCCTACATGCGCGGCCGCATGAACGACGCCAAGTCCTATGCCGCCCCGGTGAAGCTCGGCGAAGTGATGATCGGCGGCACGGCCGGCGAGGTGGTCGCGTCGAAGAACCCGAAATTCGCCGTCGGCGACAAGGTGGTGGGCTACCTCGGCTGGCAGCTCTACGGCGTCAGCGACGGCACCATGCTGATGAAGGTGGATGACCGTCACATCCCGCTCTCCGCCTACCTCGGGCCGGTGGGCATGCCCGGCGTCACCGCCTGGTACGGCCTGATGGACCTCTGCCAGCCGAAGGCCGGCGAGACGGTGGTGGTGACCGCCGCCTCGGGCGCCGTCGGCAGCGTGGTCGGCCAGCTGGCGAAGATGAAGGGCTGCCGGGCGGTGGGCATCGCCGGCGGGACGGAGAAGTGCCGCTACGTCGTCGGCGAACTCGGCTTCGACGCCTGCATCGACTACAAGGCCGGCAAGCTGTGGCCGGACATCAAGGCGGCGACGCCGGACGGCATCGACTGCCTGTTCGAGAACGTCGGCGGCGAGATCTTCGACACCCTGCTCGGGCGCATGAACGCCTTCTCGCGCATCGCCCTGTGCGGCCTCATCGCGCAGTACAACAGCGAGCCGTACCCGATGAAGAACATCGGCTCCGTGCTGATCAACCGCATCAGGATGCAGGGCTTCATCGTCTCCGAGCACATGGAGCGCTGGCCCGTGGCGCTCGCCGAGCTGGGGCAGGGCGTGGCTACAGGCAAGATCAAGTACCGCGAGACCGTGGCGCAGGGCCTGGGGAACGCGCCGCAGGCCTTCATCGGCCTGCTCAAGGGCGCCAACCTCGGCAAGCAGTTGGTGAAGCTGATATGAAAAAACCATTAACCACAGAGGCACAGAGACACAGAGAACTGCAACAGCAAATTCTATTTTTTTGTTTTTCTCTGTGCCTCTGTGTCTCTGTGGTGAAACAGGTTTTCCATGAGTGAAAAATTTCTAGGCACCCGCGCCGTCTCGCCGCAGCACGCCTTCGATACCGGCCGGCTGGCCGACTGGCTGCGCGCCCGTGTCGAGGGTTTCTCGGGCGAGCTGACGGTCGAGCAGTTCAAGGGCGGCCAGTCGAATCCGACCTTCCTGCTTTCCGCCGGCAACAGGAAGTACGTCATGCGGCGCAAGCCGCCCGGCAAGCTGCTGCCCTCGGCCCATGCCGTCGACCGCGAGTACCGCGTGATTTCCGCGCTGGCGCAGACCGGCGTGCCGGTGGCGAAGGGCT
The DNA here is from genome assembly GCA_008933825.1 of Rhodocyclaceae bacterium. Taxonomy (GTDB): domain Bacteria; phylum Pseudomonadota; class Gammaproteobacteria; order Burkholderiales; family Rhodocyclaceae; genus Desulfobacillus. The sequence continues at coordinate 32,945 of WBUF01000007.1, read as the reverse complement.
ATGCCCTCTGCGAGGACGATGCGGTCATCGGCACCGCCTTCTACGTCATGGACTACGTCGCGGGCCGCGTCCTGTGGGACCCGGCGCTGCCGGGCATGGCGCCCGCCGAGCGCACGGCCATCTTCACCGAGATGAACCGTGTCATCGCCGCCCTGCACAGCGTGGACTACGCCGCCGTGGGGCTGGCCGACTACGGCAGGCCGGGCAACTACTTCGCGCGCCAGATCGACCGCTGGAGCAAGCAATACCGCGCCTCGGAGACGGAGAAGATCGAGGCCATGGACAACCTGATGGCCTGGCTGCCGGCGAACATTCCGGCCGGCGACGAGACGGCCATCGTGCACGGCGACTACCGCCTCGACAACGTCATCTTCCACCCGAGCGAGCCGCGCATCCTCGCCGTGCTCGACTGGGAGCTGTCCACCCTCGGCCATCCGCTCGCCGACTTCGCCTACCACTGCATGAGCTGGCGGCTGTCGCCGGGCCAGTTCCGCGGCCTGGCCGGCCACGACCTGGCGGCGCTCGGCATTCCGAGCGAGCGCGAGTATGTCGCCTTGTACTGCCAGCGCACCGGGCGTGCCTCGATCCCGGCCGCCGAGTTCGAGTACTACCTCGCCTTCAACATGTTCCGCCTCACCGCCATCGCGCAGGGAATCATGGCGCGCGCCCTGCAGGGCAACGCCTCCAGCCAGGAGGCCGTCGAGACCGGCAGGCGCGCCCGGCCGCTCGCCGAGGAAGCCTGGCGCCAGGTGGAAAAGATCATCGCCGGAAAGATTTAATACAGGAGCCACAATGGATTTCGCGCATTCGGAAAAGGTCAGGGCGCTGCAGCAGCGGCTCAACGCCTTCATGGACAGGCACGTCTACCCGAACGAGGCCGCCTTCGAGGCAGAGGTCGAGGCGAACCGCAGGAAGGGCAACGTCTGGCAGCCGACCAAGGTCATCGACGATCTCAAGGAGAAGGCGAAGGCCGAAGGCCTGTGGAACCTGTTCCTGCCCGAATCGAAGTTCGGCGCCGGCCTGACCAACCTCGAATACGCGCCGCTGTGCGAGATCATGGGCCGCTCGCCCATCGCGCCGGAGGTCTTCAACTGCTCGGCGCCCGACACCGGCAACATGGAAGTGCTGGTGCGCTACGGCAACGCCGAACAGCAGCAGCAGTGGCTGGTGCCGCTGCTGGAGGGGAAGATCCGTTCCGGCTTCGCCATGACCGAGCCGGCGGTGGCCTCCTCGGACGCCACCAACATCGAGGCCAGCATCCAGAGAGTAAAAGGCGGCGACGGCGACGAGTACCTCATCAACGCGCGCAAGTGGTGGACTTCCGGCGCGCCCGACCCGCGCTGCAAGATCCTCATCTTCATGGGCAAGACCAGTCCGGACAACGTCAACCGCCACCAGCAGCAGTCGATGGTCCTGGTGCCGATGGACACCCCGGGCGTGACCATGGTGCGCCCGCTCACGGTGTTCGGCTACGACCACGCCCCGCACGGCCACGGCGAGGTGGACTTCAAGGATGTGCGCGTGCCCGTCTCCAACATGCTGCTCGGCGAAGGGCGCGGCTTCGAGATCGCCCAGGGCCGCCTCGGCCCCGGCCGCATCCACCACTGCATGCGCCTGATCGGCCTGGCCGAGCGCGCGCTGGAACTGATGTGCAGGCGGGCGCAGAAGCGCGTCGCCTTCCACCGCCCGGTGGCCGACCAGGGCGTCACGCGCGAGCGCATCGCCAATGCGCGCATGCTGATCGACCAGGCGCGCTTCCTCACCCTCAACGCCGCCTGGATGATGGACACCGTCGGCAACAAGGTGGCGAAGAAGGAGATCGCCATGATCAAGGTGGTGGCGCCGAACATGGCCTGCCAGGTGATCGACTGGGCCATCCAGGTGCACGGTGGCGGCGGCGTCTCCGACGACTTCCCGCTGGCGCACGCCTACGCCCACGCCCGCACCCTGCGCTTCGCCGACGGTCCGGACGAGGTGCACCGCAACCAGATCGCCAAGTACGAGCTGGGCCGCTACCTGAAAGAATAGTGGGCCGGCTGTCGGCTTGCTGCTCGCCGTTCGTGGGAGAGGGGCCGCAACAAACGCTTACACTTGATTACGCCGGCGACAAGCTTTTCGCCGGCCCGCCGGCTACGCTGTCTCCAACGCAATCCAAAGGAGACGGCCATGCAGCAGACCGATGTCAAAGCCAGGCTGTCGCTGGCGTCCATCGCCTTCCTCGTCGGCGAATCTGCCGGCCGGCCCGGCGGCCTTCGCAGGCTGACCTTCATGCTCATGGCGGAGAGTGGCAGCGGCCCTGTCACCCATCGCGAGCTGGGCGCCAACGAAACCGTGGAAGTGCGCGACCAGGCCAGCCGCAGCGTCCAGCGCCTGCGCGCCGGCGAAGTGTCCCTCTATCGTCACAGCCTGGTCATTGCCGGGCGCGCTTGGCGGATCATGAACATCGTCGGCTGAGCTACCTCAGCCTGAACACCACCGGCAGGATCAGCTCGCGCACGCCGGCGCCGGGCAGGCTGCCCATGGCCAGCGCGGCCTGCACCGCGGCGATATCGAGCAGCCGATGGCCGCTGCCTGCGGCCACTTGCGCATCCATGATTCCCCCCTCGGCGTCGAGCGTCAGCAGCACGCGCACTTCTCCCTCCAGACCCCGCGAGACGGCTTCCGGCGGGTAGAACATGACTTCCGACAGCTTGCGCTGCGCGGCTTCGTCCGGCGTGCGAGGCCCGGGACGGCGGGATTTTGTGTCGGACGGCCTGGCCTGGTGCTGAACGGCTTCAGCCCTCCTTTCGTCTGCCAGTGTGTCTTTCAGCAGCGCTTCGGACGGCCTGACCGTGGCGGGCGGCAGCAGGCGCGCGCTGAGCGCCGTGTTGCGGGGACTGACTTTTCCCTGCGGCAGGGCGAGGCCGAGCAGGGCGATGTGGAGGGCGAGCGAAGCCGCCAGGGCAAGCAGGAAGCGGCGTAGGGGCATGGGGTTGGCAGTGGTCAAGCCGGGCACGGCGATATTTTGCTATAAATGGGCCATGCGAGCCTTGTTGTCCCTGCTGGTCATCCTGGCCTGCCTGCTGCGCCCGGCCTGGGCGGCGCCGCCGACGCCGATCGAGTATGGCGTCGCCGTCGAGGCGGGCAATACCCTGGCCGTGAAGAAGTGGCTGAACGAGGGCCTGCCGCCAGACTTCATGGCCGATCGCATCGGCAGCGGCCTGATGATTGCCGCGTGGATCGGCCACCTCGATCTGATGCGACTTTTTCTCGAACGTGGCGCGAACGTGCATCAAACCAACCGCTACGACGAGCAAGCCCTGCAACTGGCCGCCTGGCGCGGGCACCTCGATGCAGTGAAGCTGCTGCTCGATCATGGCGCGCGGCCGAACCGCGACGCCCGGCAGTGGAGCGCGCTGCACTACGCCGTCTTCGCCGGCCACGCCGACATCGCCCGCCTGTTGATGGAGAAAGGCGCCGACGTCAATGCCCGCACGCCGAACGATTCCACGGCGCTGATGCTGGCGGCCCGCGAGGGCCAGGCCGACCTCGCCCGTGCGCTGATCGAGGCCGGCGCCGACACGGCGCCGGCCAACGAATGGGGCGACAGTGCGCTCGCCTTCGCGATGCGCAACAAGAACTACGGCATTGCCAAAATGGTGTCGAGCGCCGAGGATTTTGCCCGCGCGGCGAAGGCGCCGGAATCCTTCGGCGAGGCGAAGAAGTCCGTGCCGGCTCCGCCGGAGATCGGCGATCTGCTCGAGAAGATCCGCCAGGCGGAGGCTGCAGGCAAGCCGACCGGCAACCTGCGCAAGGCACTCATGGCGAGCATTGCCCTGCACCGGCACGACAGCGAGGTGCAAACCCTCATGACGAAGAAGGGCAAGGGCGGCAAGCCGGAAGTGCTGGTGATCACCGCCGATCCAAAGCAGGCCGGCCGCGAGCGCGCCGAACTGGTCTACAAGGCGATCAAGGCCGGCTCCGCCGTGAGTACGCCGGCCGAGGTCGCCGGAAGCGCCGACCAGCCTTCGGAGATTTCGGGCATCCTCGAGCGCATGCAGATGGAGAAGGGCAGGAAGGACAGGAATCGCTCTGCCGCCGAATTGCGCAGGGAACTGCACGAGGCTGCTGCGAAGTTCCGGCGCGAAGCCCAGGCGGAGGCAGAGGCGGCTGTGCCGGCGAAGTAGCCGTTTCCCTTCTGCTTGCCCGCCCCGTAGCCGAGCGCTGCCAGACCGGCCGGGGAACGGGATGGCGTGTCCTGTCCCGGCCTAGCGCTGCGTCGTCTCGGCGCGCACCGCCACCCAGCGGCCGGCACGGCGCTCGATCACGTATTCCTCCAGCGACTCGAAGCGGTAGGGCTTGCCGTTGCGCACGCCCTGCTCGATCGACACGCTGCGCACGGCGACGCGCTCGCAGCCCTTGGCGCCCTCGGCAGGCCGGCCTTCGACCACCGGGCGGCGCTGCTTGAAGCCCTGCAGGCCGAGCATCGCGTCGACGCTGCTCTGCGCCAGCTCGTCGCGGGTGAACTCGGCCGTCTTCAGCGTGCCGTCGCCGCCGCGCACATGGGCCTTGATCGCCGCATCGGGGGCGAACAGGTCGATGACGGCGCGCGCATTGCGCTGGACGATGGCGTCGTCCAGCCGTGCCAGCCATTCTTGCGCCGGCGCATCACAGGCGCCCTTCGCGGATGCAGCCGCCGAGGCGGTGGCGGGCGCTGTTTCGGATGCGGCGGGTGCAGCGGCCTGATCCGGGGGTGGCGCCTTCTGGCGCTCTTCGAGCAGGCGCCGGCTCTCGGCATCCGCGCCCTCGGCCAGCCGGTCGAGTTCAGCGTCGAAGGCGCCGGGCACGTAAAAGTCCGGCACCTTGTCGAGGAGCACGGGCAGCAGCAGCGTCATCAGCGCGCGCGACTTGAACGGCTTGGCCGCGCGCACGAAGCCGACCTTGCCGGCATCGATGTCGAGTGTGTTGCCGTCCACGTCCATCGTCGTGCCGCCGCGGTTCACCTTGTCGTAGGTGCCCTCGCGCTGCGACAGGCTCTTCGCCAGTTCGGCGGAAATGACGTAAGGCTCGTGGTCGGTGCCGCGGATGCCGATGGTGGCGGTGGGCGTGATGATGCGGTGACCGGAGCGGTTGAGTCGGCCGATCCAGCCGGTGATGACGCGCAGGCCGCCGCTGACAAGGCGCAGCGTGAGGCTGTCCGAGGGCTTGCCTTCGGCGGAGAAGCGTTCGGGCAGGAATTCGGCGCCGGGCCGCAAGGCTACAAAGCCGGCATCGGCCGTTTTCAGCACGGCCTCGCCGCTCGCGGCGGCGCGGACGCGGTCGCCCACGCGCACCGTGTCGCCTTCGCGCAGGGTGCGCTCTGCGCCGGAGGAGTCGGCGGCGGTGAGTTCGCCTCTGAGCCGCCAGACAGTGGCGAACCGGTCGCCGTCGGGCGGGACGGGCTGCGCGACGGCCCCTGACGGGCCGAAGAGGAAAACCGTGCAGGCGAGCAAAGCGCAGGCGGCGGACAGGCTAGGCGGTTTCATGGCACCCGGATTCCGGAACGGAATGCGCAAGTATCGACCCGCAACACCCCCGCTGGCAACTCCGGGCATAATGCCGCCATCCCGAATGGAGCGGCCGCCATGACCCCGAGCACCATCGTCAGCCACCTCGACCAGTACGTCATCGGCCAGGACGACGCCAAGAAGACCGTCGCCGTCGCCGTCTATTCGCACTACAAGAAGATCGGCAAGGCCGAGAGCGAGGGGGCCGGTATCGCCAAGAGCAATGTCCTGCTCGTCGGCTCCACCGGCACCGGCAAGACGCTGCTGTGCGAGACCCTGGCGCGCGTGCTGCGAGTGCCCTTCGTCACGGCCGACGCCACCTCGCTGGCGCAGACGGAATACGCCAACGAGGAGATCGATGCCATCCTGCAGCGCCTGCTGGAGAAGGCCGACGGCGACGTGGCACGGGCGCAGCGCGGCATCGTCTTCATCGACGAGGTGGACAAGCTCAAGGCCATCAGCGGCCAGGCGGGCGGTGCCTCGGGCGAGAGCGTTCAGCACGCCCTGCTCAAGATCATGGAAGGCGCGCCGGTGCGGCTCAAGCACGGCCAGTATATCGACACCGCCAACATCCTCTTCATCTGCGGCGGCGCCTTCGTCGGCCTGCGCAAGATCCTCGCCAAGACGCATGCCTTCGGCTTCATCTCCGCCACCGGCGGCGAGGACCAGCGCATCCTCGACCGGCTCAACGCCCGCGTGAAGCCGACCGATCTCTTCGAGTTCGGCCTCATTCCCGAGTTTGCCGGGCGGCTGCCGATCATCGCCAGCTTCGAGGACCTCGACAAGGCCATGCTGGTGCGCATCATGACCGCGCCGCGCAACGCCATCTACCGCCAGTTCCGCGAGATTCTGCAGGGCGAGGGCGTCGAGCTGACGATCGATCCGCCGGTGTTCGAGCAGATCGCCGAGCTGGCCATCGAATACAAGGTCGGCGCGCGCAGCCTGCGCGGCATCTTCGAGGAGATGCTCACGCCGGTGCTCTACGTCGTGCCGGACGACAAGCGCATCGCGAAGGTCGTCATCGCTTCGCTCTTCGAGCCGGCGCGCTTCATCGACGCGCAGGGAGGGGCGATTCAGGCATAATGTGGCTCATCTCATGAGCCACCAGGGTGGATGATGGACCGCACCGAGCGTTTCTACCGCATCGACCAGCTGCTCAACGAAAGGAAGGTCGTCCCCTTCGCGGTACTCGAGGAGAAGCTGGAAGTCTCGCGTGCGACGATCAAGCGCGACCTCGAGTACATGAGGAACCGCCTCAACGCGCCGATCGTCTGGGACCGCGAGGCCGGCGGCTACCGCTTCGCCGGGCACGAGAGCGGCGCCGCGCAGTACGAGCTGCCCGGCCTGTGGTTCTCGGCGCAGGAAGTGCACGCGCTGCTCACCATGCAGCACCTGCTCATGAACCTCGACGGCGGCGGCTTGCTCGGCCCGCACATCGCGCCGCTCCTCGCGCGCCTGCGCGCGCTGCTCGGCACCGCCGACGACACCACCGAGGAGATCCACAAGCGCATCCGCATCCTTGGCATGGCTGCGCGCCGCCTGGCGCTCGATCACTTTGCCGTGGTCGGCTCGGCCCTGCTGCGCCGGAAGCGCCTGCTCATCGCGCATTTCGTGCGGGCGCGCAACGAGACCATCGAGCGCGAGGTCTCGCCGCAGCGGCTGGTGTACTACCGCGACAACTGGTACCTCGATGCCTGGTGCCACCTGAGGAACGACCTGCGCAGCTTCGCCGTGGATGCCATCCGCCGCGCCGAGATCATCGAGCAGCCGGCGCGCCACGTGCCGGAGAAGACGCTCGACGCGGTGCTCGGCGCCGGCTACGGCATCTTCTCCGGCCGCAAGGTGCAGTGGGCGAAGCTGCGCTTCACGCCGGAGCGGGCGCGCTGGGTGTCGATGGAGCAGTGGCACCCGAAACAGAAGGCGCGCTTCGACAATGACGGGCACTACCTGCTGGACGTGCCCTATTCGGACAGCCGCGAACTCGTCATGGACATCCTCAAGCAGGGCGCCGACGTCGAAGTGCTGGGGCCGGCGGCGCTGCGCAAGGAGGTCGCGACCCGGCTCAAGGCGGCGCTCGACCGGTACTGACCGACTTCGCCCCTTGCCTCCCGACGGGAGAGCGGGGGAGGAGGGGCTCACGCCATGAGCCACCCGCCTCCTTATCCTGCACGGAGAAAGGAGGAGACCATGAACCCCGATCCGATCGTGTTCTGGGCCACGACCGCGCTGTCGCTTGCCGCCATGCTGTTCGCCTGAGGAAGGCTACAATGGCGGCCGCACATGAAAACCGTCGACCGCCACCACCTGCAGCGCTTCTGGGCCATCGCCACTCCCTACTGGCGCCACGATGAAAAACTCAAGGCCTGGGGCCTGCTGGCGCTGCTGGTGCTGCTGCTGCTCGGCCAGACCCGCTTCGCCGTGCTCTTCAACGAGCAGACCGGCGAATTCACCTCGGCCCTGGCGGCGCGCGAGGAAGAGCGCTTCTGGGCCGCCATCCGCTACTGCCTCGGCCTGCTGCTCTTCGCCGTGCCGGTGTACGCCTTCTACTACTTCGTGCGCGACAAGCTCGGCATCCTCTGGCGGCGCTGGCTGACCGGCCGCTTCCTCGACAGCTACTTCGCGCAGCGCCACTACTACGAGCTGAACGCCAATACCGCCATCGACAACCCCGACCAGCGCATCGCCGAGGACATCAACACCTTTACCCAGCGCACGCTGTATTTCCTGCTGATCCTGATCGGCGCGGTGCTGCAGCTCTTCGCCTTCAGCCTCGTGCTGTGGGAGATCTCGCGGGTGCTGGTGTACTTCCTCGTCGTCTATGCCATCTTCGGCACCACCGTCACGCTGGCGGTGTTCGGCAAGCCGCTGCTCGGCCTCAACTTCATGCAGCTGAAGCGCGAGGCCGACTTCCGCTTCGGCATGGTGCGCGTCCGCGAGAACGCCGAGTCGATCGCCTTCTACCGCGGCGAGGCGCAGGAATCGCAGCAGGTGCGCCGCCGCTTCGCCGCCGCCTTCGACAACTACAACAAGCTGATCCGCAGCCAGCTCTTCCTCAACCTCTTCCAGTACGCCTATGGCCTGCTCACCATCGTCCTGCCCAGCGCCATCATCGCCGGCGACGTGCTCTCCGGCGAGTTGGAGGTTGGCGCCGCCGTGCAGGCCGCCGGCGCCTTCGCCGCCGTGCTTTCCGCCATCTCGGTGGTGATCGAGAACTTCGAGGGCCTCAGCCGCTTCGCCGCCGGCATCGACCGCCTCAACACCTTCTCGCGCGTGCTGGCGGCGGAGCCGGCCTGCCGCGCGCGCAGCCCGAGCCTGATCGAATCGGCGCAGGGCGACCGGCTGGCGCTGGAGCACGTCACGCTGCTGACGCCCGGCGGCGAGCGCACCCTGGTGAAGAACCTCTCCGTCGCCATCGACCACGGCGAGGGGCTGCTCATCGTCGGCGAGAGCGGCAGCGGCAAGAGCTCGCTGCTGCGCGCCATCGCCGGCCTGTGGTACTGCGGCAGCGGCCGCATCGTGCGCCCGCGCCCGGGGGACATCCTGTTCCTGCCGCAGCAGCCCTACATGATCCTCGGCACGCTGCGCAGCCAGCTGCTCTACCCGCAGCAGGAACGGCCGGTGCCCGACGCCGAGCTGCTGCGCCTGCTCGAGCGGGTGAACCTGCCCGACGTCGCCGAGCGCTTCGGCGGCCTCGACGCCGAGCGCGACTGGGAAAAGGTGCTCTCCATCGGCGAGCAGCAGCGCCTTGCCTTCGCCCGCGTGCTGCTCACGCGGCCGCGCTACGTCATCCTCGACGAAGCCACCAGCGCGCTCGACGCCGCCAACGAGGAAAGCCTCTACCGCCAGCTCGCTGCCTTGCAGACGACGCTGGTCAGCGTCGCCCACCGCGCGAGCATCCTCAAGTATCACAGGCAGGTGCTGGAACTGTGCGGGGAGGGGGAATGGCAGTTGCACCCGGCGGAGGGGTACGGCTTCCGGCACTGACGGCCTGCGGGGAAAACGGAGCGAAGCGGAGTTTCAGAGCAGGCTAATGCCCGCGTCAGCGGGCGTTACGCCGGAACTGAAAGTCAGTCTCCGCAGCACGGCGGACGGTCCTCACTGCGCGGCGTAGGCCAGTGCCTCGTCCAGCGGCAGCACCTGCACCTTGTCGTGCAGCGGATAGGATCGCTTGCCGGGGTAGATCACCCACAGCAGATCCAGCCCGAGATCGGCCAAAGCATGGCGCATCGAGGGCGTGAGCAGCGGCGCGTCGGCGCGCTTGATCTCGATGCCGAGGCGGCGGCCTTGCTTGATGAACAGCCCGTCCAGTTCCGCGCCGGTGTGGGTGGCCCAGAAATAGGCCTCGTCCGGTTCCAGGCCGCGAATCAGCTCCTCCATGACGAAGCCTTCCCAGGACGCGCCGCATTTCGGATGGGCCAGCAGGGCGTTGCGCGCATTGATGCCGAGCAGTTGGTGGAGCAGGCCCGAATCGCGCCAGTACAGCTTCGGCGCCTTGACCTGGCGCTTGCCGATGTTTTCGTGCCACGGCTGCAGCTGCCGGACGAGATAGCTGCCGCTGAGCAGGTCGAGGTAGCGCCGCACGCTGGACTCCGAAATGCCGAGCGAGCGGGCGGGCTCGGCGGCATTCCATATCTGTCCGTGGTAATGCGCCAGCATGGTCAGGAAGCGCATCATCGCTGCCGGTGCGAGGCGCATGCCCAGCTGCGGCAGGTCGCGCTCCGCCAGGGCCAGCAGGAACTGCCGGCGCCATGCCTGACTGTCGGCCTGGCTGCGCGCAAGATACGCGCGCGGATAGCCGCCGCGGAGCCAGAGCGTGTCGGCGGCCTCGAGGCCGGCTTCGGCCAGGCTGAATCCGCCGACCTCGATCACCTCGATGCGCCCCGCGAGGGATTCACTCGATTGGCGGAGCAGCGCAGGGGAAGCGCTGCCCAACACGAGAAAGCGGGCCGGCGTGCCCGGCCGGTCCGCCAGCACGCGCAGGACCGGGAACAGGTCGTCGGAACGCTGGATTTCGTCGATGACCACCAGGCCGGCCAGCGGCGACAGGGCGGTCATCGGCTCGGCCAGGCGCGCCAGACTGACCGGGTCCTCGAGGTCGAAGTAGTCGGGTGAATCGGACGCGACGAAACTCCGCGCCAGCGTGGTCTTGCCGACCTGGCGCGGTCCGACGAGAGCGACGACGGGATTGCGGGCAAGCGCCCGATCGATCCGCCGGCGCAGAGCATCCCGGGCGATCATGGCATGCAATGTACCATGAAAATCCTCCAATTACTAATGGAATATCTTTGTAAAAGGCGAGCAGGACGAAGCGGCCTGCTCGCAATCCGCCGTATCGCGGAGACTGACTTTATCAGGCGCCTGGCGAAGCGGTCAGGCTTCGCCATCTCACGGAAAAGTGTGGCTGATCTGATCGTCTAGTTGGCGACCGCGCCGGGGCTCGAAATTGGCAGCAGTCTCGGCGTGCATAAAGAATCCAAGTAATTGAGCAAGGGCCGTCAGTCAGGTTCCAGAGTAGAGCGGCTCTCTGAATGTCAAAGCCAGAGACTTAGCGAATGGCCGCTCCTGGCCGAAAGCGGATGCTTATCCGTCGAAAGTCAGTCACCGCAGTACGGCGACTCAGGCCTGGCCGGGAATCTCGAACGGCCTTGGCGCGTCGTCGAAGAGCTGCCGCAGGATGGTCTCCTCGCGCGTGGCGATGGTGTCGAGGAATGCGGTCGGGTCGCCCATGCGGTGGAAGGCGTTGTAGCCGTCTTCGAGGAACCGGTGCAGCTCGGCCAGGCCGGCGAGCCTGGCCGGGCCGCGCATGAGGTGCAGGGCGGCGCGCACGAGCGGCTTGCGCACGAGGGCGGCGAGGGCGGCGCCGATCTCGCCGATCAGCCTGAGCTGCAGTTCGCGGTGGTCGCGCCGGTCGCAGCGGCGGTAGGCCTCGGCGTAGGCCTTTTCGGTGATGTTCGCCATGGCGCGGGCGCTGCGCAGTTCCGCCACCATCGCGGCATCGAGTTCCTCGGATAGCGCGTCGACCTCGATGGCCAGGGCGATGGTGCGGATGCCTGAAGCGGGCAGGGTGGCGGACATGGTCGGCAGGATGCGCTCGATCTCGTGGTCGCGCTCGCTGAAGTCCTTGGGGCCGTAGAGGTCGGTGAGGAAGAAGCGCGCGGCGTCGTGGTGGCGGTCGGATGCGAGCAAGTCGCGGTAGGTGGCGGCAAGGCGCTCGGCTTGCCAGCCGCGCAGGCGCATGCGGTCGGCGCCCATGCGCGGGTCGGCATTGGCGGCGGCGCGCAGCCCTTTGGCGCGGGCGAGATGCCGGCGCAGTTCGCCGACCCAGTGCTCCTTTTCCTCGCTCATGGCGGCATTATCCCGCGCCGCGAAACGCTTCGGGGCATTTAGAATCAATTGCCTAACCGACCCGAAAGAGGGTCGGCTACACTGGGCCATCCCAAAGCGCAAGGAAGGGTGATGGGCTTGAACGAGCAGGAGCCGGCAGGCAGCGCCCTTGGCACGATCCATTCCCGGCTGCGCGAGGCCGCGGCGCGCGACCCCCATCCGGACTGGCGCAGCCGCGACGCCCGGCTGACGGCGCTGGAACGCCTGATCCGCGACAACCAGCCGGCCATCGCCGAGGCGATTCGCGGCGACTTCGGCAACCGTTCGCTGCACGAGACGCAGTTGCTCGAAATCTTTCCCTCCCTCGAAGGCATCCGCTACACGCGCCATCACCTGAAATCCTGGATGCGGCCGGAGCGCCGGCACGTCTCGCTGTGGTTCATGCCGGGCCGCGCCCGCGTGCTGCACCAGCCGCTCGGCGTGGTCGGCGTCATCGTGCCGTGGAACTATCCGCTCTACCTCGCCGTGGGGCCGCTCACCGCAGCGCTCGCCGCCGGCAACCGCGCCATGGTGAAGATGTCGGAGTACACGCCGGCGATGTCGGCGCTGTTCGCCCGCCTGGCCGAAAAATACTTCGCCGCCGACGAGGTGGCGGTGGTGCAGGGCGATGCCGAGGTGGCGCAGGCTTTCGCCCGGCTGCCCTTCGGCCACCTGCTGTTCACCGGCTCGACCAAGGTCGGCTACAGCGTGATGCGCGCCGCCGCCGAGAACCTGACGCCGGTGACGCTGGAACTGGGCGGCAAGTCGCCGGCCATTCTCGGGCCGGACTATCCGCTGGAGACATTCGCCGAGCGCGTCGTCGTCGGCAAGACCATGAACGCCGGCCAGACCTGCATCGCGCCCGACTACGTGCTGGTGCCGGCCGGGCAGGAGCATGCCTTCATCGCCGCGGCGCAGAAGGAGGTGAACGCCTGCTATCCGGACATCCTGCGCACGCCGGACTATTCGTCGATCGTCAGCGAGCGGCATTACCGCCGGCTGCTCGGGCTGATCGAGGATGCGAAAAACCAGGGCGCCGAAGCGGTGCCGCTCGCGTCCGCCGCCGAGCCGGACGCGGCGACGCGGCGCATTCCGCCGGTGGCGCTGCGCAACGTCACGCCCGGCATGCAGGTGATGCAGGAGGAGATCTTCGGGCCGGTGCTGCCGGTGGTGCCCTACCGCGACCTCGACGAGGCGATCCGCTATGTCAATGCGCGGCCGAACCCGCTGGCGCTGTACTACTTCGACCGCGACCGCGGCCGCATCGACCATGTGCTGGAACAGACGCTCTCCGGCGGCGTCACCATCAACGACACCATCCTGCACATCGCCCAGGACAGCCTGCCCTTCGGCGGCGTCGGCGAGAGCGGCAAGGGCCACTACCACGGCTTCGAGGGCTTCGAGGCCTTCTCGAAGAAGAAGGCGGTGTTCTTCCAGTCGCGGGTGAACGGCATGGGGCTGTTCAAGCCGCCCTACGGCGCGCTGTTCGAGCGCATGGTGAAGTTTCTGATCCGCTGATGCCGACGAGAAGACAATTCATCAAGGCCGGCCTGATCGGCGGCGCCGCGCTGACCGCCGCCGGCCTCTTCTATTCGCGCAGCCTGAAGGAAGCGCCGGGCAACGCCGTACCGCACAGACTGACTTTGCAGGAGCGCAGCATCATCGGCGCCATCGTGCCGGCCGTGCTGGCCGGCGCGCTGCCGGCAGCGGGAGAGGCGCGCAGCCGGGCCATTGCGCAGACCGTCGATGGCGTCGGTGTCGCGATTGCCGGGCTTTCGGCCGCGGCGCAGAAGGAGCTCGGCGAGCTGTTCGCGCTGCTGGGCTTCGCGCCGGCGCGCGTGCTGCTGGCGGGGCTGCGGCCGAGTTGGGAAGAGGCCACGCCGCAGGAGGTCGCCGCCTTCCTCGAGGGCTGGCGCTTCAGCCGCTTCGCCCTGCTGCGCAGCGCCTATGCCGGGCTGCACGACCTGGTGCTGGGCGCCTGGTACGGCACGCCGGAGGCCTGGGAGCGCATCGGCTATCCCGGTCCGCCGGAGATGTTATGACGACCTATCCCCCAGCCCCTTTCCCGAGGAGAGGGGTGACGATGGTTCAGCCGCTGCGCGGCTTCCATGTCGCTGACTTCAGCCCGCCTTGGGGCGGCCCTGCGGAGGACTGAGTGAAAGACCCCTTCCTCGAAGGCATCAACGCCGGCTGGCAGGCGATCGACGCGTCGAAGCTCGTCGCCGACCGCGAGCTGGAGGCCGACGTCGCCATCGTCGGCAGCGGCGCCGGCGGCGGCATCGCGGCGGAGATCCTGACCAAGGCCGGCCTGAAGGTCGTCATCGTCGAGGAGGGGCCGCTGAAGACCTCGACCGATTTCAAGATGCGCGAGGCTGACGCCTACCCGCAGCTCTACCAGGAGTCGGCGGCGCGCAAGACCAAGGACAAGGCCGTCAACATCCTGCAGGGCCGCTGCGTCGGCGGATCGACGACGGTGAACTGGACCAGCAGCTTCCGCACGCCGCCCACGACGCTGGCGCACTGGCAGCGCGAGTTCGGCCTGAAGGATCTGACGGCCGAGGCGATGTCGCCGTGGTTCGACGCCGTCGAGCGGCGCCTGAACATCCGCTACTGGGACATCGGCCCGAACGAGAACAACAAGCTGCTGCGCGAGGCGGCCTGGGAACTCGGCGTGCCGGTGGCGCCGATGCGGCGCAACGTCAAGGGCTGCTGGAACCTCGGCTACTGCGGCATGGGCTGCCCGACCAACGCCAAGCAGTCGATGCTGGTGACGACGATTCCGGCGGCGCTGTCGGCGGGCGCCACGCTGGTGTATCGCCTGCGCGCCGAACGGCTGGTGGTGCGTGGCGACCGCATCGAGGCGCTGGAGTGCGCGGCGATGCAGAAGGCGGGCATCCATGCGCTGCCGTACCGCGTGCGCATCCGGGCGAAGCATTTCATCCTCGCCGCCGGCGCCATCGGCACGCCGGCGCTGCTGCTCAGGAGCGGGGCGCCCGATCCGCACCGGCTGCTCGGCCGGCGCACTTTCCTGCATCCGACGACGGTGGCGGCGGCCGTCATGGACCGCGAGGTGAAGGGGTATTCGGGCGCGCCGCAGACCATCTACTCCGACCATTACCTGGACAGCGTCGCCGTCGACGGGCCGATCGGCTTCAAGCTGGAGGTGCCGCCGATGCACCCGGTGCTGTTCTCCACCACGCTGCAGGGCTACGGCGAGGCGCACAGGAAGCTGATGGCCGAATTCGCCAACACCCACGCCATGCTCTCGCTGCTGCGCGACGGCTTCCATGCCGAAAGCCCCGGCGGCACGGTGCAGCTCGGCGACAACGGCGCGCCGGTGCTCGATTACCCGATCACGGATTTCATCTGGGACGGCGTGCGGCGTTCCTGGCTGGCGATGGCGGAACTGCAGTTCGCCGCGGGGGCGAAGCGCGTCTTCGTCGTGCACGAGCAGTGCGAGGGCTATGCCAGCCTGGCGGAGGCGAAGGCCGGCATCGGGAAGCTGCCGCTGAAGAATCAGCTGGCGCGCGTGGTCAGCGCCCACGTCATGGGCGGCTGCGGCATGGCGGCCGACGAGAAGGGCGGCGTCACAGACGTCTGGGGCCGCCATCGCCAGCTCGGCAACGTGACGGTGTGCGACGGGTCGCTCTTCCCGACCAGCATCGGCGCCAATCCGCAACTGTCGGTGTACGGCCTGGCGGCGCGCAACGCCAGCCGGCTGGCCGGGGAGTTGACGAAACAGCCGGCGCCGGCGCTGGCCTGAGGAGGAAGACATGGCGGCCCAGACCCTTCATCGACTGATGCTCGCCGGCGAGGCCGGCTTTTATCTGCTGCTCGGCCTCGTCCTGATCGGGCGCTGCGGCTGGGTCTGGCAGCAGGCGCTTGGTCTGGCGCTGATCCTGATGGTGGCCGGGCGCGCCTTCATTATCGGCGTGACCTTCGCCTTCGCGCGTGCCCATGCCGCGCCCCCGCCCGTGCCGCTGCGCATCGGCTTCGCGCGCGGACTGGCGATGTTCCTGCGCGAGCTGGCCGCCTTCTTCCTGCTGTTCACGGTAGTGATGCCCTTCGAGCGCTTTTTCATGGCGGCCGACCGCATCGGCCGCACCGAGGACGGCCGCCTGCCGCTGCTGCTGGTGCACGGTTACCAGTGCAACCGCGGCTTCTGGTTCGAGCTGCGCAGCCGCCTGGCGCGCGCCGGCTGGCAGGCGGCGACGATCAGCCTGAATCCGGTTTTCAACGACATCGACGGCTACGTCGAACAGCTTGCACGTCGCATCGACGAGGTGTGCGAGGCGGCCGGCACGGAACGGCTGATCCTGGTCGGCCACAGCATGGGCGGCCTCGTGTCGCGCGCCTACCTGCGGCGGCACGGCAAGGGAAAGGTGGCAAAGCTGGTGACGCTCGGCTCGCCGCACCACGGCAGCCGTCTGGCGGTGCTGGGGCTGGGCGAGAACGGCCGGCAGATGGTGCCCGGCAGCGCCTGGCTGGCCGCCCTCAACGCGCCGGCTGCGGCGCCGCTGCCGGAGACCGTGTCGATCTACAGCTGCCAGGACAACTACGTCATGCCGCAGGATAGCTCGCTGCTGGATGGGGCGAAGGTGGTGCCGCTGGCCGGCATCGGCCACATCGAGATGGCCTTCTCGCCGGAGATTGCGCGGCGGCTGCTGGACGAACTGAGCGTGATGTAGGTCGGCCTTCAGGCCGACTTGGGGCGATGTTCAACCGCTGCCGTCGGGCTGAAGCCCGACCTACAGGAATTTCAGCACTTCCTCCCCGTGGTTGGGGCAGTCGGGATCGTCGAGGACGTGGGCGACCTTCCCCTTTTCGTCGATGATGAAGGTCACCCGCTCGTTCATGCCCGTCAGGGCCCGCGCCACGCCGAACAGCCCCGAGCCCGCCACGCCGTAGGCCTTGGCCACGCTCCGGCCGGTGTCGGCGAGGAGGGGAAAGTTCAGCTTGTGCTTCGAGGTGAATTTCTTGTGCGAGGCCTCGTCCTGCGAGGAGACGCCGAGGATGGCGGCGCCCTTCGCCGCGATGTCGCGGTTGAAGTCGCGCAGACTGCAGGCCTGGGCGGTGCAGCCGGGCGTGTCGTCCATCGGATAGAAATACAGCACGAGTTTCTTGCCGCGGAAATCCGACAGCCGGAGGGTGCTGCCGTCTGTGGCGGGGCAGGAAAAGTCGGGGGCGGGGTCGCCGGGCTCGGGTCTCATGATGGCCTCAGAAATGGATGCCGCGCATCAGCTGGCTGAAGGCGATCTGGTCGGCGGTGGGCTGGGCCGGGGCGCCTTCCTTCTGGCCGCTGGCGGCGGTCGAGTCGGGGAACATGCGGAAGCTGGTGTTCATGATGATCTGCGCCACCTTCGGCGAGACGGCGTGCACCACCTGGCCGAAGATGCCCAGGCGCGTGGCGATGCGCACCGGCTTGTGGATGATGGCGTCGACGACCAGATCGGCGGCTTCCTCGGGCGAGAGCGTCGGCACGCTCTGGTAGAGCTTGGTCGGCGCGATCATCGGCGTGCGCACCAGCGGCATGTTGATGCTGGTGAAGTCGATGCCGCGGTCGGTGAACTCGGAGGCGGCGCAGCGCGAGAAGGCCTCGAGCGCCGACTTCGAGGCGACGTAGGCGGAAAAGCGCGGGGCGTTGGTAAGCACGCCGATAGAAGAAATGTTGATGATGTGGCCCTTCTTCTTGGCCAGCATGCCTGGCAGGAAACCCAGGGTGAGGCGCACCGCCGCGAAGTAGTTGAGCTGCATGCAGCGCTCGAAGTCGTGGAAGCGGTCGAAGGAATTTTCGATGGCGCGGCGGATCGAGCGGCCGGCGTTGTTGACGAGGATGTCGACGCCGCCGTATTCCTCGGTGACCTGGCGCACGAAGTCGTCGCACTCGGCCTGGTCTGAAATGTCGGCGGAGTAGGCGATCAGCTCCAGCCCGTCGGCCTCGAATTCGCGCTTCGCCTCGGCCAGCTTCTCCTTGTCGCGGGCGACGGTGATGGTGACGGCGCCGGCCTCGGCCAGCTTGTGCGCGACGGCCTTGCCGATGCCGGAGGAGCCGCCGGTGACCAGCACCACCTTGCCCTTGACCTGGCCCTTCAGGGTGCGGTCGACGAAGAGGTCCGGGTCGAGGTGGCGCTCCCAGTAGTCCCACAGCCGCCAGGCGTAGCTTTCCAGCGGGGGCACGGCGATGCCGGTGCCGGCCAGCGCGCGCCCGGTTTCGCGGCAGTCGAAGCGCGTCGGATAGTTCACGAAATCGAGGATGTCGTCGGGCAGGCCGAGATCCTTCATGAGGGCGTTGCGGATGCGCCGCACCGGGGTCAGGGCGAACAGGCTCTTCTTGACCCCCTTGGGAATGAAGCCGAGCAGGGCCGCGTTGATGCGCAGGCCCATGTCCGGCGCGTGGGCGGCACGGGCGAAGATCTGCAGGACGTCGCCGACGCGGTGCGGGTGCGGGTCGGTGAGGTGGAAGCACTTGCCGTCCTCGCCCTCGAGGTGGGCGATGTGGTCCATGGCGTCGACGACGAAGTCCACCGGCACGATGTTGATGCGGCCGCCCTCGATGCCGACGGTCGGCAGCCAGGGCGGCAGCAGCTTGCGGATCTTCTGGATGATCTTGAAGAAGTAGTAGGGGCCGTCGATCTTGTCCATCTCGCCGGTGCGCGAATCGCCGACGACCGAGCCGGGCCGGTAGATGCGCCAGGGCACCTTGCACTCCTTGCGCACGATGCCTTCCGACTCGTGCTTGGTGCGATAGTAGGGGTGGTCGAGGTTTTCCGCCTCGTCGAACATGTCCTCGCGAAAGATGCCCTCGAACATGCCGGCGGCGGCGATGGAACTCATGTGGTGGAAGCGGCCCGCCGCGATCGCCTCGGCGAAGGCCAGCGTATTGCGCGTGCCGGCGATGTTGACAGCCTCGTCCTCGTCGGCGGAGGCGCCCAGGTCGTAGAGCGCGGCGAGATGGAAGAAATGATCGATTTTCCCCTTCAGCCGCTTCTGTTCGGCCTTGGCGACGCCGAGCTGCGGCTGCTTGAGGTCGCCCACCACCGGCAGGGTGCGGCTGCGGTCGACGCCCCAGTAGGCGTAGAGCGATTCGAGCTTTTCCAGCTCGGAGGAGCGGGTGAGGAAATGAACGGTGCTGTCCGGGCGCGAGAGCAGCTTCCTGACGAGGCGCTTGCCGATGAAGCCGGTCGCGCCGGTGACGAAATAATCCATGCGAACCTCCATCCTGCGGAAGAAACAATCATACACGCAGCGCGGGCGCCGGGCGATGCCGTGCGGCCGGCTGCGCTTTTAGTGTGCCTTCCCTAAATTTTCCCGCTAGATTTACGGCGTAACCGCTGCACAACCCGTACTTCACAGGAGGAAGTCACATGGTCAAGAAGCTCAAGTCACTTGCCGGCGGCGCCGGCGACAAGCAGTTCGCCCAGACCGTCAAGGATTCCGCCCAGCAGATCTGGCTGGCCGGGCTTGGCGCGTTCGTCAAGGCCCAGGCCGAGGGCATGAAGGCGTTCAACACCCTCGTCAAGGAAGGCGAGACCCTGCAGTCGCGCACCAGCAAGGTGGCCAGCGCCAAGGTCGCCGAGGCGGCCGCCAAGGCCTCCGGTACCTGGGACAAGCTCGAGCAGGTCTTCGAGGACCGCGTCGCCCGCTCTCTGTCGAGCCTCGGCGTGCCGACCAAGAAGGACATCGAGACCCTTTCCAGACGCGTTGCCGAACTCACCGAGGTCGTGCAGAGCCTGAACGGCGGCAAGTCCGCGCCGCGCCGCCGCGCCGCAAAGTAAGCGTCCCTCGGACCCGAGGGACGGAGCATGACGAAACGGGTGTCGTCCCCGCGCAAGCGGGGGGCCATGTCTGCGCGCAAGCCCTTGGCTTCCCGCCCCAGCGGGAATGAGGGGACTCGAAAGGCCCGGGTCGGACTCGCCCTTGCCGGCGGCGGGCCGTTGGGCGCCATCTACGAACTCGGTGCGCTGCTGGCGCTGTCCGAGTCGCTGGAAGGTCTCGATCTGAACGATCTGGATGTCTATGTCGGCGTGAGTGCCGGGGGGTTCATCTCCGCCGGGCTGGCCAACGGGCTGACGCCCGAGCGGATGCGCCACATGTTCATCGAGAGCGACACCGCCGAAGAGCCCTTCGCGCCGGAACTGCTGCTCAAGCCGGCCTTCCGCGAGTACGCCATGCGCGCGCTCTCGGTGCCGCCGCTCCTGCTGGCCTCGATCTGGAACTACCTGGCGAACCCCTGGGGGCAGGGCTTCTTCGAGTCCTTCCAGCGCCTGTCGCGGGCCATCCCGACCGGCATCTTCAACATCTCCGGCATCGACCGTTTCCTCGACCGCACCTACGCGGCGCAAGGCCGCAGCAACGACTTCCGCAAGCTGAAGCGCAAGCTGTTCCTGGTCGCCACCGACCTCGACTCGGGGGAGTCGGTGGTGTTCGGTTCGCCCGGCTGGGACCACGTGCCGATTTCCACCGCCGTGCAGGCCAGCGCCGCACTGCCGGGCATGTTCCCGCCGGTGGAGATCGACGGCCGCCATTACGTCGATGGGGCGCTGAAGAAGACCCTGCACGCCTCGGTGGCGTTGAAGGAAGGGGCCAGCCTCGTGCTGTGCGTCAATCCGCTCGTGCCGTTCGACTCCGAGCTGGCGGTGAAGCGCGGCGCCGGCCGCCACAAGCTGGTCGATGGCGGCCTGCCGGTGGTGCTGGCGCAGACCTTCCGCTCCATCATCCATTCGCGCATGCAGGTCGGCCTGTCGAAGTACAAGACCGACTACAGGAACGCCGACGTGGTGCTGTTCGAACCGAACAGCGACGACGCCGAGATGTTCTTCACCAACATGTTCAGCTACGCCAGCCGCCGCCGGCTGTGCGAGCACGCCTACCAGAAGACGCGCACCGAGCTCTACCGGCGCCGCCACGAGCTGGGGCCGATCCTGGCCAGGCACGGCATCCGCATCCGGATCGAGGTGTTGAAGGAAAAGCGTTCCCTGGCGCACCACGACGTCGACGGGCATGCCGAGAAGGGGGATACCCTCCTGGCGACGGGCCACCGGCTGGGCGATGCGCTCGACGAACTCGAGCGCTGGACGGCGCGGCACGGGAAAGCGACGGACACCACGGCCTGAGAGGCGGTTCTGCGCGTTCCGGCGGGATGCTATTCTTCGGAAGCTATGGAAAAGAAACCGAAACGGCGCACGCGCGAGCGCATCCTCGAAGCAAGCCTGCGGCTGTTCAACGAGTTCGGCGAGCCGAACGTCACCACCACGGTGATTGCCGACGACCTGAACATCAGCCCGGGAAACCTCTACTACCACTTCCACAGCAAGGACGAGATCATCAACGCGCTGTTCGCGGAATTCGAGCGCGAGATCGAGGAGACCCTGGCGGCGCCGGCGCGGCGCGCGCCCAACGTCGAGGACATGTGGCTGTTCCTGCACCTGCTCTTCGAGGGGGTCTGGAAATACCGCTTCCTCTACCGGGACCTCGATGACCTGCTCTCCCGCAACCGGCTGCTGGAGACGCACTTCAAGCAAATTCTGGCGCACAAGGTGCAGACGGCCGCCAGGCTGTGCGACGGGCTGGTGGCATCTGGCGAAATGGCGGCCGCACCCGGCGAGATCCAGGCGCTGGCGACCAACATGGCCTGCATCGCCACCTACTGGCTGCCGTTCGAGTACGCCCGCGACCCGCGTCGGCGAGAGGATGGCAGCGGGCTGGGTCGCGGCGTGTACCAGGTGATGTCGATGCTGGCGCCGTTTTTGCAGGGCAGCTCCCGGCTGCTGTTGCAGCGTCTGTCGAGAGAATACGTGAATCACTGAGAGGAGCCATCATGGCCAAGGCGAACTGGAAGCAATTTCCCCATGCGGACAAGGCCTATGTTTATGCCGGTGCGGCGCTGAAGAAGAACTGGGAACGGTTGCATCGCGGCGACCGCGAGCCGTTCCCGGAGGACGAGCAGGTGCAGGAAGCCTGGCGGCTCTACCACCAGGGCGATTTCCAGCAGGCCTGCGAACTGGGCCTCTCGCTCGGCATGCCCGGCTATGCCGTCGCCAACAAGGCGGCGACCATCTACGCCACCTATCTCGAGGACAACGAGAAGCGGAAGCTGGCGCTGTTCGAGGAGGCCGCCGCGCGCGGCGAGGTGCAGATGGCGAAAATGCCGAAATATCCCAACGCCTTCTATTTCCATGCCCTGGCGCTGGGCCGCTACAGCCAGGGCATCTCGGTGGCCAAGGCGCTGGCGCAGGGCCTCGGCACCAGGGTGCGCGACGCGCTCACCGCGGCGCTGAAGCTCAACCCCGACCACGCCGACGCGCACATCGCACTGGGCGCCTTCCATGCCGAGGTGATCAACAAGGTCGGCGCCATGGTCGGCGGGCTGACTTATGGCGCGAAGAAGGAGGCGGCCGTCGAGCACTACGAGAAGGCGCTCAAGCTGAATCCCGACTCCGCCATCGCCCGCATCGAGTACGCCAACGGTCTGGTGATGCTGTTCGGCGAGGCGAAGATGAAGCAGGCGGAGAAGCTTTATCACGAAGCCGCGGCCTGCAAGCCGGCGGACGCCATGGAGCGGCTCGACGTCGAACTGGCGAAGTCGGAACTCGAGGAGTAGCGGACCGGTCCGCCAGCCCCTTTCCCGCGGAAAGGGGTGATGCCGGTTCAGCCGCCGCGCGGCTTCCATGTTGCCGGCATCGGTTTTCCTTGGGGCGGCCCGGCGGAGGGCCGGAAAAGTCAGTCCGTGGAGGACGGCGGCACTACGGCTGCCGCCGCTTCCTGCGCGGCCGCTTGCAGCGGCACCGTTTTCCTTCGCGGCCGGCGCGGCTTGTCCGGATCGGGCCGTGCGGTCATTTTCCCCAGTTCGGCTTCCAGTTGCCGGCGGATATCCTCCGGCGCGTCGAGCACCTCCCAGGGCCCCAGCAGCAGGGCGTACACCAGCTTTTCGAATTCCGGCCGGAAGCGCGCGACGATCCTGTCCGGGTCGGCGACGAAATGCCGGTCGGTGACCAGACCGAACTGGACGCAGCCGTTGTAGCTGAGAATGGAGACGCCCATGCCGATGTCGCCCGACTGCGGCACCCAGAACATCTGCTGTGCCAGGCGCGCGCCCGCCAGGTAGAGCGGCTGTTGCGGTCCCGGCACGTTGGTCATCACCGCCGAGGCCTTGTTGGCGAGGATGTCGAGCGCGATGTCCTGGATGAATTTCGGCGCCAGGCCGGTGGCGGCGAGCACGCCGAGTGCGACGGCCGGCTGGTAGGAGCCTTTCAGTTCCGCCATGCGGCGGCGCACCTCGAAGACGCGCTCGAAGGGGTTTTCCATGAAGACCGGCAGCAGCAGGGTGACCAGGCCGAAGCGGTTGCCGAGCTTGCCCTCGTCGGCCTTGGAGCGCAGGTTGACCGGCACCAGGGCGCGCACCTCGACGCCGTCGACAGGATCGCCTTGCTCGACGAGATAGGCGCGCAGCGCGCCGGCCACGGCGGAGAGCAGCAGGTCGTTCACCGAGCAGCCGATGGCGTGGCCGACGGCCTTGATTTCCGCCAGCGGCATGGGGTCCGTCCAGGCTACAGCCTTGGTACCGCCCGGCCTGCCCTTGAAGCGGGTCGCCGAGTCGGCCGGCATGATGAGCAGGTTGCCCAGTTCCGCTGCCATGCCGACCCCCTGGCGGCCGTAATCGACGGCCTGGCCTGGGTTCATGAGCAATTCGAAGTATTTCAGCCAGGCCTGGGTGCCGAAGTTGATGGCCGTGATCATGCCCTGCGTCACCGGCTCGAAGACGCGGTTCCAGAAGAAGCCGTCCGGACCGTCCTCGCGCGCCATCTCCGGTGGCGGCGCCGGCCGCTCCGGGGCGTCGGCGCTGGCGTCGGTGAGCGAGAGCATGACGCCGATGAGCGCGATGCCGTCGGCGATGCAATGGTGGATGCGCACCACCAGCGCCGAGCCGCCGTCGTAGTTGTCGACGAGATGGTAGCTCCACAGCGGCCGGTTCGGATCGAGCGGGATCGACAGCAGGTCGGCGGCCATCTTCTGCAGTTCGGCCTTGTGGTCGCCGGCGGGCAGGGCGGCGTGGTGCAGATGGCGGTCGAGGTCGAAATCGGGATCGTCCACCCAGTGGGCGGCGCCCGTCGCATCGTATTCGACCCTTTGCCTGAAGCGGCGATAGGGCAGCAGGCGCGTTTCCAGGGTGCGCCGAAGCCGCTCGTAGTCCATCAGGCCGTCGAAGATCATGACGCCGACGATCATCATCAGGTTGGTCGGCCGGTCCATGCGCAGCCAGGCGGTGTCGACGGGGGAGACGCGCTCGCGCTTGCTCATCGTGGTGTCTGTCGGGGTGTCGGACGGTTCCCTTATAATACCGGAGGATAGCGCGGCGGGTTCGGCCGCTCCATCATTCGGGAGAGGAACATGGCAGACCTTCAGGCAAGCTTCGAGGCAGCGGTAGCGGCCTCGAAAACCCTCGGCGAGCGGCCGGACAACCAGACCCTGCTGCAGCTGTACGCCCTTTACAAGCAGGCCAGCTCTGGCGACGTCGAGGGCAAGCGCCCCGGCTTCGGCGACATGGTCGGCCGCGCCAAGTACGACGCATGGGCGGCGATCAAGGGTACCGCCGTGGCAGACGCCATGCAGCGCTACATCGACCTGGTGAATTCCCTCAAGGGCTGATCAAACCGTCGGGCCGGAGTCCGGCCCGAAGTGCTCGTCGAAGAAGCGGTGGATCTCCGCCTCGACGCGCGGCCGGATCGCCATGAGCAGAAAGCCCAGCCGCACGCGGATGTGCACCACCTTCTTTTCCACGACCAGTTCCCCGCTGACGCCGCTGCGCCTGAAGACGAGAACGTTGTCGTCCCACTCGTAGGCCAGATCGAATTCCTCGTCGAGCCGGCGGGCGATCCTGTCGGCCGCCTGGCGGGCGGCCTTGGTGGTCATGGTATGGCTGCGGCGGATCAGGATGTCGCTCATGCCGGGTTCAGGCCGCCTTCAGCGCCTGGTCCAGGTCGGCGATCAGGTCGTCGATGTGCTCGATGCCGATGGACAGGCGGATCATGTCCTCGGATACGCCGGCCTTGGCCATTTCCGCGGGGGCCAACTGGCGGTGGGTGGTCGTCGCCGGGTGGCAGGCCAGGGTCTTGCAGTCTCCGATGTTTACCAGCCGCGTGACGAGCTGGAGCGCGTCCTGGAACTTCCCGCCCGCCGCCCGACCGCCCTTCACGCCGAAGTTGAGGATGCCCGAGGCTTTCCCGTCCATGTATTTCTGTACCAGCGGGTAGTCCTTGTGCTCCTTCAGGCCGGCGTAGTTCACCCAGCCCACCTTCGGGTGCGACTGGAGGAACCCGGCGATCTTCACGGCGTTCTCGCAGATGCGCTCCATGCGCAGCGCCAGGGTTTCGACGCCCTGCAGGATGAGAAAGGCGTTGAAGGGCGAGATCGCCGCGCCCATGTTGCGCAGCGGCACGACGCGGGCGCGGCCGATGTAGGCGGCCGGCCCCAGCGCCTCGGTGTAGACCACGCCATGGTAGGAGACGTCCGGCTCGTTGAGGCGCTTGAACTTGGCCTTGTGCTCGGCCCAGGGGAACTTGCCCGAGTCGACGATGATGCCGCCGATCGAATTGCCGTGGCCGCCGAGGTACTTGGTCAGCGCATGCACGACGATGTCGGCGCCGTGCTCGAAGGGCCGGCACAGATACGGCGAGGGCACGGTGTTGTCGACGATCAGCGGGATGCCATGGCGGTGCGCGATGTCGGCCAGCTTGTCGAAATCCGTGATGTTGCCGAGCGGATTGCCGACCGATTCGCAGAACAGCGCCTTGGTACGGCCGTCGATCTGATTCTCGAAGGCGCCCGGGTCGCGGTAGTCGGCGAAGCGTACCTCGATGCCGTATTGCGGCAGGGTGTGTGCGAACAGGTTGTAGGTGCCGCCGTAGAGCGTCGAGGCGGAGACGATGTTGTCGCCGGCCTCGGCGATGGTCTGGATGGCGTAGGTGATCGCTGCCATGCCGGAGGCGAGCGCCAGCCCGGCCACGCCGCCTTCCATCGCGGCGACGCGCTTCTCCAGCACGTCCTGCGTCGGGTTCATGATGCGGGTGTAAATGTTGCCGGCCACCTTGAGGTCGAACAGGTCCGCGCCGTGCTGCGTGTTGTCGAAGGCGTAGGAGGTGGTCTGGTAGATCGGCACGGCGACGGCCTTGGTAGTCGGCTCAGGGCTGTAGCCGGCATGGACGGCGAGGGTTTCGAGTTTCATGGTTTCGCTTTCGTGGAAAGTCAGTCTTCAGGACACGGCGGCTGTCTGCTTCAGGACGGCCGCCATGGATTCGTCGAAGGCCACCAGCAGCACCCGTTGCAGGGCGGGGTTTTCGGCCAGGGCCTTGCGGCATTCGGTAACGGCGATGCGGGCGGCGGCCTCACGCGGGTAGCCATACACGCCGCAGCTGATGGCCGGCAAGGCGAGGCTGGCAAGGCCATGTTCCTTCGCCAGCCGGAAGCAGTTGCGGTAGCAGGAAGCCAGCCGCTCCGGCTCGCCTCGGTTGCCGCCGTGCCAGACCGGTCCGACGGTGTGGATGACGTGCTTCGCCGGCAGGCGGAAGCCGGGGGTGAGCTTCGCCTCGCCGGTCGGGCAGCCGCCCAGCGTCCGGCAATGCGCCAGCAGTTCCGGCCCCGCCGCGCGGTGGATGGCGCCGTCCACGCCGCCGCCGCCCAGCAGCGATTCGTTGGCGGCGTTCACGATGGCGTCGACGGCGAGGCGGGTGATGTCGCCGGCGGCGACCTCGATGCGTCCGGGCATGGCTACTTCAGCTTGGCCTCGCGCAGGATGGCGAGCCAGGCCTCGCGCCTGGCTTCCGAGAGCCGGTGCGACTTGGCGCCGTAAGCGAGGACGTGCACGCCGTCCTTGGCGGCGAGGACGCGGCGGTACTCGAACTGGTGGCCGGTGATGCGACAGTCGCCCTCCCATTGCAGGAGGACTTCGGTCTTTTCCTGCAGCAGCGGCTTGGTCCTGTACGGGCGGCAATTCTCGTTGAGGAATTCCAGGAAGACGGGCAGGTAGTCCTCGGGCGAGAAGGCCAGGCGCTGGTGGCCGATGACGATCCGCTCGTTCCAGAAATATTCGCTCTCGCCGGGAGCGACGTACACCCGCTCGGTCAGGCGGCCATCGCGGTTCTCGGCGACCAGCTTCCAGTCGCGCGGGTCGAAGGGAAAATCCCAGCGCTCGGGCGCTTGCGCCAGGGCCGCTGCCGCCACGGCAAGCGCGGCGGCAGCGCCCAGAACAACCCTGCCGGCGCATCGGAATGCACTCATTTTCGCACCTCGACAACAATGAAATCCGGCACGCCGACGGGGGCGGGACTGACCGGCGTCTGCGCTCCCCGCGTCAGTTCGCTCACCCTGTCCGAGATATACAGGTCGAGCATCTTGTAGCTGATGTGGCCGCGCTGCCGGTAATCGGCCCGGCCGTGCAGGCCCTCCAGCACGGCCTTGGTGAAGGCGCCGTTGCCCCACTCGCTGCTCTCCATCGAAACCTGCTGGCCGGTGGAGGAGGCGAAGACGACGATGCCGTTTTCCGCACTGGCCAGATCGTTCAGGGCGGCCGTCGCGTCGTTCGTTTGCCCGCGGCGCAGGCGGCCGAGGATGTTGCCAGAATGACAAGTGTCGGCCATCAGCAGCGTCTTGCCCGGCAGGTCGGCGAGCACGTTGCGCATGGCCGTGAAGGGCACGCCGGTGGCGGCGAGCCGGTCGAGATCGGCGTCCGCGGGCAGGAAAAAATAATTGCCCTCGGCATCGTTGAGGCCGTGGCCGGCGAGGAAGATCACGGCCGTGTCGCTGTCGCGCACGCGTTCCCTGAGCCAGGCGAAGCCCTCGTCGACTGTCTGGCGCGTGGCCTGGCGATCGGTGACGAGGCGCGCCTCGACGCGAGCGTACCAGCCGCCTTTCTGGCGCAGCAGGGCGGCGGCAAGATCGGCGGCATCCTTCGCGGCAAAACCGAGTCGATACTCGGGCCGGATGTAGTCGGAAACGCCGACGGCGAACACGTAAAGGTTGCGCTGGGCTGTCCTGTCCGGCCGGGCTCCGGTCCATTTCACGCTGACGAGCGCAGGCGCACCGATCCCGTGGCGGTTCTCCGCAAATACGGCGATCTGGGTGTCCTCGGGCGGCAGGTCGACCGTGATCTCGGCATGGGCGGCTGCGCCGGCCGGCTCGCTGCGGATGCGCGCTGCTGCGGCTGCGCCCGCGATGCGCACGCGCAGCCGCGTCAGCGGCGCGTCGGCCGCCGTGCGCACGCTGACGCGCAGGGTGAATTCGCGCTGCGCGCTGCTGGCGAGCGCACCGGGAGAGACGATGGATACGGCGGGCGGCAACTGAGCGGCGATGCGGCCGGCCCCGTCGATCGCCGCCTCATCATCCTGCCCTGAGGGGGCCGCTGCGGCGGGCAACGGGGGACGCGCTTTCACTTCGGGGCCGGGTCCGGCAGCCTTGAGCAGGGCCTCCTTCGCGTCCAGCGTGGATTGGACGGCGCTGATCACCGCCGGTCGGTAGTGGCTGGTGCGAAAGCGCGAGAGCGGGTAGAAGTCGCTGGCGGCGAGCTTGCCGCGGCTGACCAGCCAGCCGGCGAGGTCTTCGCCGCCCAGGCTCGCGTCGTAATAGCCGCCCGGCATGTACAGCAGCCATCGGCGGCGGTCGGTCGACACGAAGGCCGAGAAGACCAGCCTGCCATCGCTGGCGCGCAGAAAACGCAGGGTGCCGCCGAACTGGACGGCGACGATCAGCCGGCCGTCGAGGGCATGGTTGACCGCGATCACCTCGCCGGGCCAGGAGGCGTTCCAGAGGCGCTTGCCGTTCCTGTCGAAGCGATAGATCCCGTGCGTGGTGCCGAGGATGAAACTATCCCGGTCCGGTGCGATCGACAGGGCGCGCGAGGTTTCATTGCCCGGGTGAAGCAGGGCGAGCCGCCGGCCATCGAGATTCACGTCCTGGCTGTCGCGCCAGGCCGAGACGCGCAAGGTGTCGGTCTGCGTGACGGGCGGCGCGAGTTCGCCGCCTTGGGAGGGTTCGCCGCCCTTGTCCAGCGGCACGAAGCGGCGTGCGGCAGGATCGAAGGCGATCTCGCCGCCGGGCAGCGCAAACGACAGTCCGCTGCGTGCCACGCGCAGCGCCTCGGGGCGAAAGAAATAGTCCGGCGTGCGCGGCTCGATGCGCCAGAGCGGCCTGAACCCGGCATCGAAGGCGGCGATGGCGGCATCGCGCGCCACGGCGATGAAGCCGCCCTGCGGCAGGACGCCGATATCCTCGACGTTGTGGGCGAAGACATCGATGCTGCGAAGGGGGCCGCGGCCCTCGTTGTCGTAAGCGCGCACGCTGCGCTGGCCTGCAGCAAAGGCGGAAGTGCCGGCCAGGAGCGTGCGCCCGTCGGGCGTCCATGCCGCAGACACGGCGCCGAAGCGGCCAAGCCTCGCGTCGACGCTGTAGAGCAGATCGAGGGTTTTCGCGTCCAGGATGTTGATGGCGTTGCCGCCCAGGATGTGCGTGACGGCGAGCTTGCGCCCGTCTGGCGAGAAGGCGGCGGCATGCGGTGAGCCGCGCGCTTGCGTCTGGCGCTTGACGATGCGCTCGAGGCGGCCTCCTTCCGTCCGGTAGAGCCTCAGGAAGCCGTCGCGCCCTGCCACCAGGGTCGTGCCGTCGTGCGCCATGGCGGCAGTGTAGGAGGGCGCCTGGCCGAAGTCGCGGTCCTCGCCGACGAAAGCGCCGTCTTCCAGCCGGACCAGCCGCACGCCGTCGGTGAGGGTCAGTGCCAGCAGGTGGCGGCCGTCCGGCGCGAACAGCGTGCGGCTGACACGAGATGGAAAGCCGAGGATGCGCTGCCTCAATGCGCCGCTGGCGCGGTCGAACAGATAGACGCAATAGCTGGTCTCGAAGCTGCGGCACAGGCCGCCGCCGGCGGCGATCGTCGCGCCATCCGGGGAAATGGCCACGCTGCCGAACCAGCCTTCGGTGCCGGGCCGCGTCGGCGGGCGCAGCGTTTGCAGCAGTTCGCCGCCGGCCGTGCTCCACACGCGCAGCGTGCGGTCGCTGCTGGCCGTGACGAAGTACTCGCCCTTCGGATCGAGTGCCAGTTGCCAGACGGAATGCTGGTGCGCGCCCAGTTCGATGGCGATCTCGGGCGGGATTGCCGGTTCGGCTGCACCGGCGCCGGGCGACGCAGCAAGCAGCCCGGCGCAGAGAACGGCGCAGGAAACGGCGAATCGGTCGCGTGCTGAACGAGGCATGCGCCAAGTATATCCGCCGCTGCGCAGGCCGATCAATCCGTTGCCTGCGCCGCGGGAAATGCGGGCGACGTCATGCCTGCGACTGCCTGGTGTTTGCACGCTTGCTTATCCGTTCGCAACCGGTGTTACACTTGCCGCAGAACAGACAAAAGCCCAGCGCAGGAGACCGCATGCTGCAAGCCGGACAAGCCGCCCCCGAATTTTCCCTGCCCGACGCGGACATGGAATCCTTCGATCTGACCGAGTTGCGGGGCAAGCAAGCTGCCGTTCTCTATTTTTACCCGAAGGACGACACGCCAGGCTGCACCATGGAGGCCATTGATTTTTCCGACCACGAGGATGAGTTTGCGCGGTACGGCTGCGTCGTCATCGGCGTGTCGCGCGACGACTGCATCAGCCATGCCGAGTTCCGCGACAAACACGGCCTTTCCGTACGCCTGCTGGCGGACCCCGAGGGGGATGTGTGCAAGCGCTACGGCGTCTGGCAGATGAAGGAGAAGGACGGGGTGAAGAAGCCGGGCATCGTGCGATCGACCTTCCTCATCGACAAGAAAGGCGTCGTGCGCCACGCATTGTATGGCGTCAACCCGAAGGGCCACGCACTGGAAGTCCTGGCGCTGGTCAGGCAAATGGACTGAGGAAGGCCGCCATGCAGATCGCCAAGGACACCGTCGTCACGCTGAGCTATCGCGTCACCGATCCGGACGGCAACCTCGTCGACGACGGCCAGCACCCGCTGGTCTATCTCCACGGCGGCTACGACGGCATTTTCTCGCGCCTCGAGGAAGCGCTGCACGGCAAGTCGGTAGGCGAGCAGCTCGAGGTCAAGCTGCAGCCGGAGGACGCCTTCGGCGAGTACGATGCCGAGCTGGTGCGCGTCGAGCACCTCTCGCTGTTTCCCGAGGGAATCCAGGTCGGCATGCAGTTCGAGCGTGCCACCGAGGATGGCGACGACGAGATGGTCTATACCATCACCGACATCGAGGGCGACAAGGTGGTGGTTGACGGCAACCATCCCCTGGCCGGCACCGCGCTGGTCTTCAGCTGCACCGTCGCCGATGTCCGCGCGGCGACGGCGGAAGAACTGGGGCACGGCCATGTGCACGGCCCCGAGGGGCATCGCCATCACTAAGCGATGGCTGGTCAGGTGAAGGCCGGCGGCCGCGCGCTCAGGGAGAATTCGAAGGTGGCGCCACTGCCCGGCGCGGCATGGGCGGCGATGCCGCCGCCATGCCGCTGGAGGATTCGGGCCACCGAGGCCAGGCCGACTCCGGTGCCGTCGTACTCGGCCTGGCTGTGCAGGCGCTGGAAGGGGACGAACAGCTTGCCGGCGAACTTCATGTCGAACCCGGCCCCGTTGTCCATGACGAAGTAGCGCGGCGCGCCCTCGCCGGCGATCCTGCCGAAGGCAATCCGCGCGTGGGGCGTTTTTCGCGTGAACTTCCATGCATTGCCCAGCAGGTTCTGCAGGACATTGCGCATCAGCACCGGGTCCGCCGTATCCAGGAGGCCGTCTTCGATGGCGAAGTCGACATCGCGATGCGGTTCGACCTGCCGCAGTTCGGCCGCTATGTCGGCTGCCATGCGGCTCAGGTTGACCGGTTCCCGCCGCATCTCGCGTCTGGCCAGTCTGGCCAGATCGAGCATGTCCTCGATCAGGCGGCTCATGCGCCCTGCGCCGGCCTTGGCGCGTTCCAGGTATTCCCGCGTTTCCCGTCCTGCCCGGTCGCCTGCGGTATCGAGGGCGAGGCTGACGAATCCGTCGATCGCGCGCAGCGGCGCGCGCAGGTCGTGGGACACGGTATAGCTGAAGGATTCCAGTTCCCGGTTCTTTTCGGCCAGCTCCGCCGCCAGTTGCTGAATCTCGTCTTCCGCCTCCTTGCGTGCCGAGATGTCCTCCTTGACCGCGACGAAGTGGGTGATTTCCCCTGCGTCGTTACGGACCGGTGAAATGACCTGGGATTCCCAGTACAGCGACCCGTCCTTGCGCCGATTGAGCAGTTCGCCGCGCCAGGTATCCCCGCCCTGCACGGTGTCCCACAGATGCCGGTAAACCTCGGGGGGCGTTTGCCCGGAGGCGAGCAGGCGCGGGGTGCGCCCGATTGCCTCGCTTTGGCCGTAGCCGGTGCTCTGGCAGAAATGCGGGTTGACGTATTCGATCCGGCCGCCGGCATCGGTGATCATGATGCCCTGGTTGATTTGCTCGGCGGCGCGGGAGAACTGGCGCAGGTTTTCCTCGGCCCTCTTGCGCTCCGTGATGTCGAGCGAAGCGCCGACCAGGCGCACGACACCGTTCGACTCGTCGAATACCGGCTCGCCGCGCGCGGCGATCCAGCGGACGACATTGTCCGCGGCGACCAGCCTGAATTCGCAGTAATAGGGAAGCCCCTCCTTCAAGGAGCGGCGCCCCGTATCGAGATAGGCGTGCAGGTCGTCGGGGTGCACCATGTCGCGGAAGTCGGGCTGCCGGGGGCGGGTGGCGGTATGCGGCCCGAGGATGTCTTCGGGAGAGACGCCCCAGTGCAGGGTGTCGCTCCGAATGTCCCATTCCCAGGGGAAAACCCTGCCATTGATGGAGGCGGAACGAAGCAGGCTCGTGCTGCGCGCGAGCGCCTCGTTCGAGGCGCGCAGTTCCGCCGTTCGCGCCTCGACCTCGCGCCGGAGCATCAGCGGCTGGCGCAGAATCGAATAGGCAACGGCCGCCATCAGGCCTGCCGCGATCAGCAGGAGGAGGCGTCTGGGCAAATCGGCGGCCTGGCGATGCGCGGCCCACTCGGATGCGTCGCCGGCGGCGGCCGGCGCCGGCTCGGCGGCGTGCCCG
>WBUF01000104.1 GCA_008933825.1 Rhodocyclaceae bacterium | reverse complement strand
CCGGCTACAGGAACGTCACCACGGCCTATGGTACCGAGGGCTTCAGCGACGAGCTGCTCGATGCCATGAAGCGCCACGGCACGCGCCGCGTGCTGATCGCCTTCGACCGGGACGAAGCCGGTGAGCGTGGCGCCGAGAAGGTGGCCGAACGGCTGATGGCATCCGGTATCGAGTGCTTCCGCATCCAGTTCCCGAAGGGGATGGACGCCAACGAGTACGCGCAGAAGGTGACCCCGGCGCAAAGGAGCCTCGGCATCGCCATTCGCAAGGCCTTGTGGATGGGCAAGGGCGCGCCGCCGGCCGTTGCCCCGGAAGCAGTGCCCGATCCCGGGCCGGTCGCCGTCGTGGCCGAGGCCTCGCCGGTGTTGCCTGCCGCTCCCTCCTTAGCCGCCCCGCCGGCCTCTCCGATGCCGCCGGCCGCCAATGCCGAAGTGCCCTGCGAAGTGACGGAAGCGGCCGTGCACTTCAGCTTCCACGACCGGCGCTACCGCGTGCGCGGGCTCGCGAAAAACGCCGGCGGCGAAGTGCTCAAGGTGAACCTCATGGCTTCCCGCGGGGAGGAGTCGCAACTGAGCTTCTTCGTCGACACCCTCGACCTCTACAGCGCGCGCCAGCGCGGGAGCTTCGTCACGCAAGCCGCCTTGGAGCTGCAATTGACCGACGACATCGTGCGCGCCGACGTCGGCCGCGTGCTGCGCAAGCTCGAAGACCTGCAGGAAGCGGCGCTGGCCAAGACCTTGACCGCCGAGGAAGCGGGCGGCGTCGCCCTCTCGGCCGAAGAGCAGGCCGAGGCGCTCGCCTTGCTGCGTGCACCCGACCTCATCCATCGCATCGGGGCGGACCTCACCGCCTGCGGCCTGGTGGGGGAGGAGACCAACAAGCTGGTGGGCTATCTGGCGGCGGTGAGTCGCAAACTCGACCGGCCGCTGGGCATCGTCATCCAGTCCTCGAGTGCCGCCGGCAAGAGTTCGCTGATGGATGCCGTGCTCGCCTTCGTGCCCGAGGAGGACCAGGTCAAATACTCGGCCATGACCGGGCAGAGCCTGTTCTACATGGGCGAGACGAACCTCCGCCACAAGGCCCTGGCCCTCGTCGAGGAGGAAGGGGCGAGCCGCGCCAGCTACGCGCTCAAGCTCCTGCAGTCCGAGGGCGAACTGACGATTGCCAGCACCGGCAAGGATCCGCAGAGCGGCAACCTCATCACCCAGCAGTACCGCGTCGAGGGGCCGGTGGCGCTCTTGGTGACCACCACGGCGCGCGACATCGACGAGGAGCTGATGAACCGCTGTCTCGTGCTCGCCGTCGACGAGGGCCGCGGTCAGACGCGGGCGATTCACCGGCTGCAGCGCGAGCGCCGGACGCTGGAAGGCCTCCTCGCCAAGCAGGAGCGCGAAGCCCTCATCCGCCTGCACCGCAACGCCCAGCGCCTGCTGCGCCCGCTCGAGGTGTTGAACCCCTACGCCCAACACCTCACCTTCCCGGATCAGACCACGCGCCTCAGGCGCGACCATGAAAAGTATCTCACCCTGATCGACGCCATCGCGTATATCCACCAGCACCAGCGCGAGGTGAAGACCTGCCGGCGCGGCGAGCTGCGGGTCGACTACATCGAGGCGAGCCTGGCCGACATCGAATTGGCCAACCGCATCGCCCACGATGTGCTGGGCAGGAGCCTCGACGAGCTGCCGCCGCAGACGCGGCGCCTGCTGGTGCAAGTCGACGGCTTCGTGGCGGCCGAGTGCGAGCGGCAGGCGATCCGGCGCGCCGACTATCGCTTCAGCCGGCGCGGGCTGCGCGAGGCGATCCAGTGGGGCGACACGCAACTCAAGGTGCATCTGGCGCGCCTCGTCGAACTCGAATACCTGGTGCCCCATCGCACCCGCACGGGCGGCTTCGAGTACGAGCTGGTGTATGAGCTGGGGGCGGCCGGCGACGCGCTGCGCTTCCCCGGGCTGACCGACATCGAGGCCTTGCGCTGCGCCTGCGACGCGGCGCGGTCGGGGCAAAGCCTCACGCGGTCGGCCCCCGGTCGGGGCCTGGCCGGCCCGCAGTCGGGGGGTGGTCGGGAGGCCGAATCGGCCGCAGATCCAGCACCGGCGCGGCTTGCCGGCGAATTGCCCGCGGAATCCACGCAAACGCACGTCTGCCGACTCGGCGGCGAAACCGCGTCGTACCCGCCTCTGTCCTTAGCCGCCTGC
>WBUF01000103.1 GCA_008933825.1 Rhodocyclaceae bacterium | reverse complement strand
CCGGCTACAGGAACGTCACCACGGCCTATGGTACCGAGGGCTTCAGCGACGAGCTGCTCGATGCCATGAAGCGCCACGGCACGCGCCGCGTGCTGATCGCCTTCGACCGGGACGAAGCCGGTGAGCGCGGCGCCGAGAAGGTCGCCGAGCGGCTGATGGCCACCGGCATCGAGTGCTTCCGCATCCAGTTCCCGAAGGGGATGGACGCCAACGAGTACGCGCAGAAGGTGACGCCGGCGCAGAGGAGCCTCGGCATCGCCATTCGCAAGGCCTTGTGGATGGGCAAGGGGGCGCCGCCGTCGCCAGCGCCGAGCGAGGAGCCGTCGGCCGCTGCGCCGGAGGTTGTGCCCGTGCCCGAACCGGTCGCAAATTGCGACCCCGCGCTGCCGGCCGTTCCTCCCTTAGCCGCCGAGGAAACGGCCGAGCCGCCGCCGGCTTCTCCCCTGCCGCAGGCCGCCAATGCCGAAGTGCCCTGCGAAGTGACGGAAGCGGCCGTGCACTTCAGCTTCCACGACCGGCGCTACCGCGTGCGCGGGCTCGCGAAAAACGCCGGCGGCGAAGTGCTCAAGGTGAACCTCAT
This sequence comes from Rhodocyclaceae bacterium, assembly GCA_008933825.1. Lineage (GTDB taxonomy): Bacteria > Pseudomonadota > Gammaproteobacteria > Burkholderiales > Rhodocyclaceae > Desulfobacillus. The sequence goes on along the minus strand of WBUF01000103.1, from coordinate 1,624 downwards.
GGCCTCCCGCCTGGAGGCCTTCTTCGTCGACAGCCTCGACCTCTACAGCGCGCGCCAGCGGGCGAGCTTCGTCACCCAGGCCGCCCTCGAATTGCAGCTCACCGACGACATCGTGCGCGCCGACGTCGGCCGCGTCCTCAGAAAACTCGAAGACCTGCAGGAGGCGGCGCTGGCCAAGACCCTCACCGCCGAGGAAGCGAGCGGCGTCGCCCTCTCGGCCGAAGAGCAGGCCGAGGCCTTGGCGCTCCTGCGTGCGCCCGATCTCATCAGTCGCATCGGTGCCGACTTCGAGGCTGCCGGCCTCACGGGGGAAGCCACCAACAAGCTGGTGGCCTATCTGGCGGCGGTCTCGCGCCTGCTCGATGCGCCGCTGGCCGTCGTCGTGCAGAGTTCCAGCGCGGCGGGCAAGTCCTCGCTCATGGACGCCGTGCTCGCCTTCGTGCCGGAGGAGGCGCGCCTGAAGGTCAGCGCCATGACCGGGCAGAGTCTGTTCTACATGGGCGAGACGAATCTCAAGCACAAGATCCTCGCCGTGTGCGAGGAGGAAGGCGCTGCCCGCGCCACCTATGCCCTCAAGGTCCTGCAGTCCGAAGGCGAGCTGACCATCGCCAGCACCGGCAAGGACCCGGCCTCGGGCGATCTCATCACCCGGCAATACCGCGTCGAGGGGCCGGTGATGATCTTCCTCACCACCACGGCCGTCGACATCGACGAGGAGCTGATGAACCGCTGCCTGGTGCTGTCCGTCGATGAGGGCCGCAGCCAGACCGAGGCCATCCACCGCCTGCAGCGGCAGAAACGCACCTTGCAGGGCCTCCTCGCCAGACAGGAACGCGAGCGGCTGCTGGCACTTCACCGCAACGCCCAGCGCCTGCTGCGCCCGCTGGCGGTGGTGAACCCCTACGCCGACCGCCTCACCTTCCTCTCCGACAAGACGCGCACCCGGCGCGACCACGAGAAGTACCTGACGCTGATCGACAGCATTGCGCTGTTGCACCAGTACCAGCGGCCGATCCGGCGCCTGCCGGGGGAGGCCGGCGCGGACTACATCGAGGCCACACTGGCCGACATCGAAGCAGCCAACGCCCTGGCGCACGAGGTGCTGGGCAGGAGCCTCGACGAGCTGCCGCCGGTGACGCGGCGCCTGTTGAACGAGCTGGCGGCGTGGGTGGGCTCGCGCAGCCAGGCGCAGGCCATCGAGCGCGCCGCCGTGCGTTTTACGCGCCGGGAGTTGCGCGAAGCCACCGGCTGGAGCGACACGCAGCTGCGCGTGCATCTGGAACGCCTCGCCAGCCTGGAATACCTCATCGTGCATCGCGGCGCGCGCGGCCAGACCTTCGAATACGAGCTGCTCTACGACGGCGACGGTGCGGGCCAGCCGCATCTGTCGGGCCTGCTCGATACGTCTGCGATGCCGACCTCGCGGGGTGGCGAGGGGTACTTCGCGGGGCCATCGCGGGGTCAAAACGCCCCCAACGCGGGGCCTTCGCGGGGCAGCGAATCGGCCGCAGATCCAGCACCGGCGCGGCTTGCCGGCGAATTGCCCGCGGAATCCACGCAAACGCACGTCTGCCGACTCGGCGGCGAAACCGCGTCGTACCCGCCTCTGTCCTTAGCCGCCTGC
>WBUF01000102.1 GCA_008933825.1 Rhodocyclaceae bacterium | reverse complement strand
CGCCGCAAGCCCTGCGTCCGCCGCGACTGCCGATGCCCGCGCGCCCGCGCCGCCGGCACCGCCGGCGCCGCCCGAAGCGGGCGCGGAAGAAACGGTCGCCGTGCACGGCGTGAATCCGGCCAAGCCGGCGGGGGCTTTCCTGCTGATCGGCAGGGAGCCGTCGGTCCTCTACAGGAAAAAGCGCGGCGAGGCGGGCGAGGGCACGCGCTTCGTCGTGCAACAGGGCAAGACGATCAGCGTCGCGATCGGCCGGAACGAACTGTTCCGCGTCGCCGAAGGACGGGACCTCGACATCTTCTACCAGGGCCGCAAGGTGACGCCGAAGACCATCGAAAGCGGCGCCTGGATGAGCTTCGTGCCGCCGGGCGCCCGCGCGGCGGGCGAGGACCGGCAGGAAGAAACCGAAGACGGCCCGGCGCGCTGAAAGCGAAAGTCAGTCGCCGTGGTGCGGCGAAGGCAAGTGCCGCTTCTGGGAAAAAACCGCGGCATGTGTAACTAGCTACGGCTGGTTCTCGGCCTTATGCGGATATCCGCATAAGGCCGAGAACCAGCCAATTAACGCAACCTGCCTGTAATCATCCCCTCGCCGAAATCGCCCACCAACATCGCCGTGTCGCAGCGACTGACTTTTCCCGCTGCGCCGTTAGCGAAGCAATGATGGCGGCCTTTGCTTCGCTCACTCCTCCGGAATGTTGTGACCGGCGTCTCGTACGGCCCGCGCCCATCGGCGAATCGTTGCGCGCAGCGTTCGCTTTTCCTTGTCGTCGACGGGCATGGTCTCCGCCGCCTTCAGCACCTGTGCCGGAGTAACGTAGCCATGCTCGAACAGCGCCATGCAGAACTCGCGGTCCTTCTCGCGTCCGGCCGCGGCTTTCGAGAGGAAGAGGTCGAGTACGTCCAGGCAGTAACCCACCCGACCTTGGGTTCTGTCGTTCTGGACGCGATGCACGCGTTGCATCCAGTCCTTTGGCAGCATGGCGGTACCCGGGGCCACGCCTTGTGCGTAGTAGCCGAATTTCTGGTGGAACGGCGAGCCTTCGCCGATGGCGCCGTCGATCCTGTCGGCCAGTTCGGGAGCCTGGAGCGGATAGATATCGGCCTCCATGGACACCGTGAACACCTTTTCCGGATTGGGAACGGAGCCAAGCATCGACTGGCTTCCGACGATCACGAATTCGTACTGGTCCGTGATGTCGCCGCTGGCGCGGATGATATGTTCGAGTTCTTCTCGCGTCATGACGTCTCCCGGGAATCTTCCCCGTCGCCGATCACGACCCCTTTTTTGAGGTTGCGCACTTGCTTCAGGATGCGCTGGCGCACTTCTTCCGGAAGGATGGTGACGAGCGGCGAGGCCTGCCGCAGTTGCTGTGCATGTCGCGTGCGGCCGAGCACCTTGCGCCAGGCGCCCGCACTCAGAATGCGCTGCCACTCGCGCCAGAGGCTTGCCGAGCGCGCGTCGCCGGTGGCCAGCCAGCGCTTGGTGGTTTCCTGGGCCTGCAGCACCAGGGCCGGGTCGGCCTTGGCCAGCCGTACGGCCTCTTCGTGGAGCACCAGGCTTTGCAGGTCCTGAAGCCGATGCCTTGCGTCGTCCGCCGAAACGCGCACCTGCACGACCGGCGCCGCGCGCCGGGATCGTGCCGCGGCGGAATCCGCCGGCGCCGGCTGCAGGGTGTCTCCGGCCAACAGCGCCAGCTCGCCGCCGATGCCGAGGATGGACATGACGCGCAGGTAGGTGCCGATGGAGGGGGCCGGATCACCGGCTTCGACTGCCCGCAGGGTGTTGCGGGTGATCCCGGCGCGCGCGGCCATTTCGACCGTGCCCACGCCCTGCGCCTTGCGCAGTCGCTTGAGCCGGTCACCCAGTTGCAGCAACAACTGGCGTTCCAGGATGGCGCTGATTTCCGAAGTGCTCATTTGGTCACAATATTAACCATAATTAACAATATTGGTCAATATATTGCCCAATTTCTCAGCCCGTCACGCGCCGTCCTGCGCAGACTGACTTTTCCTAGATGTGCGCTTCCTGGTAGTCGAGGATTTCCTCGAGGTGGTGCAGCACTTCGTCGCTGATCTCGTTGTCGCGCCAGAGGCGGATCAGTTCGGCGCGCTCGGCGCGTAGCGCGGCGCGGCGCAGGCGCAGCAGCAGTTCGGCCTGCGGGTTGGCCTCGAGGCCCTGCGGCGCGGCCAGCGCGATGCGCTCGCGGATCTCCGCGCGCAGCGGGTCGGCCC
>WBUF01000073.1 GCA_008933825.1 Rhodocyclaceae bacterium | reverse complement strand
TTCGCCACCTGGTTCGGCGCGGAAGCCGTGTTCGGCGTCTCGGCCACCTTCGTCAAGGAAGGCCTGACCGGGGTGGTGGCCGATCCCTTCGGCTCCTCGATGTGCCTGGTGATCGCCGGCGTCCTGTTCTCGCGCTACCTCTACAAGCTCAACATCCTCACCCTGGGCGACTTCTACCGCATGCGCTACAACCGCGTCGTCGAGGTGCTGACGACGCTGTGCATCGTCGGCTCCTATCTCGGCTGGGTGGCGGCGCAGATCAAGGCGCTCGGCCTGATCTTCTTCGTCGTCACCGGCGGCGCGGTGAGCCAGGAGGCCGGTATGCTCATCGGCGCGGCGATCGTCGTCACCTACACCACCTTCGGCGGCATGTTCTCGGTGGCCATCCTCGATTTCGTGCAGATGGCGGTGTCGATGGGCGGGCTGCTGTTCATCGCCTGGGTGGTCAGCGGCAAGGTGGATGGCGGCGGCGCGGCCATCGTCTCCCACGCCAGCCTGGCCGGCAAGCTCGACTTCTTCCCCGAGGCCGATCCGCTGAAGTGGATCGCCTTCCTCGGCGCCTGGGTGACCATGATGCTCGGCTCGATCCCGCAGCAGGACGTCTTCCAGCGCGTCACCTCGGCGAAGAGCGCGAAGATCGCCCTGTGGGGCTCGGTGCTCGGCGCCGCGATCTATTTCTGCTTCACCTTCGTGCCGATGTTCATCGCCTATTCGGCGACGCTGATCGACCCGCAGATGTTCGGCCGGCTGATCGAGGAGGATTCGCACCTGGTGCTGCCGACCCTGGTGCTGCAGCACATGCCGCTCGCCGCGCAGGTGCTGTTCTTCGGCGCCGTGCTCTCGGCGATCATGAGCTGCTCCTCGGCGACGCTGCTCGCCCCCTCCGTCACCTTCGCCGAAAACGTGGTGCGCGGCTTCTACCCGGGGATGAGCGACCGCCGCTTCCTGTGGGTGATGCGCGTGACCGTCGTCGGCTTCGCCGCGCTGGTGCTGGCCTTCGCGCTGAATTCCCACTCCTCCATCCTCGAGATGGTCGAGAACGCCTACAAGGTCACGCTGGCCGGCGCCTTCGTGCCGCTGGTCGTCGGCATCTTCTGGAAGCGCGCCACCTCGCAGGGCGCGCTGGCGGCGATCTTCGGCGGCATCCTGACCTGGGTGATGATCGAACTGATGATCGGCGAGGCGAGCCCGGTGCCGCCGCAGCTGGTCGGCCTCGGCGTCTCGCTGCTCGGCATGCTGGCCGGCTCGCTGCTGCCGCAGTGGGTCGGCCATCCGACCCCCGTGCCGCCCCTCCATGGCCACCATGCCGCGGCGCAGACGCACCACGTGGCGCACGAGGGCCAGCAACGCCATCCGCACTGATTCGCGGCCATGCCGGCGCCGACCGGTTTCCGCCTCTTCAAGGCCGCGGCCTTTGCGCTGCTGGCGGCCAACCTTGCCCTTTACGCGCTGCTCGGCCGGCCGAACGAGCTGGTCGATGCCGCGGCCTGGCTCGTCCTGCTGGTGCTGTTCGAGATCGAGACGGCGCACGGCGCGCGCCTGTCGACGCAGCAGCTGCGCCTCATCCATTTCCTGCGTCTGCCCGCCGCGGCCGGCGTGCTGGCGGCGGCCGCCGGCTATCTGCTCGAAGCGGAATGGCTCGACGCGGCGAACGCCTGGCTGTGGGTCGTCGTGGTAATCCTGCTCGAAATCGAAGTGCGCTTCCCGGCCGCCGTGGGGCGGCGCCGCGAATCCTTCCTGATCGCCGCCGTCGTGTTCTATGCGGCCCTGTTCCTGCTGGTGCCGGTCTGGCTCTGGCAGGACGAATGGCTGGACGCCTGGGACGCCACGCTGTGGCTGGCGGCCTTCTTCGCCATCGAGCTGAACGTGCTGCAACGCACGAATAGCGCTTAATGCCTGGCTCGCCTGATGAGCCACCAAGGCAGGCATACTTCGGAAACAACAAATTGAAGCTATAAGGATTCCACTCGCTTTCGCACTGGCGCATAATAAGGTCTCATGAACAGACGCCACGAATTGGTCGACACATCCCGTCCCGGGGATTGCCAGGCCGCGCTGCATGCGGGCGATTGTCTGGATTTCCTCTCCGCCGCACCCGACGGCTTTTTCCAATTGGTCGTCACCTCGCCGCCCTACAATCTCGGCAAAGCCTACGAGAAGCGCATTCGTCTAGACGCCTACCTTGAACAACAGGAGGCGGTCATTCGCGAATCGGTACGAACCCTAAACGACAACGGCAGCATCTGCTGGCAGGTAGGCAACCACGTCGACAAGGGGGAAATCATTCCGCTCGACACAGTGTTGTATCCGATCTTCAAGAAATTCGGCTTGAAGCTCAGAAACCGCATCGTCTGGCACTTCGAGCACGGACTGCACTGTTCGAAAAGACTTTCGGGGCGCTACGAAACAATTTTGTGGTTCACGAAGTCGGACAACTACGTTTTCCACCTCGACCCGATCCGAGTACCGCAGAAGTATCCCGGCAAGAAGCACTTCAAGGGCCCGCGCGCCGGTGAATATTCGTGCAATCCACTCGGGAAGAATCCGGGAGATTTGTGGACCATCCCCAACGTCAAGAGCAATCATGTCGAAAAAACGGGACATCCCTGCCAGTTTCCCGTCGAACTGATCGAGCGGCTTGTCCTGTCGATGACGAACCCCTGTGACTGGGTGTTCGACCCTTTCGTCGGTACCGGAACGTCGATCATTGCCGCGCTCAAGAATGGGCGAAATGGAGCGGGCGCCGAGATTCTTCCCGAGTACGTCGCGATCGCCAACAAGCGAATTGACGACCTGCTCCGCGGAGAACTGAGGACACGACCGATGACTCGTCCGGTGTACGACCCCAAGGCGGCAGGGAACAGCCTCACGGTAGCACCATGGGGCGACAATGCGGCTCAGCAACGGCTGTTCCAGACCCGCAAGGAATACTCCACGTGAGAATCGTCGAGACCTATTCCCACCTTAATGGCGAGGAATATCTGCTCGTTCACCGGCCGGAAATTTACGCGGAGATCAGAGAAGCTGTCGCCGCCGTCGACGCCCCCGCGCACCGAACGAAGAAGAGTCTCGAGAAGACCATGCGCGGCAAGAAACTGTTTAGTCCGAGGGCACTCAACAAGACCTTCGAGGAGCAGTTCCATCTGCGGGCATGGCGTGAAAGCAGGTATCGTTATTTCGTCACGACGAATCGCAAACATCTGCAGGAAATACTCGGGCTTCCGCTCAAAGAGCAGAAGCAATATCTGGTTTCGCAAGGCATTACCGACCCAATTCAGTCCTATAAACAGACCGATTTCGTCAAAGATCGGGTTGCGGTCGAAGTGCAATTCGGCAAGTATGCCTTTGTCGCCTTCGACCTTTTCGTCAAGCATCTTCTTTTCTACAGTGGCGACGTGATTGACGTCGGCGTCGAAATCCTTCCCATGAAGGAAATGCTTCAGGATGCGGGTGGCGGGCGGCGCATGTCGACTGGCATCGCTTATTTCGAGGGCGAGGTCTACAACATCCTCCGGCACGGCAGAAACAGCCCGCCGGTACCGCTACTCATTCTCGGCATTGCGCCCTAAGGAAAAACCTGCGGCATCGCAACTGGCGGCTTACCTCGCCGTCGCCTATGCGCTGCTCGTGGCCTATGCCAGCCTGCATCCGCTCGCCGGCTGGCGCGACACCGGGGCGCCGGTGCTGGATTTTCTCTCCGCGCCCTGGCCGCGCTACTACACCGGCTTCGACCTGGCCGCCAACATCCTCGCCTATGCGCCGCTCGGCTTCCTGCTGGTGCCGGCGCTCGCCGGTCGGCTCGGGCTTCCGGCGGCGGCGCTCGTCGCGGCCATCGCCGGAGGCGGGCTCAGCTTCGCCCTGGAGGCGCTGCAGAACTTCCTGCCCAGCCGCGTGCCCTCCAACATCGACCTGGCCTGCAACGGCCTCGGCGCCATGATCGGCGCGGCTGCCGGCATCAACTGGGGCCGCGAGTGGGTCGACGGCGGCCGCCTGCACCGCCTGCGCGGCCGCCTCGTCTGGCGGGGCCGCGCCGCCGACTTCGGCCTGGTGCTGCTCGGCCTCTGGCTGCTCGCCCAGCTCAATCCCGAACTGCTGCTTTTCGGCATGGGCGACCTGCGCGCGCTGCTGGAGCTGCCTTCGCTGCGCTATTCGGCGCGGCGCTTTGCCCTGCTCGAGGCCGGCGTGGCCGCCGCCGGGGTGCTTGCCGCCGGCCTCGTCGCCTGGTCGCTGCTGCGCCGGCAGAACCGCCGGCTGCTGCTGGCGCTGCTCCTCGCGCCCCTCGCCATCAAGGCCTTCGCCAACGCCGTGCTGGTGAATGCGGCGCAGTTCGCGCAATGGCTCACGCCCGGCAACGCCGCGGGCTTCGCCGCCGGCGCGCTGGCGCTCGTCGCGGCGACCTGGCTGCCGCCGCTGGGGCAGCGCATGCTGGCGGCGCTGGCCCTGCTGTTCGCCACCGCGCTGGTGAACCTGGCGCCGGAAAATCCCTATCTCGCCGCCTCGCTCGCCGTCTGGCAGCAGGGGCATTTTCTCAACTTCAACGGCCTCACCCGGCTGGTCTCCAGCCTGTGGCCGTTCGCCGCGCTGCCCTACCTGATGCTGCCGCGGCCGCACCGGGAGCAGCCCGAATGAACGATCCTCTGATTGAACTGCGCGACACGCTGCGTGTTTTCACCCGCGCGCGCGAGTGGCACCGCTACCATACGCCGAAGAACCTGGCCATGGCGCTGATCGTCGAGGCGGCCGAGCTGGCCGAGCATTTCCAGTGGCTCACCGCGGAGGAAAGTCAGTCTCCGCAGGACGGCAAGCGGGAAAAGATTCGCGAGGAACTGGCCGACGTGCTGATCTATCTCGTCGAGCTGGCCGACGCGCTCGGTATCGATCTGATCGCTGCGGCACAGGACAAGATCGAAAAGAACGCGCTGAAGTACCCCGTCGAGAAGGCGCGCGGCAACGCGAGGAAATACGACGAACTATAATGACCGCACCCCAAGGAGAGCCATAATGAGTTTTTTCAAGCACCACGTTTTCTTCTGCACCAACCAGCGCGCGCCCGGCGAGATGTGCTGCAACAGCCACGGCGCCCAGGCCATGCGCGACTACTGCAAGGACAAGGTCAAGGCGATGGGCGGGCAGATCGCCGGCAAGGTGCGCATCAACAGCGCCGGCTGCCTCGACCGCTGCGCGCAGGGGCCGGTGATCGTCGTCTATCCCGAGGCGGTCTGGTACACCTACGTCGACCAGGAGGACATCGACGAGATCGTCGAATCGCACCTCGCCCAGGGCAAGGTCGTCGAGCGCCTGAAAATAGACTGATGTCCCGCCACGAGCGCGTGCTGCTCGACGGCGCGGCCGGCGCCATCGAGGTCTTCGTCGAGGCGCCGGCTTCGCCGACAGGCCTGGCACTGATCGCCCACCCGCACCCGCTCTACGGCGGCACGGCCGACAACAAGGTAGTGACGACGCTGGCAAAAATCTTCCGCGAGCGCGGCTGCGCCACGCTGCGGCCGAACTTCCGCGGCGTCGGCGCCTCGCAGGGAGATCACGACCACGGCATCGCCGAGACGGACGACCTCGCCGCGGTGCACGCCTGGGGGCGCGCGCGCTTCGGCGCGGCGCTGCCCTGCTACCTCGGCGGCTTCTCCTTCGGCGCCTATGTCGTCACGCGCCTGGCCAAGCGGCTGGCCGAATCCGGCGACCCGGCGCAGCGCCTGGTGCTGGTCGGCACCGCCGCGGGCTTCGTCGAGGGCGCGCGCCGCTACGTCACCGAGGCGGTGGCGCCCGACACGATCGTCATCCACGGCGAGCGCGACGAGACGGTGCCGCTGGCCAACGTGCTGGCCTGGGCCGAGCCGCTCGATCTGGCGGTGAGCGTGGTGCCCGGCGCCGACCACTTCTTCCACCGCAAGCTGCACCTCATCCGGCGCATCGTCGAATCGCAATGGAACCGCTGAGCATCCGCGGGCTGCACAAGTCCTTCGGCGGACCTGCCGTCCTGGCGGGACTGACTTTTGCCCTGCGCCCGGGCGAATGCTACGGCCTGCTCGGCCCCAACGGCGCCGGCAAGACCACCACGCTGCGCTGCGCGCTCGGCCTCACGCGGCCGGACGGCGGCGAAATCCGCCTCGCCGGCCTGCCCGTGCCGGAGCGCGCGCGCGAGGCGCGCGCGCGCGTGGGCATCGTGCCGCAGATGGACAACCTCGACCCCGATTTCACCGTGGCGGAAAACCTGCTGGTGTACGGGCGCTACTTCGGGCTGGCCGACCGCGCCGTGCGCGCGCGCATCCCGCAGCTGCTCGATTTCGCCGGGCTGGCCGGGCGCGCCGAGGCGAAGATCAGCACGCTCTCCGGCGGCATGAAGCGGCGCCTGACGCTGGCGCGCGCGCTGGTGAACGACCCGGACCTCCTCTTCCTCGACGAGCCGACCACCGGCCTCGACCCGCAGGCGCGACACCTCATCTGGGAACGTCTCAAGCAATTGCTGGCGCAGGGCAAGACGGTGCTGCTCACCACCCACTTCATGGACGAGGCCGAGCGGCTCTGCCATCGCCTCGCCATCCTCGACCGCGGCCGCCTCATCGCCGAGGGCAGCCCGCGCGAGGTGATCGCCGCGCACATCGAGCCCGAGGTGATCGAGGTCTACGGCGAGCCGGGCGAGATGAGCGCCGCCGCCTGGGCGCGGGACGAGGCGGCGCAGTTCGCCACGCGCGTCGAGCTCGCCGGCGAGACGGCCTTCTGCTACGTGACCGAATCGCGCCCGCTGCTGCGCCATCTGGCCGACCGCCGCGGCCTGCGCTACCTGCACCGCCCGGCCAACCTGGAGGACGTGTTCCTCAAGCTGACCGGGCGGGATTTGCGCGACTGACATGAACCCTTTCCGCCCACCCTCGCCCAGCCTGCGCTTCATCCCCGTGTGGCGGCGCAATTTCCTCGTCTGGCGCAAGCTGGCGGTTCCCTCCCTGCTCGGCAACCTGGCCGACCCGATGATCTACATGCTGGGCCTGGGCTACGGGCTGGGCGCGCTGCTGCCCGAAGTCGGCGGCGTGCGCTACATTGCCTTTCTCGCCGCCGGCGCAGCGTGCTTCTCGACGCTCAACGCCGCCACCTTCGAGGCGCTCTACTCGGCCTTCTCGCGCATGCAGGTGCAACGGAGCTGGGACGCCATCCTGAACACCCCGCTGTCGCTCGACGATCTTTTGCTGGGTGAGCTGGTCTGGGCGGCGAGCAAGGCCGCACTTTCCGGCGCGGCGATTCTGGCAGTGACCGCGGCCCTCGGCCTGATCGACTCCCCGCTGGCGCTGTGGGCGCTGCCGCTGGTGTTCCTGGCCGGTCTGGCCTTCGCCGCCCTAGGCCTCATAGTCACGGCGCTGGCACCGGGCTACGACTTCTTCATGTACTACTTCACCTTGTTCATCACGCCGATGGCCCTGATCAGCGGCGTCTTCTTTCCCGTCGAGCAACTGCCCGCCGCCCTGCAGGCCGTCTCCCGCGTGCTGCCCCTGTCGCACGCCGTCGAACTGGTGCGGCCGCTGTTCCGGGGCGAGGTCCCGGCGGCGGCGGCCACGCATGTCGCGGTGCTCTCCGGCTACGCCCTGGCCGCCTTCTGGCTGGCGCTCGGCCTGGCGCGCAGGCGGCTGCTGAAATAGTAGAATCCGCAGCCATGGAGGCCCTGCTCGTCATCACCACCCTGCCCGACGCCGAGACGGCGCGCGCCCTGGCCGGACGCCTCGTCGAGCGGCGCCTCGTCGCCTGCGCAAACATCCTGGCGCCCTGCCAGTCCCTCTACCACTGGAAGGGCCGGCTGGAGGAGGCCGAGGAGGTACCGCTGCTGATGAAGACCAGCGCCGCGCGCTACCCCGCGCTGGAGGAGGCGATCCGCGACTACCATCCCTACGAACTTCCGGAGATCGTCGCTGTCCGAATCGACAAGGGCCTGCCCGCCTACCTCGCCTGGGTGGCGGAAGAAACCGCCGCCGAATAGCGTCAGCACGAACATGATCCGAAGGCTTTTCCTGCTGCTCTCGCTCTGCCTGCTCGGCCCGCCCCTGGCCGCGGCCCAGGAGCTGCTCGACGTGGACAAGGCCTTCCGCCTCTCCGCCCGCGCCCTCGATGCCGCCACCCTGGAGGTGCGCTACGACATCGCCAAGGGCTATTACATGTACCGCGACAAGTTCCAGTTCGCGCTGGAACCCGCGGAAGCGAAAGCCGGCGCGCCGCAGTTCCCGCCGGGCAAGGTGAAGCAGGACGAGTTCTTCGGCGACGTCGAGACCTACCGCAAGGAGGTGGTCGTCCGCCTGCCGTTCACGGCGCCGGACGGACTCGACACGGTCACCCTCAAGGCAAGCTCGCAGGGCTGCGCCGACATCGGCGTCTGCTACCCGCCCAACCCGCAGACGCTGCAGGTCAGCCTCGCCGCCATGAGCGCAGCGCCGGCCGCGCCCGCTTCCGCAAGCACAGCCGCGGACGAGGACGAATCCTCGCAGCTGGCCGGCCTGCTGAAAAACGCCGGCTTCTGGCTGATCCTCACCACCTTCTTCGGCGCCGGCATGCTGCTGGCGCTCACCCCCTGCGTCTTCCCGATGTACCCGATCCTCTCGGGCATCATCGTCGGCCACGGCCACAAGATCACCAAATGGCGCGCCTTCATCCTCTCGATGGCCTACGTGCTGGGCATGGCGGCGGCCTATGCCGCCGCCGGCGTCGCCGCCGGCCTGTCCGGCTCGATGCTCTCGGCGGCCCTGCAGAACGCCTGGGTGCTGGGCGGCTTCGCCATGGTGTTCGTGATCCTCTCGCTCTCCATGTTCGGCTTCTACGAGCTGCAGCTGCCGGCCTTCCTGCAGAGCAAGTTGTCCGAAGAGTCGGGCCACCTCAAGGGCGGATCGCTGCACGGCGTCGCCGCCATGGGCGCACTCTCGGCGCTGATCGTCGGCCCCTGCGTGGCGGCGCCGCTGGCCGGCGCCCTGCTTTACATCGCGCAGACGCGCGACGCGGCGCTCGGCGGCGCGGCGCTGTTCGCCATGGCGCTCGGCAAGGGCGTGCCGCTGGTGATCGTCGGCGTGTCGACGCGCTCGCTGCTGCCGCACACCGGCCCCTGGATGGAGTCGGTGAAGAAGGCCTTCGGCGTGATGCTGCTGGCGCTGGCGATCTGGCTGGTCTCGCCGGTGCTGCCGGCCTGGGCCCACCTCGGCGCCTGGGGGGCGCTGGCCATCGGCACGGCGATCTTCCTGCGCGCCCTCGACCCGCTGCCGCCGCACGCGCGCAACGCGGCGCGCTTCTGGAAAGGCGTCGGCATGGTGCTGCTGCTCGCCGGCGCAACGCAGATCGTCGGCGCCCTCGGCGGCAGCCGCGACCCCCTGCAGCCGCTCGACTTCCTGCGCAGCGCGGGAACGGCGAACGAGCATGTCGCCTTCGAGCGGGTGAAGACCGTCGCCGAGCTGGAGACGCGCCTCGCCGCGGCGGACCGGCCGGTGCTGCTCGACTTCTATGCCGACTGGTGCGTTTCCTGCAAGGAGATGGAGAAGTACACCTTCTCCAACCCGAAGGTGGCGGCGCAGATGCGCCGCATGACCCTGCTGCAGGTGGACGTCACCGCCAACAGCGACGCGGACAAGGCGCTGCTCAAGCGCTTCGGCCTGTTCGGCCCGCCCGGCATCCTCTTCTTCGACCGCCAGGGAAAAGAGCGCCCGGGCCTGCGTGTGGTCGGCTACCTGCCTGCGGATAAGTTCATAAAGGTCGTGAATACTGCCCTGGGCAGTTGATGCCTCTCAAACACCGGGCAGCGGTTCGCGGGTAAAATCCTCGTTTCCCGATATTCCCCTGTTGCCAAACGTGTTTTCCGGAATCGTCGCCGCCACCGGCAGGATCGTCCATTTGCAAGGCCTGGAGAAAGGCCTGCGCCTGACCGTCGAAGCGCCCGGCCTCGACCTCGCCGACGTCGCGCTCGGCGACTCGATCGCCCACGGCGGGGTCTGCCTGACCGTCATCGAGAAGGCCGGTGCGACTTACAAGGTCGATGTCTCGCGCGAGACGCTCGACTGCACCGTCGGCCTCGACGCGCCGGGCGAAGTGAACCTCGAAAAGGCGCTGCGCCTGGCCGACCGCCTCGGCGGCCACCTGGTGACCGGCCACGTGGACGGCGTCGGCGAGGTGCTCAAGTTCGAAAAGATCGGCGAGAGCCACGAGCTGGTGATCCGCGCGCCGAAGCCGCTGGCGAAGTACATCGCGCGCAAGGGCTCGGTCACGGTGGACGGCGTCAGCCTGACGGTGAACCGTGTCACGGGGACTGACTTTTCCATCAACCTGATTCCGCACACCGTGGCGGTGACGACGCTCAAACGCCTGAACGCCGGCGCCAGGGTCAATCTGGAGATCGACCTGGTCGCCCGCTACATCGAGCGCATGCTGAGCGCGGAGAACGAATGACCGCCCTATCCCCCATCAAGGACATCGTCGCCGACATCCGCGACGGCCGCATGGTCGTGCTGGTCGACGAGGAGGACCGCGAGAACGAGGGCGACCTCGTGCTGGCCGCCGAGTACGTCACGCCCGAGGCGATCAATTTCATGGCGAAATTCGGCCGCGGCCTGATCTGTCTCACGCTGACCGAGGCGCGCTGCCGCCAGCTCAGCCTGCCGCTGATGGTGCGCGACAACCGCTCGCCGCACGGCACGGCGTTCACGCTCTCCATCGAGGCGGCCGAGGGCGTCACCACCGGCATCTCGGCGCACGACCGCGCCCGCACGGTGCAGGCGGCGGTGGCCAGGCGCGCGCAGCCCGCCGACATCGTCCAGCCCGGCCACATCTTCCCGCTGATGGCGCAGAACGGCGGCGTGCTGGTGCGCGCCGGCCACACCGAGGCCGGCTGCGACCTCGCCCAGCTCGCCGGCTGCGAGCCGGCGGCGGTGATCTGCGAGATCCTCAAGGACGACGGCACCATGGCGCGGCTGCCCGACCTGGTCGAGTTCGCCAAGACGCACAATCTCAAGATCGGCGCCATCGCTGACCTGATCCACTACCGCAACGAGAACGAGACGCTGGTCGAGCGCATCGCCGAGAAGGACGTCGCCTGCGCCCACGGCGACTTCCACCTCGTCGGCTACCGCGACAAGACCACCGGCGACGTGCACCTCGCCCTGGTGAAGGGCAGGATCGACCCGCAGGCGGAGACCCTGGTGAGGGTGCACGAGCCGATCACCGTGCTCGACTTTCTCGACTGCCAGAGCGACCGCCACAGCTACAGCGTGGACCGCGCCATGCGCACGATTGCCGGGAATGGCAGCGGCGTCATCGTGCTGCTGCGCCGCGCCAGCTCGACGCCGGACCTCGTTGCCGCCCTGCAGGGCGAGGGCGAGGCGGCCAAGCCGGCCGCGAAGTGGGACCCGCGCCTGTACGGCATCGGCGCGCAGATCCTGCGCGACCTCGGCGTGCGCCGCATGAAGCTGCTCGCCAGCCCGCGCAAGATGCCGAGCATGGCGGGCTTCCAGCTGGAGATCACCGGCTATCTGACACCCGACGACGCGAAGGCATAAACCCATGGCGCACTACGACGACATCGAGGAATTCGACTCCGACCTGAAGGGCGCCGGCCTGCGCATCGGCATCGCCATGAGCCGCTTCAACCAGGATGTCGGCGAGGGCCTGCTCGGCGGCTGCACGGCCGAGTTGAAACGCCTCGGCGTGCGCGCCGCCGACATGCTGCTCGTCACCGCGCCGGGCGCGCTCGAGCTGCCGCTGATCCTGCAGGCCATGGCGCAGAGCGGCCGCTTCGACGCCCTGGTGGCGCTCGGCTGCGTCATCCGCGGCGAGACCTACCACTTCGAGATCGTCTCCAACGAGTCGGCGCGCGGCATCACCGACGCGCAGCTCGCCACCGGCGTGCCCATCGCCAACGGCGTGCTCACCACCGAGGACGACGACCAGGCGCTCTCGCGCATGGCGCAGAAGGGTATGGAAGCCGGCCAGGCGGCCGTCGAAATGGCAAATCTCCAGCGTTTCCTCAAGAAATGAAATCCCCCAGACGCCGCGCGCGCGAATTCGCGCTGCAGGGCCTCTACCAGTGGCAGCTCGCCGGCCATGACGTGCCGGCGATCGAGGCGCACCTGGCCGGCGTGGCGGGCTTCGAGAAGATGGACCGGCCGCTGTTCGACCTGCTGCTGCGCGGCGCCATCGGCGGGGCGGCGGCGCTGCAGGCGCTCATCGAGCCGCAGCTCGACCGGCCCTACTCCGGGCTCTCGCCGGTGGAGCGGGCCATCCTGCTGCTCGCCACCCACGAGCTCAGGCACCACCCCGAAGCGCCTTACAAGGTGATCATCAACGAAGCCATCGAGCTGGCCAAGGGCTACGGCGGCACCGACGGCCACAAGTACGTGAACGGCGTGCTGGACAAGCTGGCCGCGCAGATCCGGCCGCATGAAATCATGCGAGGCAATCGACGCAACAAGTCGGCATCAACCAAGGAGGAGCCATGAGCAAGCAACCCTACGTTCGCGCCAACCCGCAGACGGCGGAAGACAAGCATCCGAAGCATTACGTCGCCGACTGGTGGATCTACGCCGTGCTCGCGCTGTTCATCGGCGGCCTGGTCTTCATGACCTTCGCCCTGACCCTGCGCGGCGACACCATCAACGAGTTCGGCAAGAAGGCGGAGAAGGCCGCGGCTGCACCCGCCTCGTCGGCCGCACCCGCCCCGTCGGCGGCCGCCCCGGCAGCGGCTCCTGCCGCGGCGCCCGCCGGGAAGATGTAAGCCGGCGCGCGGAGGACGCCTGCCTTCCGAATTCGCGCTGATCGCCCGCCATTTCACCCGGCCCGTGCGCCACACGGTGCTGGGGGTGGGCGACGACGGCGCCATCGTGCGCCCGGCGCCGGGCATGGACCTGGTGGTCTCCACCGACATGCTGGCGTCAGGCACCCACTTCCTGCCCGATGCGGAACCCGAGGCGCTAGGCTGGAAGGCGCTCGCCGTGAACCTGTCCGACCTCGCCGCCATGGGCGCGCAGCCGCGCTGGGCGGTGATCGCCGCCGCGCTGCCGGAAGCCGATGAAACCTGGATCGCTGCCTTTGCGCGCGGCTTCTTCGCCTGCGCCGAGGCCTTCGACGTCGACATCATCGGCGGCGACACGACGCGCGGACCGCTCAACCTTGCTCCCACCGTGTTCGGCGAGGTACCGCAGGGACAGGCGCTGACTCGCGCCGGCGGACGGCACTGCGATGACCTGTGGGTATCCGGCGCGCCCGGTCTGGCGGCGCTGGCATTGAATCACCGGCTCGGAAAAGTCAGTCTGCGCGGGACGGCGGTTTCGCGGTGCCAGGCCGCGCTCGTCCGTCCGCAGCCGCGCGTCGCCCTCGGCCTCGCTCTGCGCAGCCTGGCCACGGCGGCGATCGACGTGTCCGACGGCCTCATCGCCGACATCGGCCACATCCTCGAGCGCTCCTCCCTGGCGGCGGACATCGACTTCGCCCTGCTGCCGCACGACGCGCTCGATGCCGGCGCCGACGCGGATGCGGCGCTGGCGCAGCGGTGCCTCCTCGCCGGCGGCGACGACTACGAGCTGGCCTTCGCCGCCCCGCCCGCGCGGCGCGGCGACATCGAAG
>WBUF01000072.1 GCA_008933825.1 Rhodocyclaceae bacterium | reverse complement strand
GAGATGGCGCGGCGAACCAGCGCAGCGCGCGCGCGCGGTCGGGCCAGCGCGCGAGCGCCGCCTCGACGTCCACTTCGGCGCTGCCGAAGGTGCCGTGGCGCGTCTGCGCCCAGAGCAGCGCGGCCATTGCCTTGTACAGGCGGCGGTTGTCCGCCGCAGCGGGATATTCCGCCAGCTGCGCCGGCAGGAAGACGGTTTCGGTGTCGGTGTGGGCGACGCTGCCCTCGGCCAGCGCCAGCGCGCGGCCGGAGAGCCCGTGCAGGAAGCGCGCCAGGCGCACCTCCTGGTCGGCCAGCTTCGCCGCAACCGGCGCGCGCGCGCGCGCCGCGCCGAAAGCCTCGAACGCGCGCAGCTGCGCCATCGCCGCCTGGCCGCCATGGCGGTCGTAGGCGTCGAGCCCGGCCAGCACCCAGGCCTCGAAGCCGGCGGCATCCAGCCTTTCGAGCGCACGCGGGGCGAGCGCGGCGACGAGGTAGCCGATCTCGGCATAGGACTGGGCGGCAACGCCGGTCCAGTGCAGCACGCGTTCCTGATCCTCGCGCTTGAGCCGCTCGAGCCCGTCGGCAATGTTCTTCGCCGAGCGGTGCGAATGCGAGGCGAAGAGCAGCTCGTCGAGGCGCGCTTCGAGTTCGTTGGAGAAGAGTTTCCTAGAAGACTGCGTGGACGAGGTCATCCAGCGTCCCCGTCATCTCGGGATCGTCGCTGAGCGCCCGCGCGATCGCCGCGGTGCAGGCCGCCGCCGGCGCGACGCCGTCGGCGATCAGCCGGGCGGCGTGCACCAGCAGGCGCGTGCTGGCGCCCTCGTCCAGCCCGGCGCCCTTCAGGTTGCGCGTCAACTCGGCCAGCTTGACCAGGCGGCGCGCGGTGTCCGCATCGACGCCGCCTTCCGTGGCGACGATGCCGGCCTCGACGGCGGCCTCGGGGTAGTCGAATTCCAGCGCGACGAAGCGCTGGCGCGTGGACGGCTTGATCTCCTTGAGCACGCTCTGGTAGCCGGGGTTGTAGGAAATCACCAGCATGAAATCGTCCGGCGCCGCCACCAGCTCGCCGCGCTTGTCGATGGCCAGCATGCGGCGGTTGTCGGCCAGCGGGTGGATCACCACCGTGGTGTCCTTGCGCGCCTCGACGATCTCGTCGAGGTAGCAGATCGCCCCGGCGCGCACCGCGGCGGCGAGCGGGCCGTCGACCCACACCGTCTCGTTGCCGACGATGAGGTAGCGACCGACCAGGTCGGCCGTGGTGAGGTCGTCGTGGCAGGCCACGGTCACCAGCGGGCGCGCGAGGCGCCAGGCCATGTATTCGACGAAGCGCGTCTTGCCGCAGCCGGTCGGCCCCTTCAGCAGCACCGGCAGGCGGCGTCGGTGGGCGGACTCGAACAGCGCGACCTCGCCACCGACGGGCTGATAGTAGGGCTCGGACTCGATCCGCGCCAGCGTCGGGGCAATGTCATGCACCGAGTTCAATCGTCGAACCCCGCATCGTAAGCATCCTCCTCGCGCGCCAGCCGCTCGGCCGCCTCGCGCTCGGCCCGTTGCGCCTTCTCGCGCGCTTGCGCGCGGCGCTTATCGGCGGCCTCCTTGTGCAGGGCGATGCTCTCCTCGCCGAACAGCACCTGGCGCAGAAAGCGGTAGCCGAATTGCAGGAGCCGCTGCTCGGCTTCCAGCGTGTCGCCCAGCATGGCCTGGCGCTCGGCCTCCGGCACGTCGTAGAGCTCGTTGAAGGGACCGGAATCGACGAAGGCGCGGAAGGTGTCGATGTCGTAGCAGGTCATGAAGAACAGCTGGCGGCTCTTCACCGAGGGCTTGCCCACCGCAGGTCCCGAGGACATCTTCTTCAGCACCAGCTGGCGCCAGCCGCGGCCCTGCTCGTCGTATTCCGGCAGGCCCTGCTCGGCGCGGTATTCGTCGATGGTCAGGCTGCGCGGCTCGTTGTGGCCGAGGCAATGCGCCTCCTTCACCAGGGCGTAGGAATGCGTGTCGGTGTATTCGTCCTGCTTGCGCATGGAAAGCAGCGCCACGGGGTAGTAGCGGCAGGCGGTCGGACGGTCCTCGTAGACGCTGCATCCGTCCGCCGTCATGAACTGGCAGGCGCTGCCGCCGCTGACCGGCTTGAGCTTGACGCCGGCGATGCCGTCCTTCTCCAGCTCGTAGGGCACGGCGTACTGCTGCAGGAACTGCGCCGAGGCCATCCCCAGCCGGCGCTTCAGCCGCAGGATGTCGTAGGGCGTCAGCGAGATGTCGATGTTGCTGCAGCAGGCGTTCCAGCAGGCGATGCCCTTGCGGCACTGGAACCGGATGGCCTTGGATCCATCCACCATTTCCGGCACGACGGGGCTGTTGAAGGGCAGGTCTTTCGGATCGGGGGTGCTCATATGCGGCCTCTGCAAAAACAAACCGGGCGCCCCTGACGGGACGCCCGGTCAATACTACAACAGCCTTCCGCTCAGTGCGCGGCCGCCTTGAACAGCTTCGACTTGTCCACCAGGTCGACATGCTTGCGCTTGAAGCAGGTCCACTTCTTGGTGTTCTTGTCATAGACGGAGTTCACGAAGCAGTGCCAGTTCTGCTCGTCGACGAAGTTCTTGTCGGTGCGGTAGTAGAAGCCGGGGTAGCGGCTCTCCTCGCGGAACTGGATGTGCTTCATGTGCGCTTCGGCGGTCAGGATGCGGTGATAGTTCTCCCAGGCCCGCAGCAGTTCGTGCAGATCCTTGGCACGCATCTTGGCGGCGTCTTCCTTCAGCATCTCCAGCTTCTCTTCCGCCACGGCCAGCATCTTGTCGTTGGTGTTGTAGTAGGTGGCGACGCCGGCGACATACTCGTCCATGATCTTCTGCAGGCGGAACTGCAGCATCTTCGGCGTGATGTAGTTCGGGTTCACGTCGATGGCCGTGGTGTAGTCCTTGTGCTCGAGGAAGTTGCGCACCGGCTTGTAGATGTCCTCGGCAAGCTGCTCGGCCGACGTGTCCAGCTCGGGCTTCCAGTCCTTGTTGTCGAGGGCGTACTTGACCATCGCCTTGGAGGCGAGGCGGCCTTCGGTGTGCGAACCGGAGGAGAACTTGTGGCCGGAGGCGCCGACGCCGTCGCCGGCGGTGAACAGGCCCTTGACCGTGGTCATCGAGCGGTAGCCCCAGTTCCAGCCCTTCGGCAGGTGGTCGGGCACGCCCGGCAGCTCCTCGGTGGTCGGCGCGCCGACGTCGGTCGGTCCCGACACCCAGATGCCGCAGCAGCCGGAGTGGCTGCCCAGCAGGTAGGGCTCGGTCGGCATCAGCTCGGAGGGCTTCTTCTCCGGCTCGATGTTCTCGCCGACCCAGATGCCGCACTGGCCGATGCACATGTCGAGGAAGTCTTCCCAGGCTTCCGCTTCGAGGTGCTTCACTTCCTTCGGCGTCAGGGTCTCGCGCAGCTTGGCCAGCGCGGTGACGGTATCCATGTAGATCGGGCCGCGGCCTTCCTTCATCTCTTTCAGCATGAGGTGGTTGCGCAGGCAGGAGGCGGGAACGGCGGCCTGCCCGTAGGGCGGGTAGTCGTTGAGCATCTCCTTGTTCTTGACCATGTAGTCTTCGCCGTAGGCGTTGGTCGCCTTGGCCTTGAAGAGCAGGAACCAGGCGCCGACCGGGCCGTAGCCGTCCTTGAAGCGGGCCGGCACGAAGCGGTTTTCCATCATGGTCAGCTCGGCGCCGGCCTCCGCCGCCATGGCGTAGGTGCTGCCGGCGTTCCACACCGGGTACCAGGCGCGGCCCGTGCCCTCGCCCACCGAACGCGGACGGAACAGGTTCACGCAGCCGCCGGCGGCCAGCAGGATGGCCTTGGCCTTGTACACGTAGATCTTGTTCTCGCGCACCGAGAAGCCGACCGCGCCGGCGACGCGCGACGGGTCGTTCTTGTCGTTCACCAGCTTGACGATGAAGACGCGCTCCTGGATGCGGTCGAGGCCGAGGGCCTTCTTGGCCGCTTCGGCGACGATCCACTTGTAGGATTCGCCGTTGATCATGATCTGCCACTTGCCCGAGCGCACCGGCTTGCCGCCGTCCTTCAGGGCCGGCAGGCCTTCGCGCTGCGACTCGGCGCCGTCGTGGCGCACGCCGTCGGCGTCGGTCTTCCAGATCGGCAGGCCCCACTCCTCGAAGAGGTGCACGGAGTCGTCGACGTTGCGGCCGAGGTCGTAGGCGAGGTCGTCGCGGGTGATGCCCATCAGGTCGTTGGAAACCATGCGGGCGTAGTCGGCCGGATCCTGCTCGGGGCCGATGTAGGTGTTGATGGCGGACAGGCCCTGGGCCACGGCGCCGGAGCGGTCCATGGCGGCCTTGTCGACCAGCTTGATCTTGAGTTCCTGGCCGGTCTCGGCCTTGACGGCCTCGGCCCAGCGCATCATCTCGTAGCCGGCGCCGCAGCAGGCCATGCCGCCGCCGATGAGCAGGATGTCCACTTCTTCCTGGACGATCTCGGGTTTGTCGAATGTTCCAGACATTGCAGTCACCTTATTGAATGAATTGTCGGTTCGCCGCTTACTTCACGCGGATCAGTTCGTCGGCCTTGCCGGCGCGGTAGCCGCCCATGACGTCCTTGGTGAAGACGCCCGGCTTGTCGAGGTCCGCCATCTTCGGCATCGGCTTGCCGCCGAAGGGGTCGATCGAACCCTCGGCAGTGGTGCGGATGGGGAACTTGAAGCGCTTGATGGTGCCGTTGCGGAACTTGATGGTCCACATGATGGAGTCGGAGCCGCGCAGCGGCTGCACCGAGCCGCCCAGCGGCACGATGTCGGCATAGTGGCGGGCCTCGATGGCGTTCTGCGGGCAAATCTTGACGCAGGAGTAGCATTCCCAGCACTGCTCCGGCTCCTGGTTGTAGGCCTTCATGGCATGGCCCGTGTCGGAGCCGTCCTTGTCCAGCTTCATCAGGTTGTGCGGGCAGATGTACATGCACGCGGTCTTGTCCTGGCCCTTGCAGCCATCGCATTTCTCGGTACGAACAAAGGTTGGCATTTTCCTTCTCCTAAAAAACGACGCCGGCACCCTTGTGCCGGCGTGAACCAAATCAGCGCGCCGAATGGCCGGCGAGCTTGATTTCAACTTTCTCGGTGAGTCCCGCGTAGTAGGCGCGCAGGATTTCCAGCACCTCGGGGCGGGAGAACTCCGGCGGCACGTCGCCGCCTTCCGAAAGCATCTTGCGCAGCTTGGTGCCCGACAGCAGCAGGCGGTCCTCGTCGCCGTGCGGGCAGGTCCGTGCGGAAGCCATGCCGCCGCACTTGTAGCACCAGAACGTCCAGTCGATCTTCAGCGGCTGGGTCTCCAGCGCGCCCTTCGGGATCTCGTCGAAGATGTGGTGCGCGTCGAACGGGCCGTAGTAGCTGCCGACGCCGGCATGGTCGCGGCCAACGATCAGGTGCGAGCAGCCGTAGTTCTGGCGGAACAGGGCATGCAGCAGCGCCTCGCGCGGACCGGCATAGCGCATGTCGAGCGGGTAGCCGGCCTGCACCACGGTCTTCTTGACGAAATACTTCTCGGCCAGCGTGGCGATCGCGTTGGAGCGCACGTCGGCGGGGATGTCGCCCGGCTTGAGGTTGCCGAGCAGGGAATGGATCAGCACGCCGTCGCAGGTCTCGATGGCCACCTTGGCCAGGTACTCGTGCGAGCGGTGCATCGGGTTGCGCGTCTGGAAGGCGGCCACCTTCGACCAGCCGTAGGATTCGAACAGGGCGCGCGTCTGCGCCGGCGTCATGAAGAGCTCGCCGTACTTCGAGGGAAACTCCGCCTGCGAGAGCACCTTCACGGGGCCGGCGAGGTTCACGTCGCCCTGCTCCATCACCATCTTGACGCCGGGGTGCTCCAGGTCGGTGGTCTTGAAGACCATGGCGCACTCGTGCGCCTTGTCGATGGCATACTTCTCGGTGACCTTCAGGGTGGCGAGGATCTCGCCGGAATCCGGATCGAGCAGCGCGACATCGCCGCCGGTCTTGATCGAATCGGCGGTGGCCTGGTCGGTGGACAGCGTGATGGGGATCGGCCAGAACAGGCCGTTGGCCATCTTCATGCCATCGCACACGCCCTGCCAGTCGCTGTGGGTCATGAAGCCGTCGAGCGGCGTGAAGCCGCCGATGCCCAGCATGATGAGGTCGCCCTTCTCGCGCGAGCTGACCTTGATCTTCGGCAGCCCCTGGGCGCGAGCGAGTTCGGCCTTCAGCGCCTCGCCCTGCAGCAGCAGGGGCTTCAGCGACCCGCCGCCGTGCGGATTGACCAATGCCATTGCGTATCCTCCCCGATAGCCTTTTCTTCAGTCGGTGCGAAGGCTAACACTTCCCGGAAGGCAAAATAATCGTTTTATTTTATTGGGAAATAGGGGTGGTCGATTTTCAGCGCGGAGCGCTTGCGCAAGGTGATCTGTATCAAGATAAACGGATCGAATGAGCCCTACATCGGCATCCGCTGCTTGGCCTCCTCGGCCTGCCGGGCGCGCAATTCGCGCAGCCGCGCGTCGACCTGGGAATGCTCGAAAAAATCCCCGTCGCCGGCCTTCTGCGCCAACTCCAGCTGCTGCACCGCAGCAACCAGTTGTCCCTGCAGGACATACAGTTCGGCCTGCGCGCGGTGCTGCTGGAGGCGCTTGCCGAGGGCCGCATAGCTCTTCGCCTGCAGGCCGTGCAGGGGCGCGTCCGAGGGAGTGAGCAGCAATTCCTCGCTGGCGACCTTCAGCGCCTCCCGCGGCTGGCCGGCGGCGAGCAGGGCGTCGATCTGGCCGTAGAGCAGGGCCTTGTTGCGCGGATGGCGCCCGCGCGCTTCGCGATACAGTTTCAGCGCCCCGGCGAGGTCCCCCTGGGCTTTCCTGACGTCCGTCGCGAGGGTATCGATCATCGGGGAGCTTGCCTTCAGGCGGTTCAGTTCGGCCAGCTCGCGCTCCACGGCGGCGTAGCCGCGCGCCCGCATCTGCGCCACCGCCAGGCCATAGCGGGCGGAAGCCTCGGAGAGGTATTTCCGCTCGCGCAGCTGGGTCTCGAAATCGGTGATGGCATCGCGCACATCGCCGGTGCCGGCGCGCAGCTTGGCGCGCACCAGCCGGAATTCCAGCGAGTCGGCCACCTGGCGGTACTGCGCCTGCAGGATGCGGTTCTCCATGTCGCTGATGCGCTCGACGGTCAGCGGGTGGGTGCGCAGGTAGCCGGGCGCGTTGTTCTCGTAGAGCCGCCCGAACTTCTGCATCCGCTCGAAGAAGCTGGCCATGCCGCGCACGTCGAAGCCGGCCCGCTCCAGGGTCTGGATGCCGAGGCGGTCCGCTTCGCGCTCGAAGTCGCGCGAGTAGTTGAGCATGGTCTGCACGCCGGCGGCAGTGCCGGCGACGATGGCCGCCTGGCTGACGTCCGAATTCGAGCGCGCCGCGAGGATCGCCACGGCCATCGCCAGCCACTGCGCCACCTGGGCCTGGTTCTGCTTGCCCATCAGGCGCGCCAGGTGCTTCTGCGTGACATGGGCGATTTCGTGCGCCAGCACCCCGGCCAGCTCGGATTCGGACTGCGCCGCCAGGATCAGGCCGCTATGCACGCCGATGAAGCCGCCCGGCAGGGCAAAGGCGTTCAGGGTGGCGTCGCGCAGGGCGAAGAATTCGAAGCTCTGCCCGGCCTCGGGATTGGCCAGGGAGAGGCGGGCGCCGAGTTGGTTCAGGTAGGCGGCAACCTCGACGTCGTCGATGTAGGACGGCTCGCGCAGGCGGATGTCGCGCATGATCGACTCGCCGATGCGCCGCTCCATTTGCGGCGACAGGTCGGCGCGCGAGGCCTCGCCCAGGTCCGGCAGGCCGTCGGCCGGGGCGGACGGCGCCAGCAAGGCGAGAAGCACCAGGAACAGAAGTCGCATGGTCATATGATAACTTGGGCCTTGCCGGCGCTTAGGCTAGAATGGCGGCACCGCAGACACCCATTGATCGTTTCTTCACGAGAAGGTTCGCTTGAGCACACACGCCCTGCTGCTGGCCGAGGACTCGCCGGAGGATTCCCGGCTGATCCTGAAGGCGCTGCAACCCATCGTCCAGGAGGAAATGATCGTGCTTTGCAGCGACGGCGAGGAGGCGCTGGATTACCTCCTCGCCCGCAATGCCCATGCCGCGCGCAGCGCGGACGACCTGCCCGGCGCAGCGCTGCTCGACCTCAACCTGCCCAAGGTCAACGGCCTGGAAGTGCTGCGCGAGCTGCGGCAGCACCCGCGCACCCGGCTTTTGCCGGTGGTAATCCTGTCGGCCTCCTCGGAGCAGCGCGACGTGCGCGCCGCGGCGCTGCTCGGCGCCAACAGCTACGTGCGCAAGCCGCTCGACTACGGCCGTCTGCGCGAGACCGTGGAACTGCTCGGCCGTTACTGGCACGATCTGAACATCGCGCCGCCGCCTCCGCCGGCCTGACTTTTTCAATGACGAGCCCGCTCACGCATTTCGACGCGCAGGGCCAGGCGCACATGGTCGACGTGGCGGAAAAGCACGAGACGCGCCGCATCGCCCGCGCCGCCGGAAAAGTGTTCATGCAGCCGGCCACCCTGGCCCTGATCGAAGCCGGCGACGCCAAAAAGGGCGACGTGCTGGGCGTGGCGCGCATCGCCGCGATCCAGGGGGCCAAACGGACCTCCGACCTGATCCCCCTCTGCCATCCGATTCCCCTCACCCGCGTCGCCATCGAGTTCGCCATCGACCGCGCAAGCGCGTCGATCGCCTGCGAGGCCACGGCCGAAACCGTCGGCCGCACCGGCGTGGAGATGGAGGCCATGACCGCCGTTTCGGTGGCCCTGCTCACCATCTACGACATGTGCAAGGCCGTTGACCGCGGAATACATTTCGAGAACGTGCGTCTACTGGAAAAGGCCGGCGGCAGCAGCGGCCACTGGCAGGCGGACTAGGTCGGCGGCTTTTCATGGGACAAGGGAATATTAGGAAACGGCTATATTGGAAGCGCTTATTTTTCAATCAGTACCAATAAGTTGTCGCCTTCCCCGTTCCAAGCTAGAGTCCGCGCAAGTCCTTGGCACATCGAGCGCAACAAGCACGCGTTGAGCGGAATCTTTCAGCTTCGGACCGATCTGATTGCCAGCCTGCTCGTCCTGCTTTGCGAAAGCCGGGCGATTTCATAAACCCAAAGGAGTCACACGGATGGATGCATTGCGCAGAACCCTGCTGAAAGGAGCGGGCGCCACCGGGGCGATCGCGGCGGCCATGGCGGCCGGCGTGCTCAGGCCTTCCCAGGTGCTGGCCGCCGACATCAACCGCGCCGCCTTCGAGGCGAAGGACATTGCCGGCGCCCTCAAGGCGGCCGGCGCCACCAACGTTGCCGACAGCACGGCGATTGCCATCAAGGCGCCGGACATCGCCGAAAACGGCGCCGTCGTGCCGATCGAAATCAGCAGCAGCCTTCCCAACACTGTTTCCCTCTCGGTGCTGGTCGACAAGAATCCCTTCCCGCTCACCTCCTCCTTCGAGTTCGCCAACGGCGCCGTGCCCGAAATGTCCCTGCGCGTGAAGATGGGGCAGACCGCCATGGTCGAGGCCCTGGCCAGGACGGCGGACGGCAAGCACTTCATCGCCAAGAAGGAAGTCAAGGTCACCGTCGGCGGCTGCGGCGGCTGAGCGAAACAGCACATTTCGGAGAAAGAGACATGGCAGATCCAATGAAAATCCGCGCCCAGATGAAGGGCGACGTCGCGGACATCCGCGTCCTCATGAGCCACGCGATGGAAACCGGGCAGCGCAAGGACGGCGCCGGCAACACCGTGCCGGCCCATTTCATCCAGTCGATCACGGTCGACGTCGGCGGCAAGCGCGTGCTGCAGGGCCAGACCGGCCCGGCCGTCTCGCGCAATCCGGTGTTCGGCTTCAAGGTCAAGGGCGCCAAGGCCGGCGACAAGGTCGTCATCAACTGGGTGGACAACAAGGGCGACAAGCGCACCGACGAAGCGACGATCGGTTGAAAAGAATAACCGGGGCGGCGGCGACCGCTCCGGACGGCAACACCGCATCACCGAGAGGAGGAGTCCCATGAAGCAGCGCACGAGCACGCTCCTGGCCGTTGCAGCGCTCACTGCCGCATTTGCCGCACACGCCCAGCAGCCCGCAAAAAAAACCGCCCCGCCGGCGAAGGCCGCCGCCCCCGCCAAGAGCGCCATCACCGAGGAATTCGAGAAGTTCCGCGAGGTGCTGGAAGAAGACAACCCCGCCGAGCTCTTCGAGGCCAAGGGCGAGGACATCTGGAAGAACAGGAAGGGGCCGGACGGCGGCTCGATGGCGCAGTGCGACCTGGGCCTGGGCGCCGGCGTCGTCAAGGGCGCCTACGTGCAGATGCCGCGCTGGTTCGCCGACGCCGGCCAGGTCATGGATGCCGAGCGGCGCGTCGTGCATTGCATGATGAAATACCTCGGCTACAAGGAAGCGGACATCCGCAAGCAGCCCTTCAGCAACGTCAACAAGACGCCGGACCACGTCTCGGTGATCACCTATGTCGCCGCCCAGTCGCGCAACATGAAGATCGCCGCGCCGCAGAAGCATCCGAAGGAAAAGGAGGCCTACAACGTCGGCAAGGAGATATTCGCCTTCCGCGGCGGCCCCTACGATTTCTCCTGCGCCACCTGCCACGGCGCCGACGGCATGCGCATCCGCACCCAGGACCTGCCCAATCTGAGGAAGCCCGACCAGGCCATCCGCGCCTACCAGGGCTGGCCCGGCTACCGCATGACCGGCGGCTTCATGCTCACCCAGCAGTGGCGCATGAACGACTGTTTCCGCCAGCAGCGCTTCCCCGAGCCGTCGTATCTCTCGGATTCCGTCACCGCCCTGCTCGCCTACATGACGGTCACCGCCAACGGCCAGGTGTACAAGGGCCCGGGCATCAAGCGTTAAGGGGGAAGGACATGAAAAAAACCATCGTTTTCGCTGCCGCAGCGCTCGCCTGCACCGCCGCACTCGCCGACGAGGTGCGCAACTACCGCGCCGAGGCCGTCGCCATGCTGAAGCGCGATTTCAAGGCGAAAGGCATCGCCGGCACCGACCGTCTGCACGAGGACAGCGTCCAGGCCATCTGCAACCGCAGCGGCGACAATCCGCCGAAGGACGTCGCCGCGCGCCTGGAACAGGACCAGCTGGAAGCCATCAAGTACCCTGCCGACGGCAAGCTGATGGGCGACTGGAAGGAAGGCGAGAAAATCGCCCAGAGCGGCCGCGGCATGACCTGGAGCGACAAGGCCGGCATCCCCGGCGGCGGCAACTGCTACAACTGCCACCAGATCGCGCCGTCGGAAACCTCCTTCGGCACCATCGGCACGAGCCTGTACCAGTTCGGCAAGACGCGCGGCAACGGGCCGGATATCCAGAAGTACGTCTACGGCAAGATCTGGAACGCCAAGGCCTTCAACCTCTGCTCGGCGATGCCGCGCTTCGGCCACGTCGGGGCGCTCACCGAGAAGCAGATCAAGGACCTCGTCGCCCTGCTGCTCGACCCGCAGTCGCCGGTCAACAGCAAGTAACGATAATCAAGCACAAAGGGGCTTGGCCTGGCCAAGCCCCTTGTTTCGAGGACCCCCGCAGATGTCCATGAACCGCAGAGAATTCCTGCAGCTTCTCGCCGCCGCCTCGGCGGCCGGCTTCGCCCTCGACAGCCGGGAACTGCTCGCCGCCCAGGGCGGCCCCAGGGTCGATGGGCTCTACGGCCTGCCGCGCTTCGGCAACGTGCATTTCCTGCACTTCACCGACTGCCACGCCCAGCTGCTGCCGATCTATTTCCGCGAGCCGAACGTCAACCTCGGCATCGGCGCGGCCGCCGGCAAGGCGCCGCACCTGGTCGGCGAGCACCTGCTCAAGGCCTTCGGCATCAAGCCGCGCTCGAGCGAGGCGCATGCCTTCACCTGTCTCGACTTTGCCGAGGCGTCGAAAACCTACGGCAAGGTCGGCGGCTTTGCCCATCTCGCCACGCTGGTGAAGCGCCTGCGCGCCTCGCGCCCCGGCGCGCTGCTGCTCGACGGCGGCGACACCTGGCAGGGCTCCGCCACCGCACTGTGGAGCCGCGGCCAGGACATGGTCGACGCCTGCAAGCTGCTCGGCGTCGACATGATGACGCCGCACTGGGAGCTCACCTACGGCGCCGAGCGCGTCAAGGAGATCGTCGAGAAGGACCTGAAGGGGAAGATGGAATTCCTCGCCCAGAACATCAAGACGACGGACTTCGGCGACGCGGTGTTCCAGCCCTACGCGATGCGCGAGATGAACGGCGTGCCGGTGGCAGTGATCGGCCAGGGCTTCCCGTACACGCCGATCGCCAACCCGCGCTACCTGATCCCCGACTGGACCATGGGCATCCAGGACGAGGACATGCAGAAGGTCGTCAACGAGGCGCGCGGCAAGGGCGCCCAGGTCGTCGTCGTGCTCTCGCACAACGGCATGGACGTCGATCTCAAGATGGCCAGCCGGGTGACCGGCATCGACGCCATCCTCGGCGGCCACACCCACGACGGCGTGCCGGCGCCCTCGGTGGTCAAGAACGCCGGCGGCCGCACGCTGGTGATGAACTCCGGCTCCAACGGCAAGTTCCTTTCCGTGCTCGACTTCGACGTGCGCGGCGGGAAGATCCAGGGCTTCCGCTACAAGCTGCTGCCGGTGTTCGCCAACCTGCTGCCGGCCGACGCCGAGATGGCCGCCTTCATCGACAAGGTGCGCGCGCCGCACCGGGCGAAGCTGGAGGAGAAGCTGGCCGTCTCCGAAGGCCTGCTCTACCGCCGCGGCAACTTCAATGGCAGCTGGGACCAGCTGATTCTCGACGCCCTGATGGAAACGAAGGGTGCGCAGATCGCCTTCTCGCCGGGTTTCCGCTGGGGCACCTCGATCCTGCCCGGCCAGGCCATCACCTTCGAGCACGTCATGGACCAGACGGCCATCACCTACCCCTACTCGACGCTCACCGACATGAGCGGCGCCACGATCAAGGACATCCTCGAGGACGTCTGCGACAACCTGTTCAACGCCGACCCCTACAAGCAGCAGGGCGGCGACATGGTGCGCGTCGGCGGCATGCGCTACACCTGCGACCCGAACGCCGCCATGGGCAGCCGCATCCGGGACATGCGCCTCGGTGACGCGCCGATCGAGGCGAACAAGACCTACAAGGTGGCCGGCTGGGCGCCCGTGGCCGAGGGGGCGCAGGGCGAACCCGTCTGGGACGTCGTCGCGACGTGGCTGCGCGACAAGAAGACCGTCGCCCCGCGCAAGCCCAACATGCCGAAGCTCGTCGGCATGGCCGGCAACCCCGGCATCGCCTGAAACAATCCTTAACATGGCGCCGTCCCCTGGCACGGTAGAATTCGCCGTGCCATGGAGACTGACTTTTACTCCGTCCTGACCGGGGGGGCGCTGATCGCGGCGCTGGCCGTCTTGCCGGCGCAAGCGGCCGACCCCTTCGGCGCACTGGAAGCCGTGCCGCCCATCGCCGGCCTGCAGGCCGCGCCCGTCCCTTGCCAGTCGGCCGACCTCGCCAAAGCGCTCGATCTGGCGGAAGCGGTCGACCTCGCCCTGTGCAACAACCCGCAGACGCGCCAGGCCTGGGGAGCCGCCCGCGTCCAGGCAGCCCAGGTCGGCGTGGCGCAGGCGGCCTTTCTGCCCGCCCTCTCCGCCGGCGCCGGCGTCAGCCGCGCGCGCAGCGAAAGCGCGGGCGGCGACAGCACCGTCACGCAGCGCTCCGTCGACGCCGACCTGTCCTGGGTGCTGTTCGATTTCGGCGCCCGCTCGGCCACTCTGGAAAATGCCCGCCTGCTGTTTGCCGCCGCCGCGTTCGCCCGCGATGCCACCGTGCAGGCGGTGTTCCTCGCCGCCGTGCAGGCCTTCTTCCAGCGCCAGGCCGCGGCCGCCGCGCTGGAGGCCAGCGGGTTGTCGGAAAAGGCCGCGCTCGAATCGCTGAATGCCGCCGAGGCCCGCTACCGCGTCGGCGCCGCCACGCCGGCCGACCGCTTGCAGGCGCGCACCGCCCACGCCCAGGCCGTGCTCAACCGCATCAATGCCGAGGGCGCCGTGAAGACCGCGCAGGGCGCGCTGGCCAATGTCATCGGCATCGATCCGGCGCGCCCGATCACGCTCGCGCCGCTGCCGGCGCCGGCGCCCGGCGCCGACGC
>WBUF01000101.1 GCA_008933825.1 Rhodocyclaceae bacterium | reverse complement strand
TGCACAAGCCCGAAGAGTTCGAGGGCACCGGCATCGGCCTGGCCACCGTCGCGCGCATCGCCCACCGCCACGGCGGACGAATCTGGGTCGAAGCCAGCCCAAACCAGGGCGCTACGTTCCGGTTCACCTTGGGAAGCCGGAGCGCTTTCTGATACCTTGGGCCGCCATGCCAGCCGCGAACAGGAAATCCGAGGATGTCGCAGCAAGCCTTGCCGAAGGCGACGGCCTGCGCTTTCTGCGGCTGGCGCTGCTGATCGTCGCGGTCGGCGTGTCCAGTTATGTCGTCCTGCTCCATTTCATCGCGCCGGAACAGTACTACCGCTCGGTTGGCTCGCTGCTTCTGCTGCCGGTCGCACTGATCGCCTTCCTTCTCATGCAGCGCGGCAGCGTCGCGGCCGCCCTGCACGTGCTGGTGTTCGGCGTCTGGGCTGCCGTCGCGACCGCTGCGATGTTCGCCGGCGGCGTGCGCGCGCCGGCGCTTGCCGCCTACCCCCTGCTGATCGTCATGGCAGGCTGGCTGCTCGGCCTGCGCACCGGCATCGTCGTGGCCGGACTGGCCCTCGCGGCAAGCGCCCTGCTCGCCCTGGCCGAATCGGCCGGCCTCCTGCAGAGCGTACAGGCCGCGCCGGCAGTGCTGGTCTGGTTCGTGCAGGCGATTGTTTATGCCACGGCGGCGGTGCTGATCGCCCTCGTCCTGCACCGCTACGAGGCGCGCTACCGGCAGGTGCGGCAGCTCGGCGATGAACTGGCCGGCCGCCTCGGCGACCTGGAGGCCAGGGAATCCGAGTTGCGGCTGCTCACCGAAAACATCCCCGCCCTCATTTTCCATGGCGGTCGCGACCTGCGCTGCCGCTTCGCCAACCGCCGCCACGCCGAGTTCTTCGGCTTCACGCCGGAAAGCGCCATCGGCAGGCATGTCTCCGAGATTCTCGGCGAGGACGCCATGCCGGCCATCCGGCCGAAGCTGGATGCCGTCCTGTCCGGCGAGCCGGTGCACTACCGCACCGCGCGCCGCAGCGCGGCGGACGGCGAGGAGCACACCCTCGACATCCGTTTCGTGCCGGCGCGCGACAATGCGGGAGACGTCGTCGGCTTCTACGCGCTCAAGCTGGATGTCACGGCCGAGGTGCGCGCCCAGCAGGCCCTGGCCGAGCAGCACGCCTTCCGGGAAGCGCTGATGCACGCCCAGTCCGAGGCCGGGCTGGCCATGTTCATCATCGAGTCGGGCCGCTTCACTTACGCCAACGAGGCCGCCTCCAGGATGCTCGGCTACAGTCCGGAGGAGCTGCGCGCCTTGCCGAGCTTCCTCGCGCTGCTCCATCCGGACGACCGTGAGCGGGTGGCGCAAAACCACCGGAGGCGGCTCACCGGCGAAAAATTCGAGAACAACTACCGCATCGCCGTCGTCACCAAGTCCGGCGAGCGGCGCGAAGCCGATCTGACAGCTGCGCCAATGTCCGGGGAGTCCCCGCGCGTGCTGGTCATCCTGGCCGATGCCACCGAGCGCAAGCGCGTCGAGGACGAGCTGCTGCGCTCCGAACAGAAGTTTTCGCGGGTGTTCCGCAGCAGCCCGGTGCCGATTGCCCTCTCCCGCATGGCCGATGGCACCTATCTCGACGTCAACGAGGCCTTCCTGCGCCTGTTCGGCTGGAGCCGCGAGGAGGTCATCGGCCGCAAGTCCACGGACCTCGGCATCTGGCCGAATCCGGAGGAGGATCGGCGCGCCTGGCTCGATGCCTTCGGAGGCGCGGGGCGGCTGGAGGGTTACGAATCCCGACTGCGGGACAAGCAGGGACGCATTCTTCCGGTCCTGTTCTCCGCGGATACCATCGAGCTGGACGGCGAGCCCTGCCTGCTGGTGCTCTCCATCGATCTGACGGAAAGGAAAAAGGCCGAGGCGGCGCTGCAGGAAAGCGAGGCGCGCCTGCGCGAAGCGCAGCGCATCGGC
Organism: Rhodocyclaceae bacterium; assembly: GCA_008933825.1. Lineage (GTDB taxonomy): Bacteria > Pseudomonadota > Gammaproteobacteria > Burkholderiales > Rhodocyclaceae > Desulfobacillus. The sequence continues at coordinate 430 of WBUF01000101.1, read as the reverse complement.
CGCATCGGCAACTGGGAGCTGGATCCGGTGCGGGACGCTTTCACCTGGTCGGGCGAAATCGAGAACATCTATGAAATCCACGTTGAGCAGGGCGCGGTGAGCTACGCGGATTTCCTGAAAAGCGTGCCGCCGGACGAGCGCCAGGCTTGCGACCGCCGTTTCGGCGAGAACGTTCGCGCAGGACGCGGCGGCGAATTCACCTACCGATTGCGCATGCGCGACGGCCGCTTCAAGCATGTGCATGTGCGCTACGAGAGCCTACGCAGCGATGACGGCAGGCCGGCGAAAGTTTTCGGCACGACGCAGGACGTCACCGAGCAGGTGCTGGCGCGCGAGGAGGTGCAGCGCCTGAACGACGAGCTGGAGGCGCGGGTGGCCGCGCGCACGGCCGAGCTCACCGCGGCCAACCGCGAGCTGGAGTCCTTCGCCT
>WBUF01000071.1 GCA_008933825.1 Rhodocyclaceae bacterium | reverse complement strand
GTTGATGTCCCTCATGTCTGTCGAGCAGCGCGGCGTCCGCGCCCCAAAAGGTTGAGTCCGGCGATGGCGGCGGCGAGCTGCCAGGCGCCCGCGCCGAGGGCGGCGAGCGAGAGCAGCCAGACGACGAGCGCCGTCGCGTCGTAGGGCGCCTCGGATTTGAGATTGACGCGCTGCGGCCGGCGACGCTGCAGCGCCAGGCGGAAGGAGACCGGCAGGCGCGCCTCGTCGCTGGCGGTGGCCACCACCCAGCGCGCGCCGGCGAGCAGGCGCAGGGCGACGTCGAGCTTGCGGCCGGTGAGGAGCTGCGCATCGTCGAAGAGCACCACGGCGCGCACTTCGTTCACCCACGCCGCGAGCGCGTCCAGCCGCTCCCAGGCGCGCAGCTGCGTCCACGTACGGGACGAAACCTTCTCGCCGTGGGCGATCACGCGCGGGTCGTCCACCCAGGCGGCAAGCGGATTCACGCAGCGGATCAAGAGCACCTCGCGCCCCCGCCACACGCCCGGCGCCTCGGCATGCATGCGCGCCAGCCAGCGCGTCTTGCCCGAGTGGTGGGCGCCGGTGATGAGCACGTCGCGGCGCACGGAGATCTTCTCCTCGCGCAGCGTGCGGCCGAACTTGCGCGCCTTCTCCACCACCACCGGCAGCACCGAGCGGATGCCATCGCGCCGCGTCCTATGACGCTTGAGGCGGAGGAACTTCATCGAACAGGCCGCCCTGGGCCGAGGTCAGCGTCAGCAGCACGGTGCCGCGCTGCAGCTCCAGCATGCGCTGCACCTGGGCGATGGCCGCCGCATCGAGGCCGGCGGACTCGAGCACGAGCTGCAGCTTCGATTCGTCGGTGGTGGTGATGCGCTTGATGACGGCGGTGAAGTCGGCCACCGGCATCCCCGCCGCAAAAGTCAGTCCCGGCGGGACGGCGCCGCCGGCGGCTGCCGGACGGGGAAGCATCGAGAGATCAGTCATGTTCATTCCTCCAGGTAGTGGGTCAATGTCGATGCCGCGGCCTCCCAGCCGCAGCACACCTCTGCCGAGTAGCCCGCCTGCCGCAGCCGCGCGATCCAGCCGCGCTGCTCCGGCGAAGCGGCGCCGCCCGGCGCCTTCAGCTCGATGAAGAGGCCGTGAAAGCCGCGCCTCGCCACCGGCAGGAAGAGATCCGGCACACCCGCCTTCACGCCCTCGGCCTTCAGCCGCGCGCCCGTCACGGCGTCGCGCCGTCCGCCGTTGGGGATGGCGAAGAGCAGCGCCAATCCGGGCAGGCGGTGTTCGTGCAATCGTGCCCAGGCCATCAGTGCCGCCTGCTCGGCGTGTTCATTGCGCACGGCCGGCGCGCGCCGCGCGGCGGATCGCGTCGAGCGCGCCCGGCGGGGGCGGGCGTTTCGCGATGTCGCGTGCAACTGCATCCTCGGTCTCCTTTCTGCGAAGTCGGTGCGCCTCCTCGCGCCGCCGCGCCTCGGCCACGGCAATGCCCGCCTCGGGATGGAACTCGCCGCGCGCGGCGCACTCGGCCAGGCGGCGCAAATAGGCCAGCGGATTGGCGACGGGCCGCAGCGCCATGCGCCCGGCCAGCTCGTCGAGCAGCGCCTGGGCCCAGCCGTTGGCGCGCGCCAGCGTGCGGCGTGCTGCAGTTTCCTGCGCCGGGGTGAAGCCGCGCGGGAAGACGAGCGCGGCGGGTTCTGCTGTAGTGGTAGTTGAAGAACTACAACCACCACTCGCGCGTGCGCGCGCGAGGGGCTGGTGCTGCTTCGGCACCACCGGGCCGGAATCGGGCATGGGCGCGGCTTCCAGCGCTGGTGCTTCTTCGGCACCGGGTGCTCTTTCGGCACGGGGGTGGTGCTTCTGCGGCACCGAGGGTGATGCCGTATCGGCACCCCCCTGGTGCTCCTGCGGCACCAGCAAGTGGTGCTCTTCCGGCACCGGCGCAGGCGGGTTGTCCACAGAGATAACGCGGCCAGTCTCATCACGGCGCAGCCAGCCGGCGGAAACAAGCGAGCGGAGCGCGCGCGTGCAGTGGGCACGGTCCAGGCCGGTGGCGCGGGCGGCGCTGCCGGCGCTCCAGGCGCCCGAAGCGACGGCCAGCATCACGCGCGCCTCGCGGTGCGAGAGACATCCGGTCATGATGGCGGCCATCAGGCGGGGATTCACGCCGCCAGCCTCTCCGGCGGAGACGCGGACGGCGGTTCATCGAGCAGCGCGGCGGGATGGACCGCCAGCGCGGCGGCGATGCTGTAGAGGCGGGGAACGCTCAGGGTGCGATGGCCGCACTCGATGCGGCTGATCTCGCTTTGCGGCAGGCCGATGCGGCTGCCCAGCTCGGCCTGGGTGATGCCTTGGGTCTTGCGGACGTCACGGATCCTCATAGGGCATGGCGGCTCTCCTTAATGACTGCGGGGCATGATACATGCCCAAAAGCCATACTTCAAGGGAAATAAATGTCTTTTATTCATGACGTATGACCCCGAGACTATAATGATCCGGAAATTATGTGGGATTACAGATATTTGACATATGGATAAATTGGCCCCGCACCTTAAGGAGCTACGCGAGAAGAAGGGCCTCACCCAGTCGGGCCTGGGCAAGCTGGTCGGCCTCGACCAGACGCACATCTCGCGCCTGGAGAAAGGCACCAAGGGCGTCTCCAACGAGAAGCTGCTCGCCATCGCCGAGGCGCTCGGTGTCACCGTCTCCGACCTGCTCGGCGACGCGGCCAACATCGCCCGCCGCGAGTACGAGACCGGCCACCCCGCCCGCAGGATCATCGCCGACGCCAAGTCGCCGCGCGGCCTGCGCGACCTCGCCGGCGACAAGTCGCTTGCCGACGCGCTGCACATCACGCCGGAGGAATGGAAGGCACTGCGATCCATTGAACTACCGGGAAGCGTGTCGAAGGACGGCTATGTGCAGTTGCTGATTACGATTCGGGCGATTGGGGGGAGCGGCAAGTTCGCATGACGCTTGCCGATCATCGCTTTCCTGCTTTTCCAATTGCAGCACCCTGCACCTTGTCCGCCACCGAATGGCATGCACACGCCTCTCCGTGCGCCGCACCGACGAGTTCTTGCAGGATGCCGCACTCGGCGGCGACATGCCCTGTCTCGCAGCGCGCCCGCAACGCGATGAGCTGCTTCTCCAGCGCGCGCATGGACTTGAGCCGCGCCCGCGTCCGCGCCAGCTGATCGTCGATCAACCGGTTGATGTCGCCGCAGTCGGCATCCGGATGAGCGACGAAATCGAGCAGCCGCTTGATCTCGGCCAGCGGCACGTCGAGCGCCCGGCAGTGCCGGACAAAGGCCAGCCGCTCCAGGTGCGCGGCGCCATAGGCGCGGTAACCGTTGCTTGAGCGGGCCGGCGCCGGCAGCAGGCCTAGCTTTTCGTAGTAGCGGATGGTCTCGATATCCACCCCGGTTGCCCGTCCGAGTTCCCCGATACGCATGACGCCTCCTTTCCTGTCCGCATGATACCCCTTGACCCTGGAGCGGCTACAGGGTTTGCAATAGTGCCGCTGCCCAGACGGGCAGCACGGACACTTGAAAGGAGCGCGAACATGAAACGACTACTGACGATGGGAATGATCGCGGCGCTGGCGATGCCGGCGCCGCTGCTCCTGGCCGCCGACGCACCGCCCGCCCCGGGCGGCAAGGCGAAGCCGGCCGCCCCTGACACCGCCGAGTTCGACCGGCAGATGGCGCAGGCGCAGGAGAACATGAAAAGGATGCAGGAGCAGATGGACAGGCTGCGCCAGACGCAGGACCCGCAGGCGCGGCAGAAACTGCTGCAGGAACACTGGGCCACGATGCAGAACAACATGCAGCTGATGCAGGGCATGTGGGGGCCGGGCATGATGGGCTGCTGCGCCGGCGGCCCCATGATGGGCATGGGGGGGCACATGATGGGCGGCCCGATGTGGGGGGACTACCGGCGCATGACGCCCGAGCAGCTCCGCCAGCGCCAATACATGATGGAACGGTACATGCCGATGCAGCAGATGATGATGGACCACATGATGCAGCATCAGCAGTGGATGTGGCCGCAGCCGAAGTGAGCCGGCGGGGCGCGACCGCTTCCGCGCCGCGCCCCTCGATCCACCCGGTAACCGACTCAGGAACATCATGAAGCAATCGACATTCGTCATCGCCAACATGGACTGCCCGACGGAGGAGGCGCTGATTCGCAAGCGCCTCGGCGCCGTGCCGGGCATCGAGGAACTGGCCTTCAACCTGATGGAGCGCCGGCTCACCGTCGGCCACCGCCTGCCCGACGACGGGCCGATCCTCGGTGCGCTGGGCGAGATCGGCATGCGCGCCGGGCCGCAGCAGCCGGCCGCCTGCACCTCGTGCGCAAGCGACCGCGCGGCCGAGGCGCCCGCCGTGCCGGCGCGGACCCGGCTGCTGATGGCCGTCTCCGGCACGGCCGCGCTGGCCGCCGAGGCGCTTGCCTGGTCGGGCGCCGACGAGACCTCGCTGCCGGTGATCGGCCTCGCCCTGCTCTCCATCGCCACGGGCGGGCTCGGCACGCTGAAGAAGGGCTGGATCGCGCTGAAGACCTTCACCCTCAACATGAACTTCCTGATGAGCGTCGCCATGATCGGCGCGGTGGCCATCGGCGAGTGGCCGGAAGCGGCGGTGGTGATCTTCCTCTTCGCCCTGGCCGAACTGATCGAGACGCTGTCGCTGGAGCGCGCCAGGAACGCGGTGCGCGGCCTGATGGCAATGGCGCCGGAGACGGCGACCGTGCGGCTGGAGAACGGCGCGTGGGTGGAGCGGCCGGCTGCGCAAATCCAGATCGGCCAGACGCTGCGCGTCAAGCCGGGCGAGCGCATCCCCCTCGACGGCGTGGTGACGGCCGGCGCCAGCGCGGTGAACCAGGCGCCGATCACCGGCGAGAGCATGCCGGTGGAGAAGGCGGCCGGCGATGCCGTCTTCGCCGGCACGGTAAACGAGCGCGGCGCCTTCGAGTTCCGCGTCACGGCCAACAAGGGCGGCACCACGCTCGACCGCATCATCCACACCGTGCAGGAGGCGCAAGGCCAGCGCGCGCCGACGCAGAGATTCGTCGATCAATTCGCCCGCTACTACACGCCGGCGGTGGTGATCTTCGCCGTGCTGGTGGCGCTGCTGCCGCCGCTCTTCTTCGGCGCCGCCTTCCTCGACTGGTTCTACAAGGCGCTGGTGATGCTGGTCATCGCCTGCCCCTGCGCGCTGGTGATCTCGACGCCGGTCACGGTGGTGAGCGGCCTGGCGGCGGCGGCCCGCCACGGCATCCTCGTCAAGGGCGGCGTGCATCTGGAAAACGGCCGCCGCATCAAGGCCGTCGCCCTCGACAAGACCGGCACGCTCACCCACGGGCGGCCGGTGCTGACCGACGTGGTGCCGCTGAACGCCCGGCCGGCCGACGAGCTGCTGCAACTGGCCGCCAGCGTCGATGCCCATTCCGAGCATCCGGTCGCCGCCGCAATCGTTGCCGCCTGGCAGGAACCCGGGCGGCCCCTGCTGGACGTTAACGCCTTCGAAGCGCTGGCCGGCCGGGGAGCGAAGGGCACAGTGGCGGGGCAGTTGTACTACGTCGGCAACCACCGCCTGGTGGAGGAACTCGCCGTCTGCGGTCCGCACGTCGAAGAAGTGCTCCAGCGCCTGGAGCGGGAAGGCAAGACGGCCGTAGTGCTCGTCACCAAGCGCGAGCCGCTGTGCGTGTTCGGCGTGGCCGACACCGTGCGCGGCCACAGCGCCGAGGCGATCCGCGACCTCCATGCGCTCGGCGTGGTCTCGGTGATGCTCACCGGCGACAACCGGACGACGGCGCGCGCCATCGCCGACCAGGTCGGCATCGACGACGCCCGCGGCGACCTGCTACCCGAGGACAAGCTCGCCGCCATCGACGAGCTTATCGCCCGCCACGGCGAAGTCGGCATGGTGGGCGACGGCATCAACGATGCGCCGGCCCTGGCCCGCGCCTCCATCGGCTTCGCCATGGGCGCGGCGGGCACCGACACCGCCATCGAGACCGCCGACGTGGCGCTGATGGACGACGACCTGCGCAAGCTGCCGCGCTTCATCGAACTCAGCCGCCGCACGTCGCACGTGCTGTGGCAGAACATCTCGCTCGCCCTCGGCATCAAGGCGGTGTTCTTCGCCCTGGCGCTGGCCGGCCAGGCGACGCTGTGGATGGCGGTGTTCGCCGACATGGGGGCGAGCCTGCTGGTGGTCGGCAACGGTCTGCGGCTGTTGCGAGCGGGGCGGAAAAATGTCTGAGACAGAACGGCTGCTGCAGCCGACCGCCTTGCTCGATTACCGGCATTCGCGCATTGAAGCCCTGATCCGCGAACAGGGCTGGCGCGCACTGCCGGAATACGAGCGCATCGGCGCGATCTACGATTTCGTGCGCGACGCCATTCCCTTCGGCTACAACCGCTCCGACGACCTGTCGGCCTCGCAGGTGCTGGCGGACGGCATCGGCCAGTGCAACACCAAGGGCACGCTGCTGATGGCCTTGCTGCGCGGCAGCGGCATTCCCTGCCGCCTGCATGGCTTCACGATCGACAAGGCGCTGCAGAAAGGCGCGGTCACCGGCACGGCCTATTTGCTCGCGCCGCGCAGCATCCTGCACAGCTGGGTGGAGGTTCTCTACGCCGGACGCTGGGTGAACCTGGAAGGCTTCATCCTCGACAAGCCGTATCTGCAGCAGCTGCAGCAGCGCTTCGCCGGCCACCGGGGGGCATTCTGCGGCTTCGGCGCAGCCACGCCCGACTTGCAGAACCCGCCGGTCGACTGGCAGGGCGCCGACACCTATATCCAGAAGGACGGCATCAACCGCGATTTCGGCGTCTTCGACAGCCCGGACGACTTCTACGCCCGCCACGGCACGAATCTGGGCGGCTTCAAACGCTGGCTGTTCCAGCATGTCGTGCGCCAGCGGATGAACCGCAACGTCGGCCGCATCCGCGGCGAGGCACGATTGCCCGAATCCCCGGCCGCGGATACAATTCACCGGCCATGAAACGTCTTCTGCTCGTGCTGACGATGCTGATGCTGCCGCTCCAGTTCACCTGGGCGGCGGTGAATGCCTATTGCCAGCACGAGACCGGCGCGGCCGCGCAGCACTTTGGCCATCACGACCACAAGCATGTGCAGCCGGCCGGGAAGGACGACGGCGCGCCGGGCAAGGCGCATACCGACTGCGGCTACTGCCACCTGGCGCAAACCTGCGCCGCCGTGCCGGTCGTCGCGATGCCGGCTTACGTCTGCGACAGCATGGCGGTCGAGCCGCAGCCTGAAATTCCCCTCTCGTACTTCCCGGACGGCCCCGATCGGCCCAAGTGGTTGCGTTTCGCCTGATCCGGCGGAACGCCTGACGTTTTCCCTTTGATGTTGTCTCCCCGCGCCGCGGCGCGGCGGCGTTCCGTCGGATTTCTCCCCGATCCATCCACCGGAGATTTCGACGAATCATGTTTTCGATCACGCATGGAACCCGCGGGCGCCTGGCCCGCATGGCGGCGGCGCTGGCGCTCTCGCTGCCGGCCCTGGCCGCGTCGGCGGCCGAACCGCCGCTGACCCTGGAACGCGCCTGGCAGTTCGCCGAGCAGGCCAGCCCCGCCCTCAAGGCGGCGCAGGCCAACCTCGCCGTCGCCGAGGGGCAGCTCGACGATGCCCGCGGCCTGCTCTGGAACAACCCGCAACTCGCCGCCGAGCGCGCGCGGCGGCAGGTGCCCCAGCCCGGCCTCGGCCACGACACGCAACGCGAATGGCGGGCGGAGCTCTCCCAGGCCCTGGAGATCGCCGGCCAGCACGGACATCGGCGGGAGGCGGCCGAGCAGGAGCTGGCGGCGCTGAAGGAACTCGTCGAGGAGACGCGCCGCCAGGTGCGTGCCGAGGTCGAGCAGAAATTCGTCCGCGTGCTCGGCCTGCAGTCGCGCGCCGCCATGGAGGCGGAACTCGTCGCCCTGATCCGCGACAACACGGGCGTCGCCCGCAAGCGCTTCGAAGCGGGCGAGGACACGCGGCTCGACAGCAATCTTGCCGAAGTCGAGTTGGGCCGCACGAGCAACCAGCTCGAGGCGGTGCGCGAGCAGCTCCTCCAGGCCCGCGCCGATCTCGCCGCCGCCCTGCAACTGCCGGCGCCGATGCTGCCGGAAGCGCAGGGAACGCTTACGGCCGACGCCGTCTTCCCTTACACCCTGGATCAGTTGCTCGCCGCCGCAGCGGCGCGGCCCCGGCTGCGCGCCCTCGACCACCGCGAACAGGCGGCCCGCAGCCGCCTCGGGCTGGAGCGTGCCGCCGCCTATCCGGACGTCACCATCGGGCTGTTCTCGGGCCGCGAAGGCCCGGGCGACGCGCGCGAGCGGATCAGCGGCATCTCCGTCTCGCTGCCCCTGCCGCTGTTTCGCCGCAACGCGACCGGCATCGGCAAGGCGACGGCCGAACTCACCCAGGCCCAGATCGAGCGGCAGGCCGCCGTCCGCGACACCCAGGCGACGGTCCTCGCCCTCTGGCAGAAGCTTGGCAGCGTGCGCGAACGGGTCAGGCGGCTGGAGCAGTTCGTCCTGCAGCGCCTGCAGGATAACCAGCGCCTGTCTGCCGCCGCCTACCGCGCCGGCGAGATCGGCCTGACGCAGCTCCTGTTCGCCACCCGCCAGGTGCTCGACACCCGGCGCGAGGTGCTGGAGGCCGCTACCGATTTTGCCCTGACGCGCATCGAGCTGGAGCAGGCGGCGGGCTGGCGAGGTGGGCAATGAGGCATGCCGCCACACCGCCGCGCACTTTCGAAAACACGCACAACGGATCGAATGACATGAAGAACACATTCCATCGGGCCATCCTCATGGCCCTCTGCCTCGCGGCCCTGGCGCTGGCCGGCTGCGACAAAAGTCAGTCGCCGCAGGACGGCGCCGCCAAGAGCGCCGCCGCCGGCAAGACGGCAGACAAGCACGGACACGAAGCCGAAAAATCCGGCGGGCATGAAGACGGGCACGGCGAGGAAGAGCAGCTCAAGCTCGGCGCCGAGGAGATCGCCGCCGCCGGCATCAAGACCGAGGAACTGCAGGAGCAGGAAGTCAGCGAGCAGCTCACGGTGACCGCCACCATCCGCCCCAACCAGGACCGCATCGCCCACGTGGCGCCGCGCGTGCCTGGGCGCGTCGTCAAGGTGCCCGCCAATCTCGGCGATGCCGTCAAGGCCGGCCAGACGCTCGCCGTGCTCGACAGCCTCGAAGTGGGCGAGGCGCATTCGGCCTGGCTCCAGGCGCGGACGGCGCAGGCCTTGGCCAAAGCGGATTTCGAGCGCGCCGAGGCGCTCCACGGCGAGCAGATCATCGCCCGCAAGGACCATCTGCGCGCCCACGCCGAGTACGAGAAGTCGAAGGCGGCGCTCGCCGCCGCCGGAGACCGGCTGCGCATGCTGGGCGTGGGCCCGGCGCCAGCCGCCGACGGCAAGGCGGTGTCCGCCTTCCCGCTGACGACGCCGTTCGCCGGCACGGTGATCGAGAAGCACGCCATCCTCGGCGAGCTGGCCCAGCCGGACAAACCGCTGTTTACCGTAGCCGACCTCTCCAGGCTGTGGATCGAGGCCAATCTGTTCGAAAAGGATCTTGGGCGCGTCAAGGTCGGGGCGGAGGCCGTGGTGACGGTCGCCGCCTATCCCGACGAAACCTTCGCGGGCAAGCTCACCTACATCGCCGCCGTGGTCGACAAGGAGACGCGCACCGTGTCGGCGCGGGTCGAGGTCGCCAACGCCGATGGGCGACTCAAGCCCGAGATGTTCGCCACCGCGGGGATCCGCACCGGCGGCAAGGGCAAGGGATTGCTCCTGCCGGAGGAGGCGGTGGTGCTGATGCAGGGCCAGCCGACGGTCTTCATCGAAGAGCACGGCGGCTTCGAGCCGCGCGCGGTGGAACTCGGCGAGAAGCTGCGCGGTCGTGTTGTGGTGAAGGCCGGGCTCGCCGCGGGCGACAAGGTGGTGACGGCGGGAACCTACGCCCTCAAGGCGAGGATCATGAAGTCTCAGCTTGGCGAAGGCCACGCCCACTGAGGGGGACGACATGCTGAATAAAATCGTCGATCTTTCCCTGCGCTACAAGCTGCTGGTGCTGGTGGGCTTCGGCCTCGTCGTCTTTCTCGGCGTGCGCGCCTTCCTCGCCGTGCCGGTGGATGCCTTCCCCGACGTGACGCCGAACCAGGTGAACGTCTACACCGAGTCGCCCGGACTCGCCGCCGAGGACGTGGAGAAGCTCCTCACCTCGCCCATCGAGACCGCCATGGCGGGGCTGCCCGGCGTCGAGCAGATCCGCTCGGTGTCGCTGTTCGGCCTGTCCTACGTCGGCATCTACTTCAAGGACGACGTGGACATCTACTTCGCCCGGCGCCTCGTCGGCGAGAAGCTGCTGGAAGCGAAGGAGCGCATCCCGGCCGGCTACGGCGAGCCGAGCCTGGGGCCGAACAGTTCCGGCCTCGGCCAGGTGTTCTGGTATACGGTGGAGTCGGCCGACAAGAAGCTCTCCGCCATGGACCTGCGCACCCTGCACGACTGGAACGTGCGGCTCATGCTGCGCACCGCGGCGGGCGTGGATGACGTCACCACCTGGGGCGGCTTCGAGAAGCAGTACCAGGTGCATATCCACCCGCAGAAACTCATCAAGTACGGCTTGAGCTTCAAGTCCGTCATGGAGGCGCTCGCTGCCAACAACCGGCAGGTGGGCGGCCAGTACGTGAACCTCGGCCAGGAGCAGTACCTGGTGCGCGGCCTGGGGCTGGTGGCCGACACCACCGACATCGGCAACATCGTCGTCGCCGAACGCGAGGGCGTGCCGATCCACGTGCACGAGGTGGCCGAGGTGAAGGAGGGTCCGGCGCTGCGCTTCGGCGCCGTCACCCGCGACGGCCGGGAGGTGGCTCTCGGCATCGCGCTGGCCCGCATCAACGAGAACGCCAAGAACGTGGTGGACGCGGTGAAGCGCAAGCTCGACCTTGCCCGGCAGGCGCTGCCCGCCGGCGTCACGCTCAATCCCGTCTACGACCGCACCGACATCGTCGAGAAGGCCATGAAGACGGCGGAAAGCGCGCTGGTCGAGGGCTCGATCCTGGTGGCCATCGTGCTCTTTCTGTTCCTCGGCGAGGTGCGCTCGGCGCTGGTGGTGATCGTCACCCTGCCGCTGGCCATGCTGATCGCCTTCCTGCTGATGCAGCACTTCAATCTTTCGGCCAACCTGATGTCGCTGGCGGGGCTGGCCATCGGCATCGGCATGATGGTGGACGGCGCCGTGGTGATGGTGGAGAACGGCTTCCGCCTGCTCTCCCACCAGGCGGGGAAGGCGGCGAACCGCACCCATGTCATCCTGGAGGCGGCGCGCGAGGTGATCAACCCCATCGCCTTCGCCATCCTCATCATCATCGTGGTGTTCCTGCCGCTCTTCTCGCTCACCGGCCTGGAGGGCAAACTGTTCAAGCCGATGGCGCTCACCATCACCTTCGCCATGGTCGGCTCGCTCGTCCTGACGCTGACCCTGGTGCCGGTGCTCTCGGCGCTGATCCTCAAGCCCAAGGAAGAGAAGGACACCTTCCTGGTGCGCTGGGTCAAGGGTTTCTACCTGCCGCTGCTCGACCGGGCGCTGGAGAACAAGAAGAAGGTCTTCGTCGCCGCGGGCGCGCTGCTGGCGGCGGCGCTCGCCGCCTTTCCCCTCCTCGGCAAGGAATTCATGCCGACGCTGCAGGAGGGCGCCATCATGTTCCGCGTCACCGGCATTCCTTCCACCTCGCTGGAGGAATCGGTGCGCGTCTCGCAGAGGATGAATGCGGTGCTGAAGGAGCAATTCCCGCAGACCCAATCGGTGCTGGCCACCATCGGCCGCGCCGAGAAGGGGGAAACCACCGACGCCAACTACATGGAAGTGCTGGTGGACGTGAAGCCGCGCGACGAGTGGCCGGAGAAGCTCACCATGCCGGAACTCTCCGACCGCATGAAGGAGGCGCTGGAGAAAGCCATCCCGACCGTCGTGCTGGGCAACACCCAACCGATCCAGATGCGGGTCGAGGAGCTGATCTCCGGCGTGCGCGCGACGCTGGCCCTCAAGCTCTACGGACCCGATCTGGCCGCGCTCGACCGCCTGGCGGCCGAGATCAAGCCGGTGCTGGGCAAGGTGGCGGGGGTGGCCGATCTCTCGCTGGAAGCCAACAAGGGCAAGCCGCAGATCGTGGTGAAAGTCAGGCGCGAGGAGGCGGCGCGCTTCGGCATCAATGCCGACGAGATCCTCGAAGTGGTCCAGGCCGGCATCGGCGGCAAGGCCGTCAGCACGCTGCTCGACGGCGTGCGCCGCTTCGACATCCAGGTGCGGCTCGATCCGGCCTTCCGCGACAGCCTGCAGGCGATCGGCGACATCCCGCTGCGCACCCAGACCGGGGCCCTGGTGCCGCTCTCGCGCGTCGCCACGGTGGAAATGGACGAGGGCTATACCTTCGTCCGCCGCGAGCAGTTGAGCCGCTATGCGGTGCTGCAGATGGACGTGAAGGGCCGCGACGTGGACGGCTTCGTCAAGGAGGCCGATGCGAAAATCAGGAGCCAGGTGAAGCTGCCCGAGGGCTACTGGATCGAGTGGGGCGGCGCCTTCGAGAACCAGCAGCGCGCCATGGCGCGGCTGGCGCTGATTGTGCCGCTCACCATCGGCCTCATCTTTCTGCTCCTCTACACCGCTTTCAATTCCCTCACCCACGCCGGGCTCATCATCGCCAACGTGCCCTTCGCCGTCATCGGCGGCGTGTTCGGCCTGGCGATCACCGGGCAGTACGTGTCGGTGCCTTCGGCCATCGGCTTCATCGCCGTGTTTGGCGTGGCGATGCTCAACGGCATCGTGCTGGTGTCCTTCCTCAACGACCAGCGCCGCCAGGGCCTGTCGATCCGCGAGGCGGTGCGCCGGGGCGCGAGCCTGCGCCTGCGTCCCGTGCTGATGACCGCCTCGGTGGCCATCCTCGGCCTGATTCCGATGCTGCTCTCGCAGGGCGTGGGCGCGGAAACCCAGCGGCCGCTGGCCACCGTGGTGGTGGGCGGGCTGTTCACCTCCACGGCGCTGACCCTGCTGCTCCTGCCGCTCATGTACGAGTGGGTGGAGGAGCGGCGCGAACGACGAAATGTTACAACCAGCAAGGAGTCTGTCGAATGAAAGAGATCAAGGCTTACATCCGCCAGCACCGTATCGCCGACGTGCTCCAGGCGCTGCGGGAATCAGGCCTGTGCGACTTGGGCACCGCCGGCGCCGGCTGCCACAACATCACCGTATCCCAGGTGCAGCGGCCGCTCGCCAGCGGCGACCCGACGCAGCAGCACTACTCCATGGAACTGGCCGAGGCCGTCGTCGCCGAATACCGGCTGGAACTGGCCTGCCCGGACGAGGCGGCCGACGCACTGGTCGATGTCATCGCCCGTGCGGGGCACACCGGGCAGGCCGAGGCGGGATGGATCTTCGTGAGCGACATTCAACGCGCAATTGAGATTCGCTGAGGCGGACGATGAGAAGGATGGCACCTCGCAGCCGGCCTCAATCAAGGAATCGATACATGAGGATCGCTTCGATTGCTCTGGCCCTTGCCGCGGCGACGGGAGGACTGTCAGGCTGCACACAAACGTCGCTGCTCAAGCCCGTATCGGGCAATGCTGCTTCGGCGACTGTGGAGAGCCCCATCCTGGCGGGCTTCGCACGTATCGCTGTAACCCTTGATGGCAAAACCTACGCCGGCGTGGCCGGAGAAGCTCGCAAAGACACGACCGGCGAACAGGCGCTTCGGTTCGGCTGGGATCCCGCTCACAAACACCCGCACATCAAGCAGGAAATGGACTTCCTTTTCGGTTCCACCATCCTGACGGCACCCGACGGCACACAACTCGCATGCGACCACCTGAGGCACGGCGACGACTGGCGTCTGCGCTGCAAGAGGCCCGATAGCAAAGAAGTTGTGATGCGGCGTGTCAAAGAGTGACGCCCGTGGCGTGACCAAATCGTGACCGACTCCCGTCACGACGGGTACAATTCGGTCACGTTCAGTCACGCTAGAGCAGAAACGCGCGGGGCGGTGGCGCGTAACGTGCTGATTTATAACAGGGCCCTTAGCTCAGTCGGTTAGAGCAGGGGACTCATAATCGCCCGACCTTTTCACTGCGGAAGTTTCACCTCCGGCCGCTCCGCAAAAAAACAAAGGGCCGCGCCGTTGCTGGGTTTCCGAGAAGGCGAAAATGCCGTAATTGCGGAACGTATTCGAGCGCAGTCTGTTGATTTGAAGTAGTTCTGGAGTGGACTTTTAATCCGTTGGTCACTGGTTCAAATCCAGTACGGCCTACCACCGAAATCAAGGGCCTGCAGCGATGCAGGCCCTTTTCATTTTCATCGGGCTAGCACGGGGCTAGCAGCCGGCT
>WBUF01000070.1 GCA_008933825.1 Rhodocyclaceae bacterium | reverse complement strand
CCCGCCGTCCGGGCCTGCTGTCCGAGCGCAGCGAGTTTGCAGGCCCGGCCGGCGGGCGTGACGGCGCAAGGGCACCCGCAGGGCGGCCGCGCATGAGGCGGCGGCCTCGCCCTTGGCCCGCGGGGAGTGAAATCCCCCGGCGCTTCGCGCCACCCCCTTTTGCAAAGGGGGTCGTTTTATTTCTTCAGTCGCAGTTCCGCCGCGCGGGCATGGGCCTGAAGGCCCTCGCCGTGGGCGAGCGTGGAGGCGATGCGGCCGAGCTTGTCCGCGCCGTCCGCAGACACCTCGATGATCGAGGTGCGTTTCTGGAAGTCGTAGACGCCGAGCGGCGAGGAGAAGCGCGCGCTGCGCGAGGTCGGCAGCACGTGGTTGGGGCCGGCGCAGTAGTCGCCGAGCGATTCCGAGGTGTAGCGGCCGACGAAGATGGCACCGGCGTGGCGGATGCGGTCGACCAGCGCGTTCGGCTCGGCCACCGAAAGTTCCAGGTGCTCCGGCGAGATGCGGTTGGCGATGGCGCAGGCTTCTTCCAGGTCGCGCACCTCGATCAGCGCGCCGCGACCGGCGAGTGAAGCAGCAATCACGTCCTTGCGCGGCATCTCCGGCAGCAGGCGCGCGAGGCTGTGCGCCACGGCATCGATGAAGCGCAGGTCCGGGCAGAGCAGGATCGACTGCGCCAGTTCGTCGTGCTCGGCCTGGGCGAAGAGGTCCATCGCCACCCAGTCCGGGTCGGTCGAGCCGTCGGCGATGACCAGCACTTCCGAGGGGCCGGCCACCATGTCGATGCCGACCACGCCGAAGACGCGCCGCTTGGCGGCGGCGACGTAGGCGTTGCCCGGTCCGACGATCTTGTCCACCTGCGGGATGGTCTGCGTGCCGTAGGCCAGCGCGCCCACCGCCTGCGCGCCGCCGAGGGTAAACACGCGGTCGACGCCGGCCAGCGCGGCAGCGGCCAGCACCAGGGCGCTCTTCTCGCCGCGCGGCGTCGGCACCACCATGATCAGCTCGCCGACGCCGGCCACCTTGGCCGGAATCGCGTTCATCAGCACCGAGCTGGGATAGGCGGCCTTGCCGCCCGGCACGTAGAGGCCGACGCGGTCGAGCGGCGTCACCTTCTGGCCGAGGCGGGTGCCGTCGGACTCCGTGTACTCCCAGGAGGCGGCGAGCTGACTCTGATGGTAGAGGGCGATGCGCGTGGCGGCCTGCTCCAGCGCCTCGCGTTGTTCCGCCGGCAGGTTGAACAGCGCCGCCTCCAGCTCGCGCTTGGGCAGCTCCAGCTCCACCATCGCCCTGGCTTGCAGATGGTCGAAGCGGCGCGTGTATTCCAGCACCGCGGCATCGCCCACCGTGCGCACCGCCGTGAGGATCTCCGCCACCGCCCGCTCGATGCCCTCGTCCTGGGCGTTCTCGAAGGCCAGCAGCGCGGCGAGCTGCTGGGTGAAGTCGGGGTCGCGCGTCGTCAAACGTTTAATCACGGACAGCTCCCGCAAAGGCGTCGATGACCGGCTGCAGCAGCTCGCGCTTCATCTTCAGCGCCGCCTGGTTCACGATCAGGCGCGAGGAGATCGGCATGATGTCCTCCACCGCCACCAGGTTGTTGGCTTTCAGGGTATTGCCGCTGGAGACGAGGTCGACGATGGCGTCGGCGAGTCCCACCAGCGGCGCCAGCTCCATGGAGCCGTAGAGCTTGATGAGGTCGACGTGCACGCCCTTGGCGGCGAAGTGCTCGCGCGCCGTCTGGATGTACTTGGTCGCCACGCGCAGGCGCGCGCCGCGCCGCACGGCGGCGGCATAGTCGAAGCCGTCGGGCACCGCCACCGCCATGCGGCAGCGGGCGATTTTCAAGTCGAGGGGCTGGTAGAGGCCGGTGCCGCCGTGCTCGAGCAGCACGTCCTTGCCGGCGATACCGAGGTCGGCGGCGCCGTACTGGACATAGGTCGGCGTGTCCGAGGCGCGCACGATGACCAGGCGCACGTCCGGGCGGCTGGTGCCGAGGATCAGTTTGCGCGAGGTCTCAGGATCGTCGGCCGGCACGATGCCCGCCGCCGCCAGAAGCGGCAGGGTTTCCTCGAAGATGCGGCCCTTGGACAGGGCGATGGTGATGCCGGTCACGGCGCGATTCCAGTTGCTAAAGGAATGATTTTAACGCAGACAAAAGTCAGTCTGCGCAGGACGGCGATAGTTCAATGCACGCGGCGGATGCGCGCACCGAGCTGCGACAGTTTCTCCTCGATGTGCTCGTAGCCGCGGTCGAGGTGATAGATGCGGTCGATCAGCGTCTCGCCGCGCGCCACCAGGCCGGCGACGACCAGGCAGGCCGAGGCGCGCAGGTCGGTGGCCATGACGGTGGCGCCGTCCAGGCGCGGCACACCCTTGACCACGGTCGTGTTGCCGCTGATCTCGATGTCGGCGCCCAGGCGGCGCAATTCCTGCGCATGCATGAAGCGGTTCTCGAATATCGTCTCGGTGATCACGCCGGTGCCGCGCGCCACGCAGTTCAGGGCCATGAACTGCGCCTGCATGTCGGTCGGAAAGGCCGGATAGGGCGCCGTGCGCAGGCTCACCGCACTGAGCGGCCCGTCGGCGGAAATCTCGATGGAATCCCGGTGGCAGTCGATGCGCGCGCCGGCCTCGCGCAGCTTCTCGACGACCGCATCGAGGATGCCGCAGTGGGTACCGTTCAGGCGCACCCGCCCCCCGGTCACCGCGGCGGCGACGAGGAAGGTGCCGGTCTCGATGCGGTCGGGCATGATGCGGTGCTCGGCACCGGCGAGGCGCTCGACGCCCTCCACGGTGACGATGTCGCCGCCGGCGCCGCTCACCTTCGCCCCCATGGCATTCAGGCAGTTGGCGAGGTCCACCACCTCCGGCTCGCGCGCGGCGTTTTCGATCACTGTCGTGCCGTCGGCCAGCGCTGCCGCCATCATCAGGTTCTCGGTGCCGGTGACGGTGACGAGGTCGCAGAATATCCGCGCCCCGCGCAGGCGCTGCGCCTGGGCCAGAATGTAGCCGTGCTCGACGCAGATATCGGCGCCCATCGCCTGCAGGCCGCGGATGTGGATGTCCACCGGCCGCGCGCCGATGGCGCAGCCGCCCGGCAGCGAGACGCGCGCGCGGCCGGCACGCGCCAGCAGCGGCCCCAGGGTGAGGATGGACGCGCGCATGGTCTTCACCATGTCGTAGGGCGCCTCCGGCCGGTTCAGCCCGCACGCGTTGAGGACAAGGCTGTTCCGCTCGTCGAGCGTGACATCCACCCCCATCTGCACCAGCAGGCGCAGCATGGTCGTGACGTCGTTCAGGTGCGGCACGTTGGACAGCGTCAACGGCCGGTCGGTCAACAGGGCGGCGCAAATCAACGGCAGGGCGGCGTTCTTGGCGCCGGAAATGCTGACCTCGCCGGAAAGGGGGACGCCTCCCTCGATGAGAAGCTTATCCACGCTGGGCTTCCCATTCGGTCGGCGTCAGGGTGCGCATCGACAGCGC
This sequence comes from Rhodocyclaceae bacterium, assembly GCA_008933825.1. Classification (GTDB taxonomy): domain Bacteria; phylum Pseudomonadota; class Gammaproteobacteria; order Burkholderiales; family Rhodocyclaceae; genus Desulfobacillus. The sequence continues at coordinate 11,209 of WBUF01000070.1, read as the reverse complement.
ATGAATCTCGCCGCTTTCCATGCGCCCGCCGAGCGCCTTGTATACCGCCTGCTGGCGCTGGATGCGCGAGAGGCCCTCGAAGGCGCTGCTGACGATGAGCGCCTCGAAATGCGCGCCGTCGCCGTCGACAGCGAGATGCGCGCAGGGCAGCCCCTGCGCGATGTAGTCCTGGATGTCAGCGGGTGAAACCATATTGTCCTCTCGCAAAAACTAGGCTCGAAGCCTGTAACCTATCCGGAGCAGCCACAAGGTGAAAACCGTCAGCACGACGAAACAGGCGGCCACGACACCCAAGCTTAACAGGGGCGGCACGTCGGACACGCCGAAGAAGCCGTAGCGGAAGCCGTCGATCATGTAGAAGATCGGGTTGAAATGAGAGACCTGCTGCCAGAACGGCGGCAGCGAGTGGATCGAATAGAACACGCCGGAAAGGAAGGTCAGCGGGACGATGATGAAGTTCTGGAAGGCGGCCAGCTGGTCGAACTTCTCGGCCCAGATGCCGGCGATGACGCCGAGCGCCCCCATGATGGCCCCGCCGAGCAGGGCGAATGCGGCAATCCACAGCGGCGCCCGCCACGACAAATCGACCAGCCACAACGTCGCCAGCAACACGCCCAGCCCGACGACGATGCCGCGCGCGATGGCCGCCAGGACGAAGGCGGCGAAGAACTGCGCATAGGAGATCGGCGGCAGCAGCATGAAAATGATGTTGCCGGTCACCTTCGACTGGATCAGCGACGAGGAGCTGTTGGCAAAGGCATTCTGCAGCAGCGACATCATGACCAGGCCAGGCACAAGGAAGGAAGTGTAGGAGACGTTTTCGTACACCCGCACGTGCCGCTCCAGCACATGGGAAAAGATGAGGAGGAACAGCAGCGCCGTCAGGATCGGCGCCGCCACCGTCTGGAAGCTGACCTTCCAGAAGCGCAGCACCTCCTTGTAGAGCAGGGTCAGGAAGCCGTCCATCAGCCCCGCTCCATGACGCGCAGGAAGACCTCCTCGAGGTCCGGCTTGCCTACTTCGATGTCGTCGATGCGGCAGCCGGCGTCCCGCAGTCCGGCCAGGATGCCTTCGATCTCGTCGCAATTCGCCAGATTGAACAACCGGGACCCTTCGGCTTCCGCGGACGCCCTTGCGCGCAGGGTGTCCGGCAGGACGTGGCCGGGCGCCAACCGCAGGCGCAGCGTGTGCCCGGAGAAGCGCCGCAGAAGATTGCGCGTCGTGTCGAGCGCGACGATGCGCCCCTGCTTGAGCATGGCAATGCGCCCGCACAGGCTTTCCGCCTCCTCCAGATAGTGCGTGGTCAGCACGATGGTATGGCCGTCGCGGTTGAGCCGCCGTATGAAGGCCCACAGGCCCTGGCGCAGTTCGACGTCGACGCCGGCGGTCGGCTCGTCGAGCACGATTACCGGCGGCCGGTGCACCAGCGCCTGCGCCACCAGCACGCGGCGCTTCATGCCGCCGGACAACTGGCGCATGTTGATGTCCGCCTTGGCCGTCAGGTCGAGGTTTTCCAGGATCTCGTCGATCCAGGCCGCGTTGTCGCGAATGCCGAAGTAGCCTGACTGGATCTCCAGCGACTCGCGCACGGTGAAGAAGGGATCGAATACCAGTTCTTGCGGCACCACGCCGAGTTGCCGCCGGGCAGCCCGGTACTCCGCCACCACGTCATGTCCCATCACGGCCAAACGGCCGGCATCCGGCCGCACCAGGCCGGCCAGGGCCGAGATCAGCGTGGTCTTGCCGGCGCCGTTCGGCCCGAGCAGGCCGAAAAATTCCCCTTTGGCAATTTCCAGATCGATGCCATCCAGCGCCTGGACATTGCCAAAGCGCTTGGTCACGCCATCGATGCGTATCGCGGGATGCATGGAGAAAGAAAAGCCGAAACCGCCAGCTTACGCCAGCGGCAGGAGATCGGTCACGCCGTACAGCGCAGCCAGACTGAGGAGGTTCTGCGGGGGGTTGCTGATGCGGGCAGTCTTGCCCTGGCGCTTGGCGGCGCGCACCCAGCCGAAGACGACGGTCAGTCCGGAGGAGTCGACTTCCTGCACCCGAGAGAGGTCGAACACGGTTTCGGGCCGTTTGATCAGGGCGCTGCCGGCCTCCAGCAGCTCACGCGCCTTGCCGAGCGTGAGCGGGCCGGAAACCTCGATGCGATCTCCGGCGTCGCGGATCATTTCTTGGTCGCGGCTTCCAGGCTCTTGTTCTTGGCCTGCAGCGTCTTGATCAGGCCGTCGATGCCGCCGTTGCGTACCTCGGTGGCAAACGAGGAACGGTAGTTCGTCACCAGGCTGACGCCGGCGACGACCACGTCGTAGACCTTCCATGCGTTGCCGTTCTTTTCGAGGCTGTAGTCCAGCGTGATCGGCTGGCGGGCGCCCGGCTGGTGGATCTGCGTGCGTACAGTGACGTCGCTCTCGCCCGGTTGCATCTTGAAGGGCTTGTAGTCGACGGTCTCGTTCTTGTAGGCAGTCAGCGCATTCGAGTATGTGCGCACCAGCAGGTCGCGAAACTCCTCGGTCAGCATCTTCTGTTGCTCGGGCGTGGCCTGGCGCCAGTCCTTGCCGACCGCCAGGGCGGTCATGCGCGTGAAGTTGAAGTGCGGCAGAACCTTCTGTTCAACCAGTTCGATCGCCCGCTTCGTGCTGCCGGCCTTGATGTCCTTGTCCTTGCGGATGATGTCGAGCACTTCGTCGGTGACGGATCTCACCAGTGCATCGGGCGGAAGTTCCTTGACTTGAGCCTGGATGCCGGGCGACAGAAAGAAGCTGGCGGCGGCCAGCAGCAATGCGAATAACCTCATGATTTACCTAATGCTCGACTTGCTCAGTGGCGTGCAGCGACTTGTGCGGAAGCATCGCTCCCTTCCTGCTTGGCGGCTGTCTTGCCGTCGCCCAACCCGGAATAGGGATCGAGTTTGGGCGGATTGCCGTCATGAATCAGGCTGCGGCGGCGCTGCAGGTAGGCATCGCGCACATAGCTGTACTTGTCCAGCGCCGCTTCCTCGATGACCTTGTCGGCCTTGAGCAATTCGGCCCGGTCGCTGACGACGCGCGTAGCGAGCAGCACATTGCGTGTCGGAATGTGGTCCACGTGGGAAACCGGGTCGGTAGCGACGTCGAAGACAAGGCCGACGGTATCCCGCACGTTGCGCGGGCCGAAGAACGGCAGGACGATATAAGCGCCATCATCGACGCCCCAGCGGCCGAATGTCTGACCGACGTCCTCCTCATGCTTTTCCATGCCCATCGAACTGGCGACATCGATGATGCCGAGGAATCCGATGGTGGTGTTCACCAGGACGCGACCGGCATCCGAGGCGGCCTGTGCCGGCTTGCCCTGCAGCAGGTTGTTCACGCCGATCATCAGGTCGGCGATGTTGGAGAAGAAGTTGGCGACGCCGGTCTGGATCGGCGAGGGCAGCACGGCTTCGTAGCCGGTTGCCACGGGCCTGATGATGACCTTGTCGAGGCCCTCGTTGAAGCCGAACATGGCGCGGTTGAAGCCCTCGATCGGATCCTTCGGATTCCCGCTCGTGGCGCATCCGCCGAGCAGGCCGGCAAACGCCAACGCAATTGCCAGCTTGCTGATTTGCCTTGTCATTTTCGCTTTCATCGAATCGCCTCGTTTGTTATCCGTTATTTATTAACGTCGCTTTTTTCTTTTCCTTCAGCGGCCTTGTCGAAAAGGAACTGCCCGACGAGATCCTCCAGCACCATGGCCGACTCCGTCTTCTTGACCGAATCGCCCGGCTTGAACACCTGTTCGTCGCCGCCGACCGCCAGGCCTATGTACTGTTCGCCCAGCAGGCCCGATGTGCGGATCTTCGCGAACGTGTCCCGGGGAAACCTGAACTGGCTGCCGATGTTCATGGTCACCACCGCCTCGTAGCGCTCCGCATCCAGCCGAATGTCGCCCACCCGCCCGACGACGACACCTGCGCTTTTTACTGGCGCACGCACCTTCAGGCCTCCGATATTATCAAAATTTGCTTTGAGTACATAGGTTTCGCCGGTATTCGTGGAGGCCAGATTACCCACCTTTAGCGCCAAAAACAACAGTGCCGCCAGGCCGATGGCCACGAAAACCCCAACCCATAGGTCTAAAGTCATACGGTTCATTAAGCCCCCCGGAACATGAATGCCGTCAGTATGAAGTCTGCGGCGAGAATGGCGAGGGAGGAAGTCACGACCGTGCGCGTCGTCGCGCCGGACACCCCCTCCGCAGTCGGTTCGGAATCGTAGCCCTCGAACACGGCAATCCAGGAGACGATGATGCCGAACACCGCACTCTTGATGACGCCGTTGACGATGTCTTCGCGGAAATCCACCGACGCCTGCATCTGCGACCAGAAGGATCCTTCGTCGACGCCGATCAGTTGCACCCCGACCAGATAGCCGCCGAAGATGCCCATGGCGGAGAACAGGGCGGCCAGCAGCGGCATCGAAATCACGCCCGCCCAGAAGCGCGGCGCCACCACCCTGGCGATCGGGTTTACCGCCATCATTTCCATTGCCGAGAGTTGCTCGGTGGCCTTCATCAGGCCGATTTCGGCGGTGATGGCCGAGCCGGCACGGCTGGCGAAAAGGAGGGCGGACACCACTGGGCCCAGTTCGCGCACCAGCGACAAGGCGACGAGGATGCCCAGCGCCTCGGAGGAACCGTAGCGCTGGAGCGTGTCGTAGCCCTGCAGGCCCAACACCATGCCGACGAAAAGCCCCGACACCAGAATGATGATGAGCGACAGCACCCCGGTGAAATAGATCTCGCGGACGGTCAGAAAAAAGCGGCGGAAGCTGGGCCCCGAATACAACAGCGTGGCAAGGAAAAAGCGGCTGGCGAAACCCAGGCGCCAGATGCGCGAGGTAACGCGGTGGCCGAGGCCGCGCAGGGCCGAGGTCGCGCGGTCAAGCATGGGCTGCTCCGTAAATCTGTTCCCGATAGGGCGCCGAAGGATACTGGAAGGGAACCGGTCCGTCCATCTCGCCCCAGACGAACTGGTGCACATAGGCCTTGTCCGAGGCGCGGATTTCGTCGGGCGTGCCCTCCGCCACCACCTTGCCGTCGGCCATGAAATACACGTAATCGACGATCTGCAGCGACTCCTGGACGTCGTGGGTGACGATGATCGAACTGCCGCCCAGCGCATCGTTGAGCTTGCGGATCAGCTGACCGATGACCCCCATGGTAATGGGATCCAGGCCGGTAAACGGCTCATCGTACATCATCAGCAGCGGGTCGAGCGCGATGGCCCGCGCCAGCGCCACGCGGCGCGCCATGCCGCCGGACAGCTCGGCGGGCATCAGCTTCTGCGCGCCGCGCAGCCCGACCGCGTTCAGCTTGAACAGCACCAGGTCGCGGATCATCTCCTCTGAAAGATCGGTGTGCTCCCGCATCTGGAAGGCGACATTGTCGAACACCGAGATGTCGGTAAACAGCGCGCCGAACTGGAACAGCATGCCCATGCGGCGGCGCATGGCGTAAAGGCCGTCGGCATCCAGCTCGTGGATGACCTTGCCGTCGAAGCGCACCGCGCCCTGGGAAGGCTTCAGCTGGCCGCCGATCAGGCGCAGGGTAGTCGTCTTGCCGCAGCCGCTCTGGCCCATGATGGCCACCACCTTGCCGCGCGGGATGCTCATGTTGATCCCAGTCAGTACCGGCCGCCGGTCGTAAGTGAAATTCAGGTCGCTGATCTGGACGAGGGGCGGGTTCGACACGAAAGGAAGTCGGGTGATTTTTCGAGCAACGGATTCTAGCAGATAGACTGCGCGCAATCATGATAATGGTTTAACTCCGCGGCTGCGGTGAAATTTCGCACATTGCGGACGGCAGCCGCGGGCCGGGCCTGATATAGTAGGAGGCAGTCGATTTCCCGGATCAGGCAAGCGTCGGCATGACTTCCCCTGAACTCCGCAAGCCCTCCCTTCTCATCGTCGATGACGACCCGCTCATCATCGACACGCTGGCGTTCTTCCTCGGCCGCGAATTCGAGATTGCGACCGCCGGTTCCCGCGCCGACTGCATCGCCCTGCTGCGCAGCCGGAACGCCGCGCAACAGTTGGCGCTGGTCGATCTCGGCCTGCCGCCCCTGCCGCATCAGCCCGACGAGGGATTCGCCCTCATCTCCGACCTGCTCGCCCATTCGCCGAGCATCAAGATCATCGTGCTCTCCGGTCAGAACGACGAGGCGAATGCGCGCCACGCCCGCGCCCTCGGCGCCACCGAGTTCGTCGCCAAGCCGGCCGACCCCGAGCTGCTGCGCCAGACCCTGCACCGGATCCTCGCCTACCAGTCCGCCGAGCTGGCTGCCGTGCCGGAGGCCGCCGAGGATCCCTGCGGCCTGCTCGGCAACAGCATCTCCATGCAGAAACTGCGGGCGCAAATCAAGCAGTACGGCGACTCGCCCTTTCCGGTACTCATCGAGGGCGAATCCGGCAGCGGCAAGGAAATCGTCGCCAGCTGCTGCCTGCATCGCCTCACATCGCGCCGCGACAAACCCTATTTCGCCCTCAACTGCGCCGCCATCTCGCCAAACCTGGTCGAGCCGACCCTGTTCGGCTATGCCAAGGGTGCCTTCACCGGCGCCGTCCAGGCCAAGTCGGGCTATTTCGAAGACGCCGAGGATGGCACGCTGTTCCTCGACGAGATCGGCGAACTGCCGATCGAGCTGCAGCCCAAGCTGCTGCGCGTCCTGGAGAACGGCGAATTCCAGCGCGTCGGCGAAACCCAGCAGCGCGTCAGCCGCGCCCGCGTCATCGCCGCCACCAACCGCGACCTGCGCAAGGAAGTGCGCGAAGGGCGCTTCCGCGCCGACCTCTACCACCGCCTGTCGGTGTTTACCATCAACGTGCCGCCGCTGCGGGAGATGGACGACGACAAGGTGCTGCTGCTGCGCCACTACCGCGCCATCTACGCCGGACAGGCCCGGCAACTGCCCTTCGACCTGACCGACGAGGCACTGGCGCGCTGGCAGGCATACGGCTTCCCGGGCAACGTGCGCGAACTGCGCAACATTGTCATCCGCCTCGCCACCAAGTATCCCGGCCGCGCGGTCGGCCTGGCGGCGCTCGAGGACGAGCTGGACACCGGCGCCGAAACGCTCCAGGCACCCTGGCTGCCGCCGCAGGGCGTCGACGAGCTCTCCGCCATCGCGCTCCGCCAGTTGCAGCAGCGCGGCCAGTTCGACCTCGACGACACCCTGCGGCGCTGGGAGCAGGGCTACATCCAGGCAGCACTGAAGCTGACCCACGGCAACGTCAGCCAGGCCGCCAGGCTGCTGGGCGTCAACCGCACCACCCTCTACAACCGCATGGAAGCCCTGACGCGCGACCTGGGCGCCGCCAATTAAGGGAGAAACCGCCGCACCATGTATCTCGAACATTTCGGCCTCCACGAAGCGCCGTTCCGCATTACGCCGCACACCGGCTTCTTCTTCGCCGGCGCCAATCGCGGCGCCACGCTGGAGGCCCTGCTCTACGCCATTACCCACGACGAAGGCATCGTCAAGGTGAGCGGCGAGGTCGGCAGCGGCAAGACCATGCTGTGCCGCGTGCTGATGGAGCGCCTGCCGGAGCACGTCGAGACGATCCATCTCGCCAACCCCTCGCTGTCGCGCGACGAGATCCTGTTCACACTGGCCGACGAGCTGCGGATCAACCTCGCCACCAACCGTGTCAGCGCGGTCATGCGCGCCCTGCAGGAACACCTCATCGAACGCTACGGGCAAGGCCGCCAGGTCGTCGTCCTCATCGACGAGGCGCATGCCATGCCGGTGGAGACGCTGGAGGAGATTCGCCTGCTTTCCAATCTCGAATCGAATCGCCACAAGCTGCTGCAGATCGTCCTCTTCGGCCAGCCAGAACTGAACGAAGTCCTCAATCGCACCGAAATGCGCCAGCTGAAAGAGCGCATCACCCACAACTTCACGCTCGAGCCGCTGGTGCGCAGCGACGTCGCCGAATACATCGAGTTCCGCATGCGCGCAGCCGGCTACAAGGGCCCCAGCGTGTTCTCGCCGGCCGCGCTCAAGCTGATCGCCGGCGCCTCGCTCGGCCTGACCCGGCGCATCAACATCCTGAGCGACAAGGCGCTGCTGGCCGCCTTTGCCGACAACACCCACCAGATCACTCCGGCCCACGTCCGCGCCGCCGTCCGCGATGCCGAGTTCAGGAGTCCCGCTCATCCCGCCAAACTGTGGCTGGGCGCTGCGGCCGCGGTCCTCCTGATAGTCGTCGGCAGCGGACTGGCTTATTACTATCTGAACAACTCGCCCGCATCGGAGGCGGGCGCTGCTGCAGTCGTCGCCCCCTCGGCCGCTGCCAACGGCGTTGCCCGATCGGCGGCGCCGCAGGCCGAGCCGCCGCCGGCCGAGCCCGCCAGTGCCGCTCCGTCACCGATGCCAGCACCCGCTGCAAGTTCGCTTCCGCCCAGCGCGGTTCCGGCCATTCCCGCAACCGAAAGCACCACTCAGCTTGCAGTACAGAGCACCGCCCCGCCAGTCACCCCGGAAAGCGTCCTTGCGGTTTCTGCAACGGAAAACCCGCTTATCTTGTCATCTGCCGAGACCCTCCGGGAAAAACCCGCGTTCGGCCGATTCACGCGGCAACGCCTTGAAGATACGAGGAAATGGCTAGAAAACACTAATGATCGACTTTGGTTCATACAGCTTCTGAGCACCGATGTCGGCAACGCACGCGAAGTCGAGCGCTTCCTGGCCAATGCCATGAGGGTCGCTGAAGCCGATGCCATCCGAGTCTATACGGGTGAAAGCAGGGGCACCCAGCGCATCGGGATCATCTATGGGGAATACCCTTCACGCGAGGCGGCCAGCCAGGCCATCGCCGCTCTGCCGAAGGAACTCAAGACCTACGGCCCGTATCCCCGCCAGATTGTTCGCCTGAAAAACTAGGCCTGCCAAAAGAGGTCTTTGAACGCAATAAATATCAGGCAGTTGCAAAGAAAAGCTAATGTGCTATGCTAAAAACATTTAGACCTCTGTACGGAGGCCCGATAGTGCGGCTCGCCATGACGAACAGAACCACCCTCGCTCCCCTGCTACTGCCCATGTTGCTGGGGGCCTGCGCCACGCCGCAAACCAAGCCGCCGTCGAGCGGGCACATCGCTGCGGACAGCGTTCAAACCGCCAAGCCGAACATACCGCAACCGGTACAGCAGACTGCCGCGCTGCCCAAGCCGAAGCCCGGCGCCAAGGCCGAGACCTACAGCGTCGTCGTCAAGGACGTCAAGGTGCAGGAACTGCTCTTTGCGCTGGCGCGCGACGCCAGGCTCAACGTCGACATCCACCCCGGCATCGCCGGCACGGTGACCCTGAACGCCATCGACCAGACCCTGCCGCAACTGCTCACGCGCATCGCCAAGCAGGTCGACATGCGCTTCGAGCTCGACGGCCCCAACCTGGTCGTCATGCCCGACACGCCCTACCTGCGCACCTACAAGGTGGACTACGTCAACATGACGCGCGACACCACCGGCAACGTCGCCATCAACACCCAGATCGCCAGCATCAGCCCGACTGCGGCCGGCACGGGCGCCGGCGCGGCAGCCGGCGGCACCAGCGGCAACGTCTCCTCGACCAAGGTGGATAACCAGGCTAAAAACCGTTTCTGGGAGACCTTGGAACAGAACATCAAAGATATTTTGAAAGAAACCGATAAAGAAGTCATTGTCCGACGTCGCCAGGCAGATTTACAGGAGCAAGCTAGCGGTTCAGCAAATGTTTCGGGTAGCACACAAGCGGCTGGAACAACTGGAAGCGGTGGCACCGCTAACGCCTCAGCATCCGGGCAAGGGCAATCTGGGGGTAACGCTCAACGTGGGGAATCTAGAGAGTTCAAGGAATACGAGACGCTGCAGGCCGCTTCGGTGATGGTCAACCGCGAAACCGGCTTCCTGATGGCGCGAGCCACTTCACGCCAACACGAGAAGATCCAGGAATTTCTTGATCAAGTGCTATCGTCCGCTCGCCGCCAGGTTTTGGTTGAGGCCACAATCGTGGAAGTACGACTTAGCCAGAACTATCAACAAGGGATTGACTGGCAAACCTTCAACCGTGGTGAAGCCATGCGAGCTTTTGGCCAAGGCTCGACGACGCGCTCGCTGACGGTCAACCCTGTCACCGGTGAGTTCGAGGCCACCACCTCAACAGTTACCCTGCCATCAGCCGTCGGCAATACCCTGTTCAGCCTAGCCTTCCGGCGTGCCGACTTCATCACAGCCATCAAGCTGCTGGAGAATTTTGGAACTCTCCGTGTTCTCTCTAGCCCGAAACTTTCGGTGCTAAATAACCAGACAGCCATTCTCAAGGTAGTCAAAAATGAGGTTTATTTTCAAGTCAAGTCCGATACCAGCCAAGGTCAGACAAGCACCCTCTCCAACCTGACAACCACGCCGCAATCGGTAGCTGTTGGCCTGGTGATGAGTGTCACGCCTCAAGTGGGTGAAAGTAACTCCGTGATGCTCAATGTACGACCAACCATTTCACGTATTACTGGCTACAAGCGTGACCCCCATCCTAGCCTCCCAGCCACCATAGCGAATAACGTTCCTGAGATTGAGACAAGGGAAATGGAATCGCTGATGAGCGTCAATGACGGCGACATTGCTGTCCTGGGTGGTCTGATGCAGGATTCGATCAATAACACCGACGATGCTGTACCTGGCGTATCGAAGATCCCCATCCTCGGCAACCTGTTCACGCACCGCAACGACACCAGCACCAAGACTGAACTGGTGATTTTCCTGCGACCGACCGTGGTTAAGAACGCCAGCGTCCAGGGCGACTACAGCAGCTTCCGCAGCCAGCTGCCGCGCGAGGACTTCTTCGAGGACAAGGGCCGCCTGCAGCCGGTGCCCGAGTGGAACGTCGGAGGCGACAAACAGTGAGCCTCCTCATGGACGCGCTGAAGAAGGCCGAGGAGGCCAAGCGCCAGTCCGAGGCGGCGGCGAAAGCCGATTCGCAGCCCGATCCGGCTGCGCCGGCAGCGCCGGCGGCGCCGGCGGCGTCCGACGGGCAGCCGCCGGGCCTGCCCGAACTGCCTTCCCGGCTCGAACTGCTCGACCACGAATTCACCCCCCCGCCGGAAAGGAAGGAGCCGACCCTGGCTGCCACGCCGCAGCCGCGGCCGGCGACAGATGAGGCCGGGAAGCGCGCTGCCGCGCAGAACGTCTTCCAGGCCAAGCAGCCGGCGCC
>WBUF01000069.1 GCA_008933825.1 Rhodocyclaceae bacterium | reverse complement strand
CTGCAGCTCCGGGCGGCTCGGCCTGCCGCTCGCGCGCATCGGCCGCCTGCGCGCCGGTCCGACGGCAGAGCTGGTCCTGCGCGATGCGGACGGCAAGCCGATGCCCGTCGGTCGGCGCGGCTACGACCATTTCGCCCAATGAACAGGCCGGACTCGAGGTTCCTTTTCGCCCACCCGGCACACTTCATCGCGCTGGGCTTCGGCAGCGGCCTCGCACCGGCGGCGCCGGGCACCGCCGGCACGCTGGCGGCCTGGCTGCTGTTTCCCTTCATCAGGCCGCATTTCAGCGCATTTGGCTTCCTGCTCTTCCTGGCCGCCGCCTTCGTCCTCGGCGCTTTCGTCATCGCCCGCGCCGGCCGCGCCCTCGGCGAAGTCGACCACGGCGCAATCGTCTGGGACGAAATGGTGCCCTTCTGGCTGGTGCTGCTGATGACGCCGGACGGCTGGCTGTGGCAGCTGGCGGCCTTCATCTGGTTCCGCTTCTTCGACATCGTCAAGCCGCAGCCGGCGCGCTGGATCGACAGCCACGTGAAAACCGGCTTCGGCGTCATGCTCGATGACCTCGTCGCCGCCGGCTATACCCTGCTGGCGCTGGCACTCTTCAAGGCGATCTTCAATGGATAGCGAACTGGAACGGCTCTCGGCCCTCGTCGGCGAGGCCCTGCTCTCGCGCAAGCTGATGCTCGCCTGCGCCGAGTCCTGCACCGGCGGCTGGGCGGCCGAGGTCGTCACGGCCACCGGCGGCAGCTCGCAATGGTTCGAGCGGGGGTACGTCACCTATTCGAACGCCGCCAAGCAGGAGCTGCTTGGGGTCCGGGCCGAGACCCTGCGCGAGCAGGGCGCGGTCAGCGAAGCGGTCGTGCGCGAGATGGCGACCGGGGCGCTGCGGCGCAGCCATGCCCAGGCCGCCCTGGCAATATCGGGCGTGGCGGGGCCGACGGGTGGCTCACCTGGTAAGCCAGTGGGCACCGTATGCTTCGCCTGGGTCCTGCGGGACAGGGAGCCGACGGCCGAGACGCTGCACTTCTGCGGCGACCGCGAAGCGGTGCGCCGCCAGTCGGTCCTTCATGCCCTGCAGGGCCTGCTCCAAAGACTGCCATAAGCAAGCCCTAACTTATATTTAATATGTTGTATTAATTATGTTTTACGATCATTGGATGGCATCGGCCGGCCCGGCAAAGAGTGTGCCATAATTCAACAGACTGAGAAGGAAAATCACCATGGATGACAACAAGAGCAAGGCGCTTTCGGCCGCGCTGGCCCAGATCGAGAAGCAGTTCGGCAAGGGCTCGATCATGCGGCTGGGCGACGGCGAGGTGGATCGCGACATTCAGGTCGTGTCGACCGGCTCGCTCGGCCTGGATATCGCGCTGGGCATCGGCGGGCTGCCGCGCGGCCGCGTGGTGGAAATCTACGGACCGGAATCGTCCGGGAAGACGACCCTGACGCTGCAGGTCATCGCCGAGATGCAGAAGCTCGGCGGCACGGCGGCCTTCATCGACGCCGAGCACGCCCTCGACCCGCAGTACGCTGCCAAGCTCGGCGTGAATGTTTCCGACCTCCTGATCTCCCAGCCCGACACCGGCGAACAGGCGCTGGAAATCGCCGACATGCTGGTGCGCTCCGGCGGCATCGACGTGGTGGTGATCGACTCGGTCGCCGCGCTCACGCCGAAGGCCGAGATCGAGGGCGAGATGGGCGACCAGCTGCCCGGCCTGCAGGCGCGCCTGATGAGCCAGGCGCTGCGCAAGCTCACCGCCAACATCAAGCGCACCAACACCCTGGTGATCTTCATCAACCAGATCCGCATGAAGATCGGCGTCATGTTCGGCAACCCGGAGACCACCACCGGCGGCAACGCGCTGAAGTTCTACGCCTCGGTGCGCCTCGACATCCGCCGCACCGGCAGCATCAAGAAGGGCGAGGAAGTGGTCGGCTCCGAGACGCGCGTCAAGGTGGTGAAGAACAAGGTGGCGCCGCCCTTCCGCCAGGCCGAGTTCGACATCCTCTACGGCGAGGGCATCTCGCGCGAGGGCGAGATCATCGAACTCGGCGTGAACCACAAGCTGGTCGAGAAGGCCGGCGCCTGGTACGCCTACAACGGCGAGCGCATCGGCCAGGGCAAGGACAACGCGCGCGAGTACCTCAAGGAGCATCCCGAGATGGCGCGCGAGATCGAGAACAAGGTCCGCGCCGCGGTCGGCGTGGCCGAGCAGGCGCCCGCCGCCGCCGAGGCTTGAGCAAGGCGCTGCGGGACAAGGCGCTGCGGCTGCTTGCCCGCCGCGAGCATTCGCGCGCCGAGCTGGCGCGCAAGCTCGGCGCCGAGGCCGATGGCGAGGAGCTCCGCGCGCTGCTGGACCGCCTCGAGGAAACCGGGCTGCTCTCCGACGCGCGCTATGCCGAGGCCCTAGTCGCAGCGCGCGGCGCGCGCTTCGGCGCGGCGCGGCTGCGCCACGACCTGCGCGCCGGCGGCGTGGGCGAGGAAATCATCGAGCGTGTGCTGCCCGCCGGCGACGGGGGAGAAATCGTCCGCGCGCGCGAGGTCTGGCGGCGCCGGTTCGGCACGCCGGCGGCGGACCGCGCCGGCCTTGCGCGCCAGGCGCGCTTCCTGCAAGGCCGCGGCTTCGCCATGGACGTAATCCGCAAGGTGCTCAAGGAACTGGAATGAGTTTGCTCAAAGTCAGCGGCCTGAAGAAGAAATACAAGGCGCGCACCGTCGTCAAGGACGTTTCCTTCGAGGTGCGCAGCGGCGAGGTGGTCGGCCTGCTCGGCCCGAACGGCGCCGGCAAGACCACCTGCTTCTACATGATCGTCGGCCTGGTCGGCGCAGACGGCGGCGCGATCGACATCGACGGCGAGGCGCTGACGCACATGCCGATCCACCGCCGCGCGCGGCTCGGCCTGTCCTACCTGCCGCAGGAGATCTCGGTGTTCCGCAAGCTCAACGTGGCGGAGAACATCCGCGCCGTGCTCGAACTGCAACCCTACGCCGAGGAACAGATCGAGCGGCGCCTCGACGAGCTGCTCGCCGAGCTGCACATCGCCCACCTGCGCGACAACACCGCCATCTCGCTGTCCGGCGGCGAGCGCCGCCGCGTCGAGATCGCCCGCGCGCTGGCCACCAGCCCGCGCTTCATCCTGCTCGACGAGCCCTTCGCCGGCGTCGACCCGATCGCCGTGCTCGACATCCAGAAGATCATCCGCTTCCTCAAGGAGCGCGGCATCGGCGTGCTGATCACCGACCACAACGTACGCGAGACGCTGGGCATCTGCGACCACGCCTATATCATCAACGAGGGCGAGGTGCTGGCGGCGGGCAAGCCGGAAGAAATCGTCTACAATGAAAGCGTGCGCAAGGTCTATCTTGGCGAGCATTTCCGCCTGTAGGGCCTGTCTATCCCGGCGCTTGCCGACCCGCTCCGTCGGTCGATGAAACAGACACTTCAGCTCAAGCTCTCGCAGCATCTCGCCCTGACGCCGCAGCTGCAGCAGTCGATCCGGCTGCTGCAGCTGTCCACGCTCGAACTGAACCAGGAGATCGAGAACTTCCTGCAGGAGAATCCGCTGCTCGAGCGCGAGGACGAGCCGGCGCCGGAGGCGCCCGTCTACTCGGCTTCGGGCGACGCCCTGCAGGCGCCCAAGGAATCCCCCGACGGCGCCCCGCCCGAGCCGAACTTCGGCGACGCCGGCCCGGCCGACTGGCTCGGCGAAGGCGGCGGCGCCGCGCCGCGCGACGAGCACAACGACGACGAGCCCTCCTACGCCGAGATCCAGGCCGCCGCCACCTCGCTGCGCGACCACCTCGGCGCGCAACTGGCCATGATGCCGCTCTCCGAGCGCGACCGCAGCCTGGTGCGCCTGTTGATAGAGGCGCTCGACGACGACGGCTACCTGGCGCAGAGCCTGGAAGAGCTGGCCGAGCTGCTGCCGGCCGAGCTGGAAGTGGGCATCGACGAACTTCAGATCGCCCTGAAGCACCTGCAGAACTTCGATCCGTCCGGCGTCGGCGCCCGCAACGCCTCCGAGTGCCTGGCGCTGCAGCTGGCCAATCTGCCGGCGACCGGAACGCGCGATCTGGCCCTCGAGATCGTGCGCAAGCACCTCGACCTGCTCGCCGCGCGCGACTACCCCCGGCTGCGCAAGGCGATCGCCTGCTCCGATGACGAACTGCGCGAGGCGCAGGCGCTGATCCGCTCGCTCAATCCGCGCCCCGGCGCGCCGTTTTCGCCGGCCGAGACGCGCTACGTGGTGCCGGACGTCGTCGTGCGCAAGCTGCGCGGACAATGGACCGCCTCGCTCAACGCCGAGGCGATGCCGCGCCTGCGCATCAACCGCCTTTACGCCGACATCCTGCAGGGCAGCCGCGGCTCGGGCCTGGCCAGCCAGCTGCAGGAGGCGAAGTGGCTGATCAAGAACGTGCAGCAGCGCTTCGAGACCATCCTGCGCGTCTCCCAGGCCATCGTCGACCGCCAGCGCCAGTTCTTCGAGCACGGCGAGGTGGCAATGCGGCCGCTCACGCTGCGCGAGATCGCCGACCAGCTCGGCCTGCACGAGTCGACCATTTCGCGCGTGACGACGCAGAAATACATGGCCTCGCCGCGCGGCGTCTACGAGCTGAAATATTTCTTCGGCAGCCACGTCGCCACCGAGGCCGGCGGCGCCGCCTCGTCGACCGCCATCCGGGCGCTGATCAAGCAGCTGGTCGGCGCCGAGGACGCCAAGAAGCCGCTCTCCGACGCCCAGCTCGCCGAGGTGCTCGGCCAGCAGGGCATCGTCGTGGCGCGCCGCACCGTCGCCAAGTACCGGGAAGCCATGAACATCCCGCCGGTCAGCCTGCGGAAATCCATTTAGACGCCGTAAACCGTTTCATCGCGGGCTGCGTCCCGCCCTAGCCAAGGAGCCACCATGAACCTCAACATCACCGGTCATCACCTCGAAGTCACGCCGGCCATCCGCGACTACGTCCAGGCCAAGCTCGACCGCGTCATCCGGCATTTCGACCACGTCACTGCGGTGCATGTCATCCTGTCGGTGGAAAAGCTGCGGCAGAAGGCGGAGGTGACGGTGCATGTGCGCGGCAAGGACATCTTCGTCGAAGCCCAGGACGAAAACCTCTATGCCAGCATCGACGCGCTGGCCGACAAGCTCGACCGGCAGGTGCTCAAGCACAAGGAGAAAAAGACGGAGCACGCCCGCGAGGCGCTGAAGCGCCAGGCCACCGAATAGGCCGCGAGAAAGCCCTCGCCCCGGCGAGGGCTTTCCCGGTATAATCCGCCCCGCTCAGCCCAGGAACGTCCCGACCGACACCTCAGCCGCCTCCGCCAGCGTCAACCCTGCCACCCCCAGCGGCCTGCAATGCCATGAACCTGATCGCCAAGCTCCTTCCCGTCTCGAACATCCAGGTCGATCTCGACGCCAGCAGCAAGAAGCGCGTCTTCGAGCAGGCTGGCCTGTTGTTCGAGAACAACCAGGGCATCGGCCGCAGCACGGTGTTCGACAGCCTGTTCGCGCGCGAAAAGCTCGGCTCGACCGGGCTCGGCCAGGGCGTGGCCATCCCGCACGGTCGCATCAAGGGGCTGAAGGAGGCCGTCGGCGCCTTCCTGCGCCTGGCCGCCCCCGTGCAGTTCGACGCGCCGGACGGCAAGCCGGTCAACCTGCTCTTCGTCCTGCTGGTGCCGGAGCAGGCCACCGAACAGCACCTGCAGATACTCTCCGAACTGGCGCAGATGTTTTCCGACCGCGGCTTGCGCGAACAGCTGGCCGCCGCCCCGGACGCGGCCGCCATCCACACCCTGTACGCCAACTGGGACCCGCATGCGGCAGGCGAACGTCGCGCAGCTGTTTGAATACCACCGCGAAAGGCTCCAGCTTGCTCGGGTGAGCGGCGACCTCGATGCGCCGATCGTCGTCAAGCAGCAGCACGCTTCCCCGGCCGACCTGGTCGGTCACCTCAACCTGATCCATCCCGACCGCATCCAGGTCATCGGCGCCCCGGAGATCAGCTGGGCCTCGAAGCAGCACGAGATGCGCGTCGCCCGCCACATGACCGAGATTCTCGCCGCGCGTCCGCCGGCGGTCATCGTCGCCGACGCCTGTCCCATACCTGCCAATGTCCGCGCAGCCTGCGAAGCCACCGATACCGCGCTGTTGTCGACGCCGCAGTCGGCCGCCGCGGTGATCGACCTGCTGCGCATCTGGCTGTCGCGCCAGCTGGCCGAAACCGTCGAGCTGCACGCCGTCATGATGGACGTGCTCGGCATGGGCGTGCTGATCACCGGCGACTCAGGCGTGGGCAAGAGCGAGCTGGCGCTGGAGCTCATCTCGCGCGGCCACGGCCTGGTCGCCGACGATATCGTCGAAATCGCCCGCGTTGCGCCGAACACCCTGGAGGCGCACTGCCCGCCGCTGCTGCGCGATTTCCTCGAAGTGCGCGGGCTGGGCGTGCTCAACATCCGCACCGTCTTTGGCGAGACGGCCTGCCGGCGCAAGATGAAGCTGAAGCTGGTGGTAAACCTGCTGCGGCCGCAGAAGGGCGCGGTGGAAGTCGACCGCCTGCCGCTGGGCGCGGAAATCCACGAGATCCTCGGCGTGCCGGTGCGCAAGGTCAGCATCCCGGTGGCCGCCGGACGCAACCTGGCAGTGCTGCTGGAGGCCGCCGTGCGCTCGACCATCCTGCTGCTGCGCGGCATCGACAGCACCCAGGAATTCGTCGAGCGGCACAAGCAAGCGATGGGCGACGGCGACTAGGGCTGTCAACCCGCCCGCACCTGGTTCGTTTTTCCCTTGCGGCCTGTCGCCGCGCACCTTCCAGTCAAAGGAGAACGAACAATGAACAAGCTGATCGTGGCCGCTGCCGCTTCCCTGCTGGCCGCCAACCTCGCGCTGGCCCAGACGGCCGCACCGGCCGCCACCGAGAAAAAGGCCGCCGCACCGGCCGCCGAACAAAAGGCGCCTTCGGAAAAGCAACTCAGGCAGCAGGAACGCATGAAGGCCTGCAATGAAAAGGCCGCCGACAAGAAGGGAGACGAGCGCAAGGCCTTCATGAGCAGCTGCCTGAAGGACAAGCAGGGCACCCAGCAGGCCCGGATGAAGGCCTGCAACAAGGAGGCCGGCGACAAAAAACTCGCGGGCGACGCACGCAAGGCCTTCATGAGCGACTGCCTCAAGGCCGACCAGGCGGCGGCCAAGCCCGCCGAGGCAAAGCCGGCCGAATCCGCCAAGCCCGCCGAGAAGAAGTAGCAGCAAGCCACCCCACCCCGGCTCCCCCGCCACCGCAGCCCGCGGTTGTGGGGGAGCCTGTTTTTTGCCACAATCATTCCTCTTGCATTACGTTCCCGTCCAAGGCCGCCCATGCGCCACACCCGCCTGTCGATCGCCGTCCCGTACGCACTGACTTTTGCCCTCGCCTGCGGCAGCGCCCATGCCTTCAAGTTCTCCGAGGAGGAGGACAAGGCGAAACAGGAGGATCAGGCGCGCGCCCAGCGCATCGGCCAGCTGGTGTCGACGCCCTGCAAGCAGCAGCTGAAGAACCGGAAGATCATGCTGGTCATCGCCGAGCGCACCTCGAACGGCTTCAATACCGTGCAGAGCCGCTACGGCCCGCACTTCCAGGCCATCAACCATCGCCTGCGCGCCCTCGGCCTGAAGACCTACACACAAGAAGAGATTCGCGCCCAGATCGCCCAGGCCGAACTCGATGCGCATTTCCGCAACGACCCGGACGCCGCCATCAACGCCTCGAAGAAGCTCGGCGCCAGCTTCATCCTGCGCGGGCTCATCACCACGCAGACCGGCATCAACCCGGTGCTGAAGATCAACGAGGTCGCCGTGCACATGGGCTTCACGCTGGTCTCGGCCGGCGGCAAGACCCTTTCCAACGTCACGGCGAAGGCCGACTCCTATTCCGGCACCGACACGCTCGGCATGGCGCTCGAACTGGTCAACGAGCAGGCCGACGAGGCCGTCGCCCGCCTCTACAACGACTATTGCCGGACGGCCGGCGCAAAGTAAGGGAGCTCCCGCATGAACCGATTCAAGCACGCATTGTCCCTGGCCCTGGTGCTGCTCGCCGGCGCCGCCGGCGCCCAGCCGACCTTCGAGAGTCCCTCGCCGACCCAGGGCAGCAGCACTTCGCAAAAGGCCAACGAGATGGCTGACAAGGGCATGTACAAGCCGGTCGAGTACGCCAACGCCGCGAAACCGGGGCCGATGATCATCGTCATCCCGGGGGAGGTAAAGAGCAACAACGCCAGCTTCGCGCAGAAGTTCGGCCCCAACAACATCGCCGATTTCGCCGAGCTGGAGCTGGGCAAGGCCAACTTCAAGGTGCTCGAGCGCTCGAATCTCGGGCCGCTGCTGCAGGAATTCCAGCTCGCCTACAACCTGGGCGATCCGTCGGCGGCGCGCAAATACTTGCAGAAGGGCAAGCTGAAAACCACCAAGTGGGTCATGAAGTTCGACATCCTCAAGGCCGAGCAGGTGGCGCAGGCGCAATCCGGCTTCAGCGGTCGCCCGATCGGTGCGCTGATCGGCATCTTCGGCAGCGGCCGGGGCGGCGCCGCCGGCGATGTCGTCGTCAGCTCGGTCGAGACCGGCGAGTCCACCGGGGTCTGGATCATCGGCATGCGCTGGAAGATCATCGACGCCAACACCACCGAACAGGTCGCCACCGGCTACACCGAGGAAAAGATGGAGCTGGGCGCCAAGTCAACCTCGGTGATGGGCTTTTCCAGCGGCGAGGCCGGCGGCCTGACGCTCGACGGCATGGTGCAGCGTCTGGTGCAGAAAAACGTCTGGGAAATCGACTCCAAACACAAATAACGGCGCCCGCCATCCGGGGAGAGCGGCATGACTGACCTGAAGAAGCTCGGCAAGTACGAGATCCGGGGAGAGCTCGGCCAGGGCGCCATGGGTATCGTGTACGACGGCTTCGACCCGATGATCGGCCGGCGTGTGGCGCTGAAGACCGTGCGCCGCGACCAGCTCGACCGCGCCGAGGTCGAGGAAATCCTCGCCCGCTTCAAGCGCGAGGCGCAGGCCGCCGGCCGGCTCAACCATCCCAACATCGTGCAGATCTACGAGTATGGCGAAGACGAGGGCACCGCCTTCATCGCCATGGAGTTCGTCGAGGGGCGCGAGCTGAAGGATCATTTCGACGCCGAGGAACGGTTTCCCATGGCGGAGATATCGCGCATCATGGGCCAGCTGCTGGAAGCCCTCGACTATTCGCACAAGAACGGCGTCGTGCACCGCGACGTGAAGCCGGCCAACATCATTCTCCTCAAGGACGGCACGGTGAAGGTGGCCGATTTCGGCATCGCCCGCGTCGAGTCCTCCAATCTTACCCAGGCCGGCTCGGTGCTGGGCACCCCGAGCTACATGTCGCCCGAGCAGTTCATGGGGCAGACCGTCGACGGACGCTCCGACCTCTTCTCGGCCGGCGTCATCCTCTACCAGTTCCTCACCGGCGAGAAGCCCTTCACCGGCGCCCTCACCACCATCATGCACAAGGTGCTCAAGGAGGAGCCGGCGGCCCCCTCGGCGCTCAACGTCCAGGTGCCGCGGCCCTTCGACGCGCTGATCCGCAAGGCGCTGGCGAAGCGCCCGGACGAACGCTTCCAGAACGGCCGCGAATTCGCCATCGCCCTGAAGATGGCCGCCGCCGGCCAGACCGTGCCGGGCGACGGCGACGCAACCTTGGTCAACGATGCCGAGGCGACGCTGGTGAGTGCGGCCGAAGCGACACTTGCCATGGAGCGACCGGCCGTGTCGCCGAAGGCCGCTGCGCCCGCCGCCGCGACACCGGCGCCGGCGCGGAAATCCTCGCCCGGCCTGGCGCTGGCCCTCGTCGCCGGCATCGCCGTCGTCGGCCTGGGCGCCGCGGCCTATGTCTTCATGGGCAAGGGCGGCACGCCGCAGTCTCCGGCGGCACCCGCCGCGCAATCCGCAGCCCCGACCGCAACCGCTGCCGCGCCGGCGAACGGAGCGGGCGGCATCATGGTCATCAGCGCCCTCGGCCTGGCCGACCCGTCCGACCCGCGCTACCGGAACGACCAGGGGCTGCTCAACGCCGACCTGCGCGAGGATGCCAGGCGGCAACTCGTCGAGAAGGCGGTCGGCCTCTATGTCGAGCAGGGCTCCCTCGCCAAGAACTACGCGCTGGTGCGCGACAAGCTGCTCGCCCGCAGCGGCGACTTCATCCAGGCCGTGCTCGAGGAGCAGCCGCCGCAGCTGGGCAAGGACGGCCTCATGTCGCTCGCCACCCGCGCCACGGTGCGCGTGCGCGAGGTGCAGAAGTCGCTCAACCAGATGTCGCGCGAGGAGCGCGTCGAATTCATCCGCAACAACGGCGACCCGAAGATCTCGGTGGCGATCGCCGCCAAGAGTGCCGAGTCCGAAGCGGCCGCGCCGGCGCAGCGCTCGCCGGTGGCGGAGAACCTCCTCAAGGAACGCATCCAGTCCTTCGGCTTCCGCCTGTGGAACGACGACATGGCGAAGGACGGCAAGGGCGGCGCCGACTTTGCCGTCACCGGCGAGGCGAAGTTCAGGAAGCTCTCCGCCAAGCTGGCCGCCTCCGGCATCACCGTCGAAAAATTCGTCCTCACCTCCTGGACGGTGAAGGCCACCGACAAGCGGAGCGGCGAGGAGATCTACTACAACACCCAGATTCCGGAGAAGACCAGCTGGGCGTCGGAGGACGAGGCGCTGCGCGACATCGGCAAGCTGATCGGCGAGGAGTTCTCCAAGGGCTTCTTCCTCGCCCACTTCCATTTCAGCGGCCAGAAGGTGCGCCTCAAGCTGCAGGGCCTGCCCAACAAGGACACGGCCCAGCTGTTGATGCGCGAGCTGAACGGCCTGCGCGGCGTGCTGGCGGCGAGCCTTTCCTCGAGTAGCGCGAGCGAAGCGGTGTTCGACCTCGAACTGTCCGGCGGCCTGGCCAACCCGGCCGAACTCGTCCAGGCGGGCATCCTCAAGCCGCTCAACCACAAGCTCGGCAAGCAGTGCTTCAATCTCGGCACGGGCGGCGGCGGCGAAATGGTCGTGACGCTGGAAGCCGGCTGCAAGGAAGCCGCCGTCCTCTCGCGCCTCGACAGCCTGCCGCCGGCGGCGCTGATCGAGGCGCCGCAGAGCCGGCGCGAGGCGGTGGTGAAGAATCCCGAGACGCTGAAGAAGATCAGCATCTGATAAAAAAGGCCCCGCACCGGGGCCTTCGTTTTTCCATCTGCGGCCGGCGATCAGCCGACCTTGAATTCGACCACCTCGCCCCCTTCGTCGTAGGCATGGCCGAAGCTGATGCGGCCCTTGCCGCGCAAGATGACCTCCTCGCGCTTGAGGGCAAACTCCGCCTCGCCTTCGAAGGCCACGTAGGTGCCGTTGGTGCTCTGGTCGATCAGCACGAACTTGTCGCGGCGGCGCTCGATGCGGGCGTGGGTGCGCGAGGCGCGCCGGTCGTTGATGATGATGTCGCTGGCGGCATCCCGGCCGAGGGAGAAGGTGCCGTGGCCGGCGTCGAGCTGCCTTTCCTCTCCGCCATGACGCAGGACGAGGCGCGCGGCGAGCGGGGCCGTCGCGATGCTGGCGGACTTCATGGTGAGGTCGTCCGACTCCTGCCAGAGCACCTCGCAGACCTTCACGTCCTCCGCCTTGCCCTTCACCGACAGGGCGTCGATCTCGCGCGTGGACTGGCGCAACAGCGGCGGCAGGGCCTCGACCGTGCCGCCCGTGGTGATGATCTGGCTGGCCTTGGCGAGACCCGCCATTCGCGCCGCGGTGTTGACCGTGTCGCCGAAGACATCCTTCGCCTCCTCGATGGCCGGGCCGAAGTGGAAGCCGACCCGGATGGCCAGCTTGATGCCGGATGCGGGCGGGAGGTCGTCGACGCGCTGCTGCATGGAGCAGGCGGCGTCCATGCCCGCCTCGGCGCTGTCGAACACCGCCATCACCTCGTCGCCGATGGTCTTGATGACGCGGCCCTTGAACTGCTCGGTGGCGCGCGTCATGCGGTTGAGGCAGCGCTCGACGGCGCGCAACGCCTCCTTGTCGCCCAGCTTCTCGTAGAGCCGCGTGCTGCCGGAAACGTCGGCAAAAAGCACGCAGAGATTGCGTTCGGACTTGCTGCTCATGTGAATTCCGCGACCCCAGACTTCCCTTGACGGCGAATCATATCAAACATCGCCGCCGCGCAGCGGGATGACGGCGGAATCTTCGAAGTCATCGGGATCGAAGGCGCGGTCGCCCTCGGGATCGGGCCGGCCGTCGGCCTTCAGGCCGCGGAAGTCGTAGAGCCGCGGGTCGGCCAGGTGCGAGGGCGCCACGTTGCCCAGCGCGGCGAAGATCTTCTCCACCCGGCCGGGGAAGCGCTTGTCCCATTCGCGCAGCAGCGCCTTGGTTTCCTTGCGCTTCAGCTGCTCCTGCGCGCCGCACAGGTCGCAGGGGATGATGGGGAAGCGGCGCAGCGCCGCCCAGGCCTCGAGGTCGCGCTCGCGGCAGTAGGCCAGCGGGCGGATGACGATGTGGCGGCCGTCGTCGGAGATGAGTTTCGGCGGCATGGCTTTCAGCTTGCCGCCGTAAAACATATTGAGGAACAGCGTCTCGAGGATGTCGTCGCGATGGTGGCCCAGCGCGATCTTGGTGGCGCCCAGTTCGCCGGCGACGCGGTAGAGCACGCCGCGGCGCAGCCGCGAGCAGAGCGAGCAGGTGGTCTTGCCCTCGGGAATGACGCGCTTGACCACCGAGTAGGTGTCCTGCTCCTCGATGTGGAAGGGAATGCCGAGGCCCTTCAGATAGCCGGGCAGCACCTCGGCCGGGAAGCCCGGCTGCTTCTGGTCGAGGTTCACGGCGATCAGCTCGAAGCGCACCGGCGCGATCTCGCGCAGCTGCAGCAGGATGTCGAGCAGGGCGTGGCTGTCCTTGCCGCCGGACAGGCAGACCATGACGCGGTCGCCCTCCTCGATCATGTTGAAGTCGGCGATGGCCTGGCCGACGTTGCGGCGCAGGCGCTTGGCCAGCTTGTTGGCCTCGTGCCGCTCCTTCTCGCCCAATGCCGGGCTGAGCAGGTTCTCGAGATACGCGCTCACAGCACCACGCTCCGGCCGCCGTCGACGGCAATGATCTGGCCGGTGACGTAGGGCGCGTCGGCCAGCAGGAACAGCACCGTGCGGGCGATGTCGGCCGGATCGCCGCAGCGCTTGAGCAGGGTGCGCGCCACCACGGCGGCCTGCGAGGCGGCGTCGAAGGAGCCGTCCTCCGGCCAGAGGATGGGCCCGGGGGCGATGCCGTTCACGCGCACGTGCGGCCCCAGTTCCAGGGCCAGCGCCCGGGTCAGCCCGGACAGGCCGGCCTTGGCGGCGCAGTAGAGCGGGAAGTTCTTCAGCGGCCGCGCATCGTGGATGTCGGTGATGTTCACGATGGCGCCGCGCGAGAGCGCGAGATGCGGCGCCGCCGCCTGCGCCAGGAACAGCGGCGCCTTGAGGTTGGTGCCGACGAGATCGTTCCATTCGCGCTCGCCGATGCTGCCCATGAGCGTCGCGTAGAAACTGGAGGCGTTGTTCACCAGTGCATCGAGCCGGCCGAAATGCTCGACGACATCCGCCACCAGCCGGGGCAGGTGATCGGTCTCCAGCAGGTCGGCCTGGAAAGCCAGGGCCGAGCCGGGACGGGCGGCGTTCAGCTCGGCGACGAGGGCCTGCGCCGCCTCCGCCGATCCGCGGTAATGCAGGGCCAGGCTGGCGCCCTCGGCATGCAGGGCGCGCGCGATCTCGGCGCCGACGCGCCGCGCGGCGCCGGTAATCAGCACCGCCTTGCCTTCCAGACAGGGATTCTTGGGATGATTCAATGCGCGGCCTTCAGATAGGCCAGTTCGAGCCGCTGCGCGAGCGCGCCGAGCCGCTTGTCTCGCGTCCATAGCTTTGCGCCCTCGGTAAGGGCGGTGGCCGCGAGCAAGTGTGCGTCGATGTAGCCGATGCCCTGCCCCATCAGCTTATGGCGATCGATGAAAAACAACGCTTCGTGTTCCCGTGCCGCCCGCGCCTGAGGCAAGGTGCCCAGCAAGCCCAGGATGCTGGTTCGGGACTTCAGGCTGCCGCATGCCAGTTCCCCGATGACAAAGGGGTGGGTGAGGGCCAGGCCCGATTGCAGGATGGCGGCCACCTGGGCATCTTTCTGCCGGAAATGATCGATCCATACCGAGGTGTCGAGCAGAATCACGGCTTCGCCGCGGTGCGGCGTCGCGGGACGGGGCTCAAATCGGGCTGGCTGCCGCCCAGTTGCGCCAGACGGCGGGCGCTTTCGCGCTGAATGAGCGCAGTCAGGGCCTCGCGCAGCAAGGCGGAACGCTCCTGCACGCCGGACAGCGCCCGGGCGCGTTCCATCAGGGCATCGTCAAGATTGATCGTGGTGCGCATGGCGGTTTCCGTCCAGGATTGGTGCTCAAGTATAGCATCATTTGATGCGCAGTTTGGCGCGCTGGAGCGCCTTCCCGTTTGCGAATTTCAACGGAATCGGGCACATTCGGCCCCGCCATGACGATGCCCGAGCCCCCACCCGATGCCGCCGAGAGCAGCCGCGAGCTCGCCGCCCTGATCGTCGACGAGATCGAGCGAGCCGGCGGCTGGATCCCCTTCGCGCGCTACATGGAACTGGCGCTCTACGCGCCCGGCCTCGGCTACTACAGCGGCGGCGCGCGCAAGTTCGGGGCCGCGGGCGATTTCGTCACCGCGTCCGAGCTCTCGCCCCTCTTCGCCGAGGCGCTGGCCGCCCAGCTCGAACCGGTCCTGGCGGCAAGCGCGCCGCGCGTCCTGGAAGCCGGCGCCGCTGCCCGAACGCTACGAGATCCTCGAACTCTCCGGCGAGCTGCGCGCGCGCCAGCAGGAGACGCTCGCCGCCGCACCGCAGTTGGCGGCGAGCGTCTCCTGC
>WBUF01000068.1 GCA_008933825.1 Rhodocyclaceae bacterium | reverse complement strand
GCGCGAAGACGGCGCCGACGCGGCTGACCACGCCCTCGCCGCGCAGGCGCGCGAGGGCGGCGAGCACGGTTTCCTCGTCGGCGCACAGCCGCCAGGCGATCTCCGCGAAGGGCTGCGGTTCCAGCGGGAAGTCGCGCTGGAATTCGTTGATCAGGCGGAAGTCGAGGTTATCCATGAAAGAACCAACACCCTTAACCACAGAGGCACAGAGACACAGAGAAAAACCAGGCTTGATTTTCTCTGTGCCTCGGTGCCTCTGTGGTAAAACAGGTTTTCATTGACTAAAACCCTATCCGAGCGGCACGGCTGGTGAAAAAGATGCCGGACGGGTTCTGCGCCGGCAGCTCGGCGACCTTGGCGAAGCTGGCGGTGTCGACCACCACGACGCGATTGTCGTCGCGCGCAGAAATCCAGACGTGCTCGCCGCGCGGCGTGAATTCCATGTGCAGCACGGCCTTGCCGGGCGAAAGCGTCTGCACGATCTTCTGTTCGAGTGTGTCGATGACCTGCACCTGGCCGTAGTCGGGAAAGGCGAAGTTCACCCAGACCTGGCGGCCGTCGGGGCGCGCCATGACGAACACCGGCTGGCCCTTGACGGGGATGCGGCCGAGTTCCTGCCAGGTCGTGGTGTCGACCACCAGGACCTCGTGGCGACCGATGGCCGGCAGATAGGCGCGCCCGCCGGCGACGGCCCAGCCGCGCAGGTGCGGCATCTTGAACACCGGCAGCTTCTCCGTGCCCTTGCCGTAGTTGGCGAGGATCTTCTTCGCGCCCTCGCCCGGCTGCCACAGGTCGAGCAGGGCGAGGCCGTCCTCGCCGAAGAGTCCCGCGATGTAGTGGCGGCCGTTCGGCGTCACCAGGCCGTCGTAGGGCTGGCTGCCGATGGCGCGGAACTTCGTCACCTTCGGCTCGCGCGGTTTCGACAAATCGGCGATCCAGATCTCGCCGGCGTCGAACAGGGCAAAGGCGAAGCGGTTGCCCGGCACGTCGGCCAGGCCGACCACCTTCGAAAACTGCTTTCCGTCACCGTAAGCGGCGGGAATGTCGGCGAGCAGTTCCAGCGTCTCGGCATCGAACACCTTCACCCCGCCCGGTTGGTAGTTCTGCGCGGCGACGAGGCGGCCGTCCTGCGAGACGGCGCCGCCGATGGCATTGCCGGCCTGGATGATGCGCCTGGCGATCTTGCGCTCGAGGATGTCAACCTTGGTCAGGCCGCCGTCGCGTCCGAAAACGTAGGCATAGCGGCCGTCGCGCGAATACACCGCGGAAGCATGGGACAAGTCGCCCAGGCCTTCGACGCGGCCAAGGACGCTTTTCGCGCTGGAGTCGACCACGGCCACGCTGCCGCTGGCGCGCTCGATGACGATGCCGAGGTCGCCGGTGCCGCGCAGGACGGGCGCGGCGCAGGCGGACAGCAGGAGGGCGGCAAGAATGGAAAGCAGGGATTTCATCAGCGGGTCTCTTCGGGAAAGCCTTGCATCAACTGGCGCACGATCCAGTCGGCCTCGGCCTCGTTCATGAAGGCCTGCCAGGGCGGCATCGGCGTGCCCGGACGGCCGAGGAGCACAGTATACCGGAGCGAGTCGACCGGCTTTTCGCGCAGGGTCTCAGGCAGCAGCGGCGGGCCGAGGCCGCCCTTCAGGGTCAGGCCGTGGCAGGAGCCGCAATCCTGCCGCACCATGCGCACCAGTTCGCGCGCGCGCTCGGGCGACGGATCGGCCGCCACGGCGGCCGGCGTCAGCAGCATGAGGATGGCGGCAGGCGCCCAGGCGGTATTCCGGTTCGTTTTCATCGTTCGTCAGCAGCATGCCGCTTGCCGGCGTCCAAAGCTTTGACTTTTCTCAATAGACGAAAAAAAGCGGGGGCCCGCAGGCCCCCGCTCACATCGGCTTGCGCCGGATCAGATCAATACACGTCCTTCTGGGTGTTGTAGACGTTGAACTTGCCGGTCGGCGTGATCAGCGCCTTGTCCTTGATGACGGCCTTCAGCTTGCGCGTCTTGTCGCCGACCACCACGATGGCGGACTGCTGGTTCTTCGCGCTCCACACCGAGAACCAGACCTCGTCGCCGGCCTTGTTGTACTCCGGCTGGACGACGCGCTTGGCGCCTTCGCCCAAGCCGGCCCACTCGGCGATCGGCAGCGCCTGGAATCCCTTGTCGAGGGCATTGATGTCGTAGACCGCGATGGACTGGCTGATCGCCGTGTCGGGGTTGAGCGTGGTGTCGACCCACAGGTTCTTCGACTTCGGGTGGGTCTTGATGAACAGCGAGCCGCCGCCCTGGCCCTTCAGCGTCTGCACCACTTTCCAGGCATTCGCCTTGTGGCCCTTCGGATCGGTGCCGATCAGGCTGATGGTCTCGTCGCCCAGGTGGCTGGTCGCCCAGACGGGGCCGAACTTCGGATGCTTGAAGTTGGCGCCGCGGCCCGGATGCGGGATCTTGCCGACGCTGACGATGGCCTCGAGCTTGCTCTTGACGGTGTCGACGACGACGATCTTGTCCGACTGGTTGGCGGCCATCATGACGTAGCGCTGCGAAGACTCCCAGCCGCCGTCATGCAGGAAGCGCGCGGTGGCGATCTCGGTGACCTTCAGGTTGGCGAGGTCCGAGTAGTCGGCCATCAGCACCTTGCCGGTCTCCTTGACGTTCACCACGAATTCCGGCTTGTGGTGGCTCGCCACGATGGCGGCGACGCGCGGCTCGGGATGGTATTCCTGGTCGCCGACCGTCATGCCGCGGGTGGCGACGATCTTCAGCGGCTCCAGGGTGTCGCCCTTCATGATGACGAACTGGGGCGGCCAGTAGGTGCCGGCGACGGCGTACCTGTCCTCGTAGCCCTTGTACTTGGAGGTCTCGACGGAGCGCGCTTCAAGGCCGACCTTGATGGTGGCGACCACGGCGGGCTTCTCCATCCACAGGTCGATCATGTCGATGCGGGCATCGCGGCCAATGACGAAGAGGTAGCGGCCGGAAGCCGACATGCGCGAGATGTGCACCGCATAGCCGGTGTCGATGACGTTGACGATTTTCTTCGAGGCGCCGTCGATGAGGGCGATCTGGCCGGCGTCGCGCAGGGTGACCGAGAAGAGGTTCTCGAGGTTCAGGTTGTTCATCTTCCTGGTCGGGCGCTTCTCGGGCGCGACATGCACCTTCCAGGCGGCCTTCATTTCCTTCAGGCCGAATTCCGGCGGCTGCGGCGGCTCATGCTGCAGGAAGCGCGCCATCAGGTCGACGTCCTTCTCGGTCAGCTCGCCGGAGGTCTGCCAGTTCGGCATGCCGGCCGGCGTGCCGTAGGCGATGAAGACCTTCAGGTACTCGGTGCCCTTCGGCAGGGTGATGTCCGGGGTGAGCGGCTTGCCGGTCGCCCCCTTGCGCAGCACGCCGTGGCAGCCGGCGCAGCGCTCGAAATAGATCTGCTTGGCACGCGTAAACTCTTCGGGCGAAACCGGGGGGGCCTTGGGCGAGAGGGTTTCCTTGGCCTCTTCCGGCTTGATCGGCACAGGGGCGCCCTTGTAGCGGATTTCTTCCTCCGGCGTGCCAGGGTGGACCGGCTTGGACTGTGCATAGGAGAGCACAGGCAAAGCGGCGAGCAGGGAAACCCCGGCTGCCAATACGAGCTTGCGGCTGAACATTGACTATCTCCTAACGTGGAAAAGCTGGGCTTGTAAAGCGGTGAATTAAAGTTCCTGATGGGCTTGCCGGCCTTGACCTGGGTCAATATCTGCCGTTTTAACTCTTTGATAATTATCAATATTTACAATTGATAATTATCAATGTCTGCTTGGCGCGACCATGCCTTCGGGATTATCCTCGGCTACATCCACTTTGTTTTCATGGTCTTTTGCGTGAGCATCCTGTCCGCGCTTCAACTGCTGCTCGCGCCGCTTGCGCCGGTCGATCAGGGGCAGGCAAACGCGATCATTGTAGTAGATCACCTGGCAGTCCAGGCAGTAATGGCATTCGTTGGCGTTGATCTCGCCGGTGGTCCGGATGGCGCGCACCGAACAACGGTTGGCGCAGACCTGGCAGGGCTTGCCGCATTCCTTGCGTCGCCGCAGCCACCACTCGAACAGGCGGAAGCGGCCCGGGATGGCCAGGGCTGCACCGAGCGGACAAAGATACTTGCAGTAGAACTTGCGGTTTACAGCCGCCACGCCGATCAGGATCAGGGCATAGAGAACATAGTTCCATTCGCGCTGGAAGCGCATCGAAATGACCGTCTTGAACGGTTCCACCTCGGCATACCAGGCCGCCTCGGTGAGCGATTGCAGCGACAGGCCGAAGAGCAGGATGAGAATGAGGTACTTGAGGGCCACCAGGCGCTCATGCACTGCGTCGCTGAACTCAACCTCCGGCAGCTTGAGCCGGCGCGAGCCGATCAGGATCAGTTCCTGCAGGGCGCCGAAGGGGCAGAGCCAGCCGCAATATACGCCGCGCCCCCACAGCAGCAGGGTCATGGCGACGAAGCCCCAGAGGATGAACAACATCGGATCGATGAGGAAATTTTCCCAGCGAAAGCCGCCCATCACGGCGCCGGTGAACGTCAGCACATTCATGACCGAGAGCTGCGCCAGGCCCCACCAGCCGATGAAGAACAGGGTGTAGACGTGGAAGCCGTTGCGCACATAAGTAAGGGCACGCGGATGGTGTGCCAGCCAGTCCTGGAAAACCAGGATGAAGGAGAGCACGGCCAGGCCGAAGACGAGGACGGCAATCTCGTACTTGCGGTTCTGCCAGATGGCGATCCAGGCAGCCTCCTCTTCCGGCGGCGTCCAGGTGCCGGGCTTCTCGGGCAAGGGAGCGATCACCCGCGGCGGCATCTCCGGCGACAGCGGCACGACGCCATGCACCAGCGCAGGCTTCTGCTCGGCGCGCGCGCGCTCCGCCGGTGTGCCGGCGCGCACGGGAGGCGGGGCTTTCCCGGCTTGCGCTGGCCGGGCCGGGACCGCCGGCGCGGGCTTTGGAAGCAGGGCGGACTCGGCCGTCTTCTCCGGCACGACCGCCGGACGAATCTCCGCCGCGGCCGGAGGGCGCGGCGCTTCCTCCGCCTGTGGCGCGGCCGCTGCGGCAGCGATGCCGGGGTTGCGGATGCCGCGCGATTCGGCCACGGCGCGGGCGGAGCGCATCACCGTGGCGTTCTCAACCATCACGGTGATGGTCGCGCCGCTGATGCCGTCGATGTTGATATGGCCGGGACGGGCGGCGCCGATGATGACCTTGTCGAAAACGAACTTGCCGGCGTACTGGTCGACATAGCGGTTGAGTCGATCCGGTGTGATGCCGACGGCGAGGATCGGCTCGTCATGGTGCACGATGGCGAGCCCGGCGATGCGTCCCTCCGTGTCGATGCCGACCAGGGTGTTGATCGGCTTGCCCGAGTAGGCCGGGATGCGCAGCACGTCGTCGGTGAGGAAGAGATAGCCGATGACCTTGCCTCCCTTGAAGACGGGCACCGAGGGCGGCGTGCCTTCGAAACCGCCATAGGCCTCGGCTTCGGGAAAAATCCCGCGCGCCTGCGGATAGACCGAGGCGAAATCGGCCGCGCCCGCCACACCGGCCAGGCACAGCAGCAAGACAGCCCAGACTTTTCGGACAGAGGAGATCATCATCGCCGGTCGCCGGGCCCGTGCCCGGTTGCCGGCGGAGTGTAGCGGGATTGCCCGCAAAAAACAAAAAACCGCAGCGGGCGACTTGTTCGCGAGGCGGCCGGCCGTCACTGCGTCACTTCTACTGTTCCTTTCATTTCGGGGTGCGGCCCGCAGGTGTAGGGATGGACGCCGGGCTTGTCGAAGGTGCGCTGCCAGGATTCTCCCGGAAAGAAGCGCTCGGATTCGATCCCGCCCGGCCCGGTAAACAGCACGGAATGGGTGGTGCGCTTTTCTTCGTTGATCCACTTCACGGTAGTGCCGGCCTTGATTTTCAGTTCCGCCGGAACGAACTTGTAGTCCCTGATGGACACCTCGACCGTCTGCGCCGCAGCCTGGGCGACAAGAAAAGTCAGTCCCCACAGCACGGCGATCGATCCGGCTTTCATGCTTGCCTCCTGTCGAAAAACAAAGGGGAGCCCGAACTCCCCGTTTGTCCTTGCCACGCTCCGGCAGTTCCCGGAGCAGGTCCGCTACTGCCTGGCCGCGGTGACGTCCGCCTTGGCGTCGATGCCCAGCGTGTAGCCGAGCGAAACGTGGTGGAAACGGCCTGCGGTGTGGTCGTCGTGTATGGCGAAGCCGAAGTTGTAGGTCTTGCCGGAAGCCAGGGCGATGTCGCCCTCGCCGCCGCCGGCCAGCTTGCGCGTGAAGACGACGACCCACTCGTCGCCCTTCTTCTCGCCCTTGGCCTCGACCAGACCCTTGCCGCCTTCCATGACCCGCTTGTCGGCGACGTAGCCGTCGTGCTTGGCGCCCTTGCTGGTCCATTGCATCAGGTCGTAGAACTTGCCGCCCTTGACGTCGCCGCCGGCGACATATTTGGTCTTCTTTTCGTCCTTGGCGTCAGGCATCGTGCGGGAATCCTGGTGGCAGGTCTCCCAGCAGCCGGAAAGATTGGCGCGCTCGACCTTGTTGTCCTCGAGCATGAACGCCAGCTTGACCTGGTTGTCCTTGTCCATTTTCTCGGCCCCGCCGGCAGGCTGCTTCCAGGAGAAGCGCAGGTAGAGGTTGCTGCCGTCGTGCGCGGCCTGCACCGTGACGGGAATCGACCCGGCCTTGCCCTTGATCGGCTTCGGCTCGATCTTCTGGCCGGTGGCCATCTTCTTGCCCATGTCGGCCGCTTCCTCGTCGTGGCAGCTGGCGCAACTCTCGCCCTTCTTCAGGCCGCGGGCGCCGCCATGCTCGGTGCCCTTGAGAATCCACTCCATCGGCGACGCGCCCGGGTAGAGCAGCGTGATCTTCTTGCCGGGCGCCTTGCTCCAGTCGGGCGCGGCCAGCGCGCCGCCCGCACCCAGCGCGAGCGCCAGACCGGCGGCGGAAGCAGTAATCAGTTTCTGCATGGCTTTTCCTTTCCTATCGGGTTTCAATGAGTATTAACGGACGCCGCCTTGGCAGGATGACCGAGGAACTATCCTTCGTCGTCTTCCTTCATGCCCTTGGGTTTCTGGTGGGCGATGCCCTTATGGCAATCGATGCAGGTCTCGCCGTCGCGCTGGGCCATTTCATGCTGCTTGCGCGCGCGCTGCTTCTGCTTTTCCCCGTCCATGCTCACCATGCTGTGGCAGTTGCGGCACTCCAGCGAGTTGTTCGCCTTCATGCGTTTCCACTCGCGTTCGGCCAGCTCGAGCCGCTTGGCCTCGAACTTCTCGCGCGTGTCCACGCTGCCGGTGACCTTGCCGTAGAGCTCGCGCGAGGCCTGGATCTTCCTCAGCATCTTCGGCCCCCACTCCTTCGGCACGTGGCAGTCGGCGCATACCGCGCGCACCCCGGTGCGGTTGGTGTAGTGGATGGTGTTCTTGTATTCCTCGTAGACGTTGTTGCGCATCTCGTGGCAGCCGATGCAGAACGCCTCGGCGTTGGTCGCCTCCACCACGGTGTGGAAGCCGCCCCAGAAAACGATGCCGGCGGCGAAACCGCCGAGCACCAGGATCAGGAGGGAATACTTGGCGCTGGGCCGCCTCAATGCGCTCCAGAAGCGGCTGAAGAGGGATTTATTGTTGCTGTCAGACATGTGGGAATCCGTTCAGGCAAATCGGTCGCAACAAGCGCCCGGGGGCTCGCGGCCCCCGGACTGTCCTGCTGCAAGGTGCTGCTTAGTAGATGTCCTTCATCGTGTTATAGA
Source organism: Rhodocyclaceae bacterium (assembly GCA_008933825.1). Classification (GTDB taxonomy): domain Bacteria; phylum Pseudomonadota; class Gammaproteobacteria; order Burkholderiales; family Rhodocyclaceae; genus Desulfobacillus. The sequence goes on along the minus strand of WBUF01000068.1, from coordinate 8,058 downwards.
CGTTGAACTTGCCGGTCGGGGTGATCATCTTCGGATCGGTGATCACCTTCTTGACCTTCAGGGTCTTGTCGTCATACACCACGATGGCCGACTGGTCGGTCTTGCCGCCCCAGAGCGAGATCCACACCTCGGTGCCGTCCTGGCTGTACTCCTGGTGCACCGCGCGGCGCAGCGCCTTGGTCACCGGCAAACCGGAGTCCTTGGCGACGTCGATCTTGACCGGCGGCTTGGACAGGTCACGCAGATCGAACACGTAATTGACCTCGGCGTTCTCGCGCTCGGGGTTCATCGGCATGTCGGCCCACAGATGATGCGACTTCGGGTGCGTCTTGACGAACAGGTTGCCTGCGCCCGGCATCTTCAGCTCCTCGACCACCTTCCAGTTGTACTGCTTGAACTTGGCGTGCTCGGGCTTGGCCGAAGGCGTCGAGATCAGCGACACCACGGCATCGCCCAGATGGCCGGTCGCCCAGACGGGGCCGTACTTCGGATGGAAGAAGTTGGCGCCGCGTCCCGGGTGGGGGATCTTCTTGGTGTCGACCAGGGCGGCCAGCTTGCCGGTCTTGGTATCGACCGCCGCAACCTTGTGCGAGGCGTTCGCCGCAACGAGGAAGTAGCGCTTGGTGATGTCCCAGCCGCCGTCATGCAGGAACTTGGCGGAATTGATCGTGGTGGTCTTCAGGTTGTTGATGTCGCTGTAATCCACCAGCAGGATCATGCCGGTTTCCTTGACGTTGATGACCCACTCCGGCTTGATGTGCGAGGACACGATCGAGGCCACGCGCGGCTCGGGGTGGTACTCGCCATCCACCGTCATGCCGCGGGTCGAGACGATCTTGAGCGGCTTCAGGGTGTCGCCTTCCATGACCGAGTACTGGGGCGGCCAGTAGGTGCCGCCGACGAGATACTTGTCCTCGTAGCCCTTGAACTTGGAGGTGTCCACGGAACGGGCGTCGGAGCCGAGCTTGACCGTGGCAACCGTCGTGGGCTTCTCGAACCAGAGGTCGATCAGCGTGACAAGGCCGTCGCGGCCGACCGTATAGACATAGCGGCCGGAAGCCGACAGGCGGGAAATGTGTACCGCATAGCCGGTGTCGAGAATTTCCCAGATCTGCTTGGTGTCGCCGTCGATCAGCGCCAGCTTGCCGGTGTCGCGCAGGGTGGTGGCAAAGATGTTCTTCAGGTTGATCTTGCTCATCTGCTTCTTCGGCCGCTGATCGACCGGCACGATGAGCTTCCAGGAGTCCTGCATGTCCTTCAGGCTGAACTCCGGGGGAACATCAGGCACGTTCTGGATGTAGCGCGCCATGACGTTGATTTCTTCCTTGGTCAGGATGTCGTCGTAGTTCACCATGCCGCCTTCGGTGCCGAGGGCGATGATCTTCTCGAGGCGGGCCGTGCCGAGCTTGAGCATGCCGCCCGAGGTTTCCTTGCCGTCCTTGTCCTTCTTGGTCCAGCTCGGCTCGAGGTTCTTGCCGGTGGCGCCCTTGCGCAGCACGCCGTGACAGCCGGCGCAGCGCTCGAAATAAATCTTCTTGCCGACCGCCTTTTCTTCCGCCGTCATGGCTGGCGGGGCGGCATCCTGGGCGCTGGCCGTGTTGAACAGGCCGGCAAACGCGAGCGGCAGGGCCGCCAGGCTCAGGGCGCCGGATTTCACATTACGTTTCTGCATGTGTCTTCTCCCTCAACGAAGAACCCGATTAACGATTTACGAAAGAGCCCAAAAATTTTGCGGTTTTTGTGCTGAGCGAAGGTTCTACCGGGCAGGCCGCCCATTCCTTGATATTTATCAAAACCAAAGCATGTCCTGACTGGAAACGGGGGAATTCTTAATATAGATTAACTTTCGTCAAAAGCGAGCGCCGGCGACAGCCGGATTCGCCGGATGCGGGCAGCCCTTCCGGGTACGCGTGCCTGGGGTTCTGGTGCCGGGAGGGGGAGTCGAACCCCCACACTGTTGCCAGCGGTGGATTTTGAGTCCACTGCGTCTACCGATTCCGCCATCCCGGCATGGGCCCGCGTAGAATGGCGGGCCGAAAGAGCCGGCATTATCCCGCATCCGGCGCCCCCCGATCAAACAAAATGCCGCTTTCCCTGGCCGATTTCGATTACACGCTGCCGCCCGGGCTGATCGCGCAGGCCCCTCTGCCCGAGCGCACGGCGAGCCGGTTGCTGGTGGTCGATGGCGGGCGGCTGGAGGATCGGCGCTTCGCCGACCTGCCCGGCCTGCTGCGGGCGGGCGACCTGCTGGTATTCAACGACACCCGCGTGCTGCATGCCCGCCTGCACGGCATCAAGGACAGCGGCGGACGGGTGGAGGTACTGATCGAGCGCCCCGTCGGCCGCCACGAGGCGCTGGCGCAGGTTCGCGCCAGCCACGCCCCCTGGCCGGGCAGCCGGCTGCGGCTGGAAGGCAAGCTCGAGGTGCAGGTGGTGGCGCGCGAGGGCGGCTTTTTCCTGCTGCGCTTCCCCGGCCCGGAAGACCTGGTCGACCTGCTCGACCGGCATGGCAAGCTGCCCCTGCCTCCTTACATCCGCCGTTCGGCCGAGGAGGAGGACGAGGCGCGCTACCAGACCGTGTATGCGCGCGACCGCGGCTCGGTGGCGGCGCCGACCGCCGGGCTGCATTTCGACGAGGCGCTCATGTCTGCCTTGCGCACGCAAGGCGTGGAACTCGCCTGGCTGACCCTGCACGTCGGCGCCGGCACCTTCCAGCCGGTGCGGGTCGACGCCCTGGTCCATCATCGCATGCACCGCGAGCGCTATGTCATCCCGGCCGACACCGTCGCCGCGCTGGCCGCCGCCCGCGCCCGCGGCGGCCGCGTCGTCGCCGTCGGCACCACCACGCTGCGCGCGCTGGAAGCCGCCGCCCAGGAGGGCGAAGTCCTCGCCGGCCCCGGGGAAACCGAACTCTTCATCCTGCCCGGCTTTCGCTTTCGCACGGCCGATGCGCTCGTCACCAACTTCCACCTGCCGAAGTCCACCCTGCTGATGCTGGTCTCGGCCTTCGGCGGCATGGAAAACCTGCGCCGCGCCTACGCCCATGCGGTGGCAGAACGCTATCGCTTCTTCAGCTACGGCGACGCCATGTTCCTGCACAAAGACCATGAAATTTGAACTGCTCGCGAGCGACGGCGCTGCCCGCCGCGGCCGCCTCACACTCGCCCACGGCGTCGTCGACACGCCGGCCTTCATGCCAGTGGGCACCTACGGCGCGGTCAAGGCCATGGCGCCGGACGAGGTCAAGGGCCTCGGCGCGCAGATCGTGCTCGGCAACACCTTCCACCTCTGGCTGCGCCCCGGGCTGGAGGTCATCGCCGCCCACGGCGGGCTGCACCGCTTCATGGGCTGGGACGGGCCGATCCTCACCGATTCCGGCGGCTTCCAGGTCTTCAGCCTGGGGGCACTGCGCAAGATCAGCGAGGAAGGCGTCAAGTTCGCCTCGCCGGTGAACGGCGACCGCCTGTTCCTGACACCGGAGGAGTCCATGCGCATCCAGCGTGTGCTGAATGCCGACGTGGTGATGATCTTCGACGAATGCACGCCCTATCCCGCCACGCAGGCCGAGGCGGCGAAGTCGATGCGCCTCAGCTTGCGCTGGGCCGAGCGCTCGAAGCGGGCGCATGAAGGCAATCCGAACGCTCTCTTCGGCATCGTCCAGGGCGGCATGTTCGAGGACCTGCGCGACGAGTCGCTCGCCGGTCTGGCGGACCTCGGCTTCGACGGCTACGCCATCGGCGGCCTCTCGGTGGGCGAGCCGAAGGCCGACATGCAGCGCATCCTGGCCCACGCCGCGCCGAAGCTGCCTCTGGACAGGCCGCGCTACCTGATGGGCGTCGGCACCCCGGAGGACCTGGTGCACGCCGTGCAGCAGGGCATCGACTTGTTCGACTGCGTGCTGCCGACGCGCAATGCCCGCAACGGCTGGCTGTTCACCCGTCACGGCACGGTGAAGATCCGCAACGCCGCCCACGCCAACGATACCCGGCCGCTGGACGAGGCCTGCCCCTGCACCACCTGCCGCAACTTCAGCCGCGCCTACCTGCACCATCTGCAGCGGGTCAATGAAATCCTCGGCGCGCGATTGAACACCCTGCACAACCTCTTCTACTATCAGCAACTCATGGCCGAGCTGCGTGCAGCCATCGCCGGCGGCGGACTGGCCGACTATATTGGCCGATTCCGTACGGCGAGAGGCGCCAAGCTGTTATAATTTCGCGCATTTTTCAATCCACTCACAATCCACTCACGGAGACCAACGTGCTGATTTCGAATGCCTGGGCGCAAGCCGCCCCTGCCGCCGGCGAGGCCGGCGGCCTGCTGGGCATGCTGCCCATCCTGCTGATGTTCGTCGTCCTGTGGTTCCTCATGATCCGCCCCCAGATGAAGCGCGCCAAGGAGCACAAGGCCATGGTCGAGGCGATGCAGAAGGGCGACGAGGTGCTCACCAACGGCGGCATCGCCGGACGCATCACCAAGCTCGACGAGACCTACATCGGCCTGGAAATCGCCGAAAACGTCGTCATATCGGTGCAGAGAAATGCCATCACCGCCATCCTGCCCAAAGGCACGCTGAAGGCGCTCTGATTCCACCCGCGGGGCGGGCGGCCGCCCCACACAAGACATGAACCGCTACCCACTCTGGAAGTACCTGCTGATCGCCTTTGCGCTGGCGCTCGGCCTGCTCTATACCCTGCCCAACTTCTTCGGCGAGGCGCCCGCCGTGCAGGTCTCCAGCGTCAAGGCGACGGTGAAAGTCGATGCCAGGCTGCTCGCCCGCGTCGAGGAGATCCTGAAAGCGGAGAGCATCGTCCACCAGGGCCTGTTCGCCGACCAGAACAGCGTGCGCGCCCGCTTCGGCGACACCGAAACGCAGATCAAGGCCAAGGACGCGGTCGAGCGCGCCCTCAACGCCGACCCCGACAATGCCGCCTACGTCGTGGCGCTCAACCTGATCTCGCGCTCGCCGGCCTGGCTGACCTCGCTGCACGCCCTGCCGATGTACCTTGGCCTTGATCTGCGCGGCGGCGTGCACTTCCTGCTCCAGGTGGACATGAAGGGGGCCCTGACCAAGCGGCTGGATGCCACCGCCGCCGACCTGCGCTCGCTGATGCGCGACAAGGGCGTGCGCCATGGCGGCATCGCCCGCGAGCGCGACCAGCTCGCCATCCGCTTCCGCGACGCCGAGATGCGCAACAAGGCGCGCGCCGCCATCGAGAGCGCCCAGCCCGACCTGCTGCTGACCGAGCTGCAGGACGGCGCCGACCTGAAGCTCGCCGCCACGCTCAAGCCCGAGGCGCAAAAGCGCATTCAGGAATTCGCCCTCAAGCAGAACATCACCACCCTGCACAACCGCATCAACGAGCTGGGCGTGGCCGAGCCGGTGATCCAGCAGCAGGGGGCCGATCGCATCGTCGTGCAGCTGCCCGGCGTGCAGGACACGGCCAAGGCCAAGGACATCCTCGGCCGCACCGCCACTCTGGAGGTCAGGCTGGTCGACGACGAGAACAGCCAGAACCCGACGGTGATGGAAGAGGCTGCCAAGGGCAGCCCGCCGGCCGGCACGGAATACTACGTCGAGCGCAGCGGCGGGCCGCTGCTGGTGAAGAAGCAGGTCGTGCTCACCGGCGACCGCCTCACCGACGCCCAGCCCGGCTTCGACAACCAGACGCACGAGCCGGCGGTGCATCTCACGCTGGACTCGGCCGGCGCGCGCATCTTCAAGGACGTCACGCGCGAGAACGTCGGCAAGCGCATGGCCATCCTGCTCATCGAGAAGGGCAAGGGCGAGGTCGTCACCGCCCCGGTGATCCGCACCGAGATCGGCGGCGGCCGCGTGCAGATCTCCGGCCGCATGAGCACCGTCGAGGCCAACGACGTCGCGCTGCTGCTGCGCGCGGGATCGCTGGCCGCGCCGATGGAGATCGTCGAGGAGCGCACCATCGGGCCGAGCCTCGGCGCCGAGAACATCGAGCGCGGCTTCAACTCCACGCTCTACGGCTTCCTCGCCATCGCCGTCTTCATGGCCATCTACTACCTGATATTCGGCCTCATCTCCGTGGTGGCCCTGTCGACCAACCTGCTGCTGCTGATCGCCCTGCTCTCGATGCTGCAGGCGACGCTGACCCTGCCCGGCATCGCCGCCATCGCGCTGACGCTGGGCATGGCCATCGACGCCAACGTGCTGATCAACGAGCGCATCCGCGAGGAACTGCGCAACGGCGTCACCCCGCAGGCGGCCATCGCCGCCGGCTACGAGCGCGCCTTCGGCACCATCCTCGACTCCAACGTCACCTCGCTCATCGCCGGCCTCGCCCTGCTCGTCTTCGGCTCCGGCCCGGTGCGCGGCTTCGCCGTCGTGCATTGCCTGGGGATCCTCACCTCGATGTTCAGCTCGGTGGTCGTCTCGCGCGGCATCGTCAACCTGGTCTACGGCAGCCGGCGCAAGCTGGCGAAGCTGTCGATCGGCAACGTGGCCTGGAAATAATCAAGGGGAACACAGATGGAATTCTTCAAGATCCGCAAAGACATCCCCTTCATGCGCCATGCGCTGGTGTTCAACGTCATTTCGCTGATCACCTTCATCGCGGCGGTGTTCTTTCTCGCCACGCGCGGCCTGCACTTCAGCGTCGAATTCACAGGCGGCACGCTGATCGAGGTGAGCTACGCCCAGGCGGCCGACACGCAGAAGATCCGCGACGCGCTGGCCCGCGCCGGCTACACCGACACCCAGGTCGCCAATTTCGGCAGCAGCCGCGACGTGCTGATCCGCATGCCGCTCAAGCCCGGCCAGGATTCGGCCGCGCTCGGCGCCGCAGTCATGGACGCGCTCGACCGGGACGCGCCCGGCGCGCAGCTGAAGCGCGTCGAGTTCGTCGGCCCGCAGGTCGGCAAGGAACTGGCCGAGAACGGCGCCATCGCCCTGCTGCTGGTGGTGTTCGGCATCATCGTGTACCTGGCGCTGCGCTTCGAGTGGCGCTTCGCCGTCTCCGCCATCATCGCCAACCTGCACGACGTGGTGATCATCCTCGGCTTCTTCGCCTTCTTCCAGTGGGAGTTCTCGCTGCCGGTGCTGGCCGCCGTGCTGGCCGTGCTGGGCTACTCGGTGAACGAGTCGGTGGTGGTCTTCGACCGCGTGCGCGAGAACTTCAGGAAGATGCGCAAGGCCACCGTGCCGCAGGTCATCGACAATGCCATCACCAGCACCATCAGCCGCACCATCATCACCCACGGCAGCACCCAGCTCGCCGTGCTGTCGATGCTGGTCTTCGGCGGCGAGGTGCTGCACTACTTCGCCATGGCGCTGACCATCGGCATCCTGTTCGGCATCTACTCCTCGGTGCTGGTGGCCAGCCCGCTGGTGATGTGGCTGGGCGTCTCGCGCGAGCAGTTCGTCAAGCCGCAGAAGCCGAAAGAAGAGGCGGTCGTCTGAAAGTCAGTCGCCCCGGCACGGCGCAGTTCGGCATGGCTGAAACGAAGCGCACGGTCAGGATCTGGGATTTGCCGACGCGGATCGTCCATTGGGCGATGGCATTGAGCGTGGCCGGCGCTTTCGTCAGCGTGAAGACGGGCGCCATGGCCTGGCATGGCCGCTTTGGCCTCGCCATGCTCGGTTTGCTGGTGTTCCGCCTGGCCTGGGGCTTCGTCGGCTCGACCTATGCGCGCTTCGGCCAGTTCCTGCCCGGCCCGTCGGCCTTGCGGGCCTATCTGCGCGGCGAGTGGCGCGGCGAGGGCCACAATCCCCTCGGTGCGCTTTCCGTGCTCGCCATGCTGGCCATCCTCCTGCTGCTGGCCGCAACCGGTCTTTTCGCCAATGACGATGTCGCCTTCGAGGGGCCGCTGTATGCCCTGGCCGGCAAGGTTTTTTCCGACCGCGCCTCGGGCATCCATCGACTGCTCGAGCCCGGGCTGATCCTGCTCGTCCTGGCGCACCTGGGCGCCATCGCCTACTACGTCCGCTTCCGCCGGGCCACCCTGATCATGCCGATGATCACTGGATTGAAGCCAAGCGACGCAGCGCCGGCCCGGGGCGGCGGCGCGGCACGCTTCTCCGCCGCC
>WBUF01000067.1 GCA_008933825.1 Rhodocyclaceae bacterium | reverse complement strand
GCCCCTGGACGCGGGCGCGCTCGGCACCAGGCGCGCCACCACCTTGCCGCGCCGCACCAGGTCGACGGCCGTGCCGGCCCGCTCGACCTGGCGAATCACGTCGAGGCAATGCGCCTTGAACTCGGAAACGCTGACGGCTTTTGTGGTCATTTCGATTCTCCAAATGGTCATTTGAAGAATAGCACGGCAGGCTCCGCCCCGCAACGCCCGGCCTGCTTCCGGCCGAATGAAAGTCAGCCCCCGCGGTACGGCGTCAGGGCAGCAGGATGGTCGAGCCCGTCGTCCTGCGCGCTTCGAGGTCGGCCTGCGCCTGCGCCGCGTCCTTCAGGGCGTAGCGCTGGTTCACCTCGATCTTCGCCTTGCCCGAGGCCACCGCCTCGAACAGCTCGCCGGCGATGGCGACGAGGTCGGCGCGCTTCGCCGTGTAGGTGAACAGCGTCGGCCGCGTGACGAACAGCGAGCCCATCTTCGCCAAGAGGCCCAGGTCGAAGGGCGGCACCGGGCCGGAGGCGGCGCCGAACAGCACCATCATGCCGAGCGGACGCAGGCAGGACAGCGAATCCATGAAGGTGTCCTTGCCGATCGAGTCGTACACCGCCGCCACGCCCTCGCCGACGGTGAGCTCCTTGACACGTTCGGCGAACTTCTCGCGGGTATACACGATCGGGTGGTCGCAGCCGTGCGCCTTCGCCAAGGCCGCCTTCTCGTCCGAGCCGACCGTGCCGATCACCTTCGCGCCAAGTGCCTTGGCCCACTGGCAGACGATGAGGCCGACGCCGCCGGCGGCGGCATGGATGAGGATGGTGTCGCCCGGCTGCACGCGATAGGTACGGCGCAGCAGGTACTGCGCCGTCATGCCCTGCAGCATCATCGCCGCGCCCTGCTCGAAGCTGAGCGCCTCGGGCAGCTTCACCAGCCGGTCGGCCGGAATCAGGCGCACTTCCGCATAGGCGCCGACCGGCCCGCCGGCATAGGCGACGCGGTCGCCCGCCTTGAGGTCCTTCACCTCGGCGCCGACCGCCTCCACCACCCCCGCTCCCTCGAGGCCGATGCCCGAGGGCAGCGGCAGCGGATAGGCGCCGGTGCGGTGGTAGATGTCGATGAAGTTGAGGCCGACGGCATGATGGCGCACGCGCGCCTCGTTCGGCCCCGGATCGCCAACGGCGACCGCCTCCCATTTCAGAACCTCGGGGCCGCCGGGCTGGTGGAAGCGGATGGCGTGGGGCATGGTCATTTCCTTTGTGGGTCTGTCTGTGCGTGCGGATTCGCTGCGCCCGCTTCATCATGTTCCGGCAGGCCGAACAACAGCCGGATATCCGGCTCGGCGCGCTTGAGCAATTCCGGGTTCTGCCGATAGGCGAGCAACAGGAAGTCGCGGTTCGCCTGGATTTCCTGCAGGAGGCGGTAGTTTGCTTCGGCCGATGTCATGCGGCGCCTCCCGTCTTGAGCTTCTGCAGTTCCTCGATGTCGACCGCGTCCTTGCCGCGTCCGGTGCCGGTCTTCATGGCGATCAGGTGGTCGATGGAGGCGACGGGGATTTTCAGCGGGCCGACATCGACGGTAGCGGCATCGCGGCGCAGTTGCTCATAGGGCACCACCGGCCGGATCAGGACATCGATGATCGTCGCCATGCCCTCGGGCTTGCGCAGCCCGAAGGCCGGCATGCCCTTCTCGCGATGCCATTGCTCAAGCAGCTCGGGCCGGGCGAGCGACTCGATGTCGACCGGAATGACCGGCTGCAGTCCGGCCGAACGTGCGGCGGAAACGAAGCGCCGCAGGTTGTCCTCGTCCAGCGCCAGCACGACATCCACGTCCATGGTCACGCGCCGGTAGCCGTGCAGGGCCACCGCCAATCCGCCGACCAGCACGTAGTCGACGCCGGCGTCCTCCAGCATCTTGATCAGGTCGAACATGCCCATGGACGAATCATAAGGCAACTCAAGCCAGGAAAGTCAGTATCCGCAATACGGCGGGTTGCCACAGTAGATTTCGCTAGCGCCTATCTTGTCTGGCAGCGCATTACGAGGGGATAATCTGGCTGCTTACCATGGATGATGAGAAGACACCGGAAACGAGGTGGAGACGAGCGCGCGAGGAATTCGAGCGCGAGACGGATGTGGGAGCGCTGCTTTTCTTTCTCGGTTTGATTGCCGTGTTACCTGCCATAGGGCTCATACGTGAATCGATCGTCGCCGCTGCCATGGCCGTGTCAGCGGCCTTGGGGCTGATCGTCTACGGCTACATTCGCAACGTCCGGCTGGCACGCAAGCATCTCAAGTGCCCACGCTGCGGTCACTACCCCTTTGGCAAGTCATTGCTGACTGCGCGTCACCCCGTCTTCGTCATCAACGAGGTGTTCTTCCGCCGCCGTTGCTGGCACTGCGATGGCTGGCTGGAGCCGGGAAACACGGCAGGCGACGTTTCGGAACGATAAGCCGCCACGAAGCAGACACTCCGCTTGGTGTGCTGCCATCATCCAACCTTGCGCTCTTCCTCAGCCGCGCAGGTGATGCGCATCCACCACCGCCAGCGCTGTCATGTTCACCAGCCGCCGCACCGTCGCCGTCGAGGTGAGGATGTGCACCGGTTTGGCGGCGCCGAGCAGGATCGGGCCGACGGTGATGCCGTCGCCGCCGGTGATCTTGAGCAGGTTGAAGGCGATGTTGGCGGCATCCAGATTCGGCATGATGAGCAGGTTGGCCTCGCCGCGCAAAACGGAGTCCGGGAACACCTTGTCGCGGATCTCCTCGGAGAGCGCGGCGTCGCCGTGCATCTCGCCGTCCACCTCCAGGTTCGGCGCGCGCTCGGCGATGAGGCGGCGCGCCGCGCGCATCTTCAGCGCGGACGCGGTCTTGCGGCTGCCGAAGTTGGAGTAGGACAGCAGCGCCACTTTCGGCGCGATGCCGAAGCGGCGCACCTCCTCGGCCGCCATCAGGGTCATCTCGGCGATCTCGTCGGCGCTCGGATCCTCGTTGACGTAGGTGTCGCAGATGAACAGGGTGTGGCGCGGCAGCATCAGCACGTTCATGGCGGCGAAGATGCGCGCGCCGGGCTTCAGGCCGATGACGCTGGCCACCCGATCGAGGTGGCGCGGCAGCTGGCCGTGGGTGCCGCAGAGAATGGCGTCGACGTCGCCGCGCTTGAGCAGCAGCGCGCCAATCAGGGTGTTGGAGCGCAGCACCTCGCGCTTGGCGATCGCCGGCGAGATGCCGTCGCGCTGCATCAGCTTGTAATACTCGTGGGTGAGGTCGCGGTAGCGCGCATCGTTGCCGACGTCGACCAGCTCGAAGTCGCGGCCGATCTGGATGCGCAGGCCGAGCTTGCGCAGGCGCGACTCGATCACCGCCGGCCGGCCCAGCGCCAGCGGCCGGGCGATGCCCTCGTCGACCGCCGCCTGGATGGCGCGCAGCACGCGCTCGTCCTCGCCCTCGCAGTAGAGCACGCGCTTGGGCGCCTTCTGTGCCGCGGCGAACACCGGCTTCATCAGCGTGCCGGAATGAAAGACGAACTGGGTGAGCTGCTGGCGATAGGCATTGAAATCTTTCACGGGTCGCGTCGCCACGCCGGAATCCATCGCCGCCTGCGCCACCGCCGGCGCGATCTTGACGATCAGGCGCGGGTCGAAGGGCTTGGGGATGATGTACTCGGGGCCGAAGGCCATCTCCGTGTCGCCGTAGGCCGTGGCGACGATGTCGGAGGCCTCCGCCTGGGCCAGCTCGGCGATGGCGCGCACGGCGGCAAGCTTCATCTCTTCCGTGATGGTCGTGGCACCCGCATCCAGCGCGCCGCGGAAGATGAAGGGGAAGCAGAGGACGTTGTTCACCTGGTTCGGGTAGTCCGAGCGGCCGGTGGCGATGAGGGCATCGTCGCGCACGTTGCGCACTTCCTCGGGCAGGATCTCCGGCGTCGGGTTGGCGAGCGCCAGGATCAGCGGTCTTGCCGCCATCTTCGCGACCATCTCCGGCTTGAGCACGCCGCCCGCCGACAGGCCGAGGAACACGTCGGCGCCCCCGATCACCTCGGCGAGCTTCCTCGCGTCCGTCTTCTTGGCGTAGCGCGCCTTGATCTCGTCCATCTCCTCGGGCCGGCCTTCGTACACCACGCCGTGGATGTCGGTGACCCAGATGTTCTCGACTTTCACGCCGAGCATGACGATCATGTCGAGGCAGGCGAGCGCCGCCGCGCCGGCGCCGGAGGTGACGAGCTTCACTTCGTCCACCTTCTTGCCGAGGAGCTTCAGGCCATTCAGCACCGCGGCGCCGACGACGATGGCCGTGCCGTGCTGATCGTCGTGGAAGACCGGGATGCGCATGCGGCTGCGCAATTTCCGCTCGATGTAGAAGCACTCCGGCGCCTTGATGTCCTCGAGGTTGATGCCGCCGAAGGTCGGCTCCAGCGCGGCGATCATGTCGACCAGCTTGTCCGGATCGCGCTCGGCCAGCTCGATGTCGAAGACGTCGATGCCGGAGAATTTCTTGAACAGGCAGGCCTTGCCCTCCATCACCGGCTTGGCGGCGAGCGGGCCGATGTCGCCCAGGCCGAGCACGGCCGTGCCGTTGGTCACCACGGCGACCAGGTTGGCGCGGGAAGTCAGCCGCGCCGACTCGGCAGGCTCGGCGACAATGGCGTTGCAGGCTGCGGCCACACCGGGGGAATAGGCGAGCGCGAGGTCGCGCTGGTTGATGAGGCCCTTGGTGGGCACCACGGAAATCTTGCCAGGGGTGGGCAGGCGGTGGTATTCGAGCGCTGCGGCGTCGAGGTCTTTTTCCATTCGGGTCGTCTCCTCCCGTCTTGTGGACGGCAGATTCATTCTAGGCAATTGAAGGCCGGGCTTCCATTGTGGGAAGCCGCAAGGGAAAGTATCGCGGAACGGCCGGGCGGCGTCAGTCGCCCGGAAGACAGCTCGTCAAAAGGTGCCGGGATAGGCCCCGCCGTCGAGCAGCCAGTTCTGCCCGGTGATGAAGCCGGCCTGGGCTGAGCACAGCCAGGCGCAGGCGGCGCCGAACTCCTCGGGATCGCCGATGCGGCCGGCGGGGATGGTACTGATGCGCTCGGCAAGGGTCTCGTCGTAACTGACGCCGCGCGTCTTCGCCTGGCCGCCGATCACCGCACGGATGCGGTCGGTGTCGAAGAAGCCGGGCAACAGATTGTTGAGGGTGACGTTGTGCTTGACGGTCTGGCGCGCCAACCCGGCGACGAAGCCGGTGAGTCCGCTCCTTGCGCCGTTGGAAAGGCCGAGCACGTCGATCGGCGCCTTCACCGCGCCGGAGGTGATGTTCACGATGCGGCCGAAGCGACGTTCGATCATGCCGTCCACCGTCGCCTTGATGAGCTCGATGGGCGTGAGCATGTTGGCATCGAGCGCGGCGATCCAGGTCTCGCGCGTCCACTCGCGGAAGTCTCCCGGCGGCGGCCCGCCGGCGTTGTTCACCAGGATGTCCGGCTGCGGGCAGGCGGCGAGCGCCGCGGCGCGGCCTTCCGGCGTGACGATGTCGGCGGCGACGAACTGAATCGCCGTACCATGAGGACTGACTTTTTCCAGCTCGGCGGCGGTGGCTTCCAGCGCCGCGCGCCCGCGCGCGACGAGGGTGACGTGCACGCCCTCCCGCGCCAGCGCCAGCGCGCAGCCGCGGCCGAGGCCCTTGCTGGCGGCGCAGACCAGCGCGCTTTTTCCTGCGATGCCGAGATCCATTGCATTGCCTCCTGTAGGTCGGGCTTCAGCCCGACATCAACGGCCACAGTCGGGCTGAAGCCCGACCTACGCCAGAAAACGAAGTTTCAGTGAAGGCTAATGCCCGCGTGCGCGGGCGTTATGCCGGAACTAAATCCAGCAGCAGCCGGTTGAAGGCGTCCGCCTGCTCGATGTTGGAAAGGTGCGAGGCGTCGGAGATGACTTCCAGCCGCGCGCCGGGAATCGCCGCGGCGATGACTTCCGACATCGCCGGCGGCGTGCCGATGTCGTCGCGGCCGACGATCACCAGCGTCGGCGCCTTGATCCCGTTCAGGCGGTCCGTCACGTCGATGCGGGCGATCGCCTGGGCGCAGCCGACGTAGCCGGCCACCGGCGTGTTGCGGATCAGCGTGCCGATGCGCTCCATCACCTCCGGATGCGCCGCGCGCCAGGGCGCGGTGAACCAGCGCTCCAGCGTCGGCTGCACGTGCGCCGCCATGCCCTGCTCCTGCGCGATGCGGATGCGCTCCGCCCACAGCGGCCCCGCCTCCGGCGGCATGCGGCTGGTGGTGTCGGCGAGCACCAGGCGGTCGATGCGCCGCGGTGCCTTCAGCGCCAGGTGCTGGCCGATCATGCCGCCCATCGACAGGCCGCAGTAGTGCGTGCGTTCGATTTTCAGCGCATCGAGCAGGCCGAGCACATCGTCGCTCAACTGGTCGAAGGTGTACGCGCCGGCCGGCGCGTCCGTGCCGCCGTGGCCGCGGGTGTCGTAACGCAGGACGGTGAAGTGTTTTTCAAGCGCCGACAGTTGCGGCTGCCACATGGAGAGATCGCAGGACAGCGAATGCGACAGCGTCAGCCAGGGGCCGCTGCCGGATATCTCGCAATGGATGTCGATGCCGTTGGCGCGTACTTTCACGCCACCTTCCTCAATTCTGCCAAGAGGGGCGGCAGGTCTACGGTGACCGTATCCCAGACGATATCGAGGTTGATGTCGAAGTAGCCGTGGATCAGCCGGTTGCGCGTCGCCACGACGGCATCCCAGGGAATGGCGGCATGGCGCTGGCGCGTTTCCCCGCTGACCTTCGCGGCGGCTTCGCCAATAATCTCGACGAGCTTGATCAGGGCAAGCACCAGCTTGCGGTCGGCGTCCAGATCGGCGCGGCTGTGCCCGGCGGCGAAGGCAAGCGCCTCCTCGGCCGCATCCAGCATGTGCTTCAGACGGATCGCGTCAGGGCCGGGCATATTGCACCTCGGCGGCGGCCATCACCTCATCGCGGAAATACCGGCTGAGGTCGGCCGGCGTGCGCAGATCGACCTTGCGGCGCAGGATATCCGACAGCTGCAATTCGAGCCCGGACAGCCCGATCAGGCCGATGCGGACTTCCGGCTCGAATTCGACCAGCACATCCACATCGCTGTCCGGCCGGAAGTCGTCACGCAAAACGGAGCCGAACAGGGCCAGCCGCCGAATATGGTTTCGGCGGCAAAACGCCGCGATCTCCTCGCGCGGAACATCGATATGGCTTGCGGTCATCTTTTTCCTGCGTCCAGTTGCAGTGAATATTATGCCCCACCCTCCACCACCGCAATCTCCTCCTCCGTCAGTCCGTACAGCTCATACACCAGCCGGTCGATCTGTTTGTCGGTGGCGGCGATCTGGCGCTCGACGAGGATCTTGTCGTGGGCGGTCTTCGCCACGGCGAGGTCGCGGTGGAGCTTCAGCATCTGTTCGACCAGGGCGACCAGCTTGTCGTGGCGGGCGCGGTCGGACTTGTCCTTGCGGTCGATGACGCGGATCGGCACCTTCTCCATGTACTGGTAGATCAGGCGGTAGCGGTATTCGCCGGCACGCACGCCGAACGGAATGCTGATGTGGCTGATGGCGAACCAGAACAGGCGACTGTTGAGTACACCGAGCAAGTACGGGTCGTCGCTTCCAATGCAGTATGCCGTGTTGGCGAGATAGCGGCCGTCGTTGTCCAGCGAGAACCGCGGCGACTTGGCGATGTCCGGGAAGATGATCTTCGGCTTGTCGAACACCTCGAAATAGGCCACGTCGTCCTGAATCTCGTACCAGGCGTAGCGGCCTGGCTTGCGTCCGCGCCTGGCCGTTTTATCCTTCTTCGGCGTCAGATCCTCTTTCCATTGGGCGAGGTGATCGCGGATCGCCGGATACCTGGCGATGTCCACCCCGCGCCGCGTGAAAATCAGCCACTGCCCGGTTTCGCAAAACAGATAGCGGCGGATGTCCTCCCCGCCGAGCAGCGGCTTTATCAGTTCGGCGCTGCGCTTGTCCTGCGCGACGAGGCGGTTTCTCGTTTCCGTGTCGATGACGAAGGCTTCGTTCAGCCCTGTCTTAATGCCGTAATACAGGCCCCCATTCAAATACACGCCCAGCGGCTTGCCGGCTTTGACGATCTTGTCGAAGACGGCCGCTTCTTCGTCGGACTTGAGCGACCAGGCCTCCGCGCTGAAGCGCGCCTGCGGGACGAAGTAGCGATGCGCATGCACGTACTCTTCGACATCGAGGTTTTCGAGCGAGGCGATGCGCGCGACCTCGATGCGCTGGGGTGTGGCGCCCTTCTCCAGCAGCGGAATGCAGACGTAGGTGTCCTTGGCGTTGGCAAACACCGGCAGGCCGCCGAAATCGACCAGCCGCAGCACCGCCGCATGCTTCTTCAGGGCCTCGCGCAATGCGCGCCCGTAACTGGCGCGCAGGAAACTGCTGGAGACGATGATGCTGAACAGGCCGCCGTCGCGCAGCGACCCGAGGCCCTTTTCCATGAAGTAGGCGTAGAGGTCGGCCACGCCGTCATACGCCTCGTAATGCGACTGGAAGTAGTCCTTGAGTTCGCCCAGCGATTCCTGGCGCACATAGGGCGGATTGCCGATCACCGCGTCGAAGCCGCCGCCCTTGAACACCTGCGGGAACTCGGCCCGCCAGTCGAAGGCGTTGATGCGGCGGCGCTCGTCCTCGTCGAGGTCGAGGCGGCCGTCGAAGAAGTCGGGGCCGATGAGGGAGTTGCCGCACTTGATGTTGCCGTCGAGGTCGGGCAGGGCGCGCTCGTGGAAGAGCTTCATCTGCGCGTTGAGCGATTCGTCGGTCTCGCCCTCCAGCACCTTCAGCAGCAGCGAGAGCTTGGTCACTTCCACCGCCTGGGCGTCGATGTCGACGCCGTAGATGTTGTTCACCAGGATGCGCTTCCGTTCCGAGGCGGTGAGGCGCCAGCCTTCCTTGGCGCGGTAGAGCTTCGCCTCCTTGCCCTTCGCATGCTTCTCCGGGTCGTTGGCGGTGTACCAGCCGAGGTGCCAGTCGAGCAGGTGCTGGTAGGCGCCGATGAGGAAGGAGCCGGAGCCGCAGGCCGGGTCGAGGATTTTCAGCCTGGCGGCGTCCTTCGGCGACTGACTTTCCAATAGCCGGCCGACGGTCTGCCTGACGATGTAGTCGACGATGTAGGTCGGCGTGTAATAGACGCCGCCGGCCTTCTTGACCTCGGGCTTCTCCTCGACCTTGGCCTGGCCGCCGGCGGTGAGGCGGATGACGCTGCCGAGGAAGCGCTCATACACCTGGCCGAGGATGTCGGCCGGCAGCACCGAAAACTCGTAGGGGCTCTCGGGGTAGTAGAGCCCGTTGAGCAAATCCTTGAGCAGCTTGTCGTCGACCTTCAGGCCGAGGGTGAATTCGTCCGGGCTGCCCGGGCGGTTCTTCTCGCTCCTGAAGTGGAACAGGCCGGAGTTGTAGCGCTCGTCGGCTTCGCGGAACACCTGCGCCAGCCGCTCATAGATGTGCGCGCCGTTGGCCAGCCCCTGCAGGCGGTTGAGCGGCTCGATGCCGCGATCCTCGCAAATGCGCAGGAAGACGATGCGGTCGATGGTGGCCTGCACGGCGAAATTGAGCTCGCGCACGCCGAGGCCGGGGTTGCGCAGGGCGAGGTTCTTCGCCAGCAGGTCGCGCCATTGCTCGATCTGGGCGAGGAATTCGGCATCGACCGTGGCGGTGCCGCGCTTGCCCTTCGCCTCGCGCGCGTAGCGGTCGAAGCTGCCCTTGAGCACCGCCTCTTTCGAGAAGACGGCGGCGATCTCGTCCCAGCGTTCGAGGTAGTCGCGGTAGGTGAGATAGAGCAGCCGCCCCTTGGACGGCTTGTCGTTGGGCGCCGGCTTGGCGCGGCAGTCGTAGACGGCGAATTCCTCGAAGTCGGAGAGGATGGACAGCGGCAGGTTGGCCGACCAGGCGTAGCGGCGCAGCTGGTAGGCGGGGGCGATCTCCTCCTTGATGTAGACCGAGGGCTTCTTGGCCTCGAGAAAGAAGATGCGCCGGCCGCCGATGCGGAAGCTGTAGTCGGGCGCCTTGGTCGAGCCGCCGACCTTGATGGCGTCCTCGTGGATGACTTCGCGAAAGGCTTCGGCGTAATCCTGCGAGTTGTCGATGTCCCAGCCGAGCGCCTTGAAGAAGGGATCGAGGAAGTCGCGCCGCAGCAGGGTTTCGTTGTAGCCGCCGCCGCGGTAGGTGTCGAGGTTGGCTTCGAATCGCTCGACGAGCTGGCGGATGACGGCGGGAGCGGGCATGGGCGCAATGTTAGCCGCATGGCGCCCACGGCGCCAGCATTCAGACCGGCGTCAGCTTCGCCACCGACAGCGCCAGCCACTTGACGCCCTCGCGGCCGAAGTTCACCTGCACGCGGGCGTCGGAGCCGGCACCTTCCGCATTGACGATGACGCCCTGGCCGAACTTGGCGTGCTGCACGTTCTGGCCGATGCGCAAGCCGCCGGCCTCTTTCTCCGCCGTGCGGCGCACCACGGCGGCGGGCGGCGGCGCGGCCCAGGACGGGCGGCGCGGCGCAAAAGTCAGTCCCGGCGACGCCCCGAAGGAAGTCCCCCTGGGGGACACGGCGGCATGGCCGCGCGCCAGCTTCGGCGTCAGCCACTTCAGCAGCCCTTCCGGTATTTCGTCGAAGAAGCGCGAGGGCAGGTTGTAGCGCGTCTGGCCGTGCAGCATGCGCGTCTGGGCGTGGGAGATATACAGGCGCTTCCTCGCCCGTGTGACGGCGACGTACATCAGGCGGCGCTCCTCCTCCAGCCCTTTGTCCTCGCGCACGCTGTTCTCGTGCGGGAACAGCCCCTCCTCGAGGCCGCTGATGAAGACGGCGTCGAACTCCAGGCCCTTGGCCGAATGCACCGTCATCAGCTGCAGGGCGTCGTCGCCCTCGCCGGCCTGGTGCTCGCCGGCCTCGAGCGAGGCGTGCGAGAGGAAGGCGGCGAGGTCGCCCGAGACTTCGCCCTCGGCGTCGACGTTGCCCTCCTCGGCGACGAAGCTCTCGGCGGCGTTCACCAGCTCGTCGAGGTTGGCCAGGCGGTCCTGGCCTTCCTTTTCCGTTCGATAGTGGGCGCGCAGGCCGGAAATCTCCAGCACCTGCTCGACGGTCTCCGGCAGGGTGAGGCCCTCGGTGGCGGCGCGCAATTTGTCGACCAGCGCGGCGAAGGCGGCGGCCTTGCCGCCGCCCTGCGCCGTGGCGTAGAGGCTGACTTTTGCATTCTTCGCCGCATCCTGCAGCTGCTCGATGCTGCGCGCCCCGATGCCGCGCGCCGGGAAGTTCACCACGCGCAGGAAGGCGCCGTCGTCGTCCGGGTTGGCGATCAGGCGCAGGTAGGCCAGCGCGTGCTTCACCTCCTGGCGTTCGAAGAAGCGCAGGCCGCCGTAGACGCGATAGGGCAGTCCGGCGGAAAACAGCGCGTGCTCGAGCACGCGCGACTGGGCGTTGGAACGATAGAGCAGCGCCATCTCGCGCCGCGCCAGGCCCTCCCCGGCGAGGGACTTGATCTCCTCGACGATCCAGCGCGCCTCTTCCGTGTCGTTGAAGGCCTCGTAGGCGCGGATCGGCTCGCCCGAGCCGGCGTCGGTCCACAGGTTCTTGCCCAGGCGCGCGGCGTTGTGCTTGATGATGGCGTTGGCGGCGTCGAGGATGTTGCCGTGCGAACGGTAGTTCTGCTCGAGGCGGATGACGTTGTCGACGCGGAACTCGCGCTCGAAGTCGCGCATGTTGCCAACCTCGGCGCCGCGGAAGGCGTAGATGCTTTGGTCGTCGTCGCCCACGCAGAACAAACTGGCCCCGCCGCTGGCCAGCAGCTTCAGCCAGCGGTATTGCAGGACATTGGTGTCCTGGAACTCGTCGACCAGGATGTGGCGGAAGCGGCTCTGGTAGTGAAGCCGTATCGGCTCGTTGCGCTGCAACAGCTCATAGGCGCGCAGCAGCAGCTCGGCGAAGTCCACCACGCCCTCGCGCAGGCATTGCGCCTCGTATTCGCGATACAGCTCGACGCGCTTGCGCGTGTAGTCGTCCCAGGCCTCCACCGCGTCCGGCCTCAAGCCCGCCTCTTTCTGGCCGTTAATGAAATTGGCGATGTCCCGGGGAGGGAACTTTTCGTCGTCGACGTTGAGCGCCTTGAGCAGACGCTTGATGGCGGCGAGTTGATCGGCCGAGTCGAGGATCTGGAAGAGCTGCGGCAGTCCCGCATCGCGGTGATGCGCGCGCAGCAGGCGGTTGCACAGGCCGTGGAAGGTGCCGATCCACATGCCGCGCGTGTTGATCGGCAGCATGGCGGAGAGGCGGGTCAGCATCTCCTTGGCCGCCTTGTTGGTGAAGGTGACGGCGAGCACGCCGTGCGGGCCAGCCTGGCCGGTCTGGATCAGCCAGGCGATGCGCGTGGTGAGCACCCGCGTCTTGCCGGAACCGGCGCCCGCCAGGATGAGGGCGTGCTGCGGCGGCAGGGTGACGGCGGCGTGCTGGGGCGGGTTGAGCCCGCTCAGGAAGCTGGACATTGGCCGATAACGTAGTTCGAGCCTGGAATTATACTGCCCGACCGACTGGGATCCGCTTGTGTAATTGACGACAACGAATCGTGCGCGAAATCCAAACGCCAAACCCGTACGCCGATACATCGAATCGCTCGCCCGCCAGGGAATGGCTGGAACTCGCCGGCGGCGCAAAAATCGTGGGGCTCACCGCCGCCGTGATGCTGGCCGGCGCGCTCGCGTACGTCGCCCTCCTGCCGGACCTGGGAAGCCTGAAGGATTACCGGCTGCTCGGCCCGGCCTTCCTCATCCCGATCGCCCTTGTTGCGCTGCTGCTCGTCCGGCTCGGCAAGCCCCTCGCCGCCTATCACGGCCTGCTCTGGGGCGCGCTGCTGGCGGTCACGGCGTCCTGCACCCTCGTCGCCGGCCTGCGCACCGGCATCGTCTTCGCCTACCCGGCGATCATCGTCGGCGCCATGGTGCTCGGACCGCGCGTCGTCGCGCTGGCCGGCGCGCTCGCCATCGCCGCCGTCATCGGACTCGGCCTGGCGGAACACGCGGGGCTGCTGCCCGCGCCCAGGCTGCCCTCGACCTTCATCATCGGCCTGGCCTACGTGATCGTGCTGTTCGTCGTCAGCAGCGTCGCCGCCGCCATGGTGCGCGAGCAGAAGCGCTGGCGGGACAAGGAGGCGAGGGCCATGCGCGCCCTGCGCTCGAGCCTGGCCGCGCTGACGCAACGGGAACAGGACTTGCGGCTGCTCATGAACAATGTCCCGGCGGGAATAGGCGCCTTCGACGGCTGGGCATGCCGTTTCGCCAACGGACACCTTGCCGCCTATTGCGGCTTCAGCGAGGACGAGATCGTCGGCAAGCATTTGAGCGAAGTGCTTGGCGAGGTCAACTTCCCGCTGGCCCGCCCGCACGTCGAGAAGGTGCTGAAAGGCGAGCCGGTGAGCTATCGCGGCCCCAACCCGTCGCCCCTGGCCGCCGGCCGATACATGCAATTCAGCCTGGTTCCCCGCCGCGGCGACGGCGGGAAGGTCGAGGGCTTCTACGGCCTGTTTTTCGACATCACGCGCCAGGAGCGGGCCAAGCAGGAGATCGAGAAGCTCAACCGCGAGCTGGAGCAGCGGGTCAGGGAGCGCACCGCAGACCTCGGCGCCGCCAACCGCGAACTCGAGTCCTTCGCCTATTCCATTTCGCACGACCTGCGCGCGCCGCTGCGCGGGCTCGACGGCTTCAGCCAGATGGCGATCGAGGAATACGGCGACAAGCTCGACGCGACGGGGCGCGGCTACCTCGAGCGCGTGCGCGCCGCCGCCCAGCGCATGGGACACCTGATCGACGACATCCTCGATCTGTCCCGCGTCTCGCGCCACGCCATGCGGCGGGAGCATGTCGACCTCTCCCGCCTGGCGGCGGAACTGGTGGGGGAAATCCGCGAGGGCGATCTGCTGCGCAGGACCGAGGTGTCGATCGCGCCGGGCTGCGCCGCGCCGGGCGATCCGCGCCTGCTGCGCGTGCTCATGCAGAACCTGCTGGAGAACGCCTGGAAATTCACCGCGCGCCGGGACGAGGCGCACATCAGCTTCGGCAGCGAGCGGCTCGACACGGGCGAGACGGCCTTCTTCGTGCGCGACAACGGCGCGGGCTTCGACATGCAGTACGCCGGCCGCCTGTTCTCGCCCTTCCAGAGGCTGCACAGCCCGCAGGAATACCCCGGCTCGGGCATCGGCCTGGCCACCGTGGCGCGCGTCGTCCATCGCCACGGCGGCCGCGTCTGGGCCGAGTCGGCGCCGGGACAGGGCACGACGCTGCGCTTCACCCTGGGCGGCCGGTGAGCGCCGGATGTCCTGCGGCGCGCCGCCCCCGCGCCCTGACAAACCGATAGGGATTCGGCGCGCCCCGTCGCGCATATTCTGATAATGTTATCCGTGCAATCCGCGCCAGGCTGCCGCGCTTCCGCCGCGCCCAGGAAAGGAACATGAAAACCCGACAGGACAGGGGCGTCGCTCCGCTCGATGCAATGGGTGAAACCAAGGCGAGCGCCGTGCGCCTGATGGGGTGGATCCTGCTGGCAGGCCCCTCGCTGTACCTGCTGCTGCTGTTCGCGGCCTTCCCCGGACAGGCCGTGCGCGGCGTCGCCTCTGGCATCCTGCTGCTTCTGGGGATCGCCATCTTGCTGCTGCAGCGCGCCGGCCACGGCATGCGGGCCGCCCGCCTGCTCGTCTACGCCGGCACGGCCGCCATCGCCGTCGCCATCCTGCTCGGCGGCGGCATCTACGCACCGCAGATCATCCTGCCGCCGCTGGCCGTCATCCTCGCGGGCTGGCTGCTCGGGCCGCGCCATGCCATTGCCGTCACGGCGCTGTCCGTCCTGCTCGGACTCGCGGTCGCCGTGGCGGCGCATCTCGGGAGGATGCCCCAGTCGGCGACGGCGCCGCCCCTGTTGATGTGGCTTACCTTCGCCATCGCCACGGCGATCATCTGCCTGCTCACGCTGTCCATCGTCCGCAACTACGAAACCCGGCTGGCGGAAGTGCACCAGCTCGGCGTCGACCTGGCCGTGGAGAAAGAGCATTTCCGCCTGATCGCCGAGAGCGTGCCCGCCATGCTCGCCCACAACGACCGCGCCGGGGTGCTGCGCTACGCCAACCGGCACTATCTCGATTTCTTCGGCCGGGGCCGGAACGCCATCGGCGGGCACGTCCGGGACATCATCGGCGCGGAGAACTACGAAGAGCTGGCCATCCGTCTGGAACATGTGTACTCCGGGAACACCGTCAGCTATCAGGCGATCCGGCGCAACGCCGCCGGCGAGGCCTGCACTCTCGATGTCGTGGCGGTGCCGGCGCGGGACGCCGACGGCACGGTGAGCGGCGTATACGCCACGATGCGCGACGTCACCGAGCAGCTGCGCGCCGAGGACAAGTTCCGCAAGGTATTCCGCTCGAATCCGCTGGCCATCGCGATCACCCGCCTGGAAGACGGCCGCTATCTCGACGTCAATGAAGCCTTCATCGCGCTGTTCGGCTGGGCGCGCGAGGAGGTGATCGGCCGCACCTCCGCCGACCTGGGCAAATGGATGCGGCCCGAGGACCGCGAGCGCTGGGTCGCGGCGCTGCGCCGGGACGGGCGGGCGCCGAACAGGGAGACGCGCTTCCGCACGCGCAGCGGGGATGCGCTCGACGTGCTGATGTCGACGGAGCTGATCCATCTCGACGGCGAGGCTTGCGCCCTGGTGATGGTTTCGGACATCACGGATCGGCGGCGCGCCGAAGTGGAGATTCGCCGCCTGAACGACGATCTGGAGGCGCGGGTGGCCGCGCGCACGGCCGAGCTCACCGCGGCCAACCGCGAGCTGGAGTCCTTCGCCTATTCCATCTCCCACGACCTGAGGGCGCCGCTGCGCGGCATCGACGGCTTCTCCCACC
>WBUF01000006.1 GCA_008933825.1 Rhodocyclaceae bacterium | reverse complement strand
GTTGCGGTGCGATCTCCTCGCGCAGCGCCGACTCGTCCAGCCAGGGCAGGAAGGCACGCGGCGCGCCAAACCGGAACGAACGCAGCCGCGCCAGCATGCGTGCCGTGGGCAAGGCGCCGTCCTCCACCCAGCGGGCAAAGCGCGCCTCGTCGAACGCCAGCCAGTCGCGCGCGCGCAGCCCGAAGACGCGCTGCTCGATCAGTTCCTCGGCATCGGCGGCGATGTCCAGCCATTCCGCCTCGCCCGCTTCCGAAGGCATGCGCCGGCGCAGGTCGGCGAGATCGCCCGGCCGCGCCGCCTCGCCGAGCAGCGCCGGCAGGTCGATGAACAGGCGCCAGACGTATTCGTGCAGGCATTCGGCGGCAATGGCGCGCTCGCGCTCCTCGCGCGTCTGCGCGTCGGCCTCGATGCCGCGCGCCGTATCGACGGCAGCCGCCGCAGCCACAGCTTGCGCCCGGCCGCAGACGCTGAACAGCATCGGCGCCAGGCGGAGAGCCTCCTCGACTGTCCGCCCCTCCAGGATCCGGCACGCGAAAACCGGGCGCGTGGAACGCACCTTCGCTGCGGTGATGCGCTGTCCGTCCCAGGCGAGGTCGAGATCCAGCTTGCCTTCGGCGATCATTGGCTTTCCAGTTCGCAAAGCATCATGGGTAACAAGAAACATGCCGGCCAGAATTGTAATCAAATACCTTATTAAACAATCGTTTGAAAATCATGACCGGCTTGAATGATGCGACAGATGCCAGTCTTGAGCAGATACTGGCAACAGTTTAACCGGCAGTCTGGATTACGCCCCTTGACCTGCGTCAGACTGCTTCGCCGGCGAGGAAGGACTCGACGAAAGCGATGGCGGCTGCCAGATGCGCCTGCGCTGCGGCGCCGAGCGGTTCGCCCAGTTCGAAGGCGTGTCCGCGGATGGTCAGCAGCCAGGCCGGCGGCGGCTCGCGGCCGGTGACCTGGCGGAACACCGCCAGCAGCGCCTCCGGCTGCATGGCGTGGGTGGTGTAGCCGAAGCCCGGCTGCGGACGCAGGCGGTCGAAGACGAAGGGCGAGGCGCAGGAAACGCTGGCGTCGACGAACAGCACGCGGCCGTGTCCGTCGAGGTCGAGGGCGTGTTCGGGCTGCAACTGGAAGTCGGTGAGCAGGGCCAGTTCGCCCCACTCCGGGTGGGTCGGTCGCGCCGCTGCAATGCGCTCGACCAGCGCCGGGCCCAGCGCGTCATCGCCGCGGCTCGGATTGCCCCAGGCGAAGATCAGCACGGCCGATCAGACGTGCCGGGCGAGGCGGTCGACGACCGTGCCGCCGTCGTCGACCAGTTCCAGTTCGAGCGGCATCCTGCCCAGGGCGTGGGTGGCGCAGGACAGGCAGGGATCGAAGGCGCGGATGGCCACTTCGATGTGGTTGAGCAGGCCCTCGGTAAGGTTCCGCCCGTCGAGGTACCGGCGCGCCACCTCGCGCACGGCGGTGTTCATGGCCTGGTTGTTGTGGGTGGTGGACACGATCAGGTTGGCGTTGACGATCTGGTCGTCCTCGTTGATGCGGTAGTGGTGGATCAGCGTGCCGCGCGGCGCCTCGATGACGCCGACGCCGCGCAGCCCGCGCTCGCCGCGCACGACGAGGTCGCCGCCGGAAAGGTCGTTGTCGAGCAGCAGTTCCTTGATGCCCTCGGCCGCGTGCAGCATCTCGATCATGCGCGCCCAGTGGTAGCCGAGCGGCGCATCGAGCGCGGCGCCGTCGTCGAAGGCAAGGAAGGCGCGCCGCTCCGCCTCGGCCAGTTCGGTCGGAATGAAGTCGCACTGCGCCACGCGCGCGACCGGGCCGACGCGGTACCAGCCGGCCTCGGCTCCCTGCGCAACGAGGAAGGGGAACTTCATGTACGACCAGGGCTTCACTTCCTCGTGGATCAGCTCGTAGTAGTGCTGGTAGTCGGCGTGGTCGAACAGCGTGTTTCCCGCTGCGTCGGTGGCGCGCAGGCCGCCGTGGTAGAGGTCGAGCGCGCCGTCGGCGCGCACCAGGCTCAGGCGATTCGAGGCGAAGCGGCCGAAAGCCTCGTAGAACTGCGCGTGCTCGGCGAACAGCTTCCTGACGATGCCGACCGCCTCGCGGCTCCAGCCGACGACGGTGTCGATCTCGCCGAGCAGCGCGACGCGCTCGGCACGGCTCAGGTTCTTGTTCACCCCGCCCGGCACCGAGCCGGTGCCGTGCACGCGCTTGCCCGCGGTGTGGCGGATGATCTCCTGGCCGTACTTCCTCAGCAGCACGCCCTTCTTCGCCACGTCCGGGGCGACGGCGGCGACATGGACGACGTTGCGCCGGGCCGCGTCGGCGTCGAAGCCGAACAGCAGGTCGGGCGAGGCGAGGTGGAAGAAGTGCAGGGCGTGCGACTGGAGGATCTGGCCGAGGTGCATCAGGCGGCGCATCTTCTCGGCGGTCGGCGTGAGCTGCTTCGCGCCGACGACGAGATCGAGCGCCTTCGAGGCAGCCAAATGGTGCGACACCGGGCAGATGCCGCACAGGCGCTGCACCAGCACCGGCACCTCCCAGTAGGGCCGGCCCTGGATGAACTTCTCGAAGCCGCGGAACTCGACGATATGCAGGCGCACCTGGTGCACGCGGTCGTCGGCATCGAGCAGGATCGTCACCTTGCCGTGGCCCTCGACGCGCGACACCGGCTCGATGACGACGCGTTTCAGGCCGGCAGGATCGGCGGCGGTTTCGAGTTCGGCAGGCATCAAGAACGACCTCCTTCGACGCAGAGGACGCAGAGACGCAGAGGGCGCAGAGAAAAGCAAGAACGAAAGATTCTCTCTGCGTTCTCCGCGTCTCTGCGCTCTCTGCGTAGTAAGCGGTTTGGTCTAGTCATAGTGCAGCATCTCGTACTCGAGCTTCGGCTCGCGCCCGGCGGCGAGGTCGGTGAGGAACTTCCAGATCGCGTCGGCCGGCGGCGGGCAGCCGGGCAGGAAGTGGTCGACCCGCACCACCTCGCCGATCGGATGCACCTTGTCGAAGGGCAGCGGCAACTCGGGGTCGTTGGGGATCTGGCCGTTCTCCAGGCCGATGCCGTAGTGGTACACCTCCTGGAAGCAGTCCCACAGGTCGACGTTGTTGCGCCAGGCCGGAATGCCGCCGGTGATGGCGCAGGCGCCCGTCGCCACCAGGACGCGGCAGTTCTTCCTGAATTCCTTCAGCACATGCACGTTCTCGGCATTGCACACGCCCCCTTCGACGATGCCGATGTCGCAGGGCCCGCAATGCTTGATGTCGGTGATCGGCGAGCGGTCGAACTCGACCACCTTGACCAGCTCGAACAGCTTCTCGTCGATGTCGAGCAGCGACATGTGGCAGCCGAAGCAGCCGGCCAGCGAGCAGGTGGCCACCTTGAGTTTCTTCGGCTCAGTCACGCCCGGGCCTTTCCATGCCCGCCACCGGCGCCTCGGCGATGTCGTGGTGGTCGTAGAGCCGCTTGCCGATGGGAATCGTGAAGCCGTGGCGCTTGCGGACGATGGCGCCGGTCGGGCAGACCTCGGCGGCGCGGTCGGTGACGGACAGGCTGGTGTCGGCCAGCCGCCCGCTCGCCGCATTGACGATCAGGCGCGCCCTGATGCCGCGGCCGCCGATGCCGAAGACATGCTTGCCGTCGACGTCGCGGCTGGCGCGCACGCACAGCTCGCACAGGATGCAGCGGTTGCGCTCGAGCAGCACGTCCGGGTGCGAGGCGTCGACGTCGCGCGCCGGATAGAAGTGCGTGAAATGCGGCGTCAGCATGCCGAGGTGGTAGGCCGCCGCCTGCAGCTGGCAGTTGCCGCTC
Organism: Rhodocyclaceae bacterium; assembly: GCA_008933825.1. Classification (GTDB taxonomy): domain Bacteria; phylum Pseudomonadota; class Gammaproteobacteria; order Burkholderiales; family Rhodocyclaceae; genus Desulfobacillus. The sequence continues at coordinate 98,241 of WBUF01000006.1, read as the reverse complement.
TTCTCGCAGGAGGGGCAGACATGATTGCCCTCGACGAAGAGCATCTGCACCAGGGCGCGCCGGTCGCCGTTGAGCGCCTCGGTCTCGCTCTCCACCTTCATGCCCTCGGCGGCCTTGTTGGTGCAGGCGGCGCCGAGCCGTCCGCCGATGCTCACCGTGCACAACTTGCACGAGCCGTGCGGCTTGAACTCGGGATGGTGGCACAGGTGCGGAATGTAGACGCCCGCCGCCGCGGCCGCCTCCATGATGGTCTCGCCCTCCTCGAAGGGAATGGTCTTGCCGTCGAGAATAAACGTCTTTGCCATAAGGTCAGAACCATTCACCACAGAGGCGCAGAGACACAGAGAAAAACGGATACGAATGATTTTGCATTTCTCTGTGCCTCTGTGTCTCTGTGGTTAAGGGTTTTGCCGTTCACTCGTTCGCCAGGTGCGCCCATGCGTCGTCGCGGCCGGTGATCAGGCGCGCGGTCTGCAATGCGCCGTCGAGGTCGAAGGCCGGCTCGAAGTCGAGCCGCTTCAGGCGCCGCTCGTAGGCGTCGGGGAACTTCTCCATCGTCTGCACCACCGGATTGGCCGCCGTGTGGCCAAGGCCGCAGTGGGCCATGCTGCGCAGGATGTGCATGATGTGCTTCATCTCGTGCATGTCGTAGGCCGAACCCTTGCCGGCGGCCAGCTTGTCCATGGTGTTCTTCAGGAGCGAAGTGCCGACGCGGCACGGCGTGCAGAAGCCGCAGCTCTCGTGGGCGAAGAAATGCGTGAAGTTGCGCGCCACCTCGAACATGTCGCGTTCGCGCGAGAAGACCATGAAGGCGCCGGCCGTGGCGAGGTCCTCGAAGGCGATGCGGCGGTCGAACTCGCGGAAGGAGATGCAGGTGCCGGAGGGCCCGGAAACCTGCACGGCGTGGGCGTCTTCGGCGCCGCAGTCGATGAGGATCTGGCGCACGCTGGCGCCGAAGGGATATTCGTATACGCCGGGCCGCTTGCAGTCCCCGGAGACGGAGACGAGCTTCGTGCCCGCCGACTGCGGCGTGCCCAGGGCGGCGAACCAGGCGCCGCCCTTCTCGGCGATTTTCGCCGCGCAGGCGAAGGTCTCGACGTTGTTCACCACCGTCGGCTGGTCGCGGTAGCCGCGACGGTCGGGGAAGGGCGGGCGGTTCCTCGGCTTGCCCGGCTTGCCTTCGAGCGACTCGATCAGCGCCGATTCCTCGCCGCAGATGTAGGCGCCGGCGCCGAGGTGGATCTCGATGTCGAAGTCGAAGCCGTCCTCGCCCAGGATGTTCCGGCCGAGCAGCCCCTGCTCCCGCCGTGCCGCGAGGACTGACTTTAGTTTTTCATGCAGGTTCCTGTACTCGCCGCGCAGGTAGAGGAAGCCCCGGCGCGCGCCGATGGCGCGGGCGCACACTGTCATGCCCTCGAACACCAGGTCGGCATGGCTGGCGAGCAGCACGCGGTCCTTGAAGGTGCCCGGCTCGCCCTCGTCGGCGTTGCACACCACGTAGTGCGCTTCGCCTTCCGCCTTGCGGCAGCTCGCCCATTTGGTGGCCGTCTTGAAGCCGGCGCCGCCGCGGCCGCGCAGGTTGGCGGCGTCGAGTTCCGCCAGGGTTGCGTCGGCGCCGCGCGCGAGCGTCGCTTTCAGGGCGGCGCCGGGCGCGAACGCCTCGCCCATCAGCGGACCCGGCTTGCGCACGTTGTCGGGAATCTCGAACAGCATCGGCGGCCAGTCGGCGAGGGGCTTGCGCGCCCGGATCAGTTCGGCGACGAGATCGAGGCGCGCCTTGTCGAGCGAGGGAATCGCGTAGCCGTTGACCAGCAGCGCCGGCGCCTGGTCGGCCAGGCCGATGTCGGCGGTGTCGTCGACATACACCAGGCCGTCCTCGGAGAGCTTCCTCGGCTCCAGCCAGAGCCGCTCGCAGAAATACTGCTTGAGCGCTTCCTTGCCGGCCATCCGGTCGACGATGTTGTCGGAGAAGAGTATCTCGTAGGCGCCGTGCGACTCGGCGTGGAAGAAGGCGTAGAAGCTCGCCGTCGACTCGATGCGCACGCGCGGCACGCCGAGCAGCTGCGCCAGACGGTCGAGCGCGTCGGAAGGAATCGTGCCGCAGGACTCCTGCACCTCGCGCAGGATCTGCACCAGATTGGCGGGGTCGTGCTGCCAGCGGGCGACGATCCCGGGCAGGTCGCAAACATCTTGTTCTGGCATTTTCCGGCTGGGCCTCGGCTTCGAATCGCTACGTTACTTTCATTTGATGACTAAGGTTTGACGCAGGTCAATCTCCACGAAAGCACCCGTCGGCGTGCGCTGCGCCGGCCTGGCAAGGCCGCCGGGGAAAGTCAGTCCCTATGGCACGGCGCGCCGGGCCGCACGCCGGGCCGCACGCCGGGCAGCGCGGACGATCTCGGCCAGCGCCCGCAGATCCGCCTGGCGCGTGGTCGACCGACGCGCCGCCAGCGCGATGGTGCGTTTCGGCGCAGGGCCGGCCAGGGCGCGCACGGTCAGGCCGGGGCTGCGCGCCAGCCCGCTCGCCGTCGCCATGGCGGGAAGCAAGGCGGCGCCGAGACCTGACTCGACCATCTGCACCAGGGTTAGCAGGCTGGTGGCAGCCATGCCTTCCTGCCCCGGCCGAAGGGCGCCCGTGCCGCAGGCGTGCAGGACATGGTCGCGCAGGCAATGTCCTTCCTCGAGCAGCAGCAGCCGTCCGGCCACGTCGGGCGTAAGCGCCGGATGCTTCGCCTTCACGGCGGGGTCGCCCTTGCGCCCGACCAGTTGCAAGGGGTCCTCGAACAGCGGCTCGACCAGCAGGCCGGCCGTGTCGTAGGGCAGCGCGACGAGGGCGAAATCGAGCCGGCCGTCCTCCAGCCGCGCCAGCAACCCGGCCGTCAGGTCTTCGCGCAGGGCCAGGCGCAGCTCCGGATAGCGTTCGCGCAGCAGCGGCAGGCAGGCGGGCAGCAGGAAGGGCGCGACGGTCGGAATCACGCCGAGCCGCAGCAGCCCGGTCATCGGCCGGCCCGCCCCGGCGGCGAACTCCGCCAGGTCCTGCGCCGCGGCGAGGATCTCCCGCGCCCGCCGCGCCGCTTCCTCGCCGAGCGGCGTCATCAGCACCGTCTGGCGGTCGCGCTCGACCAGCCGCGCCCCGAGCACGTCCTCCAGCTCCTTCAGCCCGGCACTGAGCGTCGACTGGGTGACGAAGCAGGCTTCCGCCGCGCGCGTGAAGCTGAGGTGGTCGGCCAGGGCGGCCAGGTAGTGCAGCTGCTTGAGGGTGGGAAGCGCGGTCATGGCAGGGCAGCGGCCTGAGTTATCGATTTACTCGATTATAGACAATAATATTATTCATTGGATCATTCATGCCGGAGCCGCCAGAATGCGAAGCGTCACGACCGACAAAGAAAGGAAATTGCCATGAACCGGAAACTCACCACCGCCGCCGGCGCCCCCGTGCCGGACAACCAGAACACGATGACCGCCGGCCCGCGCGGCCCGGTGCTCCTGCAGGACGTCTGGCTGATCGAGAAGCTCGCCCACTTCGACCGCGAGGTGATCCCCGAGCGGCGCATGCACGCCAAGGGCTCCGGCGCCTACGGCACCTTCACCGTCACCCACGACATCACGCAGTACACCCGCGCGAAGATCTTCTCGCAGGTCGGCAAGAAGACCGAGCTGTTCGCCCGCTTCACCACCGTGGCGGGCGAGCGCGGCGCTGCCGACGCCGAGCGCGACATCCGCGGCTTCGCCGTGAAGTTCTACACCGAGGAGGGCAACTGGGACATGGTCGGCAACAACACGCCGGTGTTCTTCCTGCGCGACCCGCTCAAGTTCCCCGACCTCAACCACGCGGTCAAGCGCGACCCGCGCACCAACCTGCGCTCGGCGCAGAACAACTGGGACTTCTGGACTTCGCTGCCCGAGGCGCTGCACCAGATCACCATCGTCATGAGCGACCGCGGCATCCCGGCCAGCTACCGCAGCATGCACGGCTTCGGCTCGCACACCTTCAGCTTCATCAACGCGAAGAACGAGCGCTTCTGGGTGAAGTTCCACTTCAAGTCGCAGCAGCCCATCCGGAACCTCACCGACGCCGAGGCTGAGGCGATCATCGGCAAGGACCGCGAGAGCCACCAGAAAGACCTCTACGAGGCGATCGAGAACGGCGACCACCCGAAGTGGACGCTGAAGGTGCAGGTGATGCCGGAAAAGGATGCCGCGAAGGTGCCCTACAACCCCTTCGACCTGACCAAGGTCTGGCCGCACAAGGACTACCCGCTGATCGAGGTCGGCGTGATGGAGTTGAACCGCAACCCGGAAAATTTCTTCGCCGAGGTCGAGCAGTCGGCCTTCAACCCGGCCAACGTGGTGCCCGGCATCGGCTTCTCGCCGGACAAGATGCTGCAGGCGCGGTTGTTCTCCTACGGCGACGCGCAGCGCTACCGGCTCGGCGTGAACCACCACCAGATCCCGGTGAACGCGCCGCGCTGTCCGTTCCACAGCTACCACCGCGACGGCGCCATGCGCGTCGACGGCAACTTCGGCAGCACCAAGGGCTACGAGCCGAACAGCCTCGGCGAGTGGCAGGAGCAGCCCGACTACCGCGAGCCGCCGCTGTCGATCGAGGGCGCCGCCGACCACTGGAACCACCGCGAGGACACGGACTACTTCTCGCAGCCGGGCGTGCTGTTCCGCCTGATGAATGCCGCGCAGAAGCAGGCGCTGTTCGACAATACGGCGCGCTCCATCGGCGGCGCCTCGCGCGACGTGCAGCTGCGCCACATCCGCCACTGTGCCAAGGCCGACCCGGCCTACGGCGCCGGCGTGGGCAAGGCGCTGGGCATCGACATGAAGGATGTCGACGCTTGAGCTATCATTGACACGGACAAAGGCAATCGCCCGCCCCCCCGCAAAGGGGCGGGCATCAATTCGAAAGGAGTGACCATGAAGGCCAAGAAGAACCCCGCCCCTGCCATCGACATCGGCATATCCGCCGGCGACCGCGCCAAGATCGCCAAGGGGCTGTCGCGCCTGCTGGCCGACAGCTACACCCTCTACCTCATGACGCACAACTTCCACTGGAACGTCACCGGACCGATGTTCAACTCGCTGCACGCCATGTTCATGGCGCAGTACACCGAGCAGTGGAACGCCCTCGACATCATCGCCGAGCGCATCCGCTCGCTTGGCGTGCCGGCCCCCGGCACCTACAAGGAATTCGTCAAGCTGGCCTCGATCAAGGAAGTGGACGGCGTGCCCAGGGCGATGGACATGGTCCGCCATCTGGTCGACGCGCAGGAAGCCACCGCACGCACCGCACGGGAGCTGTTCCCGCTGGTCGCCAAGGCCGACGACCAGCCGACGGCCGACCTGCTCACGCAGCGGCTGGAAGTGCACGAGAAGACGGCCTGGATGCTGCGCAGCCTGCTGGAGGATTGAACGGCGCGTCGCCGAGGGAATTGCCAAGCGGCCACGACTGGCCTAGAGTGGCCGCACACACGATGCGACGGAGACCGCCATGGGACTGCTCGCCAAGCTCCTTGGCCCGAAATCGAAGTACGACAAGACCCTGCCCTACACCTACGAGGCGCGCGTGCGCAGCATCGAGGACGAGGACGAGTTCAAGACCTATTTCTCCGACACCATCTGCGGGCTGGTCGCGCACCTCGACCGCAACGGCATCGGCCCCGATCAGGCGGAGATCTTCGAGATCTATCGGGAGCACGAGACGCCGGTTCCCGGCAGCCTGCTCGCCGGCGAGGACGGACAATGGCTGGCGCGCGAAGAGCTCTGCCGCGCCTTCGAGCGGCATTATCCGGGGCACATCCGCGACGGCGCCTGCGACTTCGAGGACAGGGAGCGCGGCTGCCAGGGACCCTGAGCCTGTCCGCCTCCGCCGTGGTGCAAGGATGGCGCGGCGCAGCCTGATGAAGCGCAATGCGGCGGTTTTGGAGATGCGCCCTCCGGCTCCCGCATGAACAGAAAACCGCTGCTCTCCCCCGATCTCGTCGTGATTCTCTGCGGCGTCGCTGCCGCGCTGCACATCGGCAAGCTGCCGCCGGCGCTGCCCGTGCTGCGCGAGGCGCTCGGCATCAGCCTGCTCGAAGCCGGCTTCCTGCTCTCGCTGGTGCAGTTCGCCGGCATGACGACGGCGGTGGTGCTCAGTCTGGCCACCGACGGACTCGGGCTGCGCCGCAGCATCCTTCTCGGCCTCGCCATCCTCACCGCGGCAAGCGCGCTGGGCGGCATGGCGCACAGCGCCGGGCCGCTGCTCTGGCTGCGCGCCGCCGAGGGTTTCGGCTTCCTGCTCGTCTCGCTCTCCGCGCCCAGCCTGATCCGTGCGCTGGTGCCGCCGCAGCGCCTCAGCCTGAGCCTCGGCCTGTGGGGCGCCTACATGCCGCTGGGCACCGCGCTCGCCCTGCTCTGCGGGCCGTGGGTGATGATCTGGCTGAGTTGGCCGGGCTGGTGGTGGAGCCTGGCCGCGCTCTCCGCCGTCATGGCACTGTATCTCGTTGCGAGCGTGCCCCCGGACGCGGCGCGGTGCGCCGCCGCGGCGGCGCCCTCCCGTGCCGCGTCCGGACAGCCCTGGCGCCGCCTGGGCCAGACGCTCAGCGCGGGCGGCCCCTGGCTGGTGGCGCTGACCTTCGCCATGTATGCTGCGCAATGGCTGGCGGTGATCGGCTTCCTGCCCTCCGTCTACGACCAGGCCGGCATCTCCGGCCCCGCCGCCGGCGCGCTGACCGCGCTCGCCGCGCTGTGCAATGTGGTCGGCAACGTCGCCTCGGGGCGCCTGGTGCATCGCGGCGCGCGGCCGCAGCAGCTGCTCCACGTCGCCTTCGCCGCAATGGCGCTGGGCACCTTCATCGCTTTCTCGCTGCCCGACGAGCAGGTCCTGCTGCGCTATCTCGGGGTGATGATGTTCTCCGGCGTCGGCGGCATGATCCCGGCCACGCTGTTCATGCTGGCCGTCAAGCTGGCGCCGGGCGAGCACACGGTGAGCACCACCATCGGCTGGATGCAGCAGTTCGCCTCGCTCGGCCAGTTCGTCGGCGCGCCGCTGGTGGCCTGGGTGGCCGGCTTCGCCGGCGGCTGGCAATGGACCTGGACCGTCACCTGCGCCGCCTGCGCCGTCGGTGCACTGCTGGTCAGCCGCATGCCGCAGCGCTGATGTCTCGGCCGGCCGCGGGCCGCGGCGGAAAAGTCAGTCCCGGCGGGACGGCCGCCGGAGGCGGCGGCGTCCCCGCTGCTCAGAACACCGTCAGCAGCGCGAGGCTCAGCCCGGCATAGATGACGATCACGATCCAGAAATACTCCGGCGACTCGGCGCGCAGCACGGTCGCCTTGCCCGGTCCTGCCTTGGCGACCACCGATCCGGTCACGACCGCATGGATGACGTACATGGCCAGCAGCACGCCGAGTAACTTGAACATGAGACGCCCTCCGTCCATCGTTTGCGCGCCGGTAGCCGGCGCTGCGTGAAATGCCCGATCACTCTCCTGGCAGACCGGCCAGCTTGCCCGCTCCGGCGACGGGGGCCGTCGCCCTCGCCGTCAGGCCGGGCTTCAGTGCTCGCGCCCGTCGACGCGCGGCGCCAGCAGGAAAGGAATGACGCGCCAGGCGAGGATGGCGAAGGCCAGCGACCATCCGGCGGCGGCCAGGCTCACCCACACGAGGTAGGCGCCGGGCGCCAGCTGCGGCGCGACCACGCGCAGAACCAGCGCCGCGATCATGATCCACAGCACCGCCTTGTCGGCCGGCTCGAAAGCCACCTTGCGCCCGGTGTGCCCCCTCGCGATGCGCACGATCATGGCCGGCACGATCAGTCCCATGGCGCCGAAGGTAAACAGATGGATGGTGACGCTGCCGACCCAGACGCTCTGTGCCAGCTGCTCGAAGGCGGCGACCAGGAGCTGCAGCACGATGGCAAGGTAGCCGAGATACATGATGCCGATGTCGAGCCGCGAGAAGCCGCGCGCAGGGTGCCAGAAGGCGAAGCGGGCCGCGAGCAGCGCGGCGAGCAGCAGCGCCAGCCCGCCCTGGGGCAGGGGCGGCATGAAGCCGGCAAAGGCGAGCAGCAGCGCCAGCGACTTGATCGGCACGTCGAGCGCCGGCCGGCGCAGGATCTCGACCTTGAAGACGTTCTTCATGAAATCCGTCAGCGTGCGCTCCAGCATGATGAGGAAGGCGAGGCGGAACAGGCCGAGCGCCATCAACTCGCCCGCTTTGCTGAAGATGCCGTCGAGCAGGAGAACCTTCGCCAAGGGGAACAGTGGCAGCAGGATCAGAAAGAAGACATTGTCCCGGCGATAGCCGTCCGCATCGCGGTGGCGCAGCAGCGTCCACAGCAGCATCGCCACCACCGAGACGAGGAACATCTGGTTGGAGGCCAGGAACAGCGCCGGCGGCCAACCGGCGCCGAACGCCATGCCGAGGCGCTCGAAGCACCAGGCGACGACGAGGAAGGCCAGCGGCGCGCCGTGGTAGCCGCGAATTTTCACCCAGTTCTTGCTGGCGGTGAGCAGGAAGCCGGCGAGCATGGCCCAGCCGAAGCCGAAGAACATCTCGTGGGCATGCCACTGGATGCCGGTGAACGCCGCCGTCGGCGCCCCCAGCGCGCCGGCGAACATCAGCGCCCAGACGACGGGCAGGACGATGCCGGACAGGCAGGCCAGCGCGAAGAAGGGGCGAAAGCCGACCAGCCAAAGGGGGTGCTTACTCACTCCGCTTCAAAACCGGCGTCCACGATGACACGCTTCATGTCCTCGCGCGTCGCCTTTCCGGGCTCGAATTCGACGCGGGCGCTCTTCAGCTCCAGCGAGACTTCCGCCTTGGCCACGCCGGGCAGCGCGCAGAGCACGTTGGTGACGCTCTTCACGCAGCCGCCGCAGGACATGCCTTCGACCTTGAGGGTGGTGGTTTCCATGTTCGTTCCTTTCGCAGTTAACTTCCCCCTCTCCCCATACGCGGGAAGGGCCGGGGTGAGGGGCATCAACACGGCTTGCCGGGCTTGCAGTCCTTCAAGACCCACAATGAAATGATGCCGGCGGTCTGGTCGGCGCGTGCCTTGCGCGCCAGCGACAGCGGCGTGCGCCCGCCCGCCGACTTGGCCTGCGCGTCGGCGCCGGCCTCGAGCAGCAGTCGCGCATTCTCGTGCTTGTCGGAATAGGCCGCGAGGTGCAGCGGGGTGTTGTCCTCGCGATCGCGCGCGTTCACGCTGGCGCCGGCGGCGAGGAGCGCCTTCAGCGGGCCGCCGTCGCCGTTCGTGGCGGCCAGGTGCAGGGGCGTCGCGCCGAGCTGGTTGCGCGCATCGCGCGCAGCGGGATCGGCCTGGAGCAGCCGCTGCACCTCGGCCGCCGTGCCGAGGCGGGCGGCGTCGTGGATGGGGTGCTCGCCGGCGCCAAGCGTCATCTGCGCCTGGACGGAAAAAGTCAGTCCGCACAGCACGGCGACGAAGGTTCGGTACAGGATCATTCGCGACTCCGTTGCGGTTTCCAGCGTCGCAGCAGCAGCGAGTTGCTCACCACCGAGACGGAACTCATGGCCATCGCCGCGCCGGCGATCACCGGGCTGAGATAGCCCAGCGCAGCGAGCGGGATGCCGAGCACATTGTAGATGAAGGCGAAGAAGAGGTTCTGGCGGATTTTCGCCAGCGTCGCGCGGGACAGGTCGATGGCGTCGGCCACCGAGAGCAGGTCGCTCCTCATCAGCGTCACGTCGGCCGCTTCCAGCGCCACGTCGGAGCCGCCGCCGATGGCGAAGGAGACATCCGCCGCGGCCAGCGCCGGCGCGTCGTTGATGCCGTCGCCAACCATGCCGACGAGCTTGCCCGCCGATTTCAGCCTGCCGACGGCGGCGGCCTTGTCCTGCGGCAGCACCTCGGCTTCGACGTGCGCGATGCCGGCCTCGTGCGCGATGGCCGCCGCCGTGGCGCGGTTGTCGCCGGTGAGCATGACCACCTCGATGCCTTGCGCCGTGAGCCGCTGCACCGCCTCGCGCGAGCTCGGCCGCAGGCGGTCGGCGATGCCGAGGAGGCCGAGCAAGGTCGGTCCGCGCGACACGGCGACCACGCTCTTGCCGGCGCCGGCGAGCGGCGAGAGCAGCGCGTCGGTCACCGCCACGCCGCGCTCGGCGAGGAAGGCCGGCGAGCCCAGTGCATATTCCTCGCCGCCGAGCATGGCCGCCAGGCCCTTGCCGGCCACGGCCTGCAATGACTCGGGCTGCATCAGTTCGATATGCTGCTCGCGCGCCCGCGCCACGACGGCCTCGGCGAGCGGGTGGGCGCTGCCCTGCTCGAGGCTCGCCGCCGCGCGCAGCAGCCCGGCCGCGTCCGTGCCGCCGGCGGGCAGCACATCCGTCACCGCCGGCTGGCCCAAGGTCAGCGTGCCGGTCTTGTCGACGGCCAGCACGCCGACGTTCTTCGCCAGCTCCAGCGCCTCGGCATTTTTCACGAGGATGCCCGCGGCGGCGCCGCGCCCGGTGCCGACCATGATCGCCGTCGGCGTCGCCAGGCCGAGCGCGCAGGGGCAGGCGATCACCAGCACCGCCACCGCGTTGACCAGCGCCTGGGTGAAGTCGCCGGCAATGAGCCACCAGGCGAGGAAGGCCAGCAGCGCGATGGCCGTCACCACCGGAACGAAAATGGCCGAGATGCGGTCGGCCAGGCGCTGCACCGGCGCCTTCGAGCCCTGCGCCTGCTCGACCATGCGGATGATGCCGGCGAGCAGGGTGTGGCTGCCGACGCCGGTGGCGCGGCAGCGGATCAGGCCGTCGCCGTTCACCGTGGCGGCGAACACCTTGTCGCCGGGATTCTTCGCCACCGGCAGGCTTTCGCCGGTGAGCATGGCTTCGTTCACGCTGCTGGCGCCCTCCGCCACCTCGCCGTCGACCGGCACGCTCTCGCCCGGCCGCACGACGAAGACGTCGCCGGGGTTGAGGCTCGCCACCGGCACTTCGACGAGCGCGCCGCCGCGCACGACGCGCGCCGTCTGCGGCTGCAGGCGGATCAGCGCCTCGATGGCGGCGGAGGTCTTCGCCTTGGCGCGCGCCTCCATCAGCTTGCCGAGCAGCACCAGGGTGATGACCGAGGCCGAGGCCTCGAAATAGACGTGCTGGTGGTGCAGGTCGAACACCGTCACCGCCGTGCTGTAGAGCCAGGCCATCGAGGTGCCGAGCGCCACCAGCACGTCCATGTTGCCGCTGCCCCCGCGCAGGGCGTGGTACGCCCCGACGAAGAAGCGCCAGCCGATCCAGAATTGCACCGGCGTGGCGAGCGCGAACTGCAGCCAGCGCGGCAGCTCGGCGTGGCTGCCGGAGAACATCCAGAGCATCTGTGCCGCCAGCGGCAGGGTGAGGACGACGGAAATCCGGAAGCGCCGCATCTCGGTGCGATAGGCGGCGGCCTTGCGCTCTTTCTCCGCGGCGCGCGTGTCGCCGGTCGATTCGCGCGCCTCGTAGCCGGCGCGGCGCACGGCGGCGATCAGGCTGGCGGTGTCGGCCTGGCCCGGCAGGTAGCGGACGCTCGCTTTCTCGCTGGCGAAATTGACGCTGGCCTCGACGCCGGGCAGCTTGTTCAGCACCGTCTCGATGCGCGCGGCGCAGGCGGCGCAGGTCATGCCGGAGAGCGCAAGGTCGACCGATTGCGGCGGCACCTTGAAGCCGGCCTTCTCGATGGTCTCGACGAGCTCGGGCACCCCTGCGGCGGCACCGTCGAAGGCGACGCGGGCGCGCTCGCTGGCGAAATTCACCGCCGCCACGACGCCGGGCAGCTTGTTCAATTGCCTTTCGATGCGCGCCGCGCAGGCGGCGCAGGTCATGCCCTCGATGGGCAGGTCTACCGCGCTGTTGCTTGTCTTGTCCGAATGCATGGTTGTTCCCCACATTGGCTGCACGATGGGGAGAGTCTAAACTCCGTACCCGGGTACGGAGTCAAGGGGTTTCTTTCATGCGTCAAAACCATATGACCATCGGCCGCCTCGCCCGCGATTCGGGGGTCGGCGTCGAAACCATCCGCTATTACCAGCGCCGGGGGCTGCTGGACACGCCGCGCCCCGACGGCGGCGCCTACCGTCATTACAGCACACGGCATCTCGAGCGGCTGCAATTCATCAAGCGCGCCCAGGCGGTCGGCTTCACCCTCGACGAGGTCGCCGGCCTGCTCCGGCTCGACGACCTGAAGGACAGGACGCTGGCGCGTTCCCTGGCCATCGAGAAGATCGCCGACATCGAGGCCCGCATCCGGCAGTTGCAGCAGGTCAATACGGCGCTGCGCCACCTGGTCCACGCCTGCGAGCATGGCGAGGACGGCGAACCCTGCCCGATCATCCGCATGGCCCTGCCGGAAAGCCTTTCAAAGGACTGACTCACACCGCGCAGACGATGCCCTGCCACAAGCGCCCGCCGAGCGACGTGGCGTTGAACAGGCCCCAGACGCCGAAGCCCGCCACCAGCAGGCCGGAAGCGAAGCGCACGGTGCGCCCCTGCACGACGCCGCGAAAGCGCCTGAGCAGATAGCCGGCCAGCAGCAGGTTGGGCAGCGTGCCGGCGCCGAAGGCCAGCATCAGCGACGCCCCGCGCAGGGCGCTGCCGGTAAGCAGCGTCATCGACAGCACCGAATACACCATGCCGCAGGGCAGGAATCCCCACACCAGGCCCAGGGGATAGGCGCGCGCGATGCTGGTGGCGGGCAGGAAGCGGCGCGTCAGCGGCTGGAGGCGCGCCCATAGCTTCTGGCCGCCGCGCTCGATAAAAGTCAGTCCCTGCGGCACGCCGATCAGGTACAGGCCGAGGGCGACGAGCAGCAGGTTGGCCAGCACGTAGAGGGTCATCTGCACCGGCAGGGCGCCCTCCAGCAGCAGGCCGGCCTGGCCGGCGGCGCCGAGTAATGCCCCGGCGACGGCGTAGCCGGAGATGCGGCCGAAGTTGTAGGCAAGGGCGAGCGGCCACGGCGAGCGTCCGGCCGGCGTGCCGACCGTCAGCGCGCCGACGATGCCGCCGCACATGGCCATGCAGTGGGTGCCGCCGAGCAGGCCGACGAGGAAGACGGCGATGTAACCGGTGTCGGGCAAAGACGCGGGGCGCGGCGGAACCGCGTCAGATCACTTTGGAGTAGCGCGCCCGCTCGCGGTCGGCGCGCAGGTAGCGGTCGAACACCATGGCGATGGCGCGCACCAGCATGCGGCCGCGCGGCTGCACGCTGATCCACTTGTCGTCGAGCCTGAGCAGCCCGCCCTTCTCCATCTCGCGCAGGTCGGCGATCTCGTCGGCGAAGTAGCGCTTGAAGTCGATGAGATGCGCCACCTCGAGCGCCTCGATGGAGACTTCGAAGTGGCACATCAGGGCCTGGATGATCGAGCGGCGCAGCAGGTCGTCCGGCGTCAGTTCGATGCCGCGATAGACCGGCAGCACGCCGTTGTCGAGCCGGTCGTAATACTCGTCGAGCGTCTTCGCGTTCTGGCAGTAGCTGGGGCCGACCATGCTGATCGAGGAGATGCCGAAGGACATCATGTCGCACTCGGCGTGCGTCGAATAGCCCTGGAAGTTGCGGTGCAGCCGGCCCTGGCGCTGCGCCACGGAGAGCTCGTCGTCGGGCTTGGCGAAGTGGTCCATGCCGATATAGACGTAGCCCGATTCGGTCAGCCGGCGGATGGCGAGCTGGAGAATCTGCAGCTTGGCGTCGGCGGAAGGCAGATCGCTCTCGTGGATGCGTCGCTGCGGCTTGAACAGGCCCGGCAGGTGGGCGTAGTTGTAGATCGACAGGCGGTCGGGCGAAAGCCGGATGACCTCTTCGAGCGTGCGGTTGAAGCTGATGACGTTCTGCCTGGGCAGGCCATAGATGAGGTCGACCGAGATCGACTTGAAGCCGTTGGCGCGCGCCGCGCGCAGCACGGTTTCCGTCTCCTCGACGGTCTGCACGCGGTTGACCGCTTCCTGCACGTCGAGGTCGAAGTCCTGCACGCCCAGGCTCATGCGGTTGAAGCCCAGTTCGCCGAGCAGGGCCACGGTCGCCTCGTCGACCTTGCGCGGGTCGACCTCGATGGAATACTCGCCGTTGGGCAGCAGGCGGAAGTGCTCGCGGATCGAGCCCATCAGCTGGCGCATCTCCTCGTGCGAGAGGAAGGTCGGCGTGCCGCCGCCCCAGTGCAGCTGCACCACGTCGTGGCTGCCCTCCAGGTAGGAGGACTGCAGGGCCAGCTCCTTGCCCAGGTATTTCAGGTACCTGCCCGAGCGGCCGTGGTCCTTGGTGATGATCTTGTTGCAGGCGCAGTAGTAGCAGATGGTGTTGCAGAAGGGGATGTGCACGTATAATGACAACGGCCGGCTGATGCCGCCCACCGTGCGCTTGCCCAGCCAGAGCCGGTAGGCGTCGGCATCGAAGGCCTCGACGAAGCGATCGGCCGTCGGATACGAAGTGTAACGGGGCCCGTTCACATCGTAGCGGCGGATCAGCTGCGGATCGAAAATGACATCCTGAAAAGTCGCGTTCATGTGGTACGGATGCTGTTGCAGCCGCTATGCGGAATCGGTTCAAGAAGATGCCGCATCGTGCCGTTTATCGTATTGACATGGATCAAAGCGGCAGACCCAGCGAGAGAGAAAGCGAGGCGGCTTTGCCCAACAAGTCCGCAGTCCCCGTCAGCCTGGTCACCATCAAGGCGGCCTGCTCCCAATGCAGCCTGCACGAGCTGTGCATCTCCGAAGGCCTCGGCAAGGAAGAGCTGGCCAAGCTCGACAGCCTGGTCGGCGCCCGCCGCAAGCTGAAACGCCAGCAGAACCTTTACCGCGCCGGCGACCCCTTCGAGGCCCTCTACGCAGTGCGCACCGGCTTTTTCAAGACCGACGTGCTGCTCGAGGACGGCCGCGACCAGGTCACCGGCTTCCAGATGGCGGGGGAAATCCTCGGCATGGACGGCATCGGCACCGAGGCGCACAGCTGCAACGCCGTGGCGCTGGAAGACAGCGAGGTCTGCGTCATCCCCTTCGCCCAGCTCGAGCAGCTCTCGCGCGAGATCCAGGCGCTGCAGCGCAACTTCCACAAGGTGATGAGCCGCGAGCTGGTGCGCGACCAGAGCCTGATGATGCTGCTCGGCACCATGCGCGCCGAGGAGCGCCTGGCCGCCTTCCTGCTCAACATGTCGCAGCGCTTCACCGCGCGCGGCTATTCGCCTGCGGAGTTCCATCTGCGCATGACGCGCGAGGAGATCGGCAGCTACCTGGGGCTGAAGCTCGAGACGGTCAGCCGCGCCTTCTCGCGCTTCCAGGAGGAGGGCCTGATCGCCGTGCAGCAGAAGCACATCCGCCTCCTCGACGGCGAGGGGCTGAAGCGGCTGCTCAACGCGCGGCCCAGGTGAGGAAGCCGAGCGGGTTCTTCGTCAGCGCCACCGACACGATATAGGCGAAGCTGGCGATCGACGCCAGCCAGAAGACCGTCCGCAGCGCCTTGCTGCGCCCACGGCGCAGGGCGAACAGGCCGAGGCCGATGTAGGCGAGCAGGCCGAGCACCTTGGCCGTCACCCAGCCATGCACGAAGGGGTACTGCTCCAGCACGACCGAGAGTCCGACGGCGCCGGCGAGCAGCAGCGTGTCGTTGACGTGCGGCACCACCCGCACCCAGAGGCGGTTGAGCATCGGCGAGTCGGTCAGCATCCACACCCCGCGCAGGAAGAAGCCGGTGATCGAGATCACCACGCAGGCGACATGGAGATGCTTGAGCAGGAAATAGGCGTCCATGGCGCTCCGATTCTATCCGGGCTGCCCGTCGGCACGCGGCTTCAGGTACGCCGGCGCGAACTTCGCGTACCAGAGGCCGAACACCGCCAGCCAGCCCAGCGCCGCCAGGAAGGACAGGCTCGCCGCGCCCGGCAGGAGGACGAATTCCGCCACGACGCGCAGCACGGCCACGCCCTGCATGCCCCAGAAGACCAGCCAGGTGGCATTGTCGGCGGCGAGCGGCCTGCCGGAGTGGCCCAGCGTCACGCGCGTCACCATGCCGATCGCAACGGAAGCGAAGAACCCCAGCGTCAGCGCGTGCAAGGGCGCCAGGCCCAGCGCGCCGGCGCCGGTCAGCAGCAGCAGGCTGCCCGCGGCATGCAGCGCCAGGCTCGCGCCCAGCCAGAGGAAGGCGACGTGCAGCACCGCCAGCAGCCGCACGGCGAGGCAGCGGCGCAACTGCCAGGCCCACGACAGCCAGAGGGCCGCCAGCGCCGCCGGCAGGTCGGCCAGCCAGGTCCACTGCGGCAGCCCCGCCACCTCGAGCGCGCCGTGCGCGGCATAGCAGGCGAGCAGCAGGTGCAGCAGCCACAGCGGGCGCACGACGCGGTAGCGCGGAATCACCGCGCTGGAGAAGAACGGCACCATGCGATGGCACACCGCGGTGAACACCGGGAGCAGGAAGAACCACGGCGCGCCCTTCACCGCCAGCTGTCCGAGCCAGGCCGGCGCGCCGGCGGCAAAGGCGAGGAAGGCCGCCAGCAGGACCGCGCCGAAAGTCAGTCCCCCCACCACGGCGAGGATGTGCGTCTGCTCCTTGCTCGGCGTGCGCGCCACGCGCCAGAGCGCCGGCAGGCCGGCGCACCAGCCGGCGACGACGACGGCCAGCGCGGGAACGAGCAGGGCGGGCAGCCACAGCGCTGCATAGAAGCCCAGCCAGCCGGCGCCCATCAGGGCGAAGGCGGCGAGGTAGGACGCCCGGCCGACCGGCGCCGCCGCCTGCCAGCGCGGACCGGCGGTCATGACGAAGCCGAAGATGAAAAAGGTGAAGAAGCCCAGCCCCATCAGCACGGCGTGCAGCCAGGGCGCGGGCAGCGGCCAGGCCGGCGCGGCCTGCAGGCCGCCATGCCGGGCCGCCAGGTCGACCGCCCACCACAGCATGGCCAGCAACCCCTGCGTCGCCCCGGCAAGGAACATGACGCGATGCGGCGCGTGGAACAAGGCCGGCAGCCTCACCGGCGCCCCCACCGGCTCGCCGGGACTCGGCTTTCCATGGTATGTTTCACGCGCCGCCCCGACGGCGCCGGACAAGGTCTTTCAATGCATAACGACAAACTCGACATAGCTCAAATTCTCCGCAGAGTGACCCTGTTCCAGGAGCTCAGCCCGGAACAGATCGAGCGCCTCGCCACGCAGACGCGCGAGAAGCGCCTGCACAAGGGCGAGATGCTGTTTCAGAAAGGCGACCAGCCGCGCGGCTTCTACGCCATCGTCTATGGCCAGATGAAGCTCGCCTTCCCCTCGGCCGCCGGCAACGAGAAGGTGGTCGAGATCCTCGGGCCCCAGCAGAGCTTCGGCGAGGCGGTGATGTTCATGGACCGCCCTTACCCGGTCTTTGCCGAATCGCTCGCCGACACCCTGCTGCTGCACATCGCCCGCCAGGCCGTCTTCGAGATGCTCGAGACCGACGCCTCCTTCGCCCGCCGCATGCTGGCCGGACTCGCCCTGCGCCTGCACGGCCTGATCCGCGACGTCGAATCCTACTCGCTGCGCTCCAGCACCCAGCGCGTCATCGGCTTCCTGTTGCAGCGCAGCGGGCATGGCGACGACGAAGCCGGCGACGTCGAGATCGATCTGCCCACCAGCAAGCAGGTCATCGCCTCCCGGCTCAACCTCACGCCGGAAACCCTCTCGCGAATATTCCACGACCTGACCGCCGCCAAGCTGATCAGCGTGCACGGCAAGCACGTCACGGTGCACGGCGTCAGGAAGCTGCGCGAGTACGAGCCCTGATCAGGCTGCCCGCGACGAACTCTCCCGGAGCGAAGCGAACACCCGTCACCCCCTTCCCTGGGAAGGGGGCTGGGGGGATGGCTCCGCCTGCTCCTGGGCCAGGCGCTCCTCCAGCTCGCGGCTGAAGCGGGCATAGTTGCGCGTCGCCTCGACCAGGTTCCACTCCAGCCAGGCGCAGGAGGCGATCAGCGCCAGGCCGCCCGGATACACCAGCAGCGGCAGCGGCACCGCTGCCAGCAGCAGCGCCAATGCCGCCAGGTGCAGGCGGAATTGCATCATCATGCGTGCCTCGGGGATCATCTGCCGCATGTTCGGCACCACCAGGCCGGGCTTGCCGATCTTCTGCAGGTGCAGCCAGTTTAGGAAGGGCATGATCTTGTAGAGCATGCCGCTGATCACCGGCATGAACACCCCCACCATCAGCAGCACGCCGAGCAAAAAGGGCGTGCCGGCGTAGTCCTCGCCCTCGCCCGGCTTGAGCTGCTGCAGGATCACCCCGGCCGCCGCCGCCACCAGGCAGGCCATCGCCAGGCGCCAGAACAGCAGCGTCGGCTCGGTGATCTTGCGCCGCCGCTGCATTTGCAGGCGCAGCGTCACGACGGCGAACACCACCGCCAGCAGCGCGGCGGCGCTGCCCAGCGCCGCCTGCAGCGCGCCGGGCCGCTGCAGCGGCAGCCAGGTGATCGACCAGGCCGCCAGCAGGAAGAACAACGCCACCGAGAAGCTGCGCGCCAGCCACTGCGGATAGGGCGGCGTCAGCTGGAACATCGGCACCACCAGGTAGCCGACTCCCGCCACCAGCAGCAGGCTCCAGCCGCCCAGGCCCCAGGCGGCATGCACGTGGGTGATCTCGGTGAGCGGCAGCGCCAGCTGCCAGCCGAAGGCCGAGGCCAGCGTCGCTCCCAGGCTGATGGTAACGATCAGCCCGAACACGGCGATGCGCAGGGCGATGATGGTCGGACCCTTTGCGGGCGTGCGGAACAGCGCGACGAGCACGATCAGCGCAAAGGCGCCGAGCGAGACGGTCATGAACGGCACGGCGACGCGGAAAAAAAGCGCCCGCTCGAACAGGAAGCCCGCCAGCAGCAGCAGGGTGCCGATGGTGAGGCCGGCGTGGGTCAGGTGCGTGACGCGCCGCGGCTGCCAGATGTTGGCGCCGGCCGCCACCGGCAGCATCTGCAGCAGCGCGCCGCACATCGCCTGGAGCATGAAGCCGACGGCAAGCAGGTGCGTGAGCGCCAGCGCCACCCCGGTCCAGCGCGAGGCTAGCGCCGCCGGCCCCTGCCAGATGAGCAGCAGCCCCGCCGCCATGCCGAACAGCGGCGCGGTGAGGAAGAAGCGGAAGGGCACCGAGATGGGCGGTGCCTGCTCGAAGGACAGGCCCGGCTGCATCTCAGGCTTTCCTGATCCGGATTTCTACGGTGCCGTCGGGACGGCTCTGCGCACGGTGGGCATAGCCGTTTTTCTCGAGGATGGCGTAAAGCGGATGCGGCTCGACGTAAAGCAGCAGGAGCAACTCCTCTCCCTCCGGCAGCGTGTCCAGCGCGGTAAGGGTGAGTTCCATCGGCTCCGGGGGCATCAGTCCCCTGCCGTCGACGACCCGCTCCCCGCTCACGGCCGCTCCGTTCAGGCGGCGAGGCCCGCCGCCATGCGCGAGGACAGCTCGCCGTCCTGGCCGATGGCCTGGTCGATCATCGGGTAGAGGATGTTCTCTTCCTTCATGTTGTGCTGCTGCATCATGACGAGCAGGGTCTCCGCCGCGCCGCCGAAGCCGTCGGCGCTCTTCTGCTCCAGGGCCCCGTCCATCTGCCTGACGAGGTCGCGCATCTGCGCGTGCTCGCTTCGCATGACCTGGGTCGGCCCGCCGGTCATGCCGGTGCGCTCCTCGAAGGCGGGAAACAGCACGTCCTCCTCGACGCCGAAGTGCGCCAGCAGCTCGTTGCGGAATTTCCCGTAGGTCGTTGCGCAAGCGGCCCAGTCGCCCTTGTGGGCGGCTTCCTCGGCGACGGCGAAATCCTCGTCGCACAGCTTGTGGTGGTCCTGCATGACGCTGGTGATGCCGCTCATTCCTTCTTCTCCTGGCTTGGGAATCAGCCGTGATTCTCCCCGTTCGGCAGGAAAACCGGCCTTGACGGCTGTCAAGAACGGATGCAGGCATAAGCCCTGCCGATCGGCGGGGCATGACGACAGGCGCCGGGGGAAAGTCAGTCCCCGCAGGACGGCGGCTCAGGGCTCCAGCACGTAGGTGCCCGGGGCGTCGGCGAGCTTGGGGAATTTATCCGTCGACGCCGGAATGGCGTCGACCAGCGGGCCGGCCTGCGGCTTGAGCCAGGCCACCCAGTCTTCCCACCAGGTGCCGGCATGCTCCTCGGCGCGCTCCTGCCACTGCTGGAAGCGGTCGCGGCGGTGCGCCACGCCGACATGATAGCTGCGCTTGGGCGGCTCGACCTTCGGATTGACGATGCCGAGGATGTGGCCGGAGGAGGAGCGCACGAAGCGCTTTTCCGCCGGCACATGGTTGCAGACGCGAAAGCACTGCTGCCAGGGCGCGATGTGGTCGTCCTCGGCGGTGACGGCGTAGAGCGGCTGGCGGATGCGGCCGAGGTCGATCGGCTGGCCGCCGATCGTCAGCGCGTCGCCGCGCACCAGATTGTTCCTCAGGTACAGCTCGCGCAGGTACCAGGCGTGCATGGCGTAGGGCATGCGCGTGGTGTCCATGTTCCAGTAGAGCACGTCGAAGGGCGGCGGCGCCTCGCCGTAGAGGTAGCCGTGCACCACGTACTGCCAGATCAGGCTGTTCGAGCGCAGCAGGCGGAAGGCGCCCGCCATCTCCTTGCCGTCGAGGTAGCCTTTCTGCTGCATCGACTGGGTCAGCCAGCGCACGGCGCCCTCGTCGATGAACACCTCGACGTCGCCCGGCCGGCTGAAGTCGACCAGCGTGGTGAGCAGCGTCCAGTGCGCCACGGGAACCTGGTCGAGCTCGCCGTGCTTGCGGTTGGCCCAGGCCATCCAGGTCGACAGCGCGGTGCCGCCGATGCAGTAGCCTACGGCGTGCACCTGCGGCGCGCCGGTCAGCCCGCGCGCGGTCTCGATGGCCTCGTTCACGCCCTCGATGATGTAGTCCTCGAAGGAGACGTCGCGCATCTCCGGCGTCGGGTTCTTCCAGCTGGTGACGAACACCGAGAGGCCCTGGTCGAGCAGGAACTTGATCATGCTCTTCTTCGGGTTGAGGTCGAGGATGTAGAACTTGTTGATCCAGGGCGTGACGATGACGACGGGCATGGCGTGCACCTGGTCCGTCGTCGGCGCGTAGTGGATGACTTCCACCAGGCGGTTGCGGAATACCACGGCACCGGGCGTGGTCGCCAGGTTCTTGCCGACGCTGAAGTCCTCCGGCCGCGTCATGCGCACGTTGCCGGCGCGCAGGTCCTCGAGGAAGATGTGCATGCCGCGCACCAGGCTCTCGCCGTTGGTTTCCGCCGCCTTGGCCATGGCAACAGGGTTGGTGAGCAGGAAGTTGGTCGGCGCCATGGCGTTCAGCCACTTGCGCCACCAGAAGGCGGCGCGCCGGCGCTCCTTGCCAGAGATCGCCGGCGTGTCGTAGAGGGCGTCCTGCACGTTGTGCGTGAGCAGCAGGTACCACTCCTTGACGATGTCCCAGGTGGCCGACTCCTGCCACACCGGGTCGGCGAAGCGCGTGTCGTCGGCGTGCGGCCTGATCGGATCCTCGCTCGGCAAGCCGAGCGCGCGGTTCCAGGCGTGCCAGGTGAAGGCCATCAGGTCGCCGGAGAATTTCGCGCCGAGTTCGGCCAGCTCCAGCGGATGCATCAGCCACGCCACGTGGGCGTGGGCCATCGGCGCCAGCACGCCGAGCGGGTCGACGCCGGATTCTGCGACGTCGTGCAGTGCGCGCAGAGTCTCGGCCGGGTTCTTCACGACCGGCACGTTGTGGTTTTCCTTTTGTCTTGGCATGGCGCTTTCCTTATGTCAGATCGATGCTGTCGCCGTGCCGCGGCACGGCGACATGCGGCCAGCCGAGGCGCTGTCGCACCGCCTCGGCGAAGATGCGCGCGGCGTCGGCCTCGCCGTGCACCACGAAAGTGCGCTGCGGCGGCCGGCGGAAATGCCCGAGCCAGCCGAGCAGGCCATCCCGGTCAGCGTGCGCCGACAGGCCGCCGATGGTGAAAATTTCGGCGCGCACCGGCACGCTTTCGCCGAAGAGGGTGATGCGCCGGGCGCCCTCGACCAGGCGGCGGCCGAGCGTGCCGGCGGCCTGGAAACCGGTGATGACCACCGAGCACTCGCGGCGGCCGAGGTTGTTGAGCAGGTGGTACTTGATGCGCCCCGCGTCGCACATGCCGCTGGCGGAAATGATCACCAGTCCGCCGCGCACCCGGTTGAGTGCGACGGACTCTTCGACGTCCTGCACGAAGCGCACGTGCATCGCCTGCGGATTGGCGCGCTGCCACTCGATCAGCTCGCGGGTGTGCGCGTCGAGCAGGTTCTCGTGTCGCAGGGTGATCTCGGTGGCCGCCATCGACATCGGCGAATCGACCACCACCTGCAGGTCGCGCAGTCGGCCGCGCCGCACCAGTTCCGCGAGGACGAAAATCACCTCCTGCGTGCGGCCGACGGAGAAGGCCGGCATGACGACGTTGCCGCCCTTGCGATGCAGGGTACAGTCGATCGCCTCGACCAGCTCCTCCTCGGTCGCCTCGATCGACTTGTGCAGGCGGTCGCCGTAGGTCGATTCGACGAGGAGCACGTCGGCCTCCCCGATCGGCTGCGGATCGTTCAGCACCGGCCGCGCCGGCATGCCGAGGTCGCCGGAGAACACCAGCTTGCGCGTGGCGCCGCCCTCCTCCACCCAGACCTCGGCAATGGCCGAGCCGAGGATGTGCCCGGCATCGCGCAGGCACACCCGCACGGCCGGATGGGGCTGGAAGGGCCGATCGTACTCGGCGCGGCGCAGCGACTTCAGGCTGGCCTGCGCCTGCGCCACGGTGTAGAGCAGGCCGGGGCCGCGCTGGCCGCGGCGCCCGTTGCGGGCCCGGCGCGCCAGCCACTCGGCCTCCTTCTCCTGGATGTGCGCCGAATCGAGCAGCAGCACGCCGAGCAGGTCCGCCGTGGCCGGGGTGACATGCACCGGGCCGCGGAAGCCGAGCGCGACGGCGCGCGGCAGCAGTCCGGAATGGTCGAGGTGGGCATGCGTGAGCAGCATGAAGTCCAGCCGGCGCAGGTCGAAGCCGAGCGCCGAGCGGTTGCGGCGGTCGGCGTCGCGGCCGCCCTGGAACAGGCCGCAGTCGACGAGAAAGCGCACGTCCGCCGTCTCGACCAGATAGCAGGAGCCGGTCACCTCGCCGGCGGCGCCGTGGAATGAGATGCGCATGTTCCATTTTCCTGCCGCAAGCACGGTATCATGCTTGATCTGCGTCAATCGCAATCGGGTTGCGCTTTTTATAAT
The DNA here is from genome assembly GCA_008933825.1 of Rhodocyclaceae bacterium. Taxonomy (GTDB): domain Bacteria; phylum Pseudomonadota; class Gammaproteobacteria; order Burkholderiales; family Rhodocyclaceae; genus Desulfobacillus. Next base: position 75,077 of record WBUF01000006.1, on the reverse strand, counting down.
GATCTCATCGACCAGGAGAGCGGCCATGTTCAAGCACATCCTCGTTCCCACCGACGGCTCGGCGCTGTCCACCGATACGGTAAAAAGGGCGGTGGATTTTGCGCGGGAAACCGGTGCGAAGGTAACCTTCTTCTATGCCAAGCCCGACTATCCCGTCGCCTTCTACGGCGAGGGCGCCCTGATCGATCCGACCACGCCGGAGAAGTTCGCCGAGATGGCCGACAGGCAGGCGCAGGAAATCCTCGCCGCCGCCCAGGCGCTGGCTGCCGCGGCGGGCGTCGCCTGCGCTATCGCCGCCGCCACCAGCGACGTACCCTTCCAGGCGATCATCGGGGCGGCGACGGCAAGCGGCTGCGACCTCATCTTCATGGCCTCGCACGGCCGGCGCGGCCTGTCCGGCCTGCTGCTCGGCTCGGAAACGCAGAAGGTGCTGACGCACTCGAAGATCCCGGTGCTGGTGTACCGCTGACCATGCTCAACACCGCACTCACCATCGTCCTCGACGAGCACCGCTCGATGGCCGCCGTCACGCACGGCCTGCGCTTCCTGGTGCGCGAGATGCGCGAGAAAGGCCTTGAACCCGACAGCCGGCTGCTGTGGGCGATGCTCTACTACATCGACACCTTCCCGCAGAAGCTGCACCACCCGAAGGAAGAGGCCTACCTGTTCCGCCGCGTCAAGATGCGCACGCGCGAAGCGGATGCGGCCATCCTCAAGCTGGAGGAGCAGCACCGCGCCGGCGTGGAGCACGTCAAGGCCCTGGAAATGTCGCTCGGCAAATACCAGGCCGGCGCGCCCGGCGGGCGCGAAGAGTTCATGGCGGCGGCGGAACGCTTCGCCGACGAGATCGCCATGCACATGGCGCTGGAAGAAAACGTGCTGATCCCCATCGCCAAGCGGCACCTGCTGCCGGAGGACTGGAGCGAGATCGCCCGCGCCTTCGGCGAAAACGGCGACCCGCGCTTCGGCGCCGAGCCGGACCACGAATACCGCGCGCTGTTTTCGCGCATCGTCAACCTTGCCCCGCCGCCGATCGGCGTCGGGCCGGCGCCGACGGCGGCCTAGCCCTTCCCGCTCGCGCCGGCATCCTGCAGGAAACAGGTCAGGGCGCTGGAGGCGGCGCACACCGCCCAGAAGGCGAAGAAGCCGACGGAATAGGTCGCCAGCCGCGAGTAGTGCACCGCTTCGCCGAAGAGATAGAGTTCCTGCGGGTCGACCAGTGTGAAGAACGCCGCCTCGGCCGCACCGGCGACGACGAAGGACGGCCAGAGTATCCAGATCAGTCTTTGCATGTCTTCCTCCGCTATCGCGTGCCGCCGGCCGTGAAGACCGCTTCAGGCCTGTCCGGCAGTTGCACGCTGCCGCTCAGGCGCCAGGTGCCGGCCTCGTCCTCGATGGCCACCAGCCAGCGGCCCGGCCCCGGCGCCGCCAGCACTGCGGCGTAAGCGCCCCGTTCGCCCTCCAGCAACAACATCTGATCCTCGCCGCCGCGAGTCGGATGCGCCAGCGTGATGCGCAGCCGCGCCGGCAGCGGCGCGCCCGCCGCCGAGGCCAGCCCGATCTCGACACGCCCGGCAGTCAGGCGCAGCCGCGCCTCCAGCCGCAGCGCGGCGGCGGCCTCGGCCCTGGCGAGCTTCTGGTTCACCGCCAGGCCCTGCTTGTAATAGTCGTCGCTCACCAGTCCGTCATGTGAGGAGGCGGCAATCCAGGCGGTGACGATGCCGGCCACCACGACCGCGGCCGGTCCGGCCATGAGGATCCACGGCCAGCGGTGTCGATACCAGGGCGGGCTATCGCCCGCCCGGATACTCGATCCGCCATTCCCCCGCCCCCCCTCCCGAGGAGGGGAATGACGACGGTCCGCGGGCTGCGCCCGCTCCTGGCTGCCGATTGCACCTCCTAGGGGCGGTCCGACCGGAGCGCTCATGGCAGCAGGAAGCTCGCTTTCTCGCGCACGAAGACTTCGTCATGGTTGAGGGCGCGCACCTCGAAGTGGACCGGGTTGGCGCCGCGCTTGCCGGCGTCCGGCTCGGCGCGCACGCGCACCGACACCGACCCGGTGGCGGCGGCGGGCACCTCGACGATCCGCTCGTCGGCGATCTGGATCCCCTGCAGGCCGGTCACCGCCAGCGCGAAGCGGCGCGGCTGCTCGGCCAGGTTCATGATCTGCAGGCGATAGACGTTCTCGATCAGACCGCCCTCCACCTCGCGTGCCAGGGTGGTGCGGTCGCGGATGACGTCCACCTTGAGCGGCTGGCGCAAAGTCAGTCCTGCCGCGGCGGCGATGACGATGGCGGAGAGGATCGCGCCGTAGAGCAGCGTGCGCGGGCGCAGGATGTGGGCGACGATCTGCTTGCGGCCCCAGTGCTCGGCCAGCGCATGCTCTGTCGAATAGCGGATCAGGCCGCGCGGATAGTTCATCTTGTCCATCACCTGGTCGCAGGCGTCGATGCAGGCCGAGCAGCCAATGCACTCGTACTGCAGGCCGTCGCGGATGTCGATGCCGGTCGGGCAGACCTGTACGCAAATGCTGCAATCGACGCAGTCGCCCTGGCCGGCGGCCCTGTGGTCGGCCTTCTTCGCGCGTGCGCCGCGCGGCTCGCCGCGCTCGGCATCGTAGGTGACGATCAGCGTGTCGGGGTCGAACATCACGCCCTGGAAGCGGGCGTAGGGGCACATGTACTTGCACACCTGCTCGCGCATGAAGCCGGCGTTGCCCCAGGTGGCGAAGGCATAGAAGAATACCCAGAAGGTTTCCCAGGGCCCGAGCTGCCAGGCCGCCAGCGAGGCGGCCAGCGTCTTGACCGGCGTGAAGTAGCCGACGAAGGTGAAGCCGGTCCACAGCGCGATCAGGGCCCACACGGCGTGCTTGCCCGCCTTGCGTGCGAGCTTGCCCTTGCTCCAGGGCGCCGCGTCCAGCTTCATGCGCGCGACGCGGTCGCCCTCGAACAGCTTCTCCACCCACATGAATATCTCGGTGTAGACGGTCTGCGGGCAGGCGTAGCCGCAGAACAGCCGCCCGGCCACGGCGGTGAACAGGAACAGGGCGAGGGCCGAAAGGATCAGCAGGATGGCGAGGTAGAAGACGTCCTGCGGCCAGAACACCAGGCCGAAGATGTAGAACTTGCGCTCGGCAATGTCGAACAGCACGGCCTGGCGGCCGTTCCATTCCGCCCAGCACAGGCCGTAGAAGATCGCCTGGGTGAGCCAGACCATGATCCAGCGCCAGTTGGCGAACCTGCCGGTGACGCTGCGCGCATAGATCTTCTTGTCGCGCTTGTAGAGGGATTCCTCCCGGATCGGGATTACCTTGGCGCCGGAAAAATCCGGCTTGGAGGCGGGCGTCGCCATGGCTCTGTGGGGGAGATTGCCCCGGGCGTCCTGCGCCCGGGGTCGGTATTTTGACAGCTTTACCGCTTCGCGTCGCCCTGCGACAGGCCGAACACGTAAGCCGCCAGCAGGTGGCTCTTCGCCTCGCCGAGGAACGCGTTATGGGCGGGCATCCTGTTGGCGCGGCCCTTCGAGATCGTTTCGCTGACGGTCGCCTCGGACGAGCCATGCAGCCAGACCGAGTCGGTCAGGTTCGGCGCGCCCAGCGCCTGCATGCCCTTGCCGTCCGGGCCGTGGCAGCCGGCGCAGCCGGCCGTGGCGAAGGCTTCCTTGCCGCGCGCGGCGCGCGCCGAGTCGTGGGCCAGCTTGTCCGGCGAGAGCGAGCGCACGTAGTGGGCAAGGTCCTTCACCGTCTCCGCGCCGAGGTGGGCATGCGGCGGCATGACGCCCTGGCGGCCCTCCAGGATGCTCTGCTTGATCTGCTCGGGCTCGCCGCCCCACAGCCAGTCGCGGTCGGCCAGGTTGGGAAAGCCGCGGGCGCCGCGGGCATCCGAGCCGTGGCACTGCGCGCAATAGGTGAGGAACAGGCGCTCGCCCATCTTGCGCGCCTCCGGGTCGGCCGCCACTGCCTTGAGGTCCTGTCCCTGGAAGCGGGCGAAAATCGGCGCGTACTGCGCCTCGGCCTGCTTCATCTCGCCGTCGTACTGGCCGCGCGAGCTCCACTTGAAGGCGCCCTCGTAGCTGCCCAGGCCGGGATAGACGGCAAGGTAGCCGAGCGCAAAGAACACGGTAATGTAGAACAGCCAGCTCCACCAGCGCGGCAGCGGATGGTTGTATTCCTGCAGGGTCTCGTCCCAGACGTGGCCGGTGGTGTCGGCCTGCCCGGCGGCGTTGGTGCGCGCCCGGCTCTGCGACCACAGCAGGATGCCGCAGCCGATGACGCTGAAGACGGTGATGAGCGTCACGTAGACGCTCCAGAATCCGCTCGTGAAATCGCTCATGATGCTTCCTTATCTTGTCTCCCCTCTCCGACCTGCGGGAGAGAGGTTGGGGGAGTGGGTCTCGTCTTCGGCAAAGGGCAGGTTCGCAGCCTCATCGAAGGCCGCGCGGCGCCGCCCGCTCCAGGCCCAGAGCACGATGCCGATGAAAGTCAGAAAGGCCAGTACGGTGACGATTGCACGCAGATCGTTCTGGTCCATGGCTCACCTCTGCTTGAGCGCAGTGCCGAGACCCTGCAGGTAGGCGATCAGGGCGTCCATCTCGGTCTTGCCTTCGAGCGCCTGCTTCGCCCCGGCGATATCCTCGTCGGTATAGGGCACGCCGACGATGCGCAGGGCGCGCATCTTGGCCTCGATGTCGCCGCTCCTCGCCGGACGTTCGAGGAAGGCATACGGCGGCATGTTCGATTCCGGCACCAGGTCGCGCGGGTTGATCAGGTGCATGCGGTGCCACTCGTCCGAGTAGCGCCCGCCGACGCGGTGCAGGTCCGGGCCGGTGCGCTTGCTGCCCCACTGGAAGGGGTGGTCGTAGATGAATTCCCCGGCCACCGAATAATGGCCGTAGCGCTCGGTCTCGGCGCGGAAGGGACGAATCATCTGCGAATGGCAGTTGTAGCAGCCCTCGCGGATGTAGATGTCGCGTCCGGTGAGCTGCACGGCATCATAGGGCTTGAGCCCGGCCACGGGCTGCGTGGTGGATTTCTGGAAAAACAAGGGGACGATCTCGACCAGGCCGCCGACGCTGACCACCAGGATGGTCAGGCCGATCATCCAGCCGATGTTGCGTTCGATGAAGTCATGCGTGAGTTTCATGTCGGTCTCCGTCGATCAGGCGTGGTGGCCGGCCGGGGCCAGCACCGGCGCGTCGTAGGGCTTCTGGCCGGCGACGGTCCTCCACACGTTCCAGGCCATGATCAGCATGCCGGTGAGGAACATCAGGCCGCCGATCATGCGGATGGTCCAGTAGGGATAGGTCGCCTTGACGCTCTCGACGAAAGCGTAGGTCAGCGTGCCGTCGGGGTTGGTGGCGCGCCACATCAGGCCCTGCATGACACCGGCGATCCACATCGAGGCGATGTAGAGCACGACGCCGATGGTGGCGATCCAGAAATGCGCCGTCATCAGCTTCACGCTGTGCATCTGCTCCTTGCCGAACAGGCGCGGGATCAGGTAATAGATCGAGCCGATCGAGATGAAGGCCACCCAGCCCAGCGCGCCGCTATGCACGTGGCCGACCGTCCAGTCGGTGTAGTGCGAGAGGGCGTTCACCGTCTTGATCGACATCATCGGGCCTTCGAAGGTGCTCATGCCGTAGAAGGACAGGCTGGTGATGAGGAACTTCAGGATCGGGTCGTCGCGCAGCTTGTGCCAGGCGCCGGAGAGCGTCATGATGCCGTTGATCATGCCGCCCCAGGAGGGCGCGAGCAGGATCAGCGAGAACAGCATGCCGACCGATTGCGTCCAGTCGGGCAGCGCGGTGTAGTGCAGGTGGTGGGGGCCCGCCCACATGTAGGTGAAAATGAGCGCCCAGAAGTGCACCACCGATAGGCGGTAGGAGTACACCGGACGGCCAGCCTGCTTGGGCACGAAGTAGTACATCATGCCGAGGAAGCCCGCCGTCAGGAAAAAGCCCACGGCGTTGTGGCCGTACCACCACTGCACCATGGCATCCTGCACGCCGGCGTAGCAGGAATAGCTCTTGGTCAGCGTCACCGGAATCTCGCAGCTGTTGACCAGGTGCAGCAGCGCCACCGTCAGGATGAAGCCGCCGTAGAACCAGTTGGCGACGTAGATGTGCGGCACCTTCCGCTTGACGATGGTGCCGAAGAACACCACGGCGTAGGACACCCAGACCAGGGTGATCAGGATGTCGATCGGCCACTCCAGTTCGGCGTACTCCTTGCTGGTGGTGATGCCCAGCGGCAGGGTCGCCGCGGCCAGCACGATCACCGCCTGCCAGCCCCAGAAGGTGAAGGCCGCCAGCCCCGGCGCGAACAGCGGCGTGTGGCAGGTGCGCTGCACCACGTAGTAGCTGGTGGCGAACAGGGCGCAGCCGCCGAAGGCGAAGATCACCGCGTTGGTGTGCAGCGGCCGCAGCCGGCCGTAGCCAAGCGTCTCGTGCAGGTTGAGTTCCGGCCACACCAACTGGGCGGCAATGATCACGCCGACCAGCATCCCGACGATACCCCAGACCACCGTCATCACGGCGAACTGGCGCACCACCTTGTAATTGTAGGTTGCCTGGTTGTCCATTGTTGAGGGCCTCAATAAGAAGGAAAGGCAGCAATTCGTTCGAGGGAGGATAACCCCATCAAACAAAAGGATACGTGTGAATTATCGCCTTTTGATTGATTCAAGTCAAAACAAAATAATAACCAGCTTTGACATTTGTCAAAATATTCCTGCCAAGGAAAATAGGGAAAAAAAAGGGTGCGCAATGCGCACCCCAACCCCAACAGAGAGACAAGACTTCAGGCCCTTGCGGACCCAAAACCTTGCGCGAAGTATGGATACTGGCAGCACGAAAATAATTGACCTGGGTCAAATCAGGGGCGATTCCTTGCTTCCACCGTCTTCCGCGGCTGCTTGTCCGCCCGGGGGCGATCGTCGTCCATGAGGACGCGGTAGCCCGGCCCCTCCAGATCGTCGTACTGCCCGCTTTTCAGCGACCACCAGAACAGGGCGCCGATGAGGAACACCAGCAGCACCGAAAGCGGGATCAGCAGGTAGAGGATTTCCATCATTCGCCTCTTGGCGCCAGTCGCAGGGCATTGAGCACCACCAGCAGTGAGCTGGCCGACATGCCGATGCCGGCCATCCACGGCGTCACCCATCCCAGCATGGCCAGGGGAATCGCCGTCAGATTGTAGGCGAAAGCCCAGCCGAGGTTCTGCCGCACGATGCGCCGGGTACGGCGCGCCAGCCTGACCCCTTCGGCCAGGCTGGCGAGGTCCTCGCCAAGCAACACGACGTCCCCCTGGTTTCGCGCCAGCTCCGTGCCGCCGCCCATCGCCACGGACACCTGCGCCCGGGCCAGCACCGGCGCATCGTTCACGCCGTCGCCCACCATCGCCACCACCGCCCCCTGCTGCTGCAGGCAGGCAATGAAATCATGCTTGTCCTGCGGCGTCATGCCGCCGCGGGCTGCGGCGATGCCCAGCCCGGCGGCGACCCGGCCGACCGGGCCGGCGGCATCGCCCGACAGCAGGCTGACCGTGCAGCCCATTGCGCGCAGCCGGCCGACCAGTTCGGCCGCCCCGGCGCGCACCTCGTCGTCCAGCCTGAACAACGCCAGCCAGCCACCCTCGTCGGCCAGCGCGACGCAGCTGTCGTCCGAAGCCATCAGCGTGCGAGCCGCGTCCGGCAAGGGCAGTCCGTGCAGCGCAGCGGCGAAATCCGGCCGGCCCAGGCGCAGGCGTCGGCCGTCGAGCCGCCCCTCCGCGCCCAGGCCGGTGAGGTGCTGCAAGTCCTGGGGCACGGGCAGCGCCGCCTCGTTCGCGGCCTCGCGCAGGGCGGCTGCGACGGGATGCGCCGAGCCCTGCTCCAGCGCGGCAGCCAGGCGCAGTGCCGCCGCGGGCGGCAGATTCGCCAGCGGCAGGATGTCGCGCAAGCGCAGCCGTCCCAAGGTCAATGTGCCGGTCTTGTCGAAAACGAAATGGTCGGCGCGCGCCAGCGTCTCGATGGCGTGGCCGCGCGACACCAGCAGGCCCAGGCGCGAGAAGGCGCCGGTGGCCACCGCCAGCGCGGCCGGCGTGGCGAGCGACAGCGCGCAAGGACAGCTCACCACCAGCACCGATACGCACACCCAGAGGGCCCGCGACGGGTCGACCTGGCTCCAGGCAAGCGCGGTGCCCAGCGCCAGCAGCAACAGCGTCGCGACGAACCAGGCCGCCACGCGGTCGGCCTGCTGTACCAGGCGCGGCTTCTCGGCGAGGGTCCGCTCCATCAGCCGCACGATCGAGGCGAGCCGCGTCGCTTCGCCGATCTTCTCCACCCGTTGCACCAGCGGGCTGCGGATGTTCAGCGTGCCGCCGGTGAGCGGGCTGCCGGCCGACTTCGGCACTGGACGGCTCTCGCCGGTGAGGAGCGACTCGTCGGCCTCGCTCTCCCCCTGCAACACCGTGCCGTCGGCGGGAACGACCTGGCCCGGCGCCACCAGCACGCGATCGCCCGGCCGCAACTCTGCAACGGGCACCCGCTCGCCGCGCAGAGCCGGATACGCCGGCAGCCTTTCCGCAAACGCCGGCTGGGCGCGGCCGATGCGCTCGATGGCGCGCACCGACTTGTGGCGCGCCAGCATCTCCAGATAGCGGCCGCCGAGCAGCAGGAAGACGAACATCGTCACCGAGTCGAAATACACCTCCCCCATCCCGGCCAGGGTCGCCCACAGGCTGGCGGCGAAGGCGGCGCCGACGCCCAACGCCACCGGCACGTCCATGCCGACGCGCGCCAGGCGCAGGTCGCGCCAGGCATTGCGAAAGAACGGCGCGGCCGAATACAGCACCACCGGCAGCGTCAACACCAGGCTGGCCCAGCGCAGCAACTGCGCGATGTCGGCGCTCATCTCGCCCTCGCCCGCCACATAGGCCGGCACGGCATACATCATCACCTGCATCATGCCGAAGCCGGCGACGAACAGGCGCCACAGGGCGGCGCGGCGCTCGCGCGCGGCGACCTCCTCCGAGCGGGCGGCGTCGTAGGGATGGGCCGCATATCCGACGGCGGCGATGGCGGCGAGGATGCCGGAGAGGCGGATCTGCCGCTCGTCCCAGCGCACGCGGGCGCGCCGGGTGGCGTAATTGATATCCACCGCAGTGACCCCGCCCTGGCGTGTCAGGTGCTGCTCGTTGAGCCAGACGCAGGCGGCACAGGTGATGCCCTCGAGGATCAGCGAGGCCTCGCGCTCGTGCGCCGAGAGCGGCCGCACGAAGCCCTGCTGCATCGCGGGGTGGTCGTACAAAGTCAGTTCCCCCAGCACGGCGGGAAGCGCCTCGCGCGGGCGCTCAGGCAGCGCATCGCGGTGGCGGTAGTAGTCGGTCAGTCCGTTGTCGACGATGGCCTGCGCCACGGCCCGGCAGCCCGCGCAGCACATGGCGCGCGGCGTTCCGTCGATCTGCGCAAGGAAATGCGCCTCCTGCGGGACGGGCAGGCCGCAGTGGTAGCAGGCCCCGGGCTGCATGGAATCGGGCATCGACCCGACCGGCGGCTGTTATTTCGGCTGCATGCGAATCGCGCCGTCGAGGCGGATCACCTCGCCGTTGAGCATCTCGTTCTGGATGATGTGCAGGGCCAGCGCGGCATATTCGGCCGGCCTGCCCAGCCGGGGCGGAAAGGGAACCATCCTGCCCAGCGCGTCCTGCACGTCCTGCGGCATGCCGAGCAGCATCGGCGTCTCGAAAATGCCTGGCGCGATGGTCATGACGCGGATGCCGGAACGCGACAGGTCGCGCGCGATCGGCAACGTCATGCCGACCACGCCGCCCTTGGAAGCGGCATAGGCGGCCTGGCCGATCTGGCCGTCGAAGGCCGCCACCGAGGCGGTGTTGACGATCACGCCGCGCTCGCCCGCCGCGTTCGGCTGGCCGCGGCTCATGACATCGGCCGCCAGGCGAATCATGTTGAAGGTGCCGATCAGGTTGATGTTGATGACGCGGGCGAAGCTGGCCAGGGCATGCGGCCCCTCCTTGCCGACGGTTTTCTCCCCGATGGCTATGCCGGCGCAATTGACCAGGCCCTGCAGGCCGCCGAAGGCCGAGACGGCCAGATCGACCGCGGCCCTGGCGCTCGCCTCCGACGCCACGTCGCACTCGGCGAAGCGCACGCCGGCGCCCAGTTCCTTTGCCAGCGCCTCGCCTGCCGCCCGGTTCAGGTCGGCCGCCACCACCTTGCCCCCCTGCGCCGCGAGCGCCCGCACCGTGCCCGCGCCCAGTCCCGACGCGCCGCCGGTGACGATGAATACGCCGTCTTTGATCTGCATCCTGGCCTCCGGAGAAAAAGAAATGGCCTGCATCCATGCAAGCCATTGAATTACTGGTGCTGTTGAGTGGACTCGAACCACCGACCTACTGATTACGAATCAGTTGCTCTACCAGCTGAGCTACAACAGCGAATTGGCGTTGCATTATAAAGAAGCAAGGGCGATGCGGCAATCAACCGGTCCGAACCGAAGACGGCAACCACTGAAACCGGAAATCGCGCCGCTTATCGGGACGGGCTGGCCATGGCGATCCGCCGCGGCTAGGATGCGAAGCGATAAGGAGGCTCGCATGAAAACAGGCTTGCGCATAACGGGGTTCACCCTGATCGAACTGATGATCGTGGTCGCCGTGGTCGGCCTGCTGGCGACCCTTGCCTACCCTTCGTACGAACGCTACTTGCTGCGCGGACACCGTAGCAACGCGCAGGGATTCCTGCTGGATCTGGCGCAAAGGCAAGAGCAGTTCCTGCTCGACCGCAGGCAATACAGCAACGTCCTGACCGGAGCCAACAGCCTCAACCTGCCGCCCCCTCCCGAGGTGGCCCAGTATTACACCGTCACGCTGTGCGAAAGCAACACCTGCCCTCTGGCCTGGGCCGGCGGCCGTCCGGCATTTCAGGCCATGCTCGCCCCGATTCCCGGCGGTCGGCAGGCGAACGACATGGTCAACAATGTCCCCGGGAGCGGTCGCCTGTTCATCAACAGCCGCGGCGAGCGCTGGCGCGAGGCCGACCCGGGTTGCGCCGTCGAGTCCTGCACCTTCATCGCCGGGACGGATTTGCGCTTTGACGAGAAGTGAGCCGGCGAGCCCATGATCTGCATTGACTGTTCCCTGGCATGCCATCAGCGCGGGTTTACGCTCGTTGAGCTGCTGATCACCGTTGCCATCATGGCAATCCTGCTCGGCTTCGGCGTCCCGTCGTTTTCCGGCTTCGTCGCCGACCAGCGCGTGCGCACGGCCATCGCCGACATCCACCACGATCTCGTGATCGCCCGGGCCGATGCCCTGGGCAACACCCGTCAGGTCATCCTCGAGCAAAGGGTCGCCGGCAACTGGAAGGAAGGCTGGACCCTCTGCGTCGACAACAACCCGAGGAACGGCCAATGCGACCTGCCCGCCGAGGAGATACTCAAGATCGCCCAGCCGCTGCCTGGGGAAAGGCTGCGGGTTTGCTCGAATGTCGCGGACTTCGCCCAGCGCGTCGTGTTTCGCCCCGACGGGCGGATCGTGCGCAACACGCCGGTAACCGACCTCGACCAGGTTACCGTAAGCGACGACATGGGCGACGGCGACGTCAGCAACGACAAGATCCGCAGCATCTTCTTCGGCGCGTCCGGCCGCATGTCCACGATCGAGCAGAACGGCGGCATCAACGGGGGGGTCGCCTGCCCATGAGACACAAGCCCATCGCGCAGCGCGGCGTCAGCCTGATCGAGGTGCTCGTCACGCTGGTCATCCTTGCCTTCGGCATGCTCGGCATCGCCGGCCTCATCATCAAGGGCAATCGCGCCGCCTACGAGGCCTACCAGCGGCATCAGGCGCTGGCCATCGCCAACGACATGGCCGAGAGAATCAAGGCCAACCAGGCAATGCTGCTCACCGGCGGCAGCAATGTCACCATGCTGAACACCTACGTGGGGCTGGCGCCGGTCGCCATGCCGATCGGAGACCCGGGCAACCCCGTGCTTTGGAATGCCTTGCAAACCGCAACCATCACGGACTGCAACGCGGCCACCTGCGACCGCGTGCAGCTGTCGAGCTTCGATGTCGCCTTGTGGGAAGGCGAACTGCTCGGCGTCAGCGAAACCGCCACGGTGGGGGGGCAGCGCCTGGGTGGCCTCATCAACGCGCGCGGTTGCATCGAGGGGCCGCTGGCCGCGCCCAGTCCGCCCAACACCTACCGCATCAGCGTGGCCTGGCAGGGCGATGTGCCGACCATCGCGCCCGGCGCTTCCATCTGCGCCCGCGATCTCAACATTTACGTCGACGCGGCAGGCAACCTCAACGACGCCACGCGCCGGCTGATCTCTCTCGACATCACCGTTTTCGAGCCGATATGATGCCGCTCCGCCACACGTTCCCCGTCCCGTACCGCCATCGCCGCGCCGTCCCCGGGCGCGCTCCTCAGGCCGGGCTCTCCCTTGTCGAGCTGATGGTCGGCCTGGCGATCGGGCTTGTGCTCAGCCTCGGCCTCGTCGTCATGCTCTCTGGCACGTCGCGCAATTTCAAGGTGCAGGACGATTTCGCGCGGCTCCAGGAAAACGGGGCGCTGGCCCTGCGCTACCTGCTCGACGACGTGCGCACGGCCGGCTTCTACGGCTGGGCCGCCAGCGTCGGCTCGATCGACCCGACCCTGCGCGCGGCCATCGCCATCGCCAACGATTGCGGCGCCGCCGTCAATGCGCCCGGCGCGGCGCTCAACATGGAACTCCCCATTTCGGTCGACAACACGCTGACGCCGGCCAGCGTCGCCGCGGCCTACCCGTGCATCACCGGCAACAACTTCCTGAGCGGCAGCCCGGTGATCGCACTGCGCGGCGCGCCGGGATATCGCGTCTGGGACCGCAACAACAACGACAATCTGCTCGACGACCTCACCGCCGAGCCGAATTTCGCCAACACGATCTACGTGCAGTCCTCCCCGGCGCAGGACCCCAACACCATCATTTTCCAAGGCAGCGGCTATGCCGCGCTGCGCGCCTCCGGGCAGCACCGTGCCTACACGCCCAGCAGCGGCGTCGTATGCGCCCTGTGCGAGGGCCCGGTTTTCGAATACCAGTCCCATGTCTATTACATCCGCCCGTGCAGCCGGCCGACCCCCCCGGCGACCGACTGCTCCCCGGCCGGCACCGACGACGGCGGACGCTCCATTCCCACCCTGGTGCGGCACGAACTGGTCGGCACCGCCATGCAGCTGACCCCGCTGGTGGAAGGTGTCGAGCGCCTGACCCTGCTGTACGGCGTCGATGACAACCAGGACGGGATCCCGGACCGCTACACCGGCAACCCCGCCGGCCTGGGGGAATCGATCACTGCCGTGCGGATCGACGTCCTCGTGCGCACGACGACGCGGACGGCCGGATACGACGACGCCGGCAAGACCTACAACCTGGGCGGCGGCGTCGTCTTCACCTGCACGCCGGGCGTCGACTGCGACTTCAAGCGGCACGTTTTCTCGCAGACGGCGCAGGTGCGCAATTGCGCCCAGAGGCGCGGATTGGTGGGCACATGCTGAACGTAAGCGCAGCAGCCGTCATGCCACGCGCCCAGCGCGGCGTGGTACTCATCGTCTCCCTGGTGGTCCTGGCCGTCATGACCCTGCTCGTCATCGGCATGCTACGGACATCCGTGATCGAGCTGAAGCTCGGCGGCGTGAGCCACCAGGCGGAGCTGAACTTCTCCAACGCCGAGGCCATGATTTCCTCTTACATCAACGAGAACAACGGCCGCTTCTCGAAGGACTGCCTGGTGACGGCGGATGCCGCCCTATCCTGCTTCATCACGACGGACGGCACGATCACCGTCGCCGGCACGGCGCCGAATCGCACCATGACGAAGACCCTCGAGGGCAGCGCCGTCACGCTTTCCGTGCAGCAGATCGCCTGTGCCGACGACTCCGGCGTCGGCAGCGGAAACCAGCTGGGCGGCGGCCTGCAGGCCCTGTTCCTGGACATCCAGGCGGTGTCGGAAGGCACGTTTTCAGGGCGCAGCACGGTGCACCAGGGCATCAAGACCCCCTTGCCGCCCGGCAGTTGCTGACACCAATCCATTCAAGTCTGTCCGACGAAACAGGTGGAACCATGAAACCGAATTCTCTGCTCAAGCGCAGCCTGGCCTGGACCCTGATCGCCGCCCTCGTCAACCCGGCGGCCACCCTGCCCGTCTGGGCGCAGGTGCCGCCCAACAGCAGCACGGGCGATTTCGTCATCTACACGTCTACTGCATCCGGCGGCGCCTCGGAGCCGAACATCCTGATGCTCATCGACACCTCCGACTCGATGAACATTCCGGAGCCCTGGCGCGAGTATCCCGGCGCCTACGACTCGCACACCGAGTATCTCTGGAACGACATCGGCATCATCCAGAATAGTGAGCAGACGACGGAACACGCGAGCAGGATTTCCACCGCCGCGCAATCCGCCACGCCCTTCAGCAAGTACGGCTTCTGGGCCGGCGCCACCCTGGCCGACCGGCAGGCATTGTGGACTGCGGCGAAAAATTACGCCAACGCCACCGAGCCCGGCGATCCCGGCGCGCGCAACACCTATCGCAACTACAGCAACGCCAACTGGATCCACTGGCTTCCGGCCGGCACCGCGGAAACGGATGCGCGCCTGCGCTCCCCCTCCTTCAACCGCTGGGCGGGCGGGGTGCGGGAAATCAGCGGCCTGCGCGGCGGCATCAGCTTCTCGAACAACGATCTCCGAGGCTACAACAAGTGCGCCGCCTCCGCGCCCGAACTGCTGCCCTCGACCGTATTCGCCCCGACGGCCTATGCCAAGAACACGGGAAAATACCTGAATCAGGAATGGCAGCGCTGGGAGCGCTGGCTCGACCTGCGCAACGGCAGGGCGGCGGACGGGGACACCGCCTATCCGACGACGGTCGGCTCCGGCCAGACCCCCGCCAGCGGTACCTATACCATCGCCGCCGGTTCGGCCGTCGGCACCATCGGCAACGGCATCCGCGCCCGCGACGAATTCCTCGGCCCTCCCGCGGCGGGTGTCAACCCGGTGCGCGATTCCTGGCCGCGGCAGGCGGCTTTCAGCAACGGCTGGACCAACATCGGCGAAAGGGGGCAGCCGATTCGCACCCGCAAGGCGGGCGACCGCGCCGGCTGGACCGATCTCAAGGCCGACCTGGGCGGATTCAACTTCGCGGACAGTGTTAACGGCTATAACAGCACGGTCCTCGTCAACACGCTGACGACCTACCAGGCAACTTATTACGGCAACGCGCCCACCACTGGCAACGCCTTCAGTCTCGCCTGGAAAGGCAACCGGGACCAGACCCTTCCCGTCCCAAGCTACGACATCAAGCTCGGCACACCCGCCTATTACGACACCGATGCCACGCTGCTCCGACTGAACACCGGCGGCGGCGCGACGCTGTGCACCCGCACATGCACCATCGATTCCGATCCGGGCACGGGCGGCAACCAGGCGGTCATCGCCGCCACGGGCAACAACGACGGCAGCAACACCGCCCGCTATTGGGTGCGGTCGGGTGCAAGCTGCCAGTCGACAGGGACCTCCGGCAGCGACTGCTCGACCCTCCCCGCGGCTTGCGGCACCCCCAATACAGGCAGCAATTTCGTCAATGCCAACCGCACCGGCTGCGCCTGGTCGGGGCGGCTGTCGAATTACGTGGAGGGCGAGGGCACCTGGTATTACGGCGGCACCTGCTCCGGCAGCTGCAGGGGCGAGGGCTATGGTTTAGGGGCCGCCTCCTGCGAATCCGGCGCCACCAGCACCAGTTATTGCACGGCCGGGGGAAGCACGGTCACGCGCAACAGCATTGTCATGAACAACGCCGTCCTCGGCAGCGCCACCAGCAACTGCTCCGACAACAGCGACCTGTCGCAAAACTGTCCGACCCGCGAGGGCGTCGCCGGCTGCTATTGGGTTAGCGGAACCGACCCCTGCACGGATCGCACCGTCACCAGCGGCGCCTCCACGACGGACTATTTCGTGCATACCCTCGCGGCCAGGGACGACTACCTCAATCATGACTGCAAGGCCGACAACGGCGCCTCCGGCAATCCCGGCAACAGCTATCTCAGCAACCAGTCCAACATCCCCTTCAACGAAGCCTGGTCGACCGCCGTCGGCGGCAACAAGCCCTATGTCGCCGCTAATCCCGGCGTGAGCTACCCGGCCGTGGACATGTACTCGGTCAATTACCTCAACTGGAAATTCGGCCCGAAGGGCCCGAACGGCCACCCCATCGGCCGCAAGACCCGGCTACAGATCGCCAAGGACGCCCTGACCGACCTGGTGGCGACCACCAACGGCGTGCGCTTCGGCCTGATGGTCTTCAACAAGCGCGACACGAGCTCCTTCGCCGAAGGCGGCAACATCGTACACAAGATGACCACCATGGGGCCGAAGAACTGCTCGCTTGCCAGCCCGACGACGACCGCCAGCATGACGGCGGGCAGCGCCGTGCTGACCCTGGCCTCCAATCCCGGCTTCGGCGTCGGCAACGCCATCACCGTGCCCGGCGCCGGCACGGCGGGGGGCAACCTCAACGCCACGGTGCTCAGCGTCGCCGGCACGGTGCTGGTGCTCAGCACGGCCGCCGGCACCACCGTCAGCGGGGTCACCGTGGCAGTGCCGCCCTGCTCGGGCAGCGAACTGACCGATTATGCCAACCGCGCGGTGCTGATCGGCAAGATCAACAACCTCGTCGCCGCGTCGCGCACGCCGCTGGCCGAGTCGCTCTACGAAGCCTACCGCTACTTCCGCGGCGAGGCGCCGGTGTTCGGCCGCCTGAGCACCGCCGCTGCGGCCGGAGGCGCAGTCGCGGCTGGCTGCGACAAGACCGCCTTCGCCACGCCCGGCGGCGGCGCCGACTGCACCGGCTCCAGCGGCAACTATGTCTCGCCCATGGCCAGCAGCCTGGACCCGGTCACGGGCCTGCCGGCGGCCTGCCAGAAGAACTTCGTCGTGCTCATGACGGACGGCGGCCCCGAGGACGACTTCTCCGCCAACACGGCCATCAAGGCACTGAGCGATTCCGTGGCTGCAGGCACGGTCTCGCCCGATACCCGGGTCGACGTCAATCAGGCGGACACGGGGAGCGGCCAGTTCGAAGACGCCGGCCTGCCCTACGGGCCGACGGACCTGGCCGGAACCGCAAACGACGGCGGCTACATCTGGCTGGACGAGCTGGCCTATTACATGTCCGTCTCGGATATGAACACCGCGATCACGGGCCGCCAGCCGGTGGTGACCTACACCATCGGCTTCGCCGGCGCCAACACGCCGGTGCTGCAGCAGGCGGCGACCCGCTCCGGCGGCAACAACTACGTCGCCAACGACAGCGACGAACTGGCGGCGGCACTCACCGCCGCCGTCGCGGCCATCCGCGAGTGGAACCCGACCGTGTCGGCGCCGACCGTGCCGCTGTCCGCCCTGAACCGCAGCGAGAGCGGCGAGCAGGTATACCTCGCCTTCTTCGGTCCCTCCAATAGCCAGGCCTGGAGCGGCACGGTCAAGCAGTTCCGCTTCGGCGAGGGCGAAACGAATTGCGGACGCACGGTCGTGCCGGACGCGCCGATCGAACTGTGCCTGGTCGGCAAGACGGTACTGTCGGGCGGCACCGTCAAGAACATCGAACAGGTGGAAACCGACCCGATCACCGGCGAGCAGACCGTGGTCGTCAATCCGGCCGCGGTCAGTTTCTGGAACCCGGCCAACACCCAGGACGGCTCCAAGCCCAACCTCGGCGGCTCGGGCCAGCGGCTCAAGGACGACGGCGTCTGGAACCCCTCCACGCGAAGGGTATTCACCATCATCACCGACCCCGGCGCGCTGCTCGAATCGACCTCCGGCAGCGCCAACATCCTCGACGGCGGCAACGCGGTCACGGAGTCCAACACCGCGTTGCTGACCAAGTCCCGGCTCGGCAACGCCGGCATGAGCGACGCCACCCGCTCCATGCTGATCAATTTCGTCCGCGGCGGGAATCCTTCGGATCCGAACTGCGCCGACGCCAGCGCCGGCACGGCCTGCACGGCCTGGCAGACCTGGCCGCACTACGACGTGCTGCACTCGCGTCCGGCGCTGATCACCTACAACCCCACCCCGGTGGCGGATCCGGAAGTCGGCGGCGGCCAGCTCGCCACCTCGCAGGTCCTGTTCTTCCTCACCAACGAAGGCCTGCTCCGCGCGGTCGACGCCAAGACAGGAGCGGAGAAGTGGAGCTTCCTGCTCGAGGAGACGATCTCGCGCATCGTCGATATCAAGAACAACCTGGCGGGCCAGCACCTGACCCTGGCGGACGGCGCCCCGGCGGTGTGGACCCACGACGCCAACGGCGATGGCATCATCGGCAATGCTGCCGGTGAAAAGGCCTACCTGTTCTTCGGCCTGCGCCGCGGCGGCCGCGCCTATTACGGCCTCGATGTCACGGACGTCGAGAACCCGCGTCTGATATGGAAGATCACCAACACCACGCGCTGCTCGGGCGTGAGCTGCGCCGCATCGGCCGATTTCGCCGAGATGGGCTACGCATGGTCGACTCCGGCCGTCGGACGCGTGCGCGCCATCGCCGACCCCTCCGTGCCGGCGATCATCTTCGGCGGCGGCTACGACCCGAACCAGGACAACGCCGCGATCTCGGCGGCGGACACCATGGGACGCGGGGTGTATATCATCCGGGGCGACGACTCCGTCCTGCTGAAGGCCTTCACGCACGCCACCACCGGCGGCATGGATTTCAGCATCCCCTCGGACGTGGCGGCGCTCAATACCGACCTGGACAGCCAGGGAATGCTCGACCGCATCTACGTCGGCGACATGGCGGCCAATGTCTGGCGCTTCGACGTCAATAACGTCGACCCCGCTGCCTGGACGGCTAAGCATTTCGCGGCGCTGTCGGACCCCTTCGCCCTTCCCGGCACGGCGCCGAACCGCAAGATCCTCTTCCCGCCTTCGGTGGTGAAGCAGAACTTCAAGGGGCAGCGCTACGATGCCGTGTATATCGGCACCGGCGACCGCGAGCATCCGCTCAACACGGCGAGCGTGGACAAGATGTTCATGCTCAAGGACACCGGCATCGGGCTGGCGGCCACCGCGGACCCGACGATCGCCTATCCGGGCAATCTCCTCGACATCACCAATTCCTTCACGGAGACGGACTTCAACACGCTGCTCGGCGGCACGCCCTGGAGCACAAAGACCGGCTGGTACATGGACTTCGCCGCGGGAGAAAAGATGACTTCGGCACCGACGGTCTACCGCAACATCCTCAGCTTCTCGACCTACAGCCCGAACCTGTCGATCAGCGCCTGCGTGCCCCCCGGCAAGGGCACCCTGTACGGCATGAGCGCCCTCGACGGCAGCGTCGTGACGGGAACGTATGCGGCCGGCGCGGGCGTCACGGCGCAGCAGCGGCGCCAGTACGTCGGCCTCGCAGTGCGCGGCTACATACCGACCGGCTCGCTGATCGTGCGCGGCAAGAAGGTCTTCGTGGTAAACGTCGCCGAGGGCAGGCTGCTCTACAGGCAGATCGGCACGATCGGTGGCGCCAGCAAGGTGTATTGGTATCGCGAGTCGGAGCGATAACCCCAAGGTTCCGGCGGGGTGCGGCGCGCAGGGCGCGTCGCACCCCTGTCACGACCGGTCGGACGGTCCCGCCAATTCCCGCGGCAGGGGAAACACCACGCCCTCTTCGATCCCCAACTGAACGCGAACATCGCCCGCGCCAAGCGACTTCAGACGGGCCGCTACGCGACCGACCAGCACCTCGGGCGCCGAAGCGCCCGCGCTGATGCCCACGCAACGCCTGCCGGCCAGCCATTCCGGCCGGATCTCGGCGGCATCGTTGACGAGGTAGGCCTCGCAACCCATGTTCGTTGCCACTTCCCGCAGCCGATTCGAATTCGAGCTGTTTGGCGAGCCAACCACGATCACAAGGTCGCACTGTTCGGCGAGCTGCTTGACGGCATCCTGGCGGTTCTGCGTGGCGTAGCAGATGTCGTCACGGCGCGGGCCGGTGATGCAGGGAAAGCGCGCCTCCAGCGCGCGGACGATGACGCGCGCGTCGTCGACGGAGAGCGTGGTCTGGGTAACGTAGGCGAGCCGCGCTGGGTCCATCACCTGCAGACGGGCAACGTCGTCTGCGCTCTCGACGAGGTAGATGCCGCCGTTCGTCTGCCCCATCGTGCCCTCCACCTCGGGATGGCCGCGGTGGCCGATCATGACGACTTCGCGCCCGGCCTCGCGCAACCGCTGCACTTCGCTGTGCACCTTGGTCACCAGCGGGCAAGTGGCGTCGAAGACGCGCAGGCCGCGACGCGCGGCCTCGGCGCGCACCGCCTGCGGCACGCCGTGGGCGCTGAAGATCACCGTGGCGCCGTTGGGCACTTCATCGAGCTCCTCGACGAACACCGCACCCTTGGCGCGCAGGCCGTCTACGACGAACTTGTTGTGCACCACTTCGTGGCGCACGTAGATCGGCGCGCCGTGCAGTTCCAGCGCGCGCTCGACGATGGCAATGGCGCGCTCGACGCCGGCGCAGAAGCCGCGGGGATTGGCAAGGAGTATGTCCATCACAGGATCCCGATCACGTCCACCTCGAAGCGGATGGCCTTGCCCGCCAGCGGGTGGTTGAAGTCGACCAGCGCCTCCGTTTCCGTCAGCTCCCGCACCAGACCGGTGTAGGCGGCGCCGTGGGGCGCCTTGAATTCGATGAGCGCCAGTTCGCGCAGTTCCCCGGGATTGGGCAGATCGTTGCGAGCGAAACGCTGCATCAGTTGCGGATTGTGCAGCCCGAAGGCCTGGTCGGGGTCGAGCAGGAACACCGTGCGCTGGCCGACCGGCAGGCCGACCAGGTGGCGCTCCAGCACAGGCGCGAGTTCGCCGCTGCCCAATTGCAGCGTGGCCGGCCTGGCGCCGAAGGTGCTGACCAGCTCGGTGTCGTCCGCCGTGGCCAGCCGATAATGCAGGGTGAGCAGGCTGTCTTCCCTCACCGTGTCGCTCACTGTCCTTCCTTCGGGGCATGGAACAGCTGCTGCCAGACGAGCAGCGCCACGCCGACGCTGATCGCCGAGTCGGCAACATTGAAGGCCGGCCAGTGCCAGCCGGCGGCATGCACGTCCACGAAATCCGCCACGGCGCCGAAGCGGATGCGGTCGATGACGTTGCCCAGCGCGCCGCCCAGGATCAGCGTCGCCGCCAGCGGCAGCAGGCGCTCGGCGGCGTGGCTTCGGATGAGAAAAGTCAGCCACCCGGACACGGCGAGGGCCAGCGCGACGAAGAACCAGCGCTGCCAGCCGCCGGCGTCCGACAGGAAGCTGAAGGCGGCACCGGGGTTGAAGACGAGGATCAGGTTGAAAAACGGCGTCACTTCGATGCGCTCGCCGAGCCTGAGCGCCGACAACACCCAGAACTTCGTCAGCTGGTCGAGGACGATGACCAGCGCCGCCAGCCCCAGCCAGGCGGCAAACCTAGGCATGGCTGCGCGGCTCGCCCGCACCGTGCAGGTTGGCGTCGCAGCGTCCGCACAACTCGGGGTGTTCGGCATTCACGCCGACGTCGGCGCGCCAGTGCCAGCAGCGCGGGCACTTGGCGTGCCGGCTGGGCACGGCGCTGACGCCCTCCTCGCCCGCGGCAACATACACCAGCGTCGCCTTCGAGCAGATCAGCACGAAGCGCAGGTCGTCGCCGAGCGCGGCCAGCAGGGCGTGCTTCTCGCCCGCGGCGCGAACCTCCACCTCGGCCTGCAGCGAGGAGCCGATCTTGCCGGCCACGCGCAGCGCCTCCAGCACCTTCGAGGCCTCGGCGCGCACCTCGCGGATGGCCTGCCACCGTGCCAGCAGGACTGACTTTTCCGGCAGCTCCGGCAGCGCATGCCAGGTGGCCAGCATCACGCTGTCCTCCGGGTCCTTCCTCAGGATTTGCCAGATCTCCTCGGCGGTGAAGCTCAGCACCGGCGCCATCAGGCGGATCAGCGCCTGCAGGATGTGCCACAGCGCGCTCTGCGCGGCGCGACGCGGCTTCGAATCCGCGCCGGTGGTGTACAGGCGGTCCTTGAGGATGTCGAGGTAAAAGGCGCCCAGTTCCTCGGAGCAGAAGCCCTGCAGCGCCTGCACGACGCGGTGGAACTCATAGCGACCGTAGTCGGCCGTCACCTGCTCCTGCAGGCGATGCGTGAGCGCCAGGGCGTAGCGGTCGATCTCCAGCCAGTCGGCCACCGGCAGCCTGTCCTTCGCCGGGTCGAAGTCGGCGGTGTTGGCGAGCAGGAAGCGCAGGGTGTTGCGGATGCGGCGGTAGGACTCCACCACGCGCTTGAGGATCTCGTCGGAGATGGACAGCTCGCCCGAGTAATCGGTCGCCGCCACCCACAGGCGCAGCACCTCGGCGCCGAGCGTGTCGGAGACCTTCTGCGGCGCGATGACGTTGCCCTTGGACTTCGACATCTTGTGGCCCTGGCCATCGACGACGAAGCCGTGCGTGAGCAGGCCGTCGTAGGGCGCGCGGCCGTCCAGCGTGCACGCGGTGAGGAGCGACGAGTGGAACCAGCCGCGGTGCTGGTCGGAGCCTTCCAGGTAGAGATCGGCCGGCCACTTGCCCTCGCCGGTGTGGCTGCCGCGCAGCACCGTCCAGTGCGTCGTGCCGGAATCGAACCAGACGTCGAGCGTGTCGCGCATCTTCTCGTATTGGCCCGCTTCGGCGCCGAGCAATTCCGCCGCATCCAGCCTGAACCAGGCGTCGATACCTTCCTGCTCGACGCGCCGAGCCACCTGATCGAGCAGTTCCGGCGTGCGCGGATGCAATTCACCCGTCTCCTTGTGCAGGAAGAAGGGGATCGGCACGCCCCAGTTGCGCTGGCGCGAGACGCACCAGTCGGGACGGTTGGCAATCATGGCGTGCAGGCGCGCCTGGCCCCAGTCCGGGAAAAACTTGGTCGCCTCGACGGCGGCCAGCGCCGTTTCGCGCAGCGTGCGCCCCGCGTGCGGCTTCCTGTCCATCCCCACGAACCACTGCGAGGTGGCGCGGTAGATGATCGGCGTCTTGTGGCGCCAGCAGTGCATGTAGCTGTGGGTGATCTTGTTCGCGGCGAACAGGCTGCCGACTTCGCGCAGTTTCTCGATGATGGCGGCGTTGGCCTTCCAGACGTTGAGGCCGCCGAAGAAGGGCAGGCTCTCGGCGAAACGGCCGTCGCCCTGCACCGGGGTGAGAATCTCTTCGTTCCTCATGCCGTGGCGCTTGCAGGACTCGAAGTCCTCCAGGCCGTAGGCCGGCGCGCTGTGCACCACGCCCGTGCCGGTGTCCAGCGTGACGTAGTCGCCGAGATACACCGGCGAGAAACGGTCGTAGAAGGGGTGGCGGAACTTCGCCATCGACAGCGCCGCGCCCTGGCAGGCGCCAAGCACCGAGCCATCGAGCCCGTAGCGCGCCAGCGCCTGGCCGCGCAGCTCCGCGGCCAGCACCAGCAGGCCGCGCGGCGTCTGCACCAGTTCGTAGGTGAACTCGGGGTGCAGGTTGAGCGCCTGGTTGCCGGGAATGGTCCAGGGCGTCGTCGTCCAGATCACCGCGTAGCAGGGGCCGTCGGGCAGCGCCGGCAGGCCGAAGGCATGCGCCACACGACCACGCTCCGATTCGTCCAGCGGGAAGGCGACGTCGATGGCGGGCGACTCCTTGTCCTGGTACTCCACCTCGGCCTCGGCCAGCGCCGAGCCGCAGTCGAAGCACCAGTTCACCGGCTTCAGGCCCTTGAACAGGAAGCCGCGTCGGTGGATCTCGCCGAGGGCGCGGATCTCGTCGGCCTCGTTGCGATACGCCATGGTGAGGTAGGGGTCGTCCCAGTCGCCGAGCACGCCGAGGCGGATGAAGTCCTTCTTCTGCCGCTCGACCTGCTCCGCGGCGAAGGCGCGGCACAGCTCGCGCGCCTGGTCGGCCGGCAGGTGCTTGCCGTGCAGCTTCTCGATCTGGTGCTCGATGGGCAGGCCGTGGCAGTCCCAGCCCGGCACGTAGGGCGCATCGAAGCCGGCCAGTGTCTTCGAGCGGATGATGATGTCCTTGAGGATCTTGTTGACGGCGTGGCCGATGTGGATGTCGCCGTTGGCGTAGGGCGGGCCGTCGTGCAGGACGAAGCGCGGCCGTCCGGCCGAGGCCTGGCGGATCTTCTGGTAGAACTTGCGGCGCTGCCAGTCGGCCACCCACTGCGGCTCGCGCCTGGCGAGGTCGCCCTTCATCGGGAAGGGCGTGTCGGGAAGGTTGAGGGTTTTTCGGTAGTCAGCCATGTCAATCCGCCATCTGGACGCGCAATGCCGCGTGGTGCGCCTTTGCATCGGAGACGTCGCGTGCGATCTGCGCCGTCAGTGCTTCAAGTGAATCGAATTTCGCCTCGTCGCGCAGCTTGTGCAGGAAATTCACCCGCAGGTGCGCGCGATAGAGGTCGCCCTGGTAATCGAAGATGTAGACCTCCAGCGTCGGCAGCCCGGCCGAGCTCACCGTCGGCCGCACGCCGAGGCTGGCAACGCCTTCCAGCGGGCGATCGGCAATGCCGTCCACCGTCACGACGAAGATGCCGGAGAGCGGCGCCTTCAGGCGCTTGAGCTGGATATTGGCCGTGGCGTAGCCGAGCTTGCGGCCGAGCTTCTGACCATGCACCACGCGGCCCGATATGCAGTAGGGCCGGCCAAGCAGGCGCTCGGCGTGCTCGAGGTCGCCGGCGTCGAGCGCCTCGCGCACCGCCGAACTGGAGACGCGCTCGCCTTCGTGCACCAGGGTCGGCATTGCCTCGACGGCGAAGCCGCGCGCCTTGCCCGCCTGCTGCAGCAGGGCGAAATCGCCGCTGCGGCCCTGGCCGAAGCGGAAGTCGTCGCCGATCATCAGGTGGCGCACCCCGAGGCCTGAAACGATGCGCTCGACGAATGCTTCGGCGGTGAGTGCCGCGAAGCGTTTGTTGAAGACGCAGACATGGGCCTGGTCGACGCCGCACTCGGCCAGCAGTTGCAGTTTCTCGCGCAGGCTGGCCAGGCGCGCCGGTGCCGACTGCGGCGCGAAGAACTCGCGCGGGTTCGGCTCGAAGGTCATCACGGCCGAGGGCAGGCCGGCTTGCTTCGCCAGGCCGGTCAGCCGCGCCAGCAGCGCGCGATGGCCGCGGTGCACGCCATCGAAGTTGCCGATGGTAAGCACGGTCGAGTGGATAGCGCGGGCGGGGATGCCTCTGAAGACCTGCACGGTGAGCGAACTCTTTGCCGGGAAGCGGCGAATTATATCAGTCGGTGCAGGGCCGCCCCAAGCCGACTGAAGTGTTCACATCGAGCGAAGCGAACAACCGTCACCCCCTTCCTTGGGAAGGGGGCTGGGGGAAGGGCACCCGCTTCAGTCGAGACGGACCAGTTTCGACTTGGCGAGGGGCGGATTCTTGGCGAAATAGCCCTTGATGCCCCTGAGGATGGCCTCGGCCATCTTCTCCTGGTAGGCGTCGTCGTTCAGTCGCCGCTCCTCCTCGGGATTGCTGATGAAGGCCGTCTCGATGAGGATGGAGGGGATGTCCGGCGCCTTCAGCACGGCGAAGCCGGCCTGTTCGACATGGGGCTTGTGCAGGGTGTTCACCCCGCCCAGCTCGCCCAGCACCGCCTTGCCGAGCTTGAGGCTGTCGTTGAGGGTGGCCGTCTGCGAGAGGTCGAGCAGGGTGCGCGCCAGGTGCGGATCCTTGACATCGAGGTTGACGCCGCCGATCAGGTCGGCGGCATTCTCGCGCTGCGCCAGCCAGCGCGCCGCGGAGCTCGATGCACCGTTCTCGGACAGCACGAAGACCGAGGAGCCGCGCGCCGTCGGCTTGATGAAGGCGTCGGCATGCACCGAGACGAAGAGGTCGGCCTGCACGCGGCGCGCCTTCTGCACGCGGCTCTGCAGCGGGATGAAAAAGTCGCCGTCGCGCGTCAGCATCGAGCGCATGTTCGGCTCGGCGTCGATCTTCGCCTTGAGCCGGCGCGCCACTTCGAGCGTGACGTGCTTCTCGTAGCTGCCGCCGCGGCCGATGGCGCCCGGATCCTCGCCGCCGTGGCCGGGATCGAGCACGATGGTGACCATGCGCGTGATTTCCGGCTGCGCCTGCCGCGGCTCTTTCGCCGTCGCCTTCTCGGACGGCGCATCGAGCTTTTCCAGAAGCGCCAGCAGCGGATCGTCCGCCGCGGTCGGATAGAGATCCAGCACCAGCCGGTGGCCGTATTCGCCGACCGGCTTGAGCATGAACACCTGCGGCTGGATTTCGGACTTCAGCTCGATCACCAGCCGCACCACGCCCGGCTTGTTGCGCCCGGCGCGGATCAGCCGGATGTAGGGATCGGTCTCGGAGATCTTGTTCGGCAGGCTCGATAGCACGCTGTTGAACTCGACACCTTCGAGGTCGACCACCAGGCGCTCGGGGTTCTTCACGATCTGGTGCGTGAAGGCGATCGGCTCGCGGTATTCGAGCGTCACGCGCGTGTAGTCGCGCGCCGGCCAGACGCGCACGGCGAGGATGTTCGTCGCCGCCTGCCCCACCGGGCTGACGAGCAGGGCGAGCGTCGCCCCGGCGTATTTCAGGAATGCGCGGCGGTCGATCCCGGCAGGAAGCGGCGGAGCTTGCTCAGGCATACCTGCCCCGCTTCGGTAGAAGCAGTGAAGTCGGCTCGCCGCCCGTGATCCGCAACGCAAAGCGCGACGCGCAGGTCGGCCGGGGCAAGGTATTCCCCGGCCTTGTCCGGCCATTCGACGAGGCAGACCGCGCCGCCCTGAAAGTATTCGTCCAAGCCTGCATCGAGGTATTCTTCCGGCTGGCTGAATCTATAAAAATCAAAGTGATGCAAGTTTAAACTAGAAATAGCATAAAGTTCAACGAGAGTAAAGGTCGGACTTTTCACATTTCCCGCATAACCGAGACCCCGAAGCACCCCGCGCACGAGGGTCGTCTTGCCGCTGCCGAGCTCGCCCTCCAGCCAAATCACCAGTCCCGGCGCCAGCACCCGGGACAGCGCGGCCCCGAGCGCAAGCGTCGCCGCCTCGTCAGGCAGGGTCAGGCTCAAGTTATGATCCTTGCTATGCAAAACGCGCACTCCATCGACGGGGTTGAACTCGCCACGCAGATCAGGCAGTGGGGACGGGAACTGGGCTTCGATGCGATCGGCATCGCCGGCACGGCACTCGACGCGGCGGAAGCCGAACTGCAGGCCTGGCTGGCCGCCGGTTTCCATGGCGAAATGGATTATATGGCAAGCCACGGCGCCAGGCGCTCGCGCCCGGCAGAGCTGGTGCCCGGCACCGTCAGCGTCATCACCGCGCGCATGAACTACCTGCCGCAGGCCGTGCCGATGGAGACGGTGCTGGCCGACGGCACGCGTGCCGCGATTTCACGCTATGCCCTCGGTCGCGACTACCACAAGCTGCTGCGCGCGCGGCTGCAGAAGCTGGCCGAGCGCATCGCGGCGGAGGTCGGCCCCTTCGGCCATCGCGTATTCACCGACTCGGCGCCGGTGCAGGAAGTGGCGCTGGCTTCGATGAGCGGCCTCGGCTGGCGCGGCAAACACACGCTGCTTCTGACGCGCGAGGCCGGCTCCTGGTTCTTCCTCGGCGAGCTCTACACCGACCTGCCGCTGCCGGCGGACCGCCCACAGGAGGAGCATTGCGGCAGCTGCCGCGCCTGCCTCGACGCCTGCCCGACGCAGGCCATCGTCGCGCCCTACACGGTGGATGCGCGGCGCTGCATCTCCTACCTCACCATCGAGCTGAAGGGGGCAATCCCCGAGGACCTGCGGCCGCTGATCGGCAACCGCATCTACGGCTGCGACGACTGCCAGCTCGCCTGCCCGTGGAACCGCTTCGCGCGCCGTACCGCGGAGACTGACTTTTCCGTGCGCCACGGCCTGGACGCGGCCGCGCTCGCCGAGCTCTTCGCCTGGAGCGAGGAGGCATTCAAGTCAAGGATGGCCGGCAGCGCGATCTATCGCATCGGCTTCGCGCGCTGGCTGCGCAACCTGGCCGTCGGCCTGGGCAACGCGCCGACCTCGCCCGAGGCCATCGCTGCGCTCGAATCGCGCCGCGACCATCCATCCGAGCTCGTGCGCGAACACGTCGCCTGGGCTCTGGCGCGTCATGGTGCCTGAGGCGGAATCCTTCGCCAGAGCCAGGCCGCCAGCAGCGCCAGCGCGACATACAGCAGGGTGAATGCCGCCGGCGGGAAATCCCAGTAGAGCAGCCGGCCGATAAAGCCTGTCTCGCCGACGACTCCGCCGCGTAGCATGGCTTCCCACACCGTCAGCGGGCAGGCGATGCCGGCCAGCGATTCGAGCGCGACGAAGGCGATGGCGCCGGCATGCAGGAGGCGCAGGCGGCGGCGCCGCACCCAGCGCCAGCCGGCGGCAGCACCGAGCGGGATCAGCACGAAGCCGGCCGTGATGAAGCCGGCGATGCAGAAGTGAACGACGAGGATGAGATCGGCCAGCACGCGCGCGCCGATCGGCAAGGTCTCAGGGGCCGGTCGCCACCGGCCGCGCCGGATCGGCGCACCACTCGCTCCAGGAACCGGGATAGATCCGCGAGCCGGAAAGCCCCGCCACTTCCATCGCCAGCTGGTTGTGGCAGGCCGTCACGCCCGAGCCGCAGGAATGCACCACCTCCGCCGCGCCCCGCCCGGCCAGCAGCGTCAGGTACTCGGCGCGCAGCACGTCCGCCGGCTTGAAGCGCCCGTCGGGCAGCAGGTTGTCCTTGAAGAAGCGGTTCACCGCGCCGGGAATGTGGCCGCCGACGGGATCGAGCGTCTCGTTCTCGCCGCGGAAGCGCTGCGGATTGCGCGCATCCAGCAAGCGGACGCCGTCCTGCGCAGACTGACTTTCCACGAAGCGCACGTCGACGGCCATTTCCGGACGCAGCCGCGGCATGAACACGGCATGCGGATGTTTCGACTCGGCATCCGTCGTCTCATAGCCAGCCGCCTCCCAGGCGTTGATGCCGCCGTCGAGCAGGGCCACGGCGTCGTGGCCGAGCCAGCGCAGCATCCACCACATGCGCACGGCATAGGTGCCGCCGGCGTCGTCGTAGACCACCACCTGGGTGTCGTTGCCAACCCCCCACTCGCCCAGCTTGGCGGCGAAGCGCGCCGCATCGGGCAGCGGATGGCGGCCGGTCTTGCCGGTTATCGGCCCGGAGAGGTCGCGCTCGAGATGGGCGTAGATCGCCCCCGGGATATGCACTTCGCGGTAGGCCAGCTCGCCGGCGTGCGGATGCACCAGGTCGAAGGAGCAGTCG
This sequence comes from Rhodocyclaceae bacterium, assembly GCA_008933825.1. Classification (GTDB taxonomy): domain Bacteria; phylum Pseudomonadota; class Gammaproteobacteria; order Burkholderiales; family Rhodocyclaceae; genus Desulfobacillus. Next base: position 45,806 of record WBUF01000006.1, on the reverse strand, counting down.
AAGACGCGCCAGCGCGCATCGTGCAGGTGGTGGGCGAGGTCCGCCACCTGAACCAGGGTGGTGTATTTCATCATGCCTGCAGCCAGTCGCGCGCTTCCCGCTCGTCACGGAAAACCTGCATGTCGGCCTCGACGAATATCTGCGACAGCCAGGCGCTCCAGGTCACCCATTGCGAATCCGTCAGCACGGCGATGCGGCCGAAGTCGTGGCTGTGGGCGCGCGCGAACCTGATCTCCTCCCAGGCCATGTCGAGCGTGAAATCCGCCATCTGGCGCAGGTCGAAAAGGAGGTTCACCTCGCCCTCGAACCTCACCTTGAAGTTCACCAGCTCCTCGAACTCCCTGTAGTCGGCCAGGCTGAATTCGCCGTACACCGTGACGGTGACCAGGCTGTCCTTGTGGTCGGTGACGATCATGTCCTGCTCCCCTGTTGATCCGCTTCTACTATATCAATCCTGCTCCGCCGGCGCACGCGATCGCGCCGAGGCGATCGAGCCGCCGGCAACGATGCCCCCGATGCCCGGCCGGACGGCCAGGGCTGGCAGGCGGCGGGCGACACCCTGGCGGCATTGCCGAAAGCAGCCGAGCATAAAGCGATGCGTGCCCGGAAGAAGGCAATACGCTATGATTATGGTTTGCCACTCGGCAATCTCAGCAACTCCCGATGAGCCAAGCTCCGAACGACAAGCTGCCCGATTCCTTCGAGGCGTCGCTGGCAGAACTGGAATCCCTCGTGCAAGGCATGGAGTCCGGCAAGCTCAGCCTGGAAGAGTCGCTCGCCGCCTACCAGCGCGGCGCGGCGCTGCTCAGGCACTGCCAGGGCGCCCTGGCCGCCGCCGAGCAGAAGATCCAGGTGCTCGAGGCGGGCCAGCTGCAGGATTTGCCGTCCTCGGGGGACTGACTTTTCCAAGATGGATTTCCAGAGCTGGATGACTGCCGTGCAGCAGCGCACCGAGCGCGCACTCGAACGCCTGCTGCCCGGCGCCGACCTCGCGCCGCAGCGCCTGCACCGGGCGATGCGCTATGCCGCGCTCGGCGGCGGCAAGCGCGTGCGCCCGCTGCTCTGTCATGCCGCCGGGGAACTGGCCGGCGCCGATCACCAGCGCCTCGACATCGCCGGCTGCGCCGTCGAGATGATCCACGCCTATTCCCTGGTGCACGACGACCTGCCCTGCATGGACGACGACGTCCTGCGCCGCGGCAAGCCGACCTGCCACGTCGAGTACGACGAGGCCACGGCGCTGCTCGTCGGCGACGCCCTGCAGTCGCAGGCCTTCCTGCTGCTCGCCGACCCTGTGCTGGCCGACGAGCCGCAGCGCCAGCTCGGCATGATCCGCCTGCTGGCGCAGGCGGCCGGCTCGCGCGGCATGGCCGGCGGCCAGATGATCGACATCGAGGGCACCGGGAAGCAGCTGACGCGCGCCGAGCTGGAGTTCATGCACGTGCACAAGACCGGCGCCCTGATCCGCGCCGCCATCCTCCTCGGCGCCCAGTGCGGCGCGCCGCTGCCGGAGGAGGAGCTGGCGCGCCTCGACCATTTCGCCAAGCGCGTCGGCCTGCTCTTCCAGGTGGTCGACGACATCCTCGACGCCGAAGCCAGCACGGCGACGCTGGGCAAGACCGCCGGCAAGGACGCCGCCCAGGGCAAGGCCACTTATGTCAGCGCCATGGGGCTCGCCGAGGCACGCGAAATGGCGGACACCCTGCGCCGCGAGGCGCGCGAGGCCATCGAGGCCTTCGGCGAGCGCGGCCGCCGCCTGCACGAACTGGCCCATTACATCGTGACGCGGAAATTCTGATGTCCGCCTATCCCCTGCTCGAGACCATCGACGACCCGGCCGCGCTGCGCCAACTCGAGCGCAAGCAATTGCCGCAGCTGGCGCAGGAACTGCGCGAGTTTCTCATCGAGTCGGTGTCGAAGACCGGCGGCCACCTTTCTTCCAACCTCGGCACGGTGGAACTCGCCATCGCCCTGCACTACGTCTTCGACACGCCGGAGGACCGGCTGGTGTGGGACGTCGGCCACCAGACCTATGCCCACAAGGTGCTCACCGGGCGGCGCGACGGCATGGCGAAGCTGCGAATGCTGGGCGGCGTCTCCGGCTTCCCGCGCCGGAACGAGAGCCCCTACGACACCTTCGGCACCGGCCATTCCTCGACTTCCATCTCGGCCGCGCTCGGCATGGCCATCGCCGCGCGCGACAAGGGCGAGGCGCGGCGCGTCGTCGCCGTCATCGGCGACGGCGCCATGACCGCCGGCATGGCCTTCGAGGCGCTCAACAACGCCGGCGTGGCAGACGCCAGCCTGCTGGTCATCCTCAACGACAACGACATGTCGATTTCGCCGCCGGTGGGCGCGCTCAACAAATACCTGGCGCGCCTCTTCTCCGGCCACGCCTTCAACGCCGCGCGCCGCGCCGGCGAGAAGGTGCTCGGCGTCTCGCCCTCCCTGCTCGAGTTCGCCAAGCGCACCGAGGAGCACATCAAGGGCATGGTCACGCCGGGCACCCTGTTCGAGGAGTTCGGCTTCAACTACATCGGCCCGATCGACGGCCACGACCTCGATTCGCTGGTGCCGACGCTGAAAAACATCGCCGAGCTGAAAGGCCCGCAGTTCCTCCATGTCATCACCAAGAAGGGCCAGGGCTACAAGCTGGCCGAGGCCGATCCGGTGCTCTACCATGGCGTCTCCAGGTTCGACAGCGAAAACGGCATCCGCCAGGGCAAGGGCGGGAGCAGGCTGACCTACACCCAGGTCTTCGGCGACTGGCTGTGCGACATGGCGGCCCAGGACAATCGCCTGGTCGCCATCACGCCGGCCATGAAGGAGGGCTCCGGCATGGTGCGCTTCGCCGAGGAATATCCGCGGCGCTTCCACGATGTCGGCATCGCCGAGCAGCACGCGCTGACTTTTGCCGCGGGCCTGGCCTGCGAGGGCGCGAAGCCCGTGGTGGCGATCTACTCGACCTTCCTGCAGCGCGCCTACGACCAGCTGATCCACGACATCGCCCTGCAGAACCTGCCGGTGATGCTGGCCATCGACCGCGGCGGCCTGGTCGGCGCCGACGGCGCCACGCACAACGGCGCCTTCGACCTCTCCTATCTGGCCTGCGTGCCGAATCTGATCGTCATGGCCCCGGCCGACGAGAACGAATGCCGGCAGATGCTCACCACCGCCTTCCAGCATGACGGCCCGAGCGCCGTGCGCTACCCGCGCGGCCACGGCCCGGGCGTGACACCGGAGCGCTTGCTCACCCCCCTGCCCCTGGGCAAGGGCGAGATCCGCCGCAGCGGCACGCGCGTCGCCCTGCTCGCCTTCGGCACCCTGCTGGCGCCGGCGCTGGAGGCGGGCGAGCGCCTCAACGCCACCGTCGCCAACATGCGTTTCGTCAAGCCGCTCGACCACGCGCTGCTGCGGGAACTCGCCTTCGGCCACGATCTGCTGGTAAGCATCGAGGAAAACACCGTCATCGGCGGCGCCGGCGCGGAAGTGGCGCGCTCCCTCGAGGAACAGGGCCTGAATACCCGCCTCGCGCGCCTGGGCCTGCCCGACCGCTTCACCGAGCACGGCGACTCGGCCCTGCTGCTGGCCCAGCTCGGCCTCGATGCCGGGCATATTGCTGAAAGCGTAAAACGTTTAATACTTGAGTGATTCTCTCGGGAATGCTAGGATGGGTTCAAAAGAAAACGCTTATAGAACCCAGCCCCGAGAGAGCACATGAAACTGAACGACACCATGGCCATACCCGACGTCCAAGGCTTCACCGACACCCGCCAGCTGGCCATCGACAAGGTCGGCATCAAGTCCATCCGCCATCCGGTGCGGGTGATGGACAAGGGCGGCGGCGTGCAGCACACCATCGCCGTGTTCAACATGTACGTCGGCCTGCCCCACAACTTCAAGGGCACCCACATGTCGCGCTTCGTGGAAATCCTCAACGGCCACGAGCGCGAGATCTCCGTCGAGAACTTCGAGCCGACCCTGCGCGAGATGGTCAGGCGCCTGGAAGCCGAGACCGGCCACATCGAGATGACCTTCCCCTACTTCATCCAGAAGAAGGCGCCGGTGTCCGGGGTGCAGAGCCTGATCGACTACGAGGTCACCTTCGTCGGCGAGATCTGCGACGGCGGCAGATACCGCTTCACCATGAAGATCGTCGTGCCGGTGACCAGCCTGTGCCCCTGCTCGAAGAAGATCTCCGAGCGCGGCGCGCACAACCAGCGCTCCCACGTCACCGTCACGGCGACGACCAACGACTTCGTCTGGATCGAGGAACTGGTGCAGCTGGTGGAAAGCCAGGCCTCCTGCGAGCTCTACGGCCTGCTCAAGCGCCCCGACGAGAAGTACGTCACCGAGCGCGCCTACGACAACCCGAAGTTCGTCGAAGACATGGTGCGCGACGTGGCGGCGCTGTTGAACCGGGAAAAGCGCATCGACGCCTACGTGGTCGAATCGGAAAACTTCGAGTCGATACACAACCACTCCGCCTACGCCCTCATCGAGCGCAACAGGTTCGAGGGGTGATTGCGGCGACACCAAGCACAACGGGGCGCTAATGCGCCCCGTTGTGCTTGGAAAAGAAGCTTCTTACTCGCCCGACTTGCCGCTCGATTCCAGCTTCTCGCGGATGCGCGCCGACTTGCCGGAGCGGCCGCGCAGATAATAGAGCTTGGCCCGGCGCACATCGCCCTTGCGCTTCACCTCGATGCTGGCGATCAGCGGGGAGTAGGTCTGGAAGGTGCGCTCGACGCCTTCGCCCGAGGAGATCTTGCGCACCGTGAAGGCGGAGTTGAGGCCGCGGTTGCGCTTGCCGATGACCACGCCCTCGTAGGCCTGCACGCGCTTGCGCTCGCCCTCGACGACGTTCACGTTGACCACCACCGTGTCGCCGGGGGCGAAATCGGGAATGTTCTTGCCCAGTCGGGCGATTTCTTCCTGTTCGAGTTGCTGGATCAGATTCATGGCATTGCTCCCAAGTCAAACGGCCGGTGGCCTAGCGCACAGAGCAGGCATCGGCCTGTTGCGCGACGCTTTCTGGTTGATAAAGCTACTTCGCGTTTTCCCGCCTGAATTCCTCAAGCAGGACGTTTTCCTCCTTGCTCAGCGCCCGTGCCGCGATCAGCTCGGGCCGTCGCAGCCAGGTGCGCCCCAGCGCCTGCTTCAGGCGCCAGCGCCGGATCTCGGCGTGGTGGCCGGAGAGCAGCACCGCCGGCACCGCCATGCCTTCGTACACTTCCGGCCGCGTGTAGTGCGGACAGTCGAGCAATCCGTCGGCGAAGGACTCCTCCGCTGCCGAAGCGGCGTCGTTCAGCGCACCCGGCAGCTGGCGCACCACCGCGTCGATCAGCGCCATGGCCGCGATCTCCCCGCCGGAGAGGACGAAATCGCCGAGCGAAAGCTCCTCGTCCACGCAGCGCGCGAGCAGCCGCTCGTCGATGCCCTCGTAGCGCCCGCAGAGCAGGATCGCACCCGCCTCCTGCGCCAGCGCAAGCACGCGCCCGTGGGTCAGCGGCCGGCCTTGCGGCGAGAGGCAAATCACCTTTGCGCCGGGTCGTATTTCCCTCGCCGCGGCAATCGCCTTTTCCAGCGGCTCGGCCAGCATCACCATGCCGGGTCCGCCGCCGTAGGGCCGGTCGTCCACCGTGCGGTAGGCGTCGGTCGTGAAATCGCGCGGGTTCCACAGCGCCAGCTGCCATAGCCCCTGTTCCTTCGCCCGCCGTGTGATGCCGCAATCGGTCAGCGCGGCGAACATGTCGGGAAACAGCGTGACGACATCGAAGGCGATGCTCACCAGTCATCCCCCCAGTCCGCCCGAATCTGGCGCGCGGCCAGGTCCACCCTCTTCACCACCGCCGCCACGAAGGGCAGCAGGCGCTGTCGGCCGGTTTCGTCGCGCAGCTCCAGCACCTCGTGCGCCCCGCTTCTCAGCAATCCGGCGACGCGGCCCAGCCGCGCACCTTCCAGATTCACGACGTCCAGGCCGACCAGGTCGGCCCAGTAGTATTCATTTGTGGCCGTTTCCGGCAGCGCCTCGCGCGGTGCGCCGGCATAAAGCCCGGCGAGCTTTTCCGCTGCAGCGCGGTCCTCGATTCCGTCGAAGCGGACGATGAGCCCTTTCGCATGAAGCCGGCATTCGGCCAGCGGCCTCGCCTGCCAGGCTGCATCGGGCGTCTGCTCATCCGCCGCCAGCCACCACTGCGGCATGCGTCCCCAAGCCTGCGGATCGTCGCCAAACGCCTGCAACCTGACCCAGCCGCGGACGCCGAACGGGGCGGCAATTCGCCCCAGAACGATCATGCCTGCTCAGGCAGCAGGCTTGGCGGCGAACTGCTTGACCAGGCGCGCCACGGTGGGCGAGAGCTGGGCGCCCTTGCCGGTCCAGTGCTCGATGCGCTGCATGTCGACGCGCAGCCCCTGCTCCTTTTCGCCGGCGACGGGATTGTAGTAACCGACGCGCTCGATGCAGGCGCCGTCACGGCGCTTGCGCGAATCGGTGACCACCATGTTGTAGAACGGACGCTTCTTGGCGCCGCCCCGGGCAAGTCGAATCACGACCATGTGCTTAACCCTTGTTTGAAAACTGAAAACTGAGCCTCGGCGGTATCCGTCGGGTAAACCGCATGCCCGACAAAGCGCCCAAGGCCAAAGGGGCGGTATGGTAAAGCAAACCGCCCTGGAAAACAAGCAGAAACCCGATGGCGTCTCGCCGCATCCCCTTGTTCGCCGGACGGATTCATCTACAATGAAACCGTTTTGATCAAGGTCGCCGCGGCCGCCGACATTAGACTCCAGTGTCATCCTCCAGCCCCGTTCGCAAGACGCATCCTTCCGACGACGTCACGCACGTCCTGGATTGGCTCGCTTCGCCGATTTCGGACGATCCGGCCCAGGATCTGGCCCAATTGGGCGGGGAACTGGCGGCGCTTCGCCGCGCCCGCATCGAGGACGCCCATTTCCACCGCATCCTGGACCTTTTCTATGATCGTGCGCATCGGCTGGCCCGCGCATTGAGGGCGCGACTGACCGAGGCAAGCCTGCCCCTGGCCAAGGAACTGCGCGCCACCGCGTCCCTGCTGATCGCGGTGCATCTGAACGTGGTGGCCGGCTATGAGCACGCCCTGCAGGATCCTGCGCGCCTGGCCCTCAGCAAGCGCCGCAATGCCGCTTCCGTTGCGGCCCGGGCACTGCGCAGTCTTGCCGCAGCCCTGGACACCTGTTTCATGGTTGCCAGTCCGCCGCCGACCGACCTGTGGCACCGTGCCCATGCCCTGGCCCGGTCGGCGCGCGCCCATTTCGAGCCGACGGCCACCGTGATCCCCGGCCTGTCGCTGGATCCGGAGAACCTCTACAAGGGGATGCTGGCGCTGGCCGCGGCCCAGCCGGAAGGCTTCTCCCCCGTAGAGGTCGCCCTCGCCAGCGACTATCTGGCCCAGTTCTCCGCGGCGGTCAGCCTGCTCGCTTCGCCGCCGAAGGAGGACGAGGGTTCGTGGTATTGGGTCGACGGCAGTCGCGACATGGGACCGGTGCCGCCCAACCGGCGCATTCCGCCCGATCACGGCGACCTGCTGTTCTGTTCCTTCCAGATGCTGGCCAGACTGCTGAGCGAGCAAATCGCCGCGCTCGAGAACGGCATGCCCGCGGGAAACCTGCGGCTGCCGGAACGTGCAGCCGGTCCCGGCGGCATCGCCGCCCTGAAGCGCCTGCAAACGCACTGGGCGCAGCCGCCGCATCGCCAGCATGCGCGCCGCCACAACAACTTCCGCGCCGAAGTCTGCGTCGGCCTCAGCGAGCTCTGGCAGCTGCTGGAAAGCGGCGAGGCGCCGGCGGGTGCGGAGTCGGGTGCGCCGCGCATGACCGAGTGGATGGTGCTCAACGAAAGTCCGACGGGCTATGCCGTGATGCATGTCGCCGGCACGGTCGAGGGGCTGGTGCCCGGCAGCGTGATCGCCCTGCGCCCGGCGTCGGACAAGCCCTGGAACATCTGCGTCGTGCGCTGGATGAAAAGCGAGAATCCGGAGCACATCGAGTTGGGCCTGGAACTCGTCTCGCCCGCGGCGCGCTCGGTGCAGCTGATGTTCCGCAACGGCGACTCCGCCCAGCAGCCTACAGCGGGGCTGCTGCTGCCGGCCATCCCGGCGCTGCGGGAACATCCGGCCCTGCTCGCCCCCTCCGGCGCCTTCAGCGCGCGCCGCTTCTTCATCGTCTCCGGGGAGGACAAAACCCACGTCATGCAGGGGCGGCTGCTCAGCATGGACCTGCAGACCGGCGCGATCGAGCTGTTTCAGTTCGAATCCGACCCATACCCGATGTGATCAGCGCCGCGGCGGCATCTCGCCCAGCACGGCCGTCGTCAGCGCACCCGCCAGCACCACCAGCCAGCACAGATACAGCCAGACCAGGAAGATCGGCACCGTGGCGAAGGCGCCGTAAATCAGCGCATAGTTCGGAAACGCCTTCAGGTATACGGAGAAACCGCGCTGCAGCAGGGCGAATCCCAGCGCCGCCACCGTGCCGCCCAGCATGGCGTGCCCCGACCTCACCGGCCGGTTCGGCATGGCTCGATAGATCAGGGCGCACAGCCCGGCCAGCAGCAGCACCGGCAAGACTTTCAGCACCAGGTCGGTGATCCACCTCGGCTCGTTCACCAGCCCCAGCGATGCGGTCATGAGATAGGTCGCCACCGCCACGCAGGCGCCCAGCACGACGGGGCCGATCACCAGGCCGCCGAGGTACAGCGCCAGGCGCTTGAGCAGCGGACGCGGCTTCTCGACGCGCCAGATCTGGCTGAAGACGCGGTCGATCGAGAGCATCAGCAGCAGGGCGGCCAGCACCAGCGTGGCCATGCCGAACAGCGGCAGCCGGCCGGTCTTGTGGCTGAACTGGAGAGCGTAAGCGGCAATGATCTTGCCGGCCTTCTCCGGCAACAGGTTGGCGAGAAGAAAATTGCGCAGCGCCGAGCCAAGGCCGGAGAAGAGATCGAACTGGGAAATCAGCACGAGGGACACGGTCAGCAGCGGCACCAGCGCCAGCAGCGTGGTGAATGCCAGGCTGGCGGCAGCCTGGGCGCAGCGCTCCTCGCGGAAGCGCGCCGCGCAGCGCATCAGGAAGTCGGGCAAGGGGCCGACCAGGCGCATCGACAGGATCCGTTCCGATGGAATGCGGCGATTCTACCGGATGCCCTCATGCATGCCGCGCGCCTCGGCAAAAGTCAGTCTCCGCGATACGGCGGGATTCAGGGCGCATCACACCTGCGGATTGACCTTTTCCGGTTTGGACACCAGCCTGTTCAGGGCATTGATGTAGGCCTTCACCGAGGCGACGATGATGTCGGTGTCCGCGCCCTGGCCGTTGACCACCCGGCCGTCGCGCGCCAGGCGCACCGTCACCTCGCCCTGCGCGTCGGTGCCGCCGGTGATGCTGTTCACCGAAAACAGCAGCAGACTGGCACGGCTGTCGGCAATGCGCTCGACGGCCTTGAAGCAGGCGTCGACCGGGCCGTCTCCGTGCGCCTCGGACTGGCTTTCTCCGCCGCCCACCGCGAGCGTCATGCGGGCATGCGGCGTTTCGCCGGTTTCCGAACAGACGCGCAGGCTGACCAGCTTGTAATGCTCCTGCTCGGGCGTGAACGCCTCGTCGGACATGAGCGCTTGCAGATCCTCGTCGAAGATCTCGTGCTTCTTGTCGGCGAGCTCCTTGAAGCGGGCGAAGGCGATGTTGAGCTGCTCCTCGCTGTCCACCACGATGCCGAGGTCGGCCAGCCGCGTCTTGAAGGCGTTGCGGCCGGAATGCTTGCCCAGCACCAGCTTGTTCTGCGTCCAGCCGACGTCCTGCGCGCGCATGATCTCGTAGGTCTCGCGGTGCTTGATCACGCCGTCCTGGTGAATGCCCGACTCGTGGGCGAAGGCGTTCGCCCCGACCACCGCCTTGTTCGGCTGCACCGGGTAGCCGGTGATCTGCGAGATGAGTTTGGAAGCTGGCACGATCTGCGTCGTGTCGATGCGCGTGGCGACCGGAAAGATGTCGCTGCGCGTTCGCACGGCCATCACCACTTCTTCGAGCGAAGCGTTGCCGGCCCGCTCGCCCAGGCCGTTGATCGTGCATTCCACCTGGCGTGCCCCGCCCAGCACCGCCGCCAAGGAATTCGCCACGGCCATGCCGAGATCGTTATGACAATGCGTGGACCAGACCACCTTGTCCGAGCCGGGCACCCGCTCGATCAGGCTGCGCATGCGCTCCCCCCAGACCGAGGGAATGCTGTAGCCCACCGTATCCGGCACGTTGATCGTCTTCGCGCCGGCCCGGATCACCGCCTCGAACACGCGGCACAGGAAGTCCATGTCCGAGCGCACCGCGTCTTCCGCCGAAAACTCGACGTCGTCGGTGTACTCGAGCGAGAGCTTCACCGCCTCGACGGCCGCATCGAGCACCTCGTCCGGCGTCATGCGCAGCTTCTTTTCCATGTGGATCGGGCTGGTGGCGATGAAGGTGTGGATGCGGCCGGAGCGGGCCGGTCTGATGGCCTCGCCGGCGCGGCGGATGTCGTTTTCGTTGGCGCGCGCCAGCGAGCACACGGTGGAATCGCGAATGGCCTGGGCAATGCCGTGGATAGCCTCGAAATCGCCCGGCGAGGCGGCGGCGAAACCGGCCTCGATCACGTCGACCCGCATTCGCTCGAGCTGGCGCGCCACGCGGAGCTTCTCGTCCTTGGTCATGGAGGCGCCGGGGCTCTGCTCGCCGTCGCGCAATGTCGTGTCGAAAATCACCAGGTGGTCGTTCATGTTCGTCTCCGAATGGGATGCGTCAATAAAGTCGATCGGGGGTTATGCCCTCGTCGGCCGGGTACCGCTCAAATTGTGGTCGGGGGAATTTAGCGCGCGCGGCGCAGCAGCGGCCGCGCCAGCAGCAGGCCGCCGATGAGAAGTGTTGCCGTCAGGATCATTGCCATCTGAAGCATGGCTCGACTATAGCCCAGATTTCCGGGCCGGCGCAAGGGGGTCAGGCCGGGCTGTTGCGGCGCCGGATCCAGCCCCAGGCGGCCATGACGTAGCCGGAAAAGGCGTAGCAGAGGAACAGCGCGAACAGCACGCCCGGCGGGTAGCTGGAGACCAGCACGAAGAACAACACGATGGCCAGCACGGCGATGAAGGGTACGCTGCGGCGCAGATTGATGTCCTTGCCGCTGTAATAGCGGAAGTTGCTGACCATGGTGACGCCGGCGAAAAGCGTCAGCGCCCAGGCCTGCCAGCGCAGCTCCTCGCCCTTGTAGTTGAGGTCGATCATGACCCAGACGAAGCCGGCCACCAGGGCCGCCGCCGCCGGGCTGGGCAGGCCCTGGAAGAAGCGCTTGTCCACCACCTCGATGTTGGTGTTGAAGCGCGCCAGGCGCAGGGCGGCGCCGACGCAGTAGATGAAGGCCGCGATCCAGCCCCACTTGCCCATGCCCTTCATGGCCCACTCGAACATGACCAGCGCCGGCGCCACGCCGAAGGACACCATGTCGGAGAGCGAATCGTACTCGGCGCCGAAGGCGCTCTGCGTGCGGGTGAGGCGCGCCACGCGGCCGTCCAGCCCGTCCATGATCATGGCGATGAAGATCGCCACCGCCGCCTGCTCGAAGCGGTCGGTCATGGCCTGCACGATGGCGTAGAAGCCGGCGAACAGCGCCGCCGTGGTGAGCAGGTTGGGCAGGATGTAGATGCCGCGCCGCCTCAGTTCGGGGTTGACAAGGGCCTTGCGGGAGCGGAATTCGGGCATGGCCCTATTCTAACTCCGCCAGTATGGTGCTCGCCGCCGAGACCTTGTCGCCGATGGTCACCTTCGCCCGGGCGCCGGGCGGCAGGTACACGTCGACGCGCGAGCCGAAGCGGATGAAACCGTAGCGCTGTCCTCGCGCGAGCCGGTCGCCTTCCTTGGCGTAGCAGAGGATGCGCCGGGCGATCAGGCCCGCCACCTGCACGCAGGTCACGTCCTGCCCCAGCGGCGTGCGCAGCCAGACGGCGTTGCGCTCGTTTTCCAGCGAGGCCTTGTCCAGCGCGGCGTTGAGAAAGCTGCCGGCGTGGTACCAGCGGCCCTTCACCTCGCCGTCGACCGGACTGCGGTTGGAATGCACGTTGAACACGTTCATGAAGACGCTGATCTTCAGCGCCTCGCGGTCGACATACGGATCGCGGGTCTTCTGGATGGCGACGATGCGCCCGTCGGCCGGCGAGAGCACGTCCTTTGGTCCGCCAGGTACCGGTCGCGCCGGATCGCGGAAGAACTGCAGCACGAACAGCGTCCATAGCCAGAGCGGCGCCGACCAGCCCCAGCCGGCAATGGCGCCGACCGCAAATGCGGCCAGAACGGAAACCGCCAGAAAGGGCCAGCCCTCCCTGGCGATGATCGGATGCGGATACGCAGAAGACACTAGTTTTTGGTCTGGTCGACCAGTTTATTCTTCTTGATCCACGGCATCATGTCGCGCAGCTTGGCGCCGACCTGCTCGATCGAGTGGGCGGCCATGTTGCGCCGGGACGCGAGCAGCGTCGGCGCGCCGGCACGGTTCTCCAGGATGAACTCCCTGGCGTACTGGCCGGTCTGGATCTCCTTCAGGATGCGCTTCATCTCGGCCTTGGTCTGCTCGGTGACGATGCGCGGACCGCGCGTGATGTCGCCGTACTCGGCGTTGTTCGAGATCGAGTAGCGCATGTTGGCAATGCCGCCCTCGTAGATCAGGTCGACGATCAGCTTCACCTCGTGCAGGCACTCGAAGTAGGCCATCTCCGGTGCGTAGCCGGCCTCGACCAGGGTCTCGTAGCCGTTCTGGATCAGCTGGGTGAGGCCGCCGCACAGCACCACCTGCTCGCCGAAGAGGTCGGTTTCGGTCTCCTCGCGGAAGGTGGTCTCGATGACGCCGCCGCGCGTGCCGCCGTTGGCCGCCGCGTAGGACAGGGCGATGTCGCGCGCCTTCTTGGAGACGTTCTGGTGCACGGCGATGAGCGAGGGCACGCCGCCGCCGGCGACGTAGGTCGAGCGCACCAGATGGCCGGGGCCCTTGGGCGCGATCATGATGACGTCGAGGTCGGCGCGCGGCTGCACCTGGCCGTAGTGGATGTTGAAGCCGTGGGCGAAGGCCAGCGCCGCGCCCTTCTTGATGTTCGGCTCGATGTCCTCGCGGTAGACCTGGCCGATGTTCTCGTCCGGCAGCAGGATCATCACCAGGTCGGCGCCCTTCACCGCCTCGCCGACCGCCTTGACGGTCAGGCCGGCCTTTTTCGCCTTGTCCCAGGACGCGCCGCCCTTCCTCAGGCCGACGGTGACCTTCACCCCGGAGTCGTGCAGGTTGAGGGCGTGGGCGTGGCCCTGCGAGCCGTAGCCGACGATGGTGACCTTGCGGCCCTTGATCAGCGAAAGATCGGCGTCCTTGTCGTAATAGACCTTCATGTTTTTCCTTTCAGGCAAAAGTCAGTCCGCCGGACACGGCGGGAAGTATGATTCAGACCTTCAGCACGCGGTCGCCGCGGCCGATGCCGCACACACCCGTGCGCACGGTTTCCAGGATGAGCGAGCGGTCGATGGCCTCGATGAAGGAGTCGAGCTTGACCGTGTTGCCGGTCAGCTCGATGACGTAGGTGGATTCCGTGACGTCGATGATGCGGCCGCGGAAGATGTCCGACATGCGCTTCATCTCCTCGCGGTCCTTGCCGGAGGCGCGCACCTTGACCAGCATCAGCTCGCGCTCGATGTGGGCCGCCTCGGAGATATCCACCACCTTCACCACCTCGATCAGCTTGTTCAGCTGCTTGGTGATCTGCTCGATGATGTCGTCCGAGCCGACGCTGACGATGGTCATGCGCGACATGGAGGGATCCTCGGTCGGCGCCACCGTGAGCGACTCGATGTTGTAGGCGCGCGCCGAGAACAGGCCGGAGACGCGGGAGAGCGCGCCGGCTTCGTTTTCGATAAGTAGGGAGATGACGTGACGCATGATGCTCATAGCTCTTCGGAGAGGATCATTTCGGTGAGGCCCTTGCCGCCCTGCACCATCGGATAGACATTCTCGGTCGGGTCGATGGCGAAGTTCATGAAGACCAGGTCGTCCTTGCGCTTGAAGGCTTCCTTCAGCGCGCCCTCGACGTCGCCCGGCTTCTCGATGCGCATGCCGACATGACCGTAGGCCTCGGCCAGCTTGACGAAATCCGGCAGGGCGTCGACGTAGGATTCGGCATAGCGGTTGCCGTGGAACAGCTGCTGCCACTGGCGCACCATGCCGAGGTAGCCGTTGTTGAGCAGTACGATCTTCACCGGCAGGCGGTACTGCTTGCAGGTCGACAGCTCCTGGATGCACATCTGGATGCTGCCCTCGCCGGTGACGCAGGCGACCGGGGAACCGGGATGCGCCAGCTGCACGCCCATCGCGGCCGGCAGGCCGAAGCCCATGGTGCCGAGGCCGCCGGAATTCATCCAGCGCCGCGGCTTGTCGAACTTGTAGTATTGCGCCGCCCACATCTGGTGCTGACCGACGTCGGAGCAGACGAAGGCCTCGCCCTTGGTCACCTCGTAGAGCTTCTCGACGACGTGCTGCGGCTTGATGATCCTGCTCTTGCGGTCGTACTTGAGGCAATCCTTGCCGCGCCACTCGTCGATCTGCTTCCACCAGGCCTTGAGCGACTTCTCGTCCGGCTGATCGCCGCTTGCCGCCAGCAGCTTGGCGATGTCCTCCAGCACCTCGGGCAGGTCGCCGACGATCGGCACGTCCACCTTGACCCGCTTGGAGATCGAGGAGGGGTCGATGTCGATGTGGATGATCTTGCGCGGCACCGCGGCGAAATGCTCCGGGTTGCCGATGACGCGGTCGTCGAAGCGGGCGCCGACGGCGAGCAGGACGTCGCAGTGCTGCATGGCCATGTTGGCCTCATAGGTGCCGTGCATGCCGAGCATGCCGACGAACTGCCTGTCGGTGGCCGGATAGCCGCCCAGGCCCATCAGGGTGTTGGTCACCGGAAAGCCGAGTTGCCTGACCAGCCTGGTCAATTTGTCGGCTGCGTCGGAGAGCACCACGCCGCCGCCGGTGTAGATCATCGGCCGCTTCGCTTCGAGCAGCAGTTGCACTGCTTTCTTGATCTGCCCCTGATGCCCCTTGATCACCGGGTTGTAGGAGCGCATCGAGACGGTCTTCGGATAGACATACTCGCACTTCGTCGCCGAAATATCCTTGGGAATGTCCACCAGCACCGGCCCCGGACGGCCGCTCCTGGCCAGGTAGAAGGCCTTCTTGATGGTGGCGGCGAGCTCGCGCACGTCCTTGACGAGGAAGTTGTGCTTGACGCAGGGGCGCGTGATGCCGACGGTATCGACCTCCTGGAAGGCATCCTGGCCGATGTAGGCGGTAGGCACCTGGCCCGAGATGATCACCAGCGGAATGGAATCCATGTAGGCGGTGGCGATGCCGGTCACCGCGTTCGTGACGCCGGGACCGGAAGTCACCATCGCGACGCCGACCTTCTCGGTCGAGCGCGCGTAGCCGTCCGCGGCATGGACGGCGCCCTGCTCGTGGCGCACCAGCACGTGGCGCACCTTGTCCTGCTTGAACAACTCGTCGTAAATGAACAGCACCGAGCCGCCGGGATAGCCGAAAACATATTCGACCTTTTCTTCCTGCAGACACCTGATTACAATTTCCGCACCAGTCAACACCATTGTCGCACCCAGAAGGCTTCTATAAGCAGCTGAAAAACATGCAATTTTACTGACCCCCCGCCCCAAGGTCAAGGCATTTCGCGAAGGATGAGCACCCTTCGTTCAATAGTGAGAAAGTGAATCCTGTCTGCCCGAATTGAACTGTCGGATTTCCTGGCCAGCGTCGAGCGCCGCGCCTACAAGCAGGCGCTCTTTGCAGTGCGGGACGAAGATGCCGCGCTGGACATCGTCCAGGACGCCATGCTCAAGCTGGCCGAGAAATACGGCGACAAGCCGGCACGGGAATTGCCGATGCTGTTCCAGCGCATCCTGCAGAACACCATCCGCGATTATTATCGCCGGCAGAAGGTCCGTTCGCTCTGGACCACGCTGTTCTCGGCCTTTTCGCCGGCCGACGAGGATGATCATGATCTTCTTGAAACTTTGGAGGTCGAGCAGGGGTCATATTCGCCGACCACTCCGCACGGAAGCCTGGAGCAATCGCAAGTCATTGCAATCATTGAAGAAGAGATCAGGAAGCTGCCTCCGCGTCAACGCGAGGCCTTTCTGATGCGTTATTGGGAAGATTTGGATATCGCCGAAACCGCGGCGGCGATGGGTTGCTCGGAAGGCAGCGTGAAAACGCATTGTTCGAGAGCGACGCATTCCCTGGCCGCAGCATTGAAGGCAAAGGGGGTCGAACTATGAATGCCGAACGGGAATTCGCCTACAAGGTCCGCCATCACCTGAACCAGGGTGCGGAAGAGCTCGACCGCAAGGCGGCCGAGCGGCTGCACACGGCCCGCCGGAACGCGCTGGCGCACCAGAGAGCCGCCAGCGCGCAACTGAGCCTGGCCAGCATGGGCCACATCGTCGCGGACGTGATTCTTCCCCGCGCCAGGGCGCTGATTGCCATCATCGGCCTGGTCGCCGGGGTCATCGGGATATCCGTCTGGAACGACTATCAGAAAGCGGCCGAATTCGAGGAAATCGACAGCGCTCTGCTTGCCGACGACTTGCCGATCAACGCCTACCTCGACAAAGGCTTCCGGGCATGGCTTTCCGAGCACTCGTCGCAGGACTGACATTCCTCGTCGCGCTGCTCTCCCCCGCCCGCGCCGTTGTCCCCGAACTGAGGCAACCGTCGTGGGCCGAACTTGCTCTCGAGCAGAAACAGATCCTCGCCCCACTGTCCCGTGACTGGGACAAGATGGAAGCTGCCCGCAAGAAAAAGTGGCTGGGCATCGCCAAGCGCTATCCTTCGATGAAGCCGGAGGAACAAGCCCGCATGCAGCGGCGCATGCAGGACTGGGCGGCCCTCACGCCCGATCAGCGCAGCCAGGTGCGCAGCCAGTACAAGAACCTGAAGACCGCGCCGCCCGAGACGAAACAGGCCATCCGGGAAAAATGGGAGCAATACAAGGAACTGCCCGACGAGGAAAAGAAACGTCTGGCCGAAAAGGCGGCCCGGCGCTCGGGCGCATCCGGCTCGGCCAAGCCGCTCGGGCTGGCGCCGAAACCGAAACTGCCGGCGGCGGCCATCCAGCCGCTGCCGGCCCCGCCGCCCGCAGCCGCTGTAGCGTCCGTGCCCGCCGCACCGGCTGAGACGCCGGCGCCCGCTCCTCAGGCCGATGCCGCGGCGCCGGCGGACGCCCCCTCCGCAGAAGCGGTCCCGATCCAGCCCGCGCCCGCCGCAACAAACCCGGGCGCAACGGAACAGCCGGGCGCTTCCCAGTAAGCCGTGGCGGAGGCAGTCCAACCGGCCCTGCCCGGCATCCGCCGGCGGCTGGCCAGCATGGTCTATGAAGCATTCCTGGTGCTCGGGGTGCTCAGCTTCGCCTTCGTCCTGCCCCAGTTGCTGCTGGGCATGTACCGCAAAGCAGCCGCGCCCGGAGTGCTGCTATGGCTGCACGTCTTCGCTGTCCTGTATCTGTATTTCGGAGGGTTCTGGAAGCACAGCGGGCAGACGCTGGCGATGCGGACATGGAAAATGCGGCTGGTATCCGCCGACGGCGCGCCCCTGACTTGCCGTCAAGTCGCGCTGCGCTATATGCTGGCCTGGCCGAGCCTGCTGTCGGGCGGACTTGGCATTCTTTGGGCCCTGGCCGACCGCGACCGGCAGTTCCTGCACGACCGCCTGGCGGGCACCCGCATCGTCAGTGTCCGGCAATGATGTTCATCGCCGCTCCACCCACCACAGCATGCCCCCTCCCGCCAGCAGGAACAGCGCGCTCGGCGTGATGGCCGACACGAGCGGCGCCCAGCTGTTGATGGCGCCGAGGTTGGAGAACAGTCCGTTCAGCATGTGGAAGGCGATGCCCAGCATGATGCCGGCAAACACCTTGGCGCTGACCGCTCCCATGCGGTCCTGCAGGTAGGCGAACGGCAGGGCCAGCGCCATCATGACCAGCGCCGCCAGCGGGTAGATCAGCTTCTTCCACATGGCGATCTCGTAGCGCTGCGTCTTGACCTTGTTGTCGCTGAGGTGGCGAATATAGCGATACAGGCTCGCCACCGACATCCGCTCGGGCATCACCAGCAGCACACCGAGTATCTCGGGATTGATCGCCGACTGCCAGACCGCCTCGGGCAGCCGGCCCACCCGGGCGCGATCCTTTTCGAACACTGTCTGGGCGACGTCCTTCAGG
This sequence comes from Rhodocyclaceae bacterium, assembly GCA_008933825.1. Classification (GTDB taxonomy): domain Bacteria; phylum Pseudomonadota; class Gammaproteobacteria; order Burkholderiales; family Rhodocyclaceae; genus Desulfobacillus. The sequence goes on along the minus strand of WBUF01000006.1, from coordinate 27,501 downwards.
CGCCACTTGTCGGGCGGCAGGTATTCGCCCTCCTTCGCCTCGGAAATCGAGCGCAGGACATGCTGCCTGTCGAACTCGTAGATGCGCACGCCTTCCAGGCGCGAATCGGGCAGCACGGTGCGGACGTTGATGAAGCTCATGTCATCCTTCACCCACAGGCCCGAGCGGAACTCCTGCCCGACCACCTGCGAGGTCGCTTCCAGCCGCAGCCGCTTGGCGGCGCGCTCGGCCGGCGGCGCGATGAAATCGCCGACGACGAAAGTCAGCAGGATGAACGCCAGCCCGATTTTCGCCAGGCTTGCCAGGATCGCCGCCGTCGACAGCCCCGAGGCGCGCAGCACGGTAATCTCGGAGTGGCGTGCCAGCATGGTCAGCGCATAGAGGGTACCGATGAGGACGGCGATCGGCGCCACCTCATAGACATGGCCTGGCAGCGTCAGCAGCACGAACATCGCGATGTAGCGCAGCTGATAGCTGCCCTTGCCCAGGTTCTCCAGTTCGTTGATGAAGTCGAAAAAGGCGAACAGCATCAGGAAGGCGACCAGCACCAGCGTAACCGCGGAATAGATTTCCCTCGCCAGATAGCGCTGATAGACCCTCACTTGCGCAGCCTCACCCAGGAGAACACCGACAAGCGCCTGAAAAACAGCGTTATCAGCATGACGAACATCACGACGTGCACCAGCCACCAGCCGACATGAAACGGCAACCGCCCCTGCGCCACCCAGGCCTGGCTCACCGAGAGCAGGTTGCTGTAGGCCATGTAGACCAGCAGCGCCAGCACCAGGTTGTTGGTGCGTCCGGCGCGCGGATTGACGAAACCGAGCGGAATCGCCAGAAGGGCCAGGTTCAGCGCCGCCAGCGGCATGCCGATGCGCCAGAGAATCTCGCCCCTTGCGGAACCGGCGGGGTTCTGCAATAGGTCCCGCGTCGAGGCTCCCTTCGTCGTCACTTCGATGCCGCGCGCCTCCTTCGTCTCGATGCGCACGGCGTAGCGCTCGAACTCCATGACGCGGTACTCGGGTGTGCCCGGCGTGCCTTCGTAGCGCCGGCCATTGACCAGAACCACGAAGCGGTCGCCGTTCGGCAGGCTTTCGGTATAACCGTGGGTGGACATCATCACGCCCAGCCGGCCGTGCTGCATGGAGCTGATGAAGATGTTGCGCACCGAGCCGTCCTCGCCGGAACCGGCCGTGGCGGCCTCGACGAAGAACACACGCTCGCCGCTGGCCGATTCCTTGAACGCACCGGGCGAGACGCGGGCCACGTCGTCGCGCGTGTCCATGCGCTGTCGGTACTCGCCGCTCTTCGTCTGCGCCCAGGGCGACAGCATGAGAGACAGCACGGCGATCGCCGCCACCAGGGGCAGGGAGAACTTCAGCACCGGCTTCGTCCAGGCCGTCAGGGGAAGGCCGCTGGAAAACCATACCGCCATTTCGGAATCGCGATAGCTGCGCGAAAGGGTCAGCAGCACCGCGATGAACAGCGTCAGGGACAGCAGGACCGGCAGATGCGTCAGGGCGCCGAAGCCGAGCAGCGCGATCACCGCCTCGGACACCAGCTTGCCGCCGGCGGCCTGATTCAGCAGACGGATCAGCTGGGTCGTCAGCAGAATGGCGAACAGGGCAACGAAGGTTGCGCCCGCAGCGCCGGTAAACTCCCGAATCGCCGCACGCTCAAAGGTTCGCCTGCGCGCCATTTTGACTTTTTTTGAGGGGAAAAGGGATAATCGGAGCCTGGATTTGCAAAGAGGAGTTGCGAGTGGAATTTAGCATAAAAAGCCTTACCCCGGACAAGGCCAAATGTGATTGCATCGTTGTCGGCGTGTTCGATTCGCGCAGGCTGTCGGCGCCGGCGCTGAAACTGGACAAGGCGGCCGACGGCCACCTGGCGGACATCCTGCGCCGCGGCGACATGGAGGGCAAAAGCGGCTCGACGCTTCTGGTGCACGGCACCCCGGGCATCGCCGCAGGGCGCGTCCTGCTGGTCGGCCTCGGCAAGGAGGCAGAGTTCGGCGAGAAGGCTTATCGCGACGCCGTCGCCGCGTCAGTACGCGCCCTGAAGGACACCGGCAGCAAGAGCGTTGTCATCACGCTGAGCGAACTGCCGGTCGCCAAGCGCGACCCCGCATGGCAGGCACGCCAGGCGGCACTGGGCGTTCATGAGACGCTTTACCGGTCCGACCAACTCAAATCGAAGAAGGACAACGGCAAGCCTTCGCTTTCGGCCATCACGCTGACCGTCGCCGACAAGGGCGTCAAATCCGCCGCTGACGCGCTGGACCAAGGCGTGGCCATCGCCCGGGGCATGGATCTCACCCGCGAACTGGGCAACCTCCCGGCCAACATCTGCACGCCGACCTACCTCGCGCAGCAGGCGCAAAAACTGGCCAGGGAATGCAAGCTGAAATGCGAGGTGCTCGATCGCGCCCGCATGGAAAGGCTCGGCATGGGCTCCCTGCTGTCCGTCGCGCGCGGCTCGCACCAGCCGCCGCGCTTCATCGTGCTGCAGTATCACGGCGGCAAGGCCAAGGCGAAGCCGGTCGTGCTGGTCGGCAAGGGCATCACCTTCGACACCGGCGGAATCTCGCTCAAGCCCGGCGCCGAGATGGACGAGATGAAGTACGACATGTCGGGCGCCGCCAGCGTGCTCGGCACCTTCCGCGCCCTCGCCGCCATGAAGCTGCCGCTGAACGTCGTCGGCCTCATTCCCACCACGGAAAACATGCCGGGCGGTGCCGCGACGCGGCCGGGCGACATCGTCACCTCGATGTCGGGCCAGACCATCGAGATCCTCAACACCGACGCCGAGGGACGCCTCATCCTGTGCGATGCCCTGACCTACGCCGAGCGCTTCGAGCCGGATTGCGTGGTCGACGTCGCCACGCTCACCGGCGCCTGCGTGATCGCGCTGGGCGCGGTGGCCTCGGGCCTGATGGCCAACGACGACGGCCTCGCCGCAGAACTGCTGGAAGCCGGCCAGACCTCGGGCGACCGCGCCTGGCAGCTGCCGCTGTGGGACGACTACCAGGAACTGCTCAAGAGCAACTTCGCCGATATCCCGAACATCAGCGGCGGACGCGCGGCGGGCACCATCACCGGCGCCTGTTTCCTCTCGCGCTTCACGAAGCAGTACCGCTGGGCGCACCTCGACATCGCCGGCACCGCCTGGCGTTCCGGCAAGGACAAGGGCTCCACCGGACGCCCGGTGCCGCTGCTGACGCACTTCCTCATGAAGCGGGCGGGCAGGCTTTGACGCGCATCGACTTCCACCATGGCGCCAGCGACAAGGTCCAGGCGGCCTGCCGCCTGATCGGGCAGCTCCACGCCGAAGGCCGCAAGGTGCTGGTCCATGCGCCTGCCGAAGACCTGGCCGTCCAGGTGGATCGCATGCTTTGGGTGCAGCCCGCAACGAGTTTCGTGCCGCATTGCCGTGCCGGCGACGCGCTGGCGCCGGAGACGCCGGTCATCATCGGCAATTCGCTGGACGAGGCGGCCGGGCACGACGTGCTCGTCAATCTCGGCGGCGACCTGCCGCCGGGATTTTCGCGATTCGACCGACTGGTCGAAGTCGTCGGCACGGACGAGGCGGACCGCGGTCCGGCGCGCGAACGGTTCAGGCATTACCGCGATCGCGGCTACGCCATTGCCGTTCACGACCTGTCGAAAGCCTGAATCGTGAGCGACGACGTCTTCGGAAAGGCCGACGCGCTGATGCGGCGCCGGGCTTTCGTCGCCGGGGGCGCGCAGACGCCGCCTCCGCCCGAGGACCTGCCGGTGCTCACCGACGTCGTCGACCCCAGCAACGCAGTGCCGGCCTTGTCGGCGGCCCTCTCGGGCAGCCCGGGCGCCGAGCACCTGGCCGAGCGCATGCGCGAGATGCTGACGCCCCTGCCGCCGGACATCGCACGCGCCGTCGAGAACTGGCTGGTCGCCACGCTGCCCCGGCTGGTCGCGCGCCGCCTCGACGGCATCGCCGAGCAGGTCGCCGAAGAAGTCGGCGCCGCCCTGCGCGAGAGCCTGCCGCTGCTCATTTCCGATCTGATCCGCTCGGCCCAGGAGCGCACCCGGCAAGGCAAGTAAGTCAGTCGGCGCGGCACGGCGCTCCGGTATAATTTCGCCTTTTCCGCACTGCCCTCCCCCCGAAGATGGAACTCGCCAAGTCATTCGAGCCGGCCGACATCGAGCGCCGCTGGTACCCGCTGTGGGAGTCGCACGGCTACTTCGCCGCCGGCACCGACACCGCCAGGACCGACAACTTCTGCATCCTGCTGCCGCCGCCCAACGTGACGGGCACGCTGCACATGGGCCACGGCTTCAACCAGACGCTGATGGACGCGCTGACGCGCTACCACCGCATGCGCGGCGCCAACACGCTGTGGCAGCCGGGCACCGACCATGCCGGCATCGCCACGCAGATCGTGGTCGAACGCCAGCTCGACGCGCAAGGTGTCACGCGCCACGACCTCGGCCGCGAGAAGTTCATCGAAAAGGTGTGGGAGTGGAAGGAGTACTCGGGCTCGACCATCACGCGTCAGATGCGCCGGCTGGGCACCTCGCCCGACTGGTCGCGCGAGCGCTTCACCATGGACGCGGGCCTCTCGAAGATCGTCACCGAGACCTTCGTCCGGCTCTACCGCGAGGGGCTGATCTACCGCGGCAAGCGCCTGGTGAACTGGGACCCGAAGCTCCTCACCGCCGTCTCCGACCTCGAGGTCGTGTCGACCGAGGAAGACGGCTCGATGTGGGAGATCCGCTATCCCTTCGTGGAGGCGGACGGGGCGTTGATCGTCGCCACCACGCGCCCCGAAACGCTGCTGGGCGACGTCGCCGTGGCCGTGCATCCCGACGACGAGCGTTATTCGGAACTCATCGGCAAGCACGTGCACCTGCCGCTCACCGGCCGCAGCATCCCGATCATCGCCGACAGCTACGTCGACAAGGCATTCGGCACCGGCTGCGTCAAGATCACGCCGGCGCACGACTTCAACGACTGGCAGGTCGGCCACCGCCACGGCTTCACGCCGCTCTCGATCCTTACCCTGGACGCGCGCATCAACGAGCACGGCCCGGAAAAATACCGCGGCCTGGACCGCTACGAGGCGAGGAAGCAAATCGTCGCCGACCTGGAGGCCGCAGGCCTGCTCGCCTCGGTCAAGCCGCACAAGCTGATGGTGCCGCGCGGCGACCGCAGCAACGCCGTCATCGAGCCGATGCTCACCGATCAGTGGTTCGTCGCCATGAGCAAACCGGGCGCCGACGGCAAGAGCATCGCCGGCAAGGCGCTCGAATGCGTGGCCTCCGGAGAAATCAAGTTCGTGCCCGAGCAGTGGGTGAACACCTACAACCAGTGGCTCAACAACATCCAGGACTGGTGCATCTCGCGCCAGCTCTGGTGGGGCCACCAGATCCCGGCCTGGCATTCCGACGACGGCCGCGTCTATGTCGCCCACGACGAGAACGAGGCCTATACCCTGGCGCGCGCCGACGGCTACTCGGGCGGGCTCGAGCGCGACCCGGATGTCCTCGACACCTGGTACTCCTCGGCGCTGTGGCCGTTCTCGACGCTGGACTGGACCCCCGAGTGGCCCGCCAAGTCGAACACCGCGCTCGACCTTTATCTGCCCTCCTCGGTGCTGGTCACCGGCTTCGACATCATCTTCTTCTGGGTGGCGCGCATGGTGATGATGACCAGACACATCACCGGCAGGATTCCCTTCCGCGACGTCTACGTGCACGGCCTGATCCGCGACGCCGAAGGCCAGAAGATGTCGAAATCGAAGGGCAACGTGCTCGACCCGATCGATCTCATCGACGGCATCGGCCTCGACGCCCTGGTCGAGAAGCGCACCTCGGGCCTGATGAACCCGAAGCAGGCGGCGCAGATCGAGAAGCGCACGCGCAGGGAATTCCCCAGCGGCATCCCCGGCTTCGGCACCGACGCCCTGCGCTTCACCTTCGCCTCGCTCGCCAGCCCGGGGCGCGACATCAAGTTCGACATGGGGCGCTGCGAGGGCTACCGCAACTTCTGCAACAAGCTGTGGAACGCCACGCGCTTCGTGCTGATGAACTGCGAAGGACAGGACTGCGGGCTTCAGGACGGCCACGCCTGCGGCACCGACATTGTCTTCTCCGCCGCCGACCGCTGGATCGTCAGCCGGCTGCAGCGCTGCGAGGCGGAGGTGGCGCAGCACTTCGCCGACTACCGCTTCGATCTCCTCGCCCGCGCCGTCTACGAGTTCGTCTGGGACGAGTACTGCGACTGGTACGTCGAACTGGCCAAGGTGCAGCTGCAGACGGAAAACGCGGCACAGCAGCGCGGCACGCGCCGCACCCTGGTGCGCGTGCTGGAAGCCATGCTGCGCCTGGCCCATCCGCTGATCCCCTTCATCACCGAGGAGTTGTGGCAGAAGGTGGCGCCGGTGGCCGGTCGCGCCGGCGAGAGCATCATGCTGGCGCCCTATCCCGCGGCCGAGCCCTCGCGCATCGACGAGAAGGCCGAAGCCGAGATGCGACTGCTCAAGGACCTCGTCGGCGCCTGCCGCAGCCTGCGCGGCGAGATGAACCTCTCGCCGGCGCAGAAGGTGCCGCTGCTCGCCGCCGGCGATCCGGCGCGCGTGGCCGCCTTCGCGCCCTATCTCGCCGCGCTGGCCAAGTTGTCCGAGGTGACGGCCGCCGGCGCGGATCTCCCCGAAGGCGATGCGCCGGTCGCGATCGTCGGCGACTTCCGCCTGATGCTGAAGATCGAGATCGACGTGGCCGCAGAACGCGAGCGGCTGGCGAGGGAGATTGCGCGCATCGACGGCGAGATCGCCAAGGCCGGCGCCAAGCTCGCCAACGAAGGCTTCGTCGCGCGCGCCCCTGCCGCCGTCGTCGCCCAGGAGAAGGAGCGGCTGGCGAGCTTCGGCGCGCTCGCCGACAAACTGCGGGCGCAACTTGCCCGGCTGCAGTAGTGGGCGTCAACCCGTCATATATTCCCGCAAAAGCGGGAATCCAAGGACTCCGCCGATGCCGTTCCGGATTCCCGCTTCAGCGGGAATGACGATGCGTTCTGAATGAAGCATCTCCTGCGCGCGCTCGGGCAGCGCAACTTCCGCATCTACTTCCTCGGCCAGAGCGCCTCCTTCGTCGGCACCTGGATGCAGCAGATCGCGCTGGCCTGGCTGGTCTATCGCCTCACCGGCTCGCCCTTCATGCTCGGCCTGGTCACCTTCGCCGGCAATATCCCCATCCTTTTCCTGGCGCCCTTCGGCGGCGTCTGGTCTGATCGCCTGAACCGGCGCCGCGCGATGCTGCTGACGCAGGCGCTTTCCCTCTCGCAGGCCGCCGTCCTGGCGGGACTGACTTTTGCCGGGCTCGTGGAAGAGTGGCACCTGCTCGCCGCCGCCGCCTTCCTCGGCATCGTGAACGCCTTAGACACGCCGCTGCGGCAGGCCTTCCTGCTGGAACTGGTGGGGTCGCGCGAAGACCTGCCGAATGCCATTGCGCTCAATTCGCTGATGATGAATGCCTCGCGGCTGGTGGGCCCGGCGCTGGCCGGCCTCGTCCTTGCCGCGGCCGGCGAGGCCTGGTGCTTCCTGCTCAACGCCGCCTCCTACCTTGCCATGCTCGCCGCGCTCGCCGCCATGCGGCTGGCCGCTCCGGCGCGCCCGCGCGCCGCGCAGGACTGGCTCGGCGGGCTGGCGGAGGCCGTGCGCTTCGCCCGGGACTGTGCGCCGTGCCGCTACCTGCTCGGGCTGGTCAGTCTGGTCAGCTTCGTCGCCACGCCGTATGCCTCGCTGATGCCGGTGTTCGCGCGCGACCTGCTCGGCGGCGATGCGCGCACGCTGGGACTGCTCGTCGGCGCATCGGGGGCCGGCGCCATCGCGGGAGGGCTGTATCTCGCCGGCCGCCACGGCGTCGCGGGGTTGGAGCGGCTGATTGCCGGCGCCGCCTTCAGCGCCGGCATCGGCCTGCTGCTGTTCTCGCAATCGGGCTCGCTGGGACTGTCGCTGGTCCTGCTCCCCCTGGTCGGCTTCGGCATCATCACCGTCGCCGCCTCGGCCAACACCATCCTCCAGCTGATCGCCCCCGACGCCATGCGCGGACGCCTGGTCAGCCTGCACATTGCAGCCTTCCTCGGCATGATGCCGCTCGGCTCGCTCGTCTTCGGCCTGCTCGCCGAGCGCTTCGGCGCACCGACGACGGTAGCCGCAGGCGGCCTGTTCTGCCTCGTCGGCGCCGCCGGCTTCGCCAGCCGCCTCGGCAGCATGCGCAGCCTGCTGGCGCCGCATTACGCGCGGCGCAGAGACTGAGCCGGAATCAGTCTTCCTTGCCGCCTGCCGTCTTGAGCAGCGCCTTGCGAATCGCCTCGGGCGCCGGCTTGATCCTCATGAAGCTGTTCTCTCCCATCATGGAAAGATCCGGGAAGTTGATGGCAATGCGGAATCGCGCGTACAGCGCGTAGACTTTGTTGTCCGACACCAGCATCTCGTAGGGCAGGTGGGCCGTCGATTTCACGTCCTTGAAATCGATCACGCTCATGATGTGCCTGTCGTCCCTGAACTTGCCCTCGTCGCCGTCCCCCTTCATGGCCACGCCGAGCAGGACTTCCTTCTTGCCCGGCAAGTCGACGCGATAGACCTTGGTCATGCCCTGCCTGCCCGCGGCAAGGCCGGCCTCGACGGCCTTCACGGCGTCGTCGTGGCTGCCATGGCTGGCAAGCAGGCTCGGCTCGTCGAAGTATTCCATCCCGATCATGTAGTGGTACCTGCGCAACTGCTCGGGATAATGTCCGGACGATCCGTACTCTTCGATCCTGCCCAGGGCTGCCTGCAACTTCGCCGTCACGCCCTTCAGATCGCCGGCCATGCGGTATGCGTGAGCCATGTAGGTCGGATTGGTGTAGGAAACCTGCACCTCCTCCCTGACCTTGGTCACGGCCACGCGCTGGGCGGCGCCGAAGCCGCCCAGCTCCGACCTGGCGGCGGCAGCGCGCAGCTCCTCGCTGGTCACGGCAATGACCGTGGCGTTGGGATAGGGTGAATGCGTTCCGGCAATGACGAAGCCGTTCTGCGTCAGCTTCGCCTTGGCCGACTCGACGGCCTGCACCATATCGCCCGGCCCCCTCGAAGCCAGCACGAAAGGCTTCAGCAAGGCGTCTTGCGCCTGGGCTGCGACAGCGCCAAATGCAAGAAACAGGCAAAACACTCCCCCGAGAACTTCTCTCATGACACGCCTCCTCGTAATCGATCGGTTTTGCCGGACTGGCCGCGGAAAAAAGGCCGGCTGCGTTTCCGCACCGGCCTTTCGGTCTTGACGGTCGTCCGGATCAGAAGCGATGGCTGTACATCAGCTGCCAGTTGGTCTGGCTGTGCGTCGTCTTGACGCCGCCCATGTTGGCGTTGGTGGCGCCGACTTCCGGCGCATAGGCCAGGGAGAAATCGAGCGACGAGGCCTTGTTGAAGGCATAGCCCGCGCCGAAGGTGACGTGGTTCTTGATGATGGCCGGGAACAGCGGGTGCATGTACTTGTTCGGCACCGGGTTGTTGGCCAGGTTCAGGCCCGCGCGCAGGGTGAACGCATCGGTCACCTTGTAGGCGCCGCCGATCATGAAGACGTTCTGGTCGCGCCACTTCTGCACGAGAACGGCGTTCATGGCAGTGGCGCCCGCGCCCACCATGCCCGCGGCCATCGGATTGGCCTGCACCGCGTCGGCCACGAAGCTCATGCGGAAGTTGCTCATGACATCCGACCAGTCGATGTGCTTGTAGTCGGCAACCAGGGTCAGTTTGTCGTTGGCCTGATAGGCCAGGCCGATGCCGAAGGTTTCCGGCCACTGGAAGTCGATGACCTTCAGCTTGCCGGTGATCGGAATGGTCGCCGTTCCGACCAGCATGGGGCCGGTGGCGTTCATTTTCAGCGCACCCCTGCCCTCCATGTCGCCAAGGCTGGTCTTGGCGTGATAGACGCCGCCGATGGACAGTTTCGGCGTGGCCTGCCAGACAAAGCCAAGATTGCCCGCCCAGCCGCTTGTCTTCAGCTTCTGCTTCATGCCATTCGTGCCTTCGGAGAAGTCGAACTGCGCCCAGCCCACATCGGTTATCAAGCCGCCGCCCATGAAACCGCCCAGCGTGGTCACCATCGTTCCCGTCGCCGAGCCGAGCGGCGAGGTGCCGGCGGTAAAGGCGCCGAACATCTGCCCGCTCATGACCATCTGCAGATCCAGGCCGCCCCACAGATAGTCGACGGTGCCGCCGATGCGCAACGTGTCGCTGACATCGTAGGTGAGCGGCACCATCACCCTGCCGATGCCCAGTTCGGAGCGGTTCTCCTGGCCGGACATGTAGGGCGCGCCCATCATCGACAGGCCGCTGCTCAGGAAGGAGGTCTTGCCGTATTCCGTTCCCATGCCGCCCTGGGCCATCATGCCCGCACCCCAGGTCAGCTTGCCGTCCTTGCGGACGTAGCCGATGGCCGGCATGTAGTAGGCATCGCCGCCCGAATGCGCATTCGGCATGCCGGCCATCTTGGTGGTCACGTCCGGATGCAGGCCGCCGACGGCGATGTCGAGACGGCTGGTGCCGCTCTTCATCAGGCCGAGGGTGGCCGGGTTGTTGATGAGGCCGGCCGTGCCGTTGTCGTAGGCATACGATGCGCCGCCCATGCCGGTGGCGACGGGCCCGTAGCCTTCCATGTTCATGCCGTTGGTCGCCCATGCGGCCGGCGCGAACGCCAGTGCGACTGCGGCAACGCTGATCCTGGTCTTGAATTTCATGCTTTTCCCCCCTTGTGTGTTGCGATTGCTGAACTTCCCTTACATGAACAGACTGACATCCGCCTGCTGGGCCTGCGGCAGGAACGTGGCCGCCCCGGCGTATTCGATACCATCGATGAAGTCATCATGCGTGAAGCCGAACAGGTCGACCGTCATCTGGCAGCCGATGAACCTGACGTCCGCCTCTTGCGAAAGGGCGCGCAATTCCTCGATCGAGGCCACGCCGTTGTTCTTGATGGTCTGCTTCATGAGCATCGTCGCCACGGATTCGAAGCCGGGCAGGTTCGACTGGATGATGTTCGGCATGAGGAACTTGTTCCAGTCGATGCCCTTGAACCAGTCCGGCCCGAAGGGCATCTTCATCGGCATGCCGGGATTGCCCAGCGGGCTCACCTTCAGGTCGCTGACATCCTTTTTCAGCAGGTTGAGCCCGTAGAAGGTAAAAAAGATCGAGACGTTCCAGCCCAGGGCGGCCGCCGTCGAGGCCAGAATGAAGGGCGGATAGGCCCAGTCGAGCGTGCCCTTCGTGGCGATGATGGTCATCGAGGGCGTCTTCGACGCCTGCAGTTCCTCGATTTTCTGCGGCAGGATCTCGTCGATGCGTTGTCGAATCAGCGCATCCAGGGAAGCCTGGTCGGTGGGCATGTTCACAAGTCGACTCCTCTTTGCGGCAACGGCTGAACGACTCGCCCTGTTCTTTGTGGCAAGTCCATTAACGATTAATAATGTTCTAAGCTACCGGCAGAGACCAGTTGATTCTTTTTATCGAGTCATATCAAGCGCATATGTTGCGCTGCGGCGAAATGTGTCTGCTGCAAAAGAAACGGCCCGGTTGTCCGGGCCGCTTCGCGATTCGGGTTCGCTCAGACGCTCAGCGCTTACTTGCGCTTGATGTAGAACTCGAACTCCTTGCCCTTCTCGGCGGTGGAGAGCAGCTCGTTGCCGGTCTGCTTGGCGAAGGCGGCGAAGTCCTTCACCGAGCCCGGGTCGGTGGCCAGGATGCGCAGCACCTGGCCGCTCGCCATCTCGGCCAGCGCCTTCTTGGCGCGCAGGATCGGCAGCGGGCAGTTCAGCCCCTTGGCATCCAGTTCCTTGTCGAAATTCATGTTTGCTCCTTTGCGTTAGGTGGATCGTCGCGCCTGCATTTCAGACGCGCCTAATATACTTTCGCGATGGGCGCCGCGCAACCTTTCGGCCGCAAGGCGACGCATCGAATTTCTTTCTTGTGCGATTCACGAAACCGCCTGGTAATACAAATTTTGCGGATGGTTGGCCTGGGCGAAGAAGAACCAGCGCTCGGCGAGCAAACCCAGGTATTGCGCGACGAAGGCGGCGGCGGCAAACCCGCCGGCGAGCAATCCCAGGGGCAGGATGAAGGCCATCAGCAGGAAAACCCATTTCACCTGGCGCAGGAAGCCCGCCGTGCGGCCGTGGAAGAACTCGCGCGTGTTGAACGAGCCGCCCATCGCGCCCTGCGCCTTCTGCACGATGCGCGGGTGTTTCACGCCGATGGCGGTGCGCAGCGTCGATTTCGGACGAAGGCGCGCATTGCGCAGCAGCGCCGCGGCGCGCCCGATAAAGGCGAGCGTTGTCAGGATAATCGCCCAGCCGCCGAGGAAGCCCGCCACACCAGGCGCGGCGAAGGCCGCCAGCGCCGTCGTCAGCACGAAGCCGGAGGCGCCGCCCAGCAGGATGTAGTTGATCACCGTCAGCGGCGTATGCCATTCCTGCAGGAAGCGCAGGCAGGCGTAGATCATGCCGGTGCAGATGAACAGCGCAAAGGCCAGCGCGGTGCCGGCCACGCCGAGGATCGCCGTGACGTTGACCGGCGCGCCGGAGGGCAGCGTCGCCAGCACCGGGTTGAATCCGCCGAAGTGCGCCGCGCCGTAGAGGAACACCGCGCCCATGAAGGCCGGCAGCACGATCACCTCGCGCGACAGCCAGGAGGTGCGCCACTTGGCCGCGGAACGCCAGGCGCGCTCGGGATGGCCGAGGTGGAAAAAGGAGGCAATCAAACCGGCGACGAGGAAGCCCAGCGCCACGAGGCTGCCCAGCGCGTAGAAGCGGCTGGCCTGCTTCGGCAGCAGGTCGAAGGCGGCATACGACTCGACGGTGAACAGGGCAAGGAACAGCCCCTGGCCGACGCCGATCAGGGTGGTGAGGAAAATGACTGAGAAGGCGGGATGCATGAAAACCTCTTACCACCAAGACACCAAGAACACCAGGTAGCACCAAGAACAGCGCAATGGCACTTGCAGACAATGGACTTGGTGCATCTTTGTGTCCTTGGTGCCTTGGTGGTGAATGTTTTTTACCACGATGTGACATCGTCCAAGGAGGGCTCGGACTTGGCCGGCTTGGGCAGCCTGCCCTCGATCTTGAGCGGGTTGTCGGCGCGCACCAGTTCGTCATCAAAGATGCGCAGCTGGGTCTTGCGCCGCGGCAGGTAGTGGTTGGCCGGCTGCGTGCCCCACTCCGGCATCAGCTGGTAGCCGCCGCTCTCGCGGATCGCCTTCGACACTTCGGAATCGGGATCGTGCACGTCGCCGAACAGGCGCGCGCTGGTCGGGCAGGCCTTGACGCAGGCCGGCTTGCGGTCGATCTCCGGCAGCGACTGGTCGTAGATGCGGTCGACGCACAGGGTGCACTTCTTCATCACCTTCTGCTGCTCGTCGATCTCGCGCGCGCCGTAGGGACAGGCCCAGGAACAGTACTTGCAGCCGATGCACTTGTCGTAGTCGACGAGGACGATGCCGTCCTCCTTGCGCTTGTAGGAAGCGCCGGTCGGGCACACCGGCACGCAGGGCGGCTCCTCGCAGTGCAGGCAGGACTTGGGGAAGTGCACGGTTTCCGTGTTCGGGAACTCGCCCACCTCGAAGGTCTGCACGCGGTTGAAGAAGGTTCCGGTCGGGTCGGCGCCATAGGGATTGAAGTCCGTCAAGGGTCCAGCCTGCCCGGAGGTATTCCATTCCTTGCAGCTCGTCACGCAGGCGTGGCAGCCGACGCAGACGTTGAGGTCGATCACGAGAGCGAGTTGAGTCATTGAGCACCTCGCCCTGTAGGTCGGGCTTCAGCCCGACACGGCTGCCGATGTCGGGCTGAAGCCCGACCTACAACACACATCATGGCCGCCTCCCCGCAACAAAGCTCCACAGGCTCTTGCGCTCCTCCTGTCCAGGATAGGGCTTGAGCGGCGCGAACTGCGGAGAAGTTTCCGCCGTCTCGCCGGGACTGACTTTCGAGATGCGCACGCGCACGTCGTACCAGGCGGCCTGGCCGGTGATCGGGTCCGAGTTCGATATCCGGCGGCCGCCCTCCGGCAACTCCTCGGAAATCACGTGATTGAGCAGGAAGCCCAGCCGCGACTCGTTGGCGTCGGGCGTCAGGTTCCACGCCCCGGCGGCCTTGCCGATGGCGTTCCAGGTCCACACCGTGCCCGGCTCCACCGCCTCGGAGTGGCGCGCCATGCAGCGCACCTTGCCCCACTGCGACTCGACCCGGATCCAGTCGCCGTCGTCGATGCCGGCCAGCCGCGCCGTGCGGGCATTCACGAACAGGTAGTTGTGCGCGTGGATCTGCCGCAGCCAGGCGTTCTGCGAGTCCCAGGAGTGGTACATCGCCATCGGCCGCTGCGTCACGGCGGCGAGCGGATACTGGCGCGTGTCGGTCGCCTGCACCTCGAGCGGATCGAAGTAGAACGGCAGCGGGTCGAAGTAGGTCTCGATGCGCCGCTTCAAATGCTCGGGCGGCTTCCTTGTGATGCCCTTGCCCTGCGCGGCGAGGCGGAACTTCTGCAGCACCTCGGAATACAGGTGGATGAGGATCGGCTCGGCGTAGCGCGTAATGCGGCTCCTCTGCGACCAGTCGAGGTAGCCCTGGTTCCAGTTGCGCATGTACTGGTAGGACTTCGGCAATTCATGGTGGTACACGCAATCGTTCTGCGAATACATCTCCCACTGGCGCGGATTCGGTTCCCCGCGCATGAACTTCTCGCCGCCGCGCCCGCGCCAGCCGGCGAGGAAGCCGATGCCGGAACCCGGCTCGGTCTCGTAGTTGACGATGAAGTCCGGGTAGTCGCGGTACTTGCGCACGCCCTCCTTCGTCGTGAAGGCCGGCAGCTTGAGGCGCGTGCCCAGCTCGATCAGCACCTCCTGGAAGGGCTTGCACTCGCCGGTCGGCGGCAGCACCGGAATGCGCACCGAGTCGACCGGGCCGTCGAACTCGGAGATCGGCCGGTCGAGCATCGACATCACGTCGTGGCGCTCGAGGTAGGTGGTGTCCGGCAGCACCAGGTCGGCGAAGGCCGTCATCTCCGACTGGAAGGCGTCGCAGACGGCGATGAAGGGAATCCTGTACTCGCCCTGTTCGTCCTTGTCGTTCAGCATCTTCCTCACCTCCGCCGTGTTCATGGTGGAGTTCCACGCCATGTTGGCCATGAAGATGAGCAGGGTGTCGATGTGGTAGGGGTCGCCGCGCCAGGCATTGGTGATGACGTTGTGCATGAGGCCGTGCACCGAGAGCGGGTACTCCCAGGAGAAGGCCTTGTCGATGCGCACCGGCTTGCCCGCCTCGTCGACGAACAGGTCGTCCGGCTCGGCCGGCCAGCCCAGCGCCATGCCGTCGAGCGGCGAATTGGGCTTGACGGCGAGCGGCGTGTTGGGCGTCTTGGCGCAGGGCGGGATCGGCCGCGGGAAGGGCGCCTTGTGGCGGAAGCCGCCCGGCCGGTCGATGGTGCCGAGCAAACTCATCAGGATCGCCAGCGCGCGGATGGTGTGGAAGCCGTTGGAATGCGCCGCCAGGCCGCGCATGGCGTGGAAGGCCACCGGGTTGCCGGTGACGGTGTCGTGGTCCTTGCCCCAGGAATCGGTCCATGCGATGGGCAGTTCGATCTTCTGGTCGCGCGCCGTGACGCCCATCTCCTGCGCCAGGCGGCGGATCGTCGCGGCGGGAATGCCGGTGAGGCCCTCGGCCCATTCCGGCGTGTAGTCCTTCACCCGCTCCTGCAGCAGCTGGAAGGACGGCTTCACCGGCGTGCCGTCCGAAAGCTTGAACTCGCCCAGCAGGTAGGGATCGCAGCCCTCGGTGTGGGTGACGACCGGCTTGTTCGCGGCGCGGTCCCACCACAGCTTGTTCTGCGGGTCGAAGCAGCCTTCCTCCTCCGGCACCTCGGTACGCAGGAACATGCCGAACTCGTCGCTCTTCTCGTCGAGGTTCACCAGCTGCCCGGCATTGGTGTAGCGCACCAGGAAGTCGCGGTCGTAGAGGCCCTGGGCGATGATCTCGTGGATGATCGCCAAGAGCAGCGCGCCGTCGGTGCCCGGACGGATCGGCACCCACTCGTCGGCGATGGCCGAGTAGCCGGTGCGCACCGGATTGATCGAGACGAAGCGGCCGCCGTTCCTCTTGAACTTCGACAGCGCGATCTTCATCGGGTTGGAGTGGTGGTCCTCCGCCGTGCCGATCATGACGAAGAGCTTGGCGCGGTCGAGGTCCGGCCCGCCGAACTCCCAGAAGGAGCCGCCGATGGTGTAGATCATGCCGGCGGCCATGTTCACCGAGCAGAAGCCGCCGTGCGCCGCGTAGTTGGGCGTGCCGAACTGGCGCGCGAAGAGGCCGGTCAGCGCCTGCATCTGGTCGCGGCCGGTGAACAGCGCGAATTTCTTCGGGTCGCTGGCGCGGATCTTCGCCAGCCGCTCGGAGAGGATCGAAAAGGCCTGCTCCCAGGAAATCGGCTCGAACGCGCCGGCGCCGCGCTCGGCGCCCGGCTTGCGCAGCAGGGGTTTCGTCAGCCGTGCGGGCGAGTACTGCTTCATGATGCCGGAACTGCCCTTGGCGCAGATCACGCCCTGGTTGAGCGGATGCTCCGGGTTGCCGTCGATGTAGCGCACCCGGCCGTCCTCCAGATGCACGCGGATGCCGCAGCGGCAGGCGCACATGTAGCAGGTGGTTTTCTTCACCTCGCGGATCGGCGCGGTCGTGTCGGGCATGGCTGGGGAAGATATATTAGTGGTCGTTGATATTCTTCGGGCTTTGCGCTAAGTCCTCAAGCCAATTGTTTTTATTTGTCCATAAGGCAGCATGGCTTGAGTAACTTATGGGCTCATGTAAGCTCAGATGCAGGATACTTCGATTTTTCCCGCCGGACAGGATTTTCATGAGCGACATCCCCGCATTCGATCCCCAGGAACGGCGCGCCGTCGAGGCCGCCATGATCTACCGCTATGGCCAGCTGGTGCCGCTGGAAGAGACCGACGTCGAGGTGCGCCTGACGCCGGGCTCGGAAGCCCTGACCACCGTGCCGGGCATGTACTGGAACGAGCGCAACGTGCAGTTCGTCGTCTGCAAGCTCGGCGCGAAGCGCTACCGCTCCTACTTCTTCTACACCGAGTCCCAGCAGTACCGCATCGGCGAGCAGGACTACGAGGTCATCGAGGACTGCGTGCGCAACCTGCTCCAGCTGCAGGTCGACCACGACGTCAAGCGCCGCGCCATCATGTCCAATCCCGGCCTCGGCGAGGACGAGGACTATCACGGCCCGCTCATCGTGTGATCGCCTTCCCATGAAAGTCTGCATCGTCTCCGACAGCCACGACCGCGGCCCCATGCTGGCCGCCGCCGTCGAGGAAGCCAAGTCCCTCGGCGCCGAAGCCGTGCTCCACTGCGGCGACGTCATCGGACCCAACACCCTCAAGCCCCTGCTGAAGATCGGCCTGCCGGTGCACGTCATCCACGGCAACAATCTGGGCGACTTCACCGCGATCTGCCAGATGGCCTCGCGCTCGAACGGCCTGCTGCACTACCACGGCGGCGACGCCGCGATCGAACTGGGCGGCAGGAAAATCTTCCTCGTGCACTATCCGCACTATGGCCGTGCCATGGCCTGCACCGGCGACCACGACCTGGTCTGCTGCGGCCACAGCCACAAGCCGGAAGTGGCGCAGCAGGCCAACGTCAGGGGCGGCGCCACCTGGCTGGTCAATCCCGGCACCGTCGCCGGCCTCGGCGCACCCTCCGCCACCTGGATCCTCGGCGACCTCGACACCCTGGAATTCGCCGTCCGCCCGGTCGTGATGGCGACGGTTTGACCCCAGTCACTCAAGTGGTTTGATTTGCGTCAAGCTTCACTTGATTATGGGATTGAGTGTTTCAATCCCGCGATAGGGAAATTAAGACGAGAATCAGCGCGTTGTTGATTAGAATCCGCTACTGATCTTCAACAAGAATTCCTCTTCCCGGGAGGCTCGATGTCAGCATCCATCGCTACCAGCCAGACGATCCTCGTCGTGGGCGGCGGCATCTCCGGCATGACGGCGGCGCTCGAAGCCGCCGAGTGCGGCAAGCAGGTCATCCTGGCCGAGAAGCTGCCCACCCTCGGCGGCCGCACGGCCCTGCTCTACCGCTACTTTCCCAAGATGTGCCACCCCACCTGCGGCCTCGAGATCAACCTGAAGCGCCTCAAGGGCAATCCCAAGCTGCGCGTCATGACCATGACCGAGGTGGCCGCCGTCAGCGGCTCGCGAGGCGACTACACCGTCACCCTCAAGGTCAAGCCGCGCTACGTCACCGAGGCCTGCACCGCCTGCGGCGACTGCGGCAACGCGGTGTCCGCGGAGATCCCCAACCCGGCCAACTACGGCCTGGACAGGATCAAGGCCGCCTACCTGCCGCACGGCATGGCCTACCCGCAGCGGTATGTCATCGACCCGACCATCGTCGGCACGCCCGAGGGCGAGAAGGCCAAGGCCGCCTGCAAGGCCGGCGCGGTCGACCTCGCCATGCAGGAAGAGACCGTCGAGCTGAAGGTCGGCAGCGTGGTCTGGGCCACCGGCTGGCGGCCCTACGACGCGGCGAAGATCCAGCCCTACGGCTACGGCCGCATCCCCAACGTCGTCACCAGCCTCGAATTCGAGCGCATGGCCGACCCGCACGGCCCCACCTCTGGCCGCCTCCTGCGCGCCGACGGCAAGGAGGCGAAGAACGTCGCCTTCATCCAGTGTGCCGGCTCGCGCGACGAGAACCACCTGCGCCACTGCTCGCGCATCTGCTGCATGGCCTCGTTGAAACAAACCCACTACGTGCGCGAAGCCTGCGGCGAAGAAGGCAAGTCGACCATCTACTACATCGACATCCGCGCCATCGACCGCTTCGAGGACTTCTACCAGAGCGTGCAGAACGACCCCACCGTCACCTTCGTCAAGTCCAAGGTGGCGCGCATCGCCTTCAACGAGCAGACCGGCAACCCGGTCCTGCACGGCGTCGACACCGAGGGCTATAAGCGCTACGCCACCGAGCACGACCTCGTCGTGCTGGCCGTCGGCATGGAGCCGGAGGTCACCGGGGTGAAGCTGCCCGAGGACATCGTACTCGACTCGTCCAACTTCATCGAAGGCTCGAAGAGCGGCGGCATGTTCGGCGCCGGCAGCGCGGCGAGCCCGCTCGACGTCAACCGCTCGGTGCAGAGCGCCACGGCGGCCAGCCTGAAGGCGATTCAAGTGATCCACAAAACCGCATCCACGGAGGCCGCGTGAACACAACCTTCCCCCCGCCCCCCTTCCCGCGGAAGGGGGTGACATTGGTTCGCGGGCTGCGCCCGCTCCGGTTTGTTGACTCGCTGCCTCCTTGGGGCGGCCCGGCGGAGGCAGCATGAACGCCCCCGCCACTCCCAAGTACGCCGCCTATGTCTGCTCCGGCTGCGGCATCGGCGACAAGCTCGACGTGCCGACCCTGGAAAAGATCGCCCAGAAAGAGGGCAAGATGGCGCTGGTGAAAAGCCACCCCTTCCTCTGCAATGCCGAAGGCGTGCAGATGATCCGCGACGACATCGCCAACGACGGCGTCACGCACCTGTGCATCGCTGCCTGCTCACGCCGCGCCAAGGCCGAGGCCTTCAGCTTCCCCACCGCCGCCGTCTCGCGCGCCAACCTGCGCGAAGGCGTCATCTGGGTCGTCGCCGAAGGCTCCGAGCACGACGAGGTGCGCCAGGAGATGGCCGAGGACTACGTGCGCATGGGCTGCGCCGAGGTCAAGAAGATGAAGGTGCCGGGCGGCAACGTCAAGGAGTCCTCGAGCAAGAAGATCCTCGTCGTCGGCGGCGGCCTGTCCGGCATGACGGCGGCGCTGGCCGCGGCCGAGGCCGGCTACGAGGTGGCGCTGGTCGAGAAGTCCGGCGCCCTCGGCGGTTTCGCCACCAATCTGTGGAAGCGCGTGCCCTTCGCCGCGCCCTACGCCGACGCCCAGCCGGTCGGCGCGGCGGAACTGGCGGCGAAGGTTTCCGCCAACCCGAAGATCAAGGTGCACCTGAATTCCACCGTGACCGAGACCGCCGGCGCACCCGGCCGCTTCGCCGTGAAAATCGCCCAGGAATCGGGATCCGTTGCCGAAGAGCTCTGCGGTTCGATCGTCCAGGCCACCGGCTTCACGACCTACGACATCAATAAACTGCCGGAACTCGGCGGCGGCCAGGCCAACGTCGTGGACCAGGCCGGGCTGGAAGCGCTGGCGAAAGCCGCCGACGGCGGGCCGATCAAGCGCGCCGACGGCAAGGAAGTGAAATCCGTCGTCTTCGTGCAATGCGCCGGCCAGCGCGACACCACGGGCCAGCACCTGGCCTACTGCTCGGGCCACTGCTGCGCCACCAGCATCAAGCAGGCGACCTACTTCAAGGACCAGAATCCCGACATCGACACCGTGGTGATGTACCAGGACCTGCGCGTGCCGGGCATGGGCGAGGACTTCTACCGCAGCGCCCAGGACAAGGGCGTGATCTTCACCAAGGGCAAGGCGTCCAAGGTGACGGGCGGCGACGGATGCAAGGTCGACTTCAAGGACCTCATCCTGAATGAAGGCGCCAGCATCGACGCCGACCTCGTCGTGCTCGCCACCGGCCAGGTGCCGAACGCCGGCGTGAACCTCGACGAGTGGACCGCCACCGTCACCGCCGCAGAAAGCGGCGACGAGGCGGCAAAGATCAAGAAGGGCGAACTGCAGAAGATCTCGGTGCTCAACCTGGACTACCGCCAGGGCCCGGACATGCCGCAGTTCAAGTACGGCTTCGCCGACTCGCACTTCATCTGCTTCCCGTATGAAACGCGCCGCACCGGCATCTATGCCGCGGGACCGACGCGCCGGCCGATGGACATGCTGCAGGCCACCGAAGACGCCACCGGCGCCGCGCTGAAGGCGATCCAGGCGGTGGAGAACGTCGAAAAGGGCCGTGCCGCCCATCCGCGCGCCTGGGACCTCTCCTTCCCGACCGCGCGCCTCGAGGGCTGCACGCAGTGCAAGCGCTGCACCGTGGAGTGCCCCTTCGGCGCCATCGACGAGGACGAGAAGCGCTTCCCGAAGTTCAACGAGGAGCGCTGCCGCCGCTGCGGCACCTGCATGGGGGCGTGCCCGGTGCGCGTCATCTCCTTCGAGAACTACTCCTGCGACACCGTCGGCATGCAGATCAAGGCGGTCAACATCCCCGACGAGTTCGAGGAGAAGCCGCGCATCCTGATCCTCGCCTGCGAGAACGACGCCTACCCGGCGCTCGACATGGCCGGCATCCAGCGCCTGAGCTACTCGGCCTTCGTGCGCGCGATTCCGGTGCGCTGCCTCGGTTCGGTGAACACCATCTGGATCACCGATGCGCTCAACTCCGGCTACGACGGCGTGATGATGATGGGCTGCAAGAAGGGCGACGACTACCAGTGCCACTTCGTCAAGGGCTCGGAGATGGCCTTCTACCGCATGAGCAAGATCGACGACACGCTGAAGCAGCTCGGCCTCGAGACCGAGCGCGTGCAGACGCTGGAGGTGGCGATCACGGACAACGCCCGCGTGGTGAAGCTGATCAACGAGTACGTCGACCAAATCAAAGAGATTGGTTTGTCACCGATGAAAGGCTTCGGCTGACAATGAACGACCTATCCCCCATCCCCTTTCCCAAGGAAAGGGGTGACGATGGTTCAGCCGCTGGCGCGGCTTCCATGTGAAAGGGCTGATGAGAATGACCACCGCGAACCAAACCGCCATCGCCAAGTACAAGAACAGCTTCCTCAAGGAAGTCGAGGCCAACGTCGAGGAAGGCCACTGGGTGCGCATGTGCATGCAGTGCGGCGTCTGCGCCGGCTCCTGCCCGCTCGGCAACGCCTGGGCACATCCGCCGCAGGAGCTCTTCATGATGATCCGCGCGGGAAAACGCGAGGAAGTGCTCGCCTCCGACTCGATGTGGATGTGCACCTCCTGCTACAACTGCATCGTGCGCTGCCCGCGCAAGCTGCCGATCACCCACATCATGCACGGCCTCGCCAACTACGCGCACCGGCTGGGCATCGCCCCGAAGGGTCAGCCGACGCGCGAGACGGCAACGCTGTTCTGGAACAACCTGATCAAGAAGGGCCGCGTGAACGAACTGACCTTCTCTCTCGCCCTCTACTTCAAGGACGGCTTCGTGCAGGGCATCAAGAACGCCCTCAACATGCAGGCGGTCGGCCTGGGTCTCGTCAAGGCCAGGCGCCTCAACCCGATGGAGATCCTCGGCGGCCATGGCGTCAAGGATCAGGCCGGCTTCAAGGCGATGATCGAGAAGGCGCGCCAGATCGAAGACCGCAAGAAGGGCTTCGCCAAGTAACGGAGCGACGGATATGGCAAAGAAAGAATACGCGTTCTACCCCGGCTGCTCCTCGCAGTCGAAGGCCTCGGCCTCGAACTACCTGACGTCGGTGAACGCCATGTGCGACAAGCTCGACGTCACCATCACCGAGATCCCCGACTGGAACTGCTGCGGCGCCTCGATCGGCTACGCCGAGGGCGGCGAACTGCCGCGCCTGGCGCTTTCGGCGCGCAACTTCGCCCTGGCCGAGACGCACCTGCCGGGCAAGGAGATGGTCGCCACCTGCGCCGCCTGCTGGCTGGCCCAGCGCGAGGTGAAGGAGCGCCTCGACCACAGCGAGGTGCTGCTCAAGGAAACGAATGAAGCGCTGGCCGCCGCCGGGCTGCAGTACCAGGGCACGACGCCGGTGCGCCACATGGTCGAGGTGCTGATCGAGGACCTCGGCTACGACGCCCTCAAGCAGCCGGTGGTGAAGCCGCTGGAAGGCATCAAGTTCGCCGGCTACGTCGGCTGCCAGACCAACCGCCCCTTCGGCATCGCCGGCGAGTCCTTCGAGAACCCGGTGTACCTCGACAAGCTGGTCGAGACCGTCGGCGGCGAGGCCGTGCCCTACGACCAGAAGGTCACCTGCTGCGGCGGCGCGCTGGCCTTCTCCGAGCCGGAGAAATCGCAGAAGCAGATCCGCGACATCGTCGAGTCGGCCTACGACCACGGCGCCGAGATGATCGTCACGCCCTGCCCGCTGTGCCAGGCCAACGTCGAAATCTACCAGAGCGAGATCAACAAGAAGCAGGGCACCAAGTTCAGCATGCCGGTGCTCTACTACTCCCAGCTGATGACCGTCGCCTACGGCGGCAGCGCCAAGGAGGCCGGCCTCGACGGCCAGCTCATCAAGGCGACGAAGCTGGAAGAGATCGCGAAGAAGTAACGACAACCTATCCCCCGTCCCCTTCCCCGGGGGAAGGGGTGACGGCGGTTCAGCCGCTGCGCGGCTTCCCTCTCGTTGGCAAAACGAAGTTTCAGTGGAGACTCATGCCCGCCTGCGGGCGTGATGTCGGAACTAAAAGTCAGTCCCCGCGGCACGGCGGGGACGATTCAGATCCTGCGCCCGGCCGCCTCGAAGGCGGCGGCCAGCTCGTCGTAGCTGCGCGTCACCGGAAACTGCGGGAATTCGTCGATGACGTTCTGCGGCGGGCGGTAGAGGATGCCGGCGTCGGCCGCGGCCAGCATGGCGGTGTCGTTGTAGGAATCGCCGGCGGCGATGACCTTGAAGTTGATCGACCTGAAGGCCTTCACCGACTCGCGCTTCTGCTCCGGCATGCGCAGGACGTAGTCGCGCACGAAGCCGGCATCGTCCACCACCAGCTTGTGGCAGAACAGCGCCGGGTAGCCGAGCTGGCGCATCAGCGGCATGGCGAACTCGTAGAAGGTGTCGGACAGGATGATCACCTGGAAGCGCTCGCGCAGCCAGTCGAGGAAGGCCGGCGCGCCGGGCAGCGGGCCCATCTCCGCGATGACCTTCTGGATGTCGGGCAGGCCGAGCCGGTGCTGCGCGAGCAGCGCCAGGCGCCCCTGCATCAGCCGGTCGTAGTCCGGCTCGTCGCGCGTGGTGCGCGCCAGCTCGGGGATGTTGGTCCGCTTCGAGAACTCGATCCAGATTTCCGGAATCAGAACGCCTTCGAGGTCCAGGCATGCCAGCTGCACTTCGTTTCTCCTGACAAGGGTGGCGCATTTTAGCCGAATTCGCCTCTCCAACGAGCGCCGCCGCGGGAGTAATATCGGCCGGGAGCGCCTTCGCCCGACATCGCCGATGACCACCGCCCCGCCCCCCGCCGCATCCGCCCGCCGGCCGGTCGCCGCCTTCCTGCTGCTGGCCGCGGCCGTGGCCGCGCTGTGGTTCTTCGCCTTCGAGGCCTACCGACAGAGCGAGATCGCCGCGCACCGGCGCGAGCTGGCGGCCATCGGGGAGGCGAAGGTCCAGCGCATCCAGCTCTGGCTGGACGATCTGCGCAGCGATGCCGCCGTGCTGGCGGGACTGACTTTTGTCCGCGACGCCCTGGCCGCCGCCCCGGACGCGGCGCGGCTGGCCGACGGCCGGCGCCAGCTCGAGCTGGTGCGCGCCGGCTACCGCTGCGAGGCGGTGCTCCTGTTCGACGCGGCGGCCCGGTTGCGCCTTGCGGCCGGCGAGATCGACGACGACGAGATCGCGGCCGTAGTCGCCGACAACGGCGCATTCGCCGCCGGCGGCCCGCTGCGCATCGCCTCCCTGCGGCTGCGCAAGGAAAATGCCGCCACGCGCCTGCTGCTGCAGATCGTCGCGCCGGTGGTCAACGGCCGCGCCCGCGCCGGCAGCGTCGTGCTGCTCGTCGATGCCCTCGCGGCGATCGACCCGCTCGCCGCCGTCAACCGGGGGCGGATCAAGAGCCGCGAGGTGGGCATTTTCGAGCGGCGCGGCGCGGTACTGCGCGCCCTCAACACGCCGCTGTACGCCCGGCCCGGCGAACTCTCGATCGAAGCCGCCCACCCACTGCGCCCGGCGGCCCTGGCGGCGCGGGGCACAGCCGGCCCGCTGGACGGCCGCGACTACCGCGACGTGGCGGTGATGGCCCATGCCGACTCCGTGCCCGGCATCGACTGGCTCGTCGTCGCCAAGCAGGATCGCGCCGAGGTCGCCGCCCCGCTCAACCGGACGGGGCTGTGGTCCGGCGGGCTGAGCGCGCTGCTGCTCCTTGCTGCCGGCATCGGCCTGGCGGAGTGGCGGCGCCACCGGGAAAAGGCGCTCGCGCTCGCGCGGGCCGATGCCGCGCAGCAGGCCCTGCGCTCGAGCGAGGCGCGCCTGCGCAAGCTGAACGAGCAAGCGACGGACATCGGCCTGCTGTTCGATCGCGACATGCGGGTGCGCTACGCCACGCCCTCCGCCGCGATCTATGTCGGCCACCCCGCGGAAGGGGAGCCGATCGCCACCGGCGCCGCCCGGGTGCATCCGGACGATGTCGCCGCGGTCGAGGCCGCGCGCAAGGCGGCGCTCGAGCGGCCCGGCGTCCCGCAGCGCGTGCGCCATCGCCTGCTGCACGACCGCGACGGCTGGCGGCTCATGGAGGCCGCCTTCACCAGCCTCTTCGACGATCCCGAGGTCGACGGCCTCTCCTATCAGGCGCACGACGTCACCGAGCGCATGGCGGCCGAGCTGGCGCTGGCGCAAAGCGAGGCGCGCCTGCGCGCCGTCTTCGACAGCGCGCCGGTCGGCATCGCCATCGCGGATGCCGAGGGGCGCTTTCTGATGGTCAACCGGGAGCAGTGCCGCATGCTCGGCTATGGCGAGGCGGAGCTCATCGGCAGGCGCTTCGCCGAATTCACTCACCGCGAGGACATCGAGGCCAACCTCGACCTCGTCGCCCTCGTGCGCAGCGGCGACAGCGACGCCGTCTCACTGGAAAAGCGCTACGAGCGCAAGGACGGCAGCCTGGTCTGGGTGCTGCTGAGCGTGGCGCGCATCCAGGGGGCGGACGGCACGCACCTCGGGACGGTCGGCGTCGCCCAGGACATCACGGAGCGGCGCGAGGCCGAGGCGCAGCGCCTCGACTATGCCCGGCGGCAGCGCGACACCCTGGTGCGCGAGGTGCACCACCGCATCAAGAACCACCTGCAGGGCCTGGCCGGCCTGCTGCGCCGGCAGATCGCCGACCGGCAAGGGCCGGAGGCGATGCTGGAAGAAACCATTGCGCAGATCAACGCCATCTCCATCGTGCATGGCCTGCAGGGCCGCACGGAGCACGGCCAGGTCAGCCTGCGCGGGCTGCTGCGCGAGATCCTCGCCTTCCTCGGCAGCCTGCACCGCTTGCCGCTGAAGCTGGAGGCGCGCGACGAACAGTGCTTCGGACGGCCTTGCCCCGACGACGAAGCCTGCGTGTTTGTGGTGCCCGATGAGGAAGCAGTGCCGGTGGCGCTGGTCGTGAACGAGCTGCTGACCAACGCCGTGCGGCACCGGACTGGCACGGCAGCCCCTGCCATCGAGCTCGAATGCGACGAGGCCGGCGCCCGCCTGACGGTTCGCAACGCGGGCCGCCTGCCGCCGCAGGGGCTCGATGTCGCCCAGGGCAAGGGGCTCGGCACCGGGCTCGCCCTGGTGCGCTCGCTGATGTCCCCGCAAGGCATGGCGATCGGCCACCTCGAGACGGCGGACGGCCTGGTCGAGACGCGCTTGACGCTCGCCGCGCCCGCCATCCGGCGCGCGCCCGCGGCTCAGGTCGCCAGCCGGCGGTAGATGTCGGCGATCTTCAGCGGCAGCTTCTTCGCGTCGTCGAGCACGGTGTAGCGCGCCGGGCCGTAGAGGCGCGGCAGGTAGTCGGCGCCGTGGCGGTCGATGGTGACGCAGTAGCTCCTCACGCCGCGCTCGTGCGCCTCCTGCAGGGCGCGGCGCGTGTCCTCGATGCCGTAGTGGCCGCGGTACTCGTCGCCGAAGTCGTCGGGGCGGCCGTCGGAGAGCGTCACCAGCAGGCGGTGGCGCGCCGGCTGGTCCGCGAGCAGCTGCGTCAGGTGGCGGATCGCCACGCCCATGCGCGTGTAGTCCTTCGCCGCGATGGCGGCAATGCGGCCGCGCACGGCGGCGTCGTAGGCGTCAGCGAAGCGCTTCACCGGGTAGATGTCGCAGCGCGTGCGCGTCCAGCCGGAAAAGCCGTAGATGGCATAGGCGTCGCCGAGCGCCTCCAGCGCCTCGCAGAGCATCACCAGCGATTCGCGCTCGGCGTCGTTCACCCAGCCCTTGGTCGAGCCGCTCATGTCCACCATGAACATCGCCGCCAGCGAGCGCTCGCTGCGGATGCGGCGGCTGTACAGCCGCGCCTGCGGCTCGGCGCCGGCGGCGCGCTCGCCCGCCGCCTCGACCAGGGCGTCGATGTCGATCTCCTCGCCCTCGGGCTGGCGGCCGAGCAGGCGGTCTTCGCCCCTCAGCATCTCGAAGCGGCGGCGGATGCGGCGGATCGCCGCCGTGTTGTCGAGACTGACTTTTGCCACGTAGCCGGGATCGCCCGGCGGCAGGTCCACCTCGAAGAGATGGCACCAGCCGCGGCGATAGGCGCGGCGGCGCCAGTCCCACTCGTCGTAGCGGTGCTGCGGCTCGCGGTGGCGGGTGGGCGTGTCTTCCTCGGCGC
>WBUF01000066.1 GCA_008933825.1 Rhodocyclaceae bacterium | reverse complement strand
GTCATCTCGAAGGCGATGTCGCTGTCGGCCTGGCGCGGCCGGGCATCCGTGCCGGGCGTGGTGAAGCGGATGTTGAGGGCGTACTTGTTGGCGCTGATTTCCGGCACGCAGGGCTGGTTGCGGCCGATGCGCAGGCGCACCATCTGCGCGGTGCGGCCGCCGAGCATGAGCTGGTAGGCGCCATGCGGGGCGACGTGCTCTTCCTGGCGGCCCGAGGCGCGCAGCAGTCGCAGCACGATGGTCAGACCGTCGCGGATCGGCAGCATCGGGTTGAGCCAGCCGGCAAGGTCGCGCTGGCGCGCCGCCGGCTCGCCATGCAGCCAGTAGTGATAGGACGGCAGGTCGAATTCGCAGACGCCGCCGGGTATCGCGGCACGGCTCTTGATGCTCATCAGCCAGTCGTTCTCCCGCAGGTAATGGCCGATCTTGCCCTGCATGTTGAGCAGCGCGGCGGAGGCCTGCTCGATTTCATAGAGCGCGCCGGAAAGCGCCGTCTCGGAAATGTCGGGGTTGTTGCGGAAGGAAAGCAGGATCTGCCGCTGGCGCTCGAGTTCCTGCACGAGGTCGAACTTGAGGTCGGCGCGGCTGGCGACATCGAGGATCTCGAACAGCGTGACCAGGGCGATGTGGTGTTCCTGCGCCCCCTCCGATCCGATGAAGTGCCCGGTTTTGTCGAACAGGTCCTCCAAGCGCAACAGAGTGCGAATGCGCTCGTTAAGAGGATATTCGTAGGTGATCACGCCGTGCCCTGCCGTCGGGTCAATGCGGCCAATTTTGACCTATTCGCCGACAAATAACAACAAGAACCAGTCGGAAACCTATGAAACTGCGGCCATTTCAAGGTACCGACGGTGGAGCGCCTCGACCTGCGGGCGGAGTGCGTCGAGACTACCGCCGTTGTCGATGACGTCGTCGGCTACGGCCAGCCGGGCCTGGCGGCCGACCTGGGCGGCCATGATGGCGCGCGCTTCCTCGGCAGACAAACCGCTGCGTGCCATGACCCGCGCCACCTGCACGTCCTCGGGGCAATCCACCACCGCCACGCGTTGCACGCGGCTGCGATAGCCGCCGGATTCGACCAGCAGCGGCACCACAAGCACAACATAGGCGCTGCGCGCTGCGGCGCAGCACCGGTCAGCCTCGTCGCGAATCATGGGATGGAGAATGCCCTCCAGCCGTGCCTTGGCCCGGGCATCGGCAAAGACCCTGCGGCGCATGGCGGCGCGGTCCAGCGCGCCGCGCGGATCGACGATCTCGTCGCCAAAGACGGCGCGGATCGGCTCGATGGCGGCGCCGCCCGGCGCGGTGAGGGCATGCGCGATGGCGTCGGTGTCCACTACCGCGGCGCCGAGCTGTTCGAACAAGGTCGCCGCGGCGCTCTTGCCGCTGCCGATGCCCCCGGTCAGGCCGACGATGAATGTCATGGCGCAGCCGGGGCGCAGTCCGCCCGGGTTGCGTCGGAGAATTCGGCAGGCAGGCCGGCCAGCGCCTTCGCCAACTGCTCGGGCGTGCCGCGCAGTTCGACAACCGATTTGTCGCCCGCCGCCTCGCGCACATGGATGCGCGCGGACTTCACGTTCTTGCCGGCCAGGACATTCAGATAGGCCTTCGCGCCTTCCTCGCTCTTGTACAGGCCGAGGGAAATGGCATAGCGATTCGGGCCGCTCTCGCGAACGACGTAGAAGTCCTTGACCCCCAGCCTGGACAGTTCGGCGGCTTTCTTGTCGGCCTGTGCGCTGTTCGGCGATGGCGGGATGTGCACCCACCAGGATTTCGGTTCTTCGTGCGGACGTTGCAACGCCTTCAGTTGCGCATCGCCGGTTTTGAGCAGCTCGATCAGCTTGTCCGCCGCCTCCGGGGCCAGTCCCGCCAGCGCGCGGCATGCCGCGCGGACGGGCTCGGCCGACTTGTCGGGCGGCACGTTCCTGCCGACGATTTGCAGCCTGTCGGGCGCCAGCTGGGCGGCGAGGCGCTCGCCTTCGCCGCCGCTGCCCGTTGCTCCGAGGTAGCCCTGCCCCCAGGCAAACAGCAGCAGGTTCCCGAGCACCAGCAGAAAAAAAACGGTGCGGAGAACCTGCATGCCGTTCGTCCGTCCTACGTCAGGCAACCTTCGGCAGGCGCTTCAATGCCTCCTGCACGGCTTCGGCCGGATACTCGTAATCGACCAGCTCCCCGGCGAAGTACTTGTCGTAGGAAGCCATGTCGAAATGGCCGTGGCCGGACAGGTTGAAGAAGAGGGTCTTTTTCTCGCCGCTCTGCTTGCAGCGCAGCGCCTCGTCGATGCAGGCGCGAATGGCGTGGCAGGACTCCGGCGCCGGGATGATGCCCTCGGCGCGGGCGAATTGCACGCCGGCGTCGAAGGTGGCGATCTGCGGCACCGCCACCGCCTCGATCAGGCCCTCGTTGTAGAGCTGGCAGACCAGCGGCGAGTCGCCGTGGTAGCGCAGGCCGCCGGCATGGATCGAGGGCGGCATGAAGTCGTGGCCGAGGGTGTACATCTTCATCAGCGGCGTGTAGCCGGAGACGTCGCCAAAGTCGTAGGCATACACGCCCTTGGTCAGGCTGGGACAGGAGGACGGCTCGGCCGCCACCAGGCGCACCTTCTTGCCGGCCGCCTTGTCGGCAAGGAAGGGGAAGGCCGTGCCGGCAAAGTTGGAGCCGCCGCCGCAGCAGGCGAACACCATGTCCGGGTAGTCGCCGACCTTCTCGAACTGCTTCTTCGCTTCCAGGCCGATCACCGTCTGGTGCAGGCAGACGTGGTTGAGCACCGAGCCGAGGCTGTAGTTGGTGTCCTTGCGCGAGGCGGCCTCCTCGACCGCTTCTGAGATGGCCAGGCCGAGCGAGCCGGGATTGTTCGGATCGGCCGCCAGCGCCGCCTTGCCGGCGTTGGTCATGTCGGTCGGCGAGGCGAAGACCTCCGCGCCCCAGGTCTGCATCATCGAGCGGCGGAAGGGCTTCTGGTTGTAGCTCACCTTCACCATGTAGACGCGCACCTCGATGCCGAACATCTGGCCGGCGAAGGCGATCGAGGAGCCCCACTGGCCGGCGCCGGTTTCGGTGGTCAGGCGGGTGATGCCGACCATCTTGTTGAAGAAGGCCTGCGGCACCGAGGTATTCACCTTGTGCGAGCCGGCCGGGCTGACGCCCTCGTACTTGTAGTAGATCTTCGCCGGCGTGCCGAGCATCTGCTCGAGCCGGCGGGCGCGGAACATCGGGGTCGGACGCCACTGCTTGTAGATCTGGCGAACTTCTTCGGGAATCGGAATCCAGCGCTCGCCCGACATCTCCTGCTCGAGCAGCGG
Source organism: Rhodocyclaceae bacterium (assembly GCA_008933825.1). Lineage (GTDB taxonomy): Bacteria > Pseudomonadota > Gammaproteobacteria > Burkholderiales > Rhodocyclaceae > Desulfobacillus. The sequence goes on along the minus strand of WBUF01000066.1, from coordinate 13,072 downwards.
CCCGGGGAAGATGGCCAGCATCTGCTCGGGCGTGACCGGATTGCCGTCCGGCGCCAGCGGCGGCAGGGGTGGCTTCGGCATGTCGGCGACGACGTTGTACCAGTGGGTCGGAATATCGGATTCGTTGAGCACAATCTTGATGTCAGACATCTCGCTTCTCCTCCTCGTTATGGAATGGATGGATGCCAGGCCCGCTCCCTCTCCCCGCAGCCCGGTCGGTATCGCCTTGCGGAATCACCTTAGCCCAAGTGCGGGGAAAATAATAGCCCGGGTATACTGCATACACAAGCCGGTCAGGTCCATCAATTGGCTCGCGTCCTGCATTTATGAGCAAGCTCACCAGCGCATCCTGACACTGTAATCGAGCGTGGCCTTGCCCTGTGCCGGCACCTGCACCAGCCACACCGCGGAATGGGCGTCGCCCTTGGCGTGCTTCTGGCTCTCCGAGACCATCTCCCAGTCGCCCGGCACCGGCTCGACCACCTTCACCGTCACCGCGATGTCCTTGGCGTTGACCAGCTCGATGCTGAAGGCGCTCTCGTAGACCCGGTCGGCAATCTTGCGGAAGGAAGCCTGCCTGCGCGCTGCCTTGACATCGAAGGCGTCGCCCAGCTTCATGCGCACCACCTCGTTCTTCGCCGTGTGGTCGATGCGGTCCTCGCCGATGAAGAGGGCATTGCCGCGCGAGTCCTTCTTGTACACCCGCACGATGCCCTTCGGCAGCGGCACGCCCAGTTCGCCGCCCTTGTTGTCGAACTCGACGAAGACCGCCACCTTGTGCTGGCGGCCGAGGTCGGAATGCTGGCCGCGGTAGTACCAGTCCTGCCCGGCGAGGCGGTATTCCTTGCGCACCGGCACGGCCGCCGCCGAGAGCAGCGCCACCTGCTTGGTCTGGTTGTCCGACAGCGTCGTCGGCCGGTTGAGCGAATAGAGGTGATACTCGAAGAGCTGCTCGCGCGCCATCTCGGCAGCCGGGGGCGCCGCCATGACCTTGGCGGCGAACTGCTGCGTGCGCATCTCGTCGCGCACGCGATTCACGTCGCCTGCAACGAGCTGCAGCCTGGCGTTCTCGTAGCTGGCGCCGCTCTGGTTGGTCAGCGTCACCCAGCCGGCGAGGTCCAGCCTCGACTCGTCGCCGGCCAGTTCCGCCACATAGTCGGCGCGCCAGGACAGGCCGCCGGTAAGATAGGACAGTTCCGCCGCCTGGCGTCCCGCGGCGCCGCTATCGAGCTGCACCACCAGCGTCGGCCGGTCGCGCAGGTTGGGCGGGATCGATGCATAGGCGATGCGCCCCGGTACGCCGGTCTCGATGCGGTCGGCGAATTTCAGCACCACGCCGGCGTTGGTCGCCAGCACTTCTGCCGTCTCGCGCATTTCGGCGCCGGTGGCCGGATTGGTGCGAATCACCGTGACAGCGCGCCCGACGTTTTTCTCCAGCAGTTTCTGCGGCGTGAGCAGGTCGAAATCGAAGTTCTGCTCGATCAGGCGCAGGCTGCCGCCGCCGAGCGCGCGCAAGCCGGCCGTTTCCGGCCGCATCTTGGCGCTGACGTCGCGCAGGGCGATGCTGTTTGCGCCGCGCTGGAAGGCGATGCCGCGCACCTCCTTCACGAGGGCCAGCGAATCGTTGTAGATGGTGACGGCCACTTCGCTGCGATCCTCAGCGCGACTGGCCGTTTCGGCGGCGGCCGTGTGCAGGGATGCGGCGGCCAGGAGCGCCAGCGCGAGGGCGCGGCGCGGTGCGTGGATGTTCATGTCGGCTCCCGTGATTGTAACCGTCTTGTAAACGCCGCCGGGGCGGCTATGGGGTCAGTCCGCCGCCGATGCGCGCCAGGCCTTCCAGCACCAGGTTGTCGACACGCCGCTTCGGCAGGCGCAGCAGATCGAAGAATTGCCCGGCCGCGCCGCCGCCGACCAGGCAGGCCGCGCCCGGCAGCGCCGCCACCTGCTCGAACATGCGTTCGACCGTGCCGGCCTGGGCATGCAGGCAGCCGCTGACGATGGCGTCCATCGTGTTGCGCGGCAGGCCGGCGAAGCGGCCGTCCGCCAGCGGCAGCCGGGCCGTACCGGCAGCCAGCGCGCGGCACATCAACTCGACCCCGGGCAGGATCAGCCCGCCCTGGAAACGGCCCTCGCCGTCCATCGCGTCGACCGTCGTCGCGGTGCCGGCGCAGACGACCAGGCAGGCCTGCGCGTGCAATGCCCGCGCGCCGATCAGCGCCGCCCAGCGGTCGGCGCCGAGCTGCTCCGGCCGCTCGTACAGGTTGCACACGCCGTGCTGCGCGGACTGACTTTTCGCCCAGTGCAGCGGCAGGCCGGCGGCGGCCACGGCAGCTTCCACCGCCTCGCCCACCTGCGCGCCGGCAACGTTGCAGGCGACTGCCCGCGCAGCACGCGGCTGGGCGCGCAGCAGTTCGGCGAGACCGCCCAGCCCGGCGTAGTCGAGCAGGCCTTGGGCAGTCCAGCGCACGCCGTCGTGCACGCCCCACTTCAACCGCGAGTTGCCGCAGTCGATGGCGAGGATCATGGCAGCCTCAGCGAGACTTCGCCGCTGACGATGCGGCGCAGGCCCGTATCCGTCTCCAGCAGCAGTGCGCCGTCCGCATCGACGCCGACGCAGCACCCCTCGACCGGGGCGGCGCCTTCGGCCTGGATGCGGACGATCTGGCCGGCATGGGCGTTGCGCGCCAGCCATTCCCCGATCAGCCCGGCAAAGCCGTCGCGCGCAAACTCATCGAGCATGGCGGCCAGGCCGTCGAGCAGGCCCGCCAGCAGCAGATTGCGCGAGGGCGCAAAAGGCATCAGGGCATCGAGCGCACCGGCGGGGGCGTCGATGGCCGCCGCGATCTCGCAGGGCAGCCGCACGTTCAGGCCGATGCCGATCACCGCCGCATGGCGGCCGCCCGTGGAAAGGGTCTCGACGAGGATGCCGCCCAGCTTGGCGCCGTCGGCGAAGATATCGTTCGGCCATTTCAGCCGCACGCCGGCCGCGCCCAGGCCTTCCAGGGTGCGTGCCACGGCCACGCCGACGGCCAGGCTCAGACCGGCCAGCGGCGGCGTGCCGTCTGGGAAACGCCAGAGCAGGGAGAAAGTCAGGCTGTCGCCCGGCGCGGACAGCCAGCCGCGGCCGCGCCGGCCGCGGCCGGCGGTCTGCCGCTCGCAGACGACGACACTGCCGGAGGGTGCGCCCTGCTGGGCGCGGTCGAGCAGCAGCGTACTGGTCGACGCGCAGCTGTCGAGCAAGGCGAGCGAGAAGCGCGCTGGCGCGCGCAGCGCCGCCGCGATCGTCCCGCTGTCGAGGGCTTCGAAGGCATTGGTGTTCATGCGTTCCGGCTCGGACCTGGGATTCACCGCCGCATTATGCTGGAATCGCCCGCCTTTCGCCGTGACAGGACGGGGATGCTCCTCTACACTCCGCCCCATGCGCCTGACCGAAGCCCGCATCGCATTGTTGCGCCTGGCCCTCGGCCTGGCCGGCGCTGCCCTGCTGGCCGCCTGCACGGCCTCCCCCACTAGCGGCCGCGCGCAATTCAACATCCTGCCCGACCCGCTCGAAACCGCCGTGCCGGATCTGCGCTTTCAGGCGAAGACCCTGATCGCAGCCGTCGGCGGCTACTGCCGCGAAGAAGAGAATCCCTGCCCGGCCAGGGAGGCCGCCGAGAAGCTGGCGCAGCGCCTCGCGCCGATTGCAGAGCGCCTCGGCGCCAAGGCAGCCGAGCTCAGCCCGGAAATGACGCGGCGCGTGCCGCAGGTGGAGGTCTTCGTCGTGCCGGGCGATTCGCCCTCCGTGAGATCGAGCGCCAGCGGCAAGATTGCCGTCGAAGCGGGCCTGGCCAGGATCCCCCTCTCGGATGTGGACCTCGCCTTCGCCCTGGCGCGCGAGTTCGGCCGGCTGGCGGCAGCACACCACCGGGAGAGCACTTCCGCGGGCCTGGCCGTTTCCCTCATCGCCGGCTCGCCGCTGACCAGCGCCTATCTGGCCACCTCGCTGCTCGCAGACATCGTTTTCCCGATGGGCGCGCTGGCGAAAATCGGCATCTCGCTGCTCGCCTCGATGGGAACCGAGCAGCTGGTCGAAGCTTCGCAGCAGGACGAAGCGGACGCATTCGCAGCGAAGCTGATGCAGGCCGCCGGCTTCGATCCGGCGGCGCTGGCGGAACCGCGGCCGGACGCCTCGCAGGGCGCCGTGCTGATCGGCTGGCTCTCGTCGTATTTCGCCTCCCGCGCCAAGGTGGCGGAAATGCTGCGGCCGGATCCCTGGCCCGACGAGGCGCTGCCCGCGATTGCCCGCGCCGATCCCCCCGAGCCCTGGCCCGACGAATCGCCGGCCGCGCCGCTGAAGCCCGAGGCGAAAACCGCGAACCAGTTCGCCGCAGCGGCGCCAACAAGCGGGGAAGTTCAGAATGCGCAGAACGCACCGTCCAAGGCCGGAGCGGCAAAGGCGCGAGACAAGAATAAGGCTGCAAACAAGGCCAAGAAGAACCAACGCAAGCTGCAGCAGCGCAGCAAGCGGCGCTAGCGCCGTCCCTCAGCGACTGACTTTTGCCGGCGGATCGCCGTGGCAGCCGCTTTCCATCCCCAGTTCCTGGATCTTGCGCGTGATGGTGTTGCGGCCGATGCCGAGCAATTGCGCGGCCTCGATACGCCGGCCGGCGGTGGCCAGCAGCGCGTGGCGGATCAGGGTGCGCTCGAACTCGTGCGCCAGGCCGTCCCACACTGCGCCAGGCCGTCCCGCCAGCAGGCGATCCGCCTCGGCGCCGAGCGCCACCTTCCAGTCGGCTTCGGTTTCGCGCGGCGCCTGCGCGCGCAGTTCCGGCGGCAGGTCGACGATCTCGACCACCTGCCCCGGCGCCATCACGGTAAGCCAGTGGCAGAGGTTCTCCAGCTGGCGGACGTTGCCGGGAAAGACCAGTGCCGAGAGGAATTTCAGCGCCGCCTCCGAAACCCGCTTCGCCTCGACACCGAGCTCCTGCGCGCTGCTGGCGAGGAAATGCCTGACTAGCAGCGGAATGTCCTCGCGCCGCTCGCGCAGCGGCGGCAGGCGCAGGCGGATGACATTGAGGCGGTGGAACAGGTCCTCGCGGAACAGGCCCTGCTTGACGCGCTCGTCGAGGTCCTGGTGCGTGGCGGCGATGACGCGCACGTTGGCCTTGATCGGCTGGTGACCGCCGACGCGATAGAAGTTGCCGTCGGAGAGCACGCGCAGCAGGCGCGTCTGCAACTCGGCCGGCATGTCGCCGATCTCGTCGAGGAACAGCGTGCCGCCCTCCGCCTGTTCGAAGCGGCCGCGGCGCATGGCAGTGGCGCCGGTGAAGGCGCCGCGCTCGTGGCCGAAGAGTTCGGACTCGAGCAGCTCGCGCGGGATCGCCGCCGTGTTGAGGGCGACGAAGGGCTTGCCCGCGCGCGGGCTGTGACGGTGGAGTGCGCGGGCGACGAGTTCCTTGCCGGTGCCGGATTCGCCGTTGATCAGCACCGTGGCATGCGACTGCGACAGTCGGCCGATGGCGCGGAACACCTCCTGCATCGAGGCCGCCTTGCCGAGGATTTCCGGCGCCATGGCGGAGGATTCGGGCACCGTCTCCTGCCGGGTCGATTCGTCGATGGCGCGGCGCACCAGGTCGAGCGCCTGGTCGATGTCGAAAGGCTTGGGCAGATACTCGAAGGCGCCGCCCTGGAAGGCGGACACCGCACTGTCGAGATCCGAGTACGCCGTCATGATGATGACCGGCAGGGACGGGTGGCGCACCTTGATTTTCTGCAGCAGCGACAGGCCGGATTCGCCCGGCATGCGAATGTCGGTGACCAGCACCTGGGGCGGTGGCGCGCCGGCATCCAGGATGGCCAGGGCCTCGGCCGCAGAGCCGAAACTCTTGAAGGGGATTTCCTCGCGCGCCAGCGCCTTCTCGAACACCCAGCGGATGGAGCGGTCGTCGTCGATGACCCAAACGGCGTTCATCGTGTTTCCTCGTTGTGGTCGTGCAAGGGAAGCATAACTGTGAAACAGGTACGCCCGGGCCGGCTGTCGACCTCGATCGCGCCGTGGTGCTGCTGGATGAAGTTCTGCGCCAGGGTCAGCCCCAGCCCGCTGCCGCCCTCGCGGCCGGAAACCAGCGGGTAGAACATCTGCTCGCGGATCGATTCGGGAATGCCGGGCCCATTGTCGATCACCTGCAACTGCAGCGCCAGGCGGTAGCGCCGCTTGGCCAGCGTGACCTGCCTGAGCGCGCGGGTACGCAGCACGATCTCGCCGCGCCCTTCCAGCGCCTGGGCGGCGTTGCGCACGATGTTGAGGATCGCCTGGATCAGCTGCTCGCGGTCGCCCGTCACCTCGGGAAGGCTGGTGTCGTAGTCGCGCTTCACCTCCACGTCGGGAAACTCGGCCAGGATCAGCGCGCGCACGCGCTCGATGATCTCGTGCATGCTCACCGGCTGCGGCTGCATCAGCCGGTGCGAACTGAGCAGCCGGTTCATCAGTTCCTGCAGGCGGTCGGCCTCCTTGATGATGACCTGGGTGTATTCATGCATTTGCGGACTGTCGAGTTCGCGCTCGAGCAGTTGCGCCGAGCCGCGGATGCCGCCGAGCGGATTCTTGATCTCGTGGGCAAGGTTGCGAATCAGTTCGCGATTGGCCTGCTGCTGCTCTGCCAGGCGTTCCTCGCGCGCCGTCTTAAGCTGCTGGTCGATGGGACGGAACTCGAGCAGCAGCCGGATGCTGCCCGCCTCGACCGGCGTTACCGTGCAATCGAGATGCAGGGGCGCCGCACCATGCCGGTGCGTCGTGAAGTTCTGCCCGGTATAGCTCCAGTTGTTGGCCAGCGCATTGCCGAGTGCGGCTGCGAGGCCGGGCGGCTCGCCCAGCAACTGCGCCAGGGGCCGGTGCAGCATTTGGCGGGCGCTGACGCCGAACAGATTCTCCGCAGCGGCGTTCAGATACTGGATGACCAGGCCGGCATCCAGCAAAATCACCGCGGACGACAACAGGTCGAGCCCGGCAAAGGCAGTGACGGGAAGTTTTTCCGGTGCGGCCATGCTGCAAGATTAGCAAAATCCGCACCACGGAGCGGGAGGGAACTACCTGAGGTTGCCGATTTCCTTCTTCAGCGCCTCGATATTGCGTTCGTGCAGCGCCACCTTGTCCTTGAAGGGCTGCAAGCGGTCGAGCACCCGCTGGTAGTTGCGTTCGTCGCCGGTACGAATGGCCTCCTGGTTGGCCAATTCCTTTTTCGCCTGCTCCAGGCTGGCCTGCTCGCTGGCCAGCTCCTGGTCGAGAATCTTGCGGCGATCGTTGTCGCGCGCCTTTTGCGTCTCGCCATCGACCTTGGGAAACCCGGGTGGCGAAGGCGTGCCCGCCGCGCGCCCGGGTACGGTGGAAACACGCTGATCGCGGCTCAGGGCGGTGCATTTTGCCTTGGGCGAAGGCTTGGTGTTGGTGTAAGTCACGTGCCCGTCTTCATCCACGCATTTGTAGACATCCGCCCTGGCCAGGGAGGCTGCCAGCAGGCAGAGCGTAGCAAGAATAAATTTCTGTAAAATATTCATGATGTTCCGTCACAAAACGAGAACCAGCTTCAAGTGTATGCGAAGATCCGGCTATTTACAAACGCTTTTGTGGCCGGAAAGTGCACAAAAAAAAGGACGGCCGCAGCCGTCCTTTTCCGAAGTGCCTGCCGTTCAGAGCGAGTAGTACATGTCGTACTCGACCGGATGGGTGGTCATGCGGAAGCGGGTGACCTCCTCCATCTTCAGTTCGATGTAGGCATCGATCATCTCGTTGGAGAAGACGCCGCCGCGGGTGAGGAACTCGCGGTCCTTGTCGAGATAATCGAGGGCCTGGTCGAGCGAGGCGCAGACGGTCGGGATCTTGGCATCCTCTTCCGGTGGCAGGTCGTAGAGGTTCTTGTCGGCCGGGTCGCCCGGGTGAATCTTGTTCTGCACGCCGTCCAGGCCGGCCATCATCAGGGCGGTGAAGGCCAGGTAGGGGTTGGCGGTGGGATCCGGGAAGCGCACCTCGATGCGGCGCGCCTTGTCGCTCTGCACATAGGGAATGCGGATCGAGGCGGAGCGGTTGCGCGCCGAGTAGGCCAGCTTGACCGGGGCCTCGAAGCCGGGCACCAGGCGCTTGTAGGAGTTGGTGCCGGGATTGGTGATGGCGTTCAGGGCGCGGGCGTGCTTGATGATGCCGCCGATGTAATAGAGGGCGAACTCGGACAGGCCGGCGTAGCCGTTGCCGGCAAACAGGTTCTTGCCGCCCTTCCAGATCGACTGGTGCACGTGCATGCCGGAACCGTTGTCGCCGACGATGGGCTTGGGCATGAAGGTGGCGGTCTTGCCGTAGCTGTGGGCCACGTTATGCACGCAGTACTTCAGCACCTGGGTCCAGTCGGCGCGGCGCACCAGGGTGTTGAACAGGGTGCCGATCTCGCACTGGCCGGCGGTGGCGACTTCATGGTGATGCACTTCCACCTCGACGCCGCAGGCCTCCAGCGCCAGGCACATGGCGGCGCGGATGTCGTTCAGGCTGTCGACCGGCGGCACCGGGAAATAGCCACCCTTGACGGTAGGACGGTGGCCGGTGTTGCCGCCGTCGAATTTCTCGGCGGAGGCCCAGGCGGCCTCTTCTGAGAACACCTTGGAGTAGGAGCCGGACATGTCGACCGACCACTCGACGGAATCGAAAATGAAGAACTCGGGCTCGGGGCCGAAGTAGGCGACGTCGCCCAGGCCGGTGGACTTGAGGTAGGCCTCGGCGCGCTTGGCGATGGAGCGCGGGTCGCGGTCGTAGCCCTTGCCGTCGGCCGGCTCGACCACGTCGCAGGACAGCACCAGGGTGGTCTCATCCATGAAGGGATCGATGTAGGCGGTGGCCGGGTCCGGCATCAGCAGCATGTCGGAGGCCTGGATGCCCTTCCAGCCGGCGATCGACGAGCCGTCGAAGGCATGGCCTGACTCGAACTTGTCGGCGCCGAAATGCTTGGCCGGCACGCCGACATGCTGCTCCTTGCCGCGGGTGTCCGTGAAACGGAAATCGACGAACTTGACTTCCCGGTCCTTGACCAGTTTGAGAACCTCTTGTGGGGCCATCGCTATTCTCCTAACTTAATGAATTCGGGGTGAGGTTGAACCGCATGCCCAAGCCCAAGCAGTAAATGTGCCAACGATCCGGAAGAAAAACGGCATTGTGGCACAAGGAAGAACCGAAGGAGATGCCAGGGCATTCGCACCAAATGAGTGCATCGAATGATTGGGAGCACTATTTTGGTGCAATACGGCAATTAAGGGAGATGGCCCGAAAAATGGTGTCTTCCTTCAGTCGCGCGGCGATTCGCTCCTCGAGTCTGCCCAGTCGCGACGCGTCGCGGCAGAGCTCGAAGGGCAGGAAAACTTCGGCCTCGACCCGGTGGCCCAGATAGTGCAGCACGGCTTTCTCCATTCCCGCGGCGTCCTCTCCCAGCAGGCCATTCAGATGCGCCATCAGCGTATCGCGGTCAGGCAGGGCGGCACTGCCGCTCATGAGCGCCTGGTCCTCTTCGGCATCGATGTGCACCAGCACGTCCGCCACCTCGCCGTGGGCGTCCAGCACACGCTGGCGCGCATGCTCGCCCAGGCGGTGACCTTCGGACACGCTGATGCGCGGATCGACCAGCACATGCGCGTCCACCAATGCCTGGTGGGCCATGCGCCGGGTGCGCAGCTCGTGCAGGCCGAGCACGCCGGGAGTGTCCAGCAAGGTGCGGCGGATCGCCTCCACCTTCTCCTTGTCGAGACCGGTGTCGATCAGTTCCCGCAGGGATTCCCAAGCCAGCTTCAGGCCCATCCGCAGGATCATGAAGCCCATGGTCGCCGCGGCCAGCAGGTCGAGGAACGCCCAGCCCATCAGGGCGCCGGAAATGCCTGCCACCACCACCAGGGCCGAGGCAGCGTCGGCGCGCGTGTGCCAGGCGTTGGCCGCCAGCATCGGAGAGCGCAGGCGCCCGGCGACGCGGATCAGATAGCGAAACAGGATCTCCTTGGAGGCCGCCGTGAAGATCGCCACCCATAACGCCAGCAGTTCGACGGCCGGCAGTTCCGCGACATGCTGCAGACGCTGTGTCGCTTCCCAAAGGATGCCAAAGCCGATCGCGGCCAGCGCGGCGCCGAGGATCAGCGTCGCCGCCGTCTCGACGCGAGCGTGGCCGTAAGGGTGTTCGCGGTCGGCCGGATGGCTGCCCTGGCGGTTGGCGTAGAGGACGAGGAAATCCGACAGCAGATCGGAAAAGGAATGCAGGCCATGGGCGATCAGCGACTGGGAATGGGCCAGCGAGCCGACCGCCAACTGGGCTGCCGTGAGCGCCAGGTTGAGCACGGCCGATATCCAGGTGGCGCGGCTCGCCGCAAGATAGCGCTGCGGATCGGCCGGCACGGCGCGCGGCGGGGACTTTTCGACGGGCATGGAAGCTTCACTTATACTTGGCCTGTCATTCTAATCGCCGCCGCCCGAATGGGAAAACTCAGCGACATACTGGCACTCGCGCAGCAGCGCGCGAAGGCACTCGGCCTGTCCTACGAGGGCGCCCTCACGCCGGCGGAAGCCTACGATGTGCTCCGGCTCGCGCCAGGCGCGACGCTGGTGGACGTGCGCACGCGCGCCGAGCTGGATTTCGTCGGCCGCATTCCGGGCGCCGTCGAGATCGAATGGCAGACCTACCCGGGCTTCGCCCAGAATACCCGCTTCCTCGACGAACTGAGGCGCCAGGCCGATCGCGAATCGCTGCTTCTGTTCATCTGCCGCAGCGCGCACCGTTCGCACCGGGCGGCCACCGCCGCGACGGAGGCAGGCTTTCCGGATTGCTACAACGTTCTGGAAGGTTTCGAGGGCGACAAGGACGCCAGGGGGCAGCGCGGCAAGACGGGCGGCTGGCGCGCCGCCGGGCTGCCCTGGCAGCAATCGTAGTTTATAGTTGCGAGTTTCGGATTCCAGCATGCCTAACGCCGCCATCCAGTTCGACCGCTTCAACGCCCTCGCCGACGGCGAAGCGCAGGAGCGCATCCTCGCCGCGCGCGCAAGGCTCGGCAGCCGCGCCGTGCTGCTCTGCCACCACTACCAGCGCGCCGACGTCTACCGCCACGCCGACCTCACCGGCGATTCGCTCAAACTCTCGCGCCTGGCCGCGCAGTCCGATGCCGAGTACATCGTCTTCTGCGGCGTGCATTTCATGGCGGAGGTGGCCGACATCCTCTCCAAGCCGGAACAGATTTCCATCCTGCCCGATCTCGCCGCCGGCTGCTCGATGGCCGACATGGCCAGTCTCGCCAAGGTGGAACGCTGCTGGCGCGAACTGGAAGCCGTCGGCGGCGACCCGGACCGGCTGTTCACCCCGGTCACCTACATCAATTCCAGCGCCGACCTGAAGGCCTTCTGCGGCGAACATGGCGGCATCGTATGCACCTCCAGCAATGCGCCGAAGATCCTCGAGTGGTCGTTCGCGCAGAGGGAAAAGGTGCTGTTCTTCCCCGACCAGCACCTCGGCCGCTGGAGCGGCCACAGGATGGGCATTCCGCTCGAGGAGATGGCCATCTGGGATCCGGACCTGGAAAACGGCGGCCTCGACGCCGAGCAGATCCGCCGCGCCCGCATCCTGCTCTGGAAGGGCCACTGCTCGGTGCACCAGATGTTCCAGGCCGGCCACATCCTGCGCTTCAGAAACGAGCATCCGGACGGGCTGGTCATCTCCCATCCCGAATCCAGTTTCGACGTCTGCCGCCTGTCCGACCACGTCGGCTCGACCGAGTTCATCATCAAGACCATCAAGGCGGCGCCAGCCAACACGCGCTGGCTGGTCGGCACCGAGCTCAATCTCGTCAGCCGGCTGGCCGAGGAAGTGAAGCCGGAGGGCAAGATCGTGCAGTTCATGGCGCCGATGGTCTGCATGTGCTCGACGATGGGCCGCATCGATCCGCAGCACCTGGCCTGGTGCCTGGAGAATCTCGCCGAGGGCCACGTCGTCAACCGCATCTCGGTGCCGGCGCACGAGGCGGAGCTGGCCAGGATCGCCCTGAATCGCATGCTCGAAGCCTCGTAGCATGGTCAAGCCTGCCGTCACCAGCAGGGGGAAGGCCGCCGCCCGCCCGAAGGATGCCGTGCGCAAGCTGCACGTGTGCACCTTCAATATCCACAAGGGCTTTTCGCAGTTCAAGGCGCGCATGATGATCCACGAGCTGCGCAAGCGCCTGCACGGTCTCGATCCCGACATCGTCTTCCTGCAGGAAGTACAGGGGCTGCACGAACGCCACGCCGAACGGCGCCACGACTGGCCACAGGAGGGCCAGCACGACTTCCTCGCCGAGGGCGTCTGGCCCGACACCGCCTATGGCGGCAATGCCATCTACGACCACGGCCATCACGGCAACGCGATCCTCTCGCGCTTTCCCATCCTTTCCTCGCACAACCAGGACATTTCCGAGCTGCGCTTCGAGCGTCGCGGCATGCTGCACACCGAAATCGCCGTGCCGGGCTGGAAGCAGCCGCTGCATTGCGTTTGCGTGCACCTGGGACTCACCGCCGCCGCGCGCCGGCGCCAGATGCTGGCGCTGGCCGAGCACATGGAAAAAGTCAGTCCCGGCGACACGCCGCTCATTGTCGCCGGCGACTTCAACGACTGGCACAACCGCGCCGGCAACCTGATCGCCGAGCGCCTCGGCATGATCGAGGTGTTCGGCGGGATGAGCGGCCAGCCGGCGCGCAGCTTCCCGGCCGCGCTGCCGATGTTCCGCCTTGACCGCATCTACGTGCGCGGCTTCGAGATCGAACGCGCCGAGGTTCATTTTGGCCGGCGCTGGTCGATTGTCTCCGACCATGCCGCGCTGTCCGCCCACATCGACGTCGTCAAGTAGGCGCCGGGCATGAAGGCCGAGTTCCTGCCCGGCAACGCCCTCGATCTGCTGGAGACGGGCCGCGATTTCTTCCCCGCGCTGATCGCCGCCATCGATGCCGCGCAGCGGGAATTCCACCTGGAAACCTACATCTTCGAGGATGACGCCAGCGGGCGCGCGGTGGCTGCCGCGCTGTGCCGCGCGGCGCGGCGCGGCGTGGCGGTGC
>WBUF01000005.1 GCA_008933825.1 Rhodocyclaceae bacterium | reverse complement strand
CCGTCAGGTCGCCGCGCGCCAGCAGGTTGAGGTCGCGCGAGAAGGGCAGCGCGGCGAGGAGGCCCAGCGCCAGCATGGCGAGCGCCGGCCACGGCGAGGCGGCATGCGAGAGGTCGCCCATCAGCCAGAACAGCATGCCGCGCAGCTGGTTCTCCGGCGCGATGGAGAGGATCAGCGCCACCGCCGCGCCGCAGCCGGCGGCGACGATGACCCCGGTGAGGAGCAGCCGCGTCTGCGTCCACGAGCCGTCGCCGCGCGCCAGTCCGAACACCAGCAGCGTGGCGGCCAGCGCGCCGGCGAAGGCGCCGCCGTTGACCAGCAGCAGCGGCAGCCCGAGCAGCATGGCCGTCAGCGCGCCGACCGAGGCGCCGCCGGAGATGCCGAGCACGTAGGGATCGGCCAGCGGGTTGCGCAGCAGCACCAGCAGCAGCGCGCCGGCCAGGGCCAGCAGGCCGCCGCAGGCGAAGGCGGCCAGCGCGCGCGGCAGGCGCAGCGCACGCACCACTTCCGCCGCCATGCCCGACGTGTCGCCGAGCAGGGCGCGGCCAACATCGGCCGCGGACACCGGCAGGCTGCCCGCCGCCAGCGCGACGACCAGGCTCGCCAGCCCGACCAGGGCCAGGAGCAGAATCACCAGCAGGGCGCGGCGGCGTGTCGGCACGGCTGACTTTTCCTATTTGAAGTCGTAGCGCGCGCTCAAGTGGAAACTGCGCCCGTCGGCCGGATAGTAGTAATGGTCGGCGATCCAGGGCGAGTAGCCGGCATACGGCGCATAGCGCTTGTCCAGGGCATTGAGCAGCCGCGCGGTCACGGTCCACGGTTTCAGGTTCCAGGCGGCCTGCAGGTCCAGCGTCGTGTAGCCGGACAGCGTTCCCCTCACGTTGTTGAAGTCGCCGCTGTAGCGGCGCGACCCGACATGGTTCACCGCGGCGGCGTAGCTGCCCGCCCGGCCGGCGTCCCAGGTGAGTTGCACGGTGGCCTTGTCGCGCGGCACCAGCGGCACGCGCCGGCCGTCGTAGGGGCCGCTGCGGAACTCGGCGTCGACATGGGCATAGGCCAGCTTCGCCTTGAGGGATTCGACGATGCGCCAGTCGAGCTCGGCCTCGAGGCCCTGGCGGCGCGTCGGGTCGAAGTTGACGTTGGCGCCGAGCGCGCCGTCGTAGCCGATTTCGTCCTTGATGTTCATGCGGTAGAGCGCGGCGCGCGCCTGCACCGGGCCGAAACCGGCGCTGCCGCCGATCTCGCCGATGCGGCCGTGCTGCGGGCGCAGGTCGCCGGCGAACACCGGGACGAAGAGGATCGGACTGAAGCCGAACAGCTCGTCGGTGTTGGCGAAGCGGAAAGTGGTGCCGATCTTGCCATAGGCGCGCCAGTTCCCGCCGCTGTAGCTGGCGCCGAGGTCCCAGGCATTGCGCCGCCGCGTGGCGTCGCCGTCCATCGCCGGCGAGAACCATGCGGCGTAGGCGTCCTGGTGGGCGCTTTGTTCCATGCGCTGGCTGCGCCCGCCGAGGGTGACTGCCCAGGCGCCGGTCAGGTTGGTGGTGTTCTGGAAATACACGGCGGTGCTGGTCTGCTCGGCCGTCTGTCGCGGCGCCGTGGTGTAGCGCGCGTCGACGTCGCCGTCGTAGTGGTCGAGACCGAACACGGTTTCGCTCGCCAGGCCGCCGAGGCCGTGGCGGAGCCGCAGGCGCGGGGTGAACGACAGCATGTCCTTGGCGCGGTCGGAGCGGCTGCCGAAGGAAACGTAGTTGGCATGCTGGTCCTCCCGCTCGGCGGACAGTTCCGCCTCCAGCGTCAGCGCATCGGTCAGCGGCAGCTTGACGCCGGGGCGCAGGCGATAGCCGTCGCGCTTCTGCCAGTCGTCGGGCGAGGCGCTCGAGCGCGGGTCGGCGCGCCAGGCGGCGCGGCGCAGGTAGCCGGGCAGGCCGGAGGAGTCCTTGTAGGCGGCCCAGTCGACGAAAACTTCGCCGGCGCCGAGATAGAAGCCGGCGCGGCCGGACAGCGTCTGCTGGTCCTGTTGGCTGTTGCGCCGCCAGCCGCCGGTCTCGGCATGGTGGGCGAAGACGTTGAAGTAGCCGGTGTCGTTGCCGGCGGCGCCGTGGGCATCGAGGCCGCGGTGGCCGAAGCTGCCCGCCGTGGCCGTCACCGCCGCGCGCGGGCGGCCGGACTTGTCGGTGACGATGTTGATGACGCCGCCGCTGGCGCGGTCGCCGTAGAGGACGGTGCCGGCGCCGCGGATGATCTCGATGCGCCGGATGCTCTCGAGCGGCACCGCCGACCAGCTGATCGAGCCCATGTCGATGGGGTTGAGGCGCAGGCCGTCGACGAGGATCAGGGTGTTGCTGGCTGCCGTTTCGCCGAAGCCACGCAGATCGACGGCGGCATCCATCCCCAGGCTGCCGTAGAGGGGGCGTACGTCGATCCCGGCGTGGTTGCGCAGGACGGCGGGCAGGTCGAAGGCCGGTGTGTTGCGGATGTCCTCGCGGGTGACGACGCTGATGTTGGCCGGCACGCGCGGGTCGGCTTCGGCGAAGCGGGTGGCGCTGACGATCACCGCGGCTTCATCTGTGTTCGCTGCGGCGGCGGCAGGGCTGGAAGG
Organism: Rhodocyclaceae bacterium; assembly: GCA_008933825.1. Classification (GTDB taxonomy): domain Bacteria; phylum Pseudomonadota; class Gammaproteobacteria; order Burkholderiales; family Rhodocyclaceae; genus Desulfobacillus. The sequence goes on along the minus strand of WBUF01000005.1, from coordinate 100,817 downwards.
GTGGAACAGGGCGGCGATGGCCAGCGCCGCGGCTCGATGCCTGAAGTGCATGTGGAGGGCTCCCTCAAGTCCGGCCTGCGTCCCCGCTGCCGGACAATGTCGATAACAATGTCGATAAAACGGAATGCGGGAGGGAGCAGAAAATCGGAGCGGGCAGAACCCGGTGCCGGTGGCCGCACCCCCGCGGCGATTCCGTACTGGTCTGTCCGAGGCCGGTATCCGGGCTCGCAAGTCTTGATCCGCCGCCTTCCCGGGCTTTCACCCAGTGGCTGTGTGGCGGACCCGCACTCGCTTACCGTTGCGGGGGCAGCCGAGGCATTGCCGGAAATACGACTTCCGGCGCACCTCGTTCCCGTTTAACCCGCCGGCTGAGGGCCGGCGGAGCACCTGGAACAGGATGTCGCGTGGCAAAACCATACGACGCGGGGGATTATAGCCCCAAAAAATCAAAGTCAGTCCCCGCGGCACGGCGATGGCGTCACAAATAACATTCAGAATTGCCCGTTATTGCTTGACGTGAAACTGCTTTTTTTGTTAGTTTGTTGGGATGGACAGGGAACTCTTCGCCCTCGAGGAACGCATCGAGCAATTCATTACGCTGTGCCAGAACCTGCGCGCGGAAAACCAGGAGTTGCGCACGCGGGTGGCCAGCCTCGAGGTGGAGCGCAACCGGCTCAATGAGAAGATCGAGACGGCCTGCACCCGCCTGGAGTCCCTCATGGAGCGGATGCCGGAGCAATGAGCGCCGTCCGCCGGGCCGCCCCAAGGACGGCACAGTCAATCACGTGGAGCCGCGCAGCGGCGAACAACCGTCGCCCCCTTCCGCGGGAAGGAGGCGGGGGGAAGGTGGTCGAATGACCAAGAAGGAAGCCAACACCCTCGACATCGTCCTGATGGGCCGCGAATACCGCGTCGCCTGCCCGCCGGACGAGCGCGAGGCCCTGCAGACCGCCGTCGCCTTCGTCGACGAGAAGATGCGCGAAATCGGCGAGAAGACCAAATCCACCGGCGAGCGGCTCGCCGTCATGACGGCCCTCAATCTCGCCCACGAGTTGCTCTCGATCAAGCTGCCCGGCGGCTTTGACATGCAGGAGTTCCGGCGTAGAATCGCTTCCATGCAGGCGAGGCTCGACGAGGCGATGGCCAGCCAGGAACAACTGTTCTAGTCCCGCCTCCTCGGGCACGACGTCAAGATTTCCCCTGCGGTGTTCGCCAAGGCTTTACATTCCTTGAACCAATGCCTTGGCATTGGCCGCGGACCAAAGCGTCACTATTGCGAGCGTCCCTCCCTCGTGAGCCGGACGCACCTGCGGTGACCGGAAAGCGGCCGCTCTGGACCTCCGGTTCAGGATGCCGGCCTAGCGGCACAGGCGGGGGATCCCTTCAAAAGCGCGGAAAGATTCCGCGCTTTGTTTTTGCGGAGCGGGCATGAGATTCTGGCTGATGAAGAGCGAGCCCGAGACCTACGGCATCGACGATCTCGCCCGCGACAAGGTCACGGCCTGGTGGGGGGTGCGCAACTACCAGGCGCGCAACTTCATGCGCGACCAGATGAAACTCGGCGACCGCGGCTTCTTCTATCACTCCAACTGCGCCGAGCCGGGCATCGTCGGCATCGTCGAGGTGGTGAAGCTCGCCTATCCCGATGCCACCCAGTTCGACAGGAAGCACAAGTATTTCGATCCGAAGTCCGCGCCGGACAATCCGCGCTGGCTCAACGTGGACGTGAAACTCGTGAAGAAGACGCCGCTCGTCAGCCTGGCCGAGCTGCGCAGCCACAAGGAACTCGCCAACATGCGCGCCCTGGCCAAGGGCAACCGACTGTCGATCACGCCGGTCGATCCGGCGGAGTGGAGGTTCATCGCCGAACGCCTGATGGGGGCGAAATCGTGAGCCTTTGGTGGCTCGCCTACCCGCTGCTCGGCTGCTTCGCCGGCTTCATCGCGGGCCTCTTCGGCGTCGGCGGCGGCCTGACCATCGTGCCGCTGCTGTTCATGATCTTCGCCGCGCAGGGTTTTCCGCCCGAGCACGTCATGCATCTCGCGCTCGGCACCTCGATGGCGACCATCGTCGTCACCTCGATCTCCAGCATGCGCGCCCACCACGGCCATGGCGCGGTGCGCTGGGAGATCGTGCGGGCCATGGCGCCGGGACTCGTGCTCGGCACGCTGGGCGGCTCGCTCTTCGCCAGCCTGGTGCCGACGCGGCCGCTGGCCTTCGCCTTCACCGCCATCGTGTACTACGCCTCGCTGCAGATGGTGCTCGATTTCAAGCCGGCGCCGACGCGCACCCTGCCGCGTCCGGCCTGGATGTTCATCGTCGGCACCGTCATCGGCATCGTTTCCAGCCTGGTCGCGGCGGGCGGCGGCTTCCTCTCGATTCCCTACATGGTGTGGCACAACGTGACGATCCACCATGCCGTCGGCACCTCGGCGGCACTCGGCTTCCCCATCGCCGTGGCGGGGACGGTCGGCTATGTCGCGGCGGGATGGAAGGCGACGGGCCTGCCGGCCGGAAGCCTGGGCTACGTCTACCTGCCGGCCTTCATCGGCGTCTCGGCGTTGACCATGCTGATCGCGCCGCTCGGCGCGAAGACGGCGCACCGGCTGCCCGTGAAGCAGCTCAAGCGCGCCTTCGGCGTCTTCCTCGCCTTGTTGGCGACGAAGATGCTGCACGGCCTGATCGGCTGAACTTCCGTCATCCCGCCTCCCGCGGGCCGGGGAGACTCAGGGTTTCAGATAGGCATAGCCTTCGCGCGCCTGCAGACGGCTTACCTCCGCCACACCCGAGGGCACGATCCTTGCATCGGAATGAACCTTGCCCTTGTCGATGTTGCGGCTTTGCAGGGTGAAGTTGCAGACGCGGAACTCAACGCCCCTGAGCGAGAGGTCGTCCACCGTCGAGGCGTAGGCGTTGCCGTTCTTGTCCCTGGCGCCATCGAGCAGGAAGTTGATGCCGCCGGCGTGGGTGACGACAACGATCTTCGCCTGCGGATCGGCGCTCAGGTGGTTGCGAATGTTGCGCAGGCCGTTGCTGGCTTGATCGAGACCCTCGTTGATGTGATAGACAACCTTGACGGGAGCGGACACCTGCCCCGTTGCGCTGCCCTGGCCGGTAGCGCAGGCGGAAAGCGACATCAGGGCCAGCGCGCCCAGCAGGCTGCCGGGAATTCGTCTTGTCTCGTACCTCATGGAATCTCCTTTTGATCGTCGTGGCTTTTCGGGCAGCATCCTCATGAATGAAGACGCCGGAGGCGCCCGTGCTATTCCGGGAATAATGGCTCCCTGCGCCGCGTCATAATGGGACGGGAGGAAACAATGATGGTGAAATGGCTGCAGTCTCGCGAACGGCGCAAGCTGACGGAGAAGATCGAGGCGAGCCGCGATCGCCTCTATCGCCTCGCCTTTGCCTGGAGCCACGATGCGGCGCTGGCCGACGACCTGGCGCAGGAAGCCCTGGCGCGCGGCCTGGCGCGCATCGACCAGCTGCGCGAGGCGGAGCGCCTGTCGAGCTGGCTGTTCTCGATCCTGCACCGTTGCTGGATCGACCACCTGCGCTCCCTGCGGCGCGACGATCTCGATGAGGAAGCCCTGGTCGAACTCCCCTGCGATCGGCCGGGGCCGGACGGCCAGGCGGAAGCGCAGGAGACGGCGCGGCGAGTGCGCGCCGCCATCGAGGCGCTGCCGCTCGGCCAGCGCCAGGTGCTCACCCTGGTGGATCTGGAGCAATTCACTTACGCGGAAGTCGCCGAAACCCTGGCGATTCCGATCGGCACGGTGATGAGCCGGCTATGCCGTGCGCGGGAGGCGCTGCGCGGCCTGCTCGAAGCGGCCGCGGCGCAGCCGCGCCTGAGGAGCGTGAAATGAACGATGGACGCAATTATTCCGACGAGCAGTTGAATGCTTTTGTCGACGACCAGCTCGGCGCCCAGGAGCGCGAGGAAATCCTCGCCGCCGCGGCCGCCGACGCCGAATTCGGCCAGCGCCTGTGCGCCCTGCGTGCCGCCAAGGAGCTGGTCGGCCATGCCTACGGCCGCCTTCCCGACGCCCGCCATCGAACCAGGCGGCGGGTCTCCCTCTGGGGCGGCGCGCTAGCGGCGAGCCTGGCGCTGGTTGCGGGTGTGCTGATCGGCTGGCAGGGACATCGTGCCAGCCAGGCCGGCGCGGAATCCTTTGCCTGGGCCGGCGGCCTCTTCGCGCCGCAGCCGGCGCGGGTGCTGATCCATCTCGATAACTCGCAAACCGAGCGCATGGAGGAAGCGCTCGACATGGCCGAGGCCTATCTCGCCAAGGCCGGCCGCGCGCGCGTGGAGATCGTCGTGAACAATTCCGGCCTGGACTTGCTGCGCGAGGAAAGCACCTTCCACGCCGAGCGCATCGCCCGCATGGCGGCGCGCCACGAGATGCTGGCTTTCGTCGCCTGCGGCAACGCCATCGCGCGCTACCGCAGCGCGGGGCTGGATGTCAGGCTGGTGCCGGAAGCAAGGGTGGAGCGCACCGCGGTCGAGCATATTGTCGACCGGGTGCGCGCCGGCTGGACCTATCTCAAGATCTGACTGGCGGCAAAGCCGACCCCGGAAAAGGCGCTGATCAGGCACAGCGCCACGAAGGCCGCCAATACCTTGGCCTTGTGCTTCCACGGGCTCGTCGGACTTTGCCAGAATTGCTGCTTCATTTCCTGCCTCCTCCGCCGGTCAGGCGCTCTGCGACGCCGTCCCGGCAACCATACACCCCGCCCTGCGGCAGGGAAAGCGAATTGTTTAATACCTGAATTAAACGGAGCGGGCGGAAAAACGTTGACGCAGCAGGTTCTTCTGCACCTTGCCCATGGCGTTGCGCGGCAGGTCGTCGACGAAATGCACGGCCTTCGGCACCTTGAAGCCGGCGATTCGGCCCTTCAGCTCGGCGATGATGGCTTCGGCGGTGAGGGCCTCGCCGCCGCGGCCGCGCACCACCACGGCCGTCACCGCCTCGCCGAAATCCGGGTGCGGCAGGCCGATGACGGCGGATTCGGCCACGCCGGGCAGGGCGTCGATGGCCTCCTCGATCTCCTTCGGGTAGACGTTGAGCCCGCCGGTGATGATGAGGTCCTTGTTGCGGCCGATGATGGCGAGGTAGCCGTCGGCGTCGTAGCGGCCCATGTCGCCAGTGCGGAAGAAACCCTCCGGCGTGAATTCCTCCTGCGTCTTCTCCGGCATCCCCCAGTAGCCGGCGAAAACATTGTCGCCGCGCACCTGGATGTGGCCGATTTCGCCGGCGGGCAGCGGCATGTCGTTCTCGCCCACCACGCGCACATCCGTGCCCGGCAGGGGGAAGCCGACCGTGCCGCCGCGCCGCTCGCCCTCGAGCGGGTTGGAGGTGAACATGCCGCCCTCGGTCATGCCGTAGCGCTCGAGGAGGGTCTGCCCCGTGCGTTCGCGGAACTCGGCGAAGGTCTCCGGCAACAGCGGCGCCGAGCCGGAGATGAACAGGCGCATGTGGGCGACGGCTTCCTTCGTCAGCCCCTGCTCCTGCAGCAGGCGCACGTAGTAGGTCGGCACGCCCATGAACACCGTGGCCTCCCGCATCAGGCGTAGGGCGCGCGGGGCGTCGAACTTCGGCTCGAACAGCATCGGGCTGCCGTTCATGAGCGCGCAGTGCGTGGCGACGAAGAGGCCGTGCACATGGAAGGTCGGCAGCATGTGCAGCAGCACGTCGCCCGGGCGGAAGCCCCAATAGCGGTGCAGCACCAGGGCGTTCGCCGCCAGGTTGCGGTGGGTCAGCATCGCGCCCTTGGAGCGGCCGGTGGTGCCGGAGGTGTACAGGATGGCGGCGAGGTCGCCCGCCGCCGACTGCACGGTGGCGAAGGCGTCCGGCATCTCCGCCGCGGCGGCGGCCAGGCTGCCGTCGCCGCGGCTGCCGAGGTCGTGCACCAGCGGCACGCGCGCCGCCCAGGCCAGTTCCTGCGCCTCTTCCAGCTTCTCCGGCCGGCAGACGTAGAGGCCGGGCTTGGCGTCATTGAGGAAATACTCGACCTCGCCGCGCTGGTAGGCCGGGTTGAGCGGCAGGAAGACGCCGCCGGCGCGCAGGCAGCCCAGATACAGATACAGCGCCTCGGGCGACTTCTCCACCTGCGCCGCGACGCGGTCGCCCGGCTTCACACCGTTCTCGATCAACAGATTGCCGTACCGCGCGGACTGACTTTCCAGCTCGGCGTAGGAAACGCGCCGGCCATCGGGCAGGATCAGGCAGGGGGCGTCGGGCGCGGCCGGGAAGCGCCCGGCCAGCAGGGCGTACAGGTTGTCGCTCATGACTTCACTTGGATTGGTCGGGCAGCCACATGACGATCTCCGGGAAGAGCGCCAGCAGCACGATGTAGAGTCCCATGATGACGATGAAGGGCATCACGCCGCGCATGATCTGGCGGAAGCCGATGTCGGGCGCGATGCCGTTGATGACGAAGAGGTTGAGGCCCACCGGCGGCGTGATGAGGCCCATCTCCATGTTGATGGTCAGCACGATGCCAAACCAGATCGGATCGAAGCCGGCGGCGAGGATGCCCGGCATGATCACCGGCGTCACCATCAGGATGATGGCCACCGGCGGCAGGAAGCAGCCGAGCACCAGCAGCAGCACGTTCACCCAGAACAGGTAGGCCCACTTCGACAGGCCGAGGCCGACCAGCCACTGCGCCATGCTCTGCGTGATGTGCAGGTAGCTCATGACGTAGGTGAACAGGAAGGCCATGGCGATGATCATCATGATCATGCAGGACTCGCGCGCCGTGCCGAGCAGGATCTCCTTCAGGTCGCGCCAGCGCCAGACGCCGTAGATCGCGGTCACCAGCAGCAGGGAACCGGCGGCGCCGACACCGGCCACTTCGGAGGGCGTGCCCCAGCCGTCGTAGAGGGCCACCATCACCACGGCGATCAGCACGACGAAGGGCAGCAGGCGCGGCAGGGTCTCGAGCCGCTGGCGCCAGGTGAAGAATTCGGCCTTCAGCAGTTCGCTCGCTGCGCGCCCCGCCCGCGCCGCCTGTTTCTCGCGCCAGGCGGCGAACATCACCCACAGCGCGAAGATCACGGCGAGCAGGATGCCGGGGATGACGCCGGCGATGAACAGCTTGCCGATCGACTGCTCGGTGATGATGCCGTAGATGATCAGCGTCAGCGAGGGCGGGATGAGGATGCCCAGCGTGCCGCCGGCGGCGATGAGGCCGGTGGCCAGCTCCTCGGAATAGCCGCGCTTGCGCATCTCGGGGATGCCCATGCCGCCCATGGCGGCGCAGGTGGCCGGGCTGGAGCCGCACATGGCGGCGAACACCGAGCAGCCGAAGACGTTGGCCACGCCGAGGCTGCCGGGCAGCTTGTAGAGCCAGCGGTGCGCCGCCTCGTAGAGATCGGCCGCCGCGCGCGTCTTGCCGATGGCCGCACCCATCAGGATGAACAGCGGAATGGTCAGCAGGGTGAAGTTGTTCAGCTCGCTGTAGAGCGTCTCGGCGATGTTCTCCAGGTTGCTCGACGGCATGAAGAAGAACATGAAGGCCAGCGCCACGCCGCCCAGCGCGAAGGCGATCGGCATGCCGGAGAACAGCAGCAGCAGCGCCGCGCCGAGGTAGAGCAGGCCGATCTCAAGCACGCCCATGGCGGCCTCCGGCAAGCATCGGCGCGAGGCGCGCGTCGACGATCTGCACCAGGTACTGCAGCGCGAGCAGCGTCATGCCCAGCGCGATGAAGGCGAAGGGGATCCACAGCTTCGGCCCCCAGGTGGAATTGCTCACCCAGCCCTCGTTCAAGGCCACCGCGGTGAGCCGCCAGGCATTGACGGCGACGAAACCGCACAGGCCGGCCGACCCCAGGTCGGCCAGCAGCATGCGCCACCGGTTCGCCGTACCCGACATCAGGTGGTCGACGATGTCGATATTGACGTGGCCCTTGGCGGCGAGCGTATAGGCCGTCGAGACGAAGGTCGAGGCGATGAGCATGTAGATGCACAGCTCCAGCGCCCAGTCGCTGGGAGAGCCGAGGAAGTAGCGCAGCAGCACTTCCGCCGTCAGCACCACGGCGGAGACCGCCACCAGCAGGCCGGCGGCGTAGCCCATCCACAGGTTGAGCGCGGCGAGCTTCCGCGCGAACGCCCGCCACAGGAGCCGTGCGGCCATGCTCACTTCACCGAGACGGCCATCTCGAGCAGCTTCTTGCCGTTCGGCACCTTTTCCTCGAAGTCCTTCCAGGCCGAGGCGCGGGCGATGTCGCGCCACTTGGCGAAGGCCGCCTCGTTCATGTCGTGCACCGCGTCGCCGGCCTGCTTGTACACCTCGGCCAGCTTCTGGTCGTCGGCGCGGGCGGATTCCATGCCGAACTTCTCCAGGCTCGCGCCCACTTCCATGACGATCTTCTGCTGCTCCGGCGTCAGCTTGTCGAAGCTGGCCTTGGACATCAGGATCGGCTCGAACATGAACCAGAAGGTCTTGTCGCGCGCCGTGGTGACGTGCTTGGCATGCTCGTGCAGGCGGAAGGAGATGAGCGAGGTGCTGGAGGTCAGCGCCGCGTCGAGCACGCCCGACTGCATGGCGTTGTAGATCTCGCTCGAGGGCACGTTGGTCGGCGAGGCGCCGGCGGCCTTCAGCATCATGTCCATCTCCTTGCTGCCGCCGCGGAACTTGAGGCCCTTGACGTCGTCCGGGCCGACGATCGGCTTGCCACGCGAGGCGATGCCGCCGGCCTGCCACACCCAGGTGAGGATCTTGACGCCCTTCTCCTCGACGATGCGCACGAGCTCCTTGCCGATCGGCGCGTCCTTCCAGCGCAGGCCCTGCTCGTAGCTGGTGACCAGCGCCGGCATCAGGCCGATGTTGAGCTCCGGCACGCGGCCGCCGGCATACGCCAGCGGGTAGAGCGAGAGGTCGAGCGAGCCGTTGGCCATCGCCCCCCACTGCTCCACCGGCTTGACCAGCGAGCTGGCGGGATAGATCTCGAACTTGAGCTGGCCGTTCGTGCGCTTCTCCACCTCGGCGGCGAATTTGCGCACCATGCGATCGCGGAAGTCGCCCTCGTCGATGCTGCCGCCGGGGAACTGGTGCGAGATCTTGAGCACCTTCGGCGCCTGGGCGAGGGCCTGCGGGCCGAAGAGGGCAAGGGATGCTGCGGCCAGCGAGGCGGCCAGGATCTTTCTGCGTGCGTTCATGTTGTCTCCTCCTGTGGCTATTGGGATTTGGCGAGGCGGCGGATCGCCGCCGTGGCGGCAATGCGGTCCTCGCCGACGAAGGCTTCGACGTTCTGCTCGATCTCTTCCGGATCGTACAAATAATTCACCATCAGGCCGCAGGATTGCTTGAAGCCCTTGGCCGAGGTGTCGGCAAGAAAATCGATGCGCTCGATGCGCGCGCCGTTGCCGAGATGGAAGCGCGCCACCGGATCGTAGGGGCGGCCGTTCTGGCGCACCGTGTAGAGGTAGCGCGCGGCGAGGCGCTCGAGCGGGTCGCGCAGGCGGCGCGCCGCCGCCTTGTCCTGCGCCCACTCGCCCGATTGCAGCTGCGCCAGCGTCAGGCCGAGGCCGGCGAGCGCCGCCGGCGAGCGCTTCAGCCAGGCGGCGAACTGCGACAGCGGTGAGAGCGTGGCGAAGGTCTTCAGCTGCGGGAAGTCGCGCTTCAGGTCGTCGATGACGCGCTTCAGCAGGAAGTTGCCGAAGGAGACGCCGCGCAGCCCGGCCTGGGTGTTGGAAATCGAGTAGAAGATGGCGGTGTCGGCGCGCGCCGGGTCGAACACCGGCGCGTGCTCGTCGAGCAACGCCTGGATGTTCCCGGAGAGCTCATTGGTCAGCGCCACCTCGACGAAGATCAGCGGCTCCTCCGGCATGCGCGGGTGGAAGAAGGCATACAGGCGCCGGTCGGAGTCGAGACGGTTCCTCAGGTCGTTCCAGGAGCGGATCTCGTGCACCGCCTCGTACTGGATGAGCTTTTCCAGCAGCGCGGCCGGCGAATGCCAGGTGATGCGGCGCAACTCGAGGAAACCGACATCGAACCAGGCGGTGAGGCGCGACTCCAGCTCGCGGTCGAGCACGGCCAGTTCCTCATCCTTATCCAAGCAGCGCAGCAGGTCGGTGCGCAGGTCGACGAGGAACTTCACGCCCTGCGGCAGGGCGTTGAACTGGGTCAGGATGCGGATGCGCGAGGAGCGCAGCGCGGCGCGCAGGTCCGCCTCGGCGTCCCACTGGCCAGGCGTGCCCACCGCCGTCTGGTAGGCGCGATGGGCGGCGTCGACCTTGGCCGGCTCAGGGCCGAAGTCGAGGGCGATGCGGCGCAGGAATTCGTGGCGACCGGCATCGTCGAGACCGAGGTAGGTCTCGCCCAGCCTGGCCGCACGGTTGCGCGCCGAAACCTCGCCGCCGGTGCCGGCAGCGCAATCCTGCAGCTGACGGCGCAACTGGGCGAGCAGCTTCGGCGTCATCGGCTGGCGCTCGCGCCGGCCGCCGACCAGGTTCTTGACGCGGTCGAGAAGTCCCTCCGCCATCAGGCCGCCTCCTGTCGCGCCGCCATGCGGCGCAGCGCGACGAGCTGCGCCAGCAGATGGTTCTTCATGATCTCCTCGGCCGCCTCGGCGTCGCGCCGGTGGAGCGCCGCCATCAGCGCGCGGTGTTCGGCCAGCGATTCCTGCTGGCGTCCTTCCAGTTTGAGCGAGCGGTGGCGCGACAGGCGCAGGAGTTTCCTCAGGTCGCCGATCATGTGCTGCAGCCAGCGGTTGCCGGCCAGTTCCTGCAGGGCGTCGTGGAAAGCGTAGTTCACTTCGTAGTAGCGGTCCACGTCGCGCGCGGCGGCGTGCTTTTCCAGCTTCCCGTGCAGGGCGTCGAGGCGCTTCAGTTCGTCCGGCCCGGCCTTCAGCGCGGCTTCGTAGGCGACGCGGCCCTCCAGCATGGCCATGATCGGGAATATCTCGTCGAGGTCGTCCGGCGTCAGCTCGGCAACGAAGCAGCCGCGCCGCGGCTTGATATGCACCAGGCCCTCCGCGGAGAGGATCTTCAGCGCCTCGCGCAGCGGCGTGCGGCTGATGCCGAGATCGGCCGCCAGCGCCGCCTCGTCCAGCCGCTGCCCGGGCAGGAAGGCCTGGCCGACTATGCGCTTGCGCAGCAGATCGACCGCCTGCTGGCACAGTGATGATTTGTTAATCATTGATCGACAATAACAATATCGCTCGTATGCTTTATTTTGTATACAAGATAGAAGGGGCGGACGGCAGCGTCAAGCTGCGCTGCAACAACGACTATTTGCCCTTGAACGAGGGCGCGCGCTTCTCGAAAAAGGCGGAAAGCCCCTCGCGGTAATCCTCGCTGTCGAGGAAGGCGAAGCTGGCCCGGGTCTCCTCAGAAGTCAGTCCCTGCGGCACGGCGGTGAGGCGGCGCACCAGCTTCTTGTGCATGCGCGCGGCGAGCGGCGCGCTGGCGGCGATGCGGCGCGCGGCGGCGTAAGCCTCCTCCGCCACCAGCTCGTCGTCCACGACGCGGGTGACCAGGCCTTTTTCATAGGCTTCGTCGGCGCCGAGGATGCGGCCTTCCAGCAGGATCTCCAGCGCCACGGCCGGCCCGGCCAGCGCCAGCAGGCCGGAGAGTTCGCCCGGCGCCATCGAAAAACCAAGCTTGTTGATGGGCGCGCCGAAGCGGGCCGAGCGGCCGCAGATGCGCAGGTCGCACTGGCCGGCGATCTCCAGCCCGCCGCCGATGCAGGCGCCCTGGATCAGGGCGACGGTCGGGTGCAGGCAGTCGCGCACGGCGTTCAGCGCGCCGGCCACCCACTCCTCGTGGTACACCAGCGCCCGCTCCAGCGTGTCGCGCAGGGTAAGGAATTCCTCGAGGTCGCCGCCGGCGGCGAAGGCCGCTTCGCCCGCTCCGCGCAGCACGACGCAGCGCAGGCCGTCGTCGGCGGAGAGCTCTTCCATGACGGCGCGCAGGCGCCGCCACATGGAGGCATTGACGGCGTTCAGCTTGGCCGGGTTGTTCAGCGTGACGGTGGCGACGGTGCCGTCGCGATGGATCAGGATTTCGTCGGCAGCGGATTGCGCCATGGCCATCAGGCGCCCGGCGGCGCGATCAGCGCCAATCCGGGGAAGTAGGAGCGATAGCGCCGGGCGTCCCGCGTCAGCAGGGCCATGCGCTCTACCGTGGCGTGGGCGCCGATCAGGAAGTCAGGCAGGATCATTGCGCGTGCGCCGCCCGAAGCGCGATAACGGGCATGGCAGCGGGCCGCCAGAAAGGCCGCTTCGCGGGGGATGTCGGCGTAGTCGTAGTCCGCCGGCGGCAGCAAGGCATCGATATCCTCTATGGTGTCGAAATCCTCTATGGTGTCGAAATCGAAGGCAATCTCGGCATAGACGATCGGGTTGATGACCAGCGCGCCCCGCTCCAGTTGTTCGGCCAGCGCCTGCGCCGACCAGGCGCCCCAGCCCGGATCGTCCTTGATGACATCCGGCAGGACGCTCGAATCGACCAGAACTCGCGGGGTCATTCGCCGCGCGTCAGCGCCAGAATTTGATCGGTGCTGAGCCGGGTCCTCGGCCGCGCCCCGCGCAGGCGCTCGACCGCCATGGCGCCGCGGCTTTTCTGGCCCTTTGCCTTGCGCAGGACGATCTTGTCCTGCTCCATGACGATCTCGACTTCCATGTTCGTTCGGCGCCAGGCCGGCGCGTTGGCGTATTTCCTGGGGAATGGTGACCTGCCCCTTGCTGGTGATGCGCATGCCGGCCTCGCTGATAAGAGTAGGAACGGTAAGATTCTAACTTGCCGCTGCGGGCGCATCAGTCCGGGCGGCATGCATCTTCGCCAGCGCGGCACGCCCGGACAGCAGGTGCGCGTGCATCAACGCCTCGGCGCTGGCGGCGTCGCGCTCGCGGATGGCGGCGAGGATGTGGCGGTGCTCCTCCAGCGACTGCTTGAGGCGCCCTTCCAGGCGCAGCGAATCGCGCCGCGTCAGCTTCAGCACCTTGCGCAGGTCGTCGATGACCTGTTTCAGCCAGCGGTTGCCGGAGAGTTCCTGCAGCGCCTGGTGGAATTCGTGGTTCACCTCGAAGAAGCCGTTGGCGTCGCCCTTCGCCGCCTGGCGCTCGAGCTTCTCGTGCAGCGCTTCGAGCCGCTTCAGGTCGGCGGGGCTCGCCTTCTGCGTCGCCTCGAAGGCGCAGCGGCCCTCGAGCAAGGCCATCAGCGGGAAGATGTCGTCGAGGTCGCGCTCGGCCAGCTCGGTGACGTAGCAGCCGCGCCGCGGCTTGAGCGTCACCAAGCCCTCGGAGGCCAGTACCTTGAGCGCCTCGCGCAGGGGCGTGCGGCTGATGCCGTACTGCTCGGCCAGCGCCTGCTCGTCGACCCAGGCGCCCGGCTGCAGTTCGTGCGAGAAGATGCGCTGGCGCAGGCGCTCGGCGACCTCCTGATAGAGGGCGGGCTGGGATATGCTGGAAGGGCTCATCGGATTGTCGCCCCGATGATTGTCAAACTCAGGCTTGCATTCATAATTATGGATACAGTATTATCAAGCCCTGTGGATGTCAAGAGGTGATGCCATGACCGACAAGATTTCTAGCTCCGCCGATATCGCCGCCTGGGAAAAGGCCGCCGCCAAGTCGGCGCCGAACGGCGATGTCTCCGCCCTGACCTGGAACACGCCCGAGGGCATCGCCGTCAAGCCGCTGTATACGAAGCGCGACACCGAGAATCTCCCGCACGCCGACACCCTGCCCGGGCTGGAGCCCTTCCTGCGCGGGCCGCAGGCCACCATGTACGCCGTGCGGCCGTGGACCATCCGCCAGTACGCCGGCTTCTCCACCGCCGAGGAATCCAACGCCTTCTACAAGCGCGCGCTGGCCGGCGGCGGCCAGGGCATCTCGGTGGCCTTCGACCTGGCCACCCACCGCGGCTACGACTCCGACCACCCGCGCGTCACCGGCGACGTCGGCAAGGCCGGCGTGGCGATCGATTCCGTCGAGGACATGAAGATCCTCTTCGACGCCATCCCGCTCGACAAGATTTCCGTCTCCATGACCATGAACGGCGCCGTGCTGCCGGTGCTGGCCGGCTACATCGTCGCCGCCGAGGAGCAGGGCGTGGCGCAGGAGAAGCTCTCCGGCACCATCCAGAACGACATCCTCAAGGAGTTCATGGTCCGCAACACCTACATCTACCCGCCGGCGCCGTCGATGCGCATCATCGCCGACATCATCGAGTACACGGCGACGCGCATGCCGAAGTTCAACTCGATCTCGATCTCCGGCTACCACATGCAGGAGGCCGGCGCGACGCAGGCCCTCGAACTCGCCTTCACCCTCGCCGACGGCGAGGAGTACGTGAAGACGGCCATCGCCAAGGGCCTCGACGTGGATGCCTTCGCCGGGCGCTTGAGCTTCTTCTTCGCCATCGGCATGAACTTCTACCTGGAGGTGGCGAAGCTGCGCGCGGCGCGCCTGCTCTGGTGGCGCATCATGAAGCGCTTCAACCCGAAGAGCGCCAAGTCGATGATGCTGCGCACCCACTGCCAGACCTCCGGCTGGTCGCTCACCGAGCAGGACCCCTACAACAACGTCGTGCGCACCGCCATCGAGGCGATGGCGGCGGTGTTCGGCGGCACGCAGTCGCTGCACACCAACTCGCTCGACGAAGCCATCGCCCTGCCGACCGATTTCTCGGCGCGCATCGCCCGCAACACCCAGCTCATCATCCAGGAGGAGACACACATCACCAGCGTGGTCGACCCCTGGGCCGGCAGCTACATGATGGAGAAGCTGACGCAGGACATGGCCGACCAGGCCTGGGCGATCATCGAGGAAGTCGAAGCCATGGGCGGCATGACCAAGGCGGTGGAGTCCGGCTGGGCGAAACTCAAGATCGAGCAGTGCGCAGCGGAAAAGCAGGCGCGCATCGACGCCGGCAAGGATGTCATCGTCGGCGTGAACAAATACCGCCTCGACAAGGAAGACCCGGTGGAGATCCGCGAGATCGACAACAGCGCGGTGCGCGAGGCGCAGATCGCGCGACTGAAGAAAATCCGTTCGACGCGCGATGCCTCGGCGGTGCAAAAGGCGCTCGGCGCGCTGACCGATGCCGCGAAGACGGGCAAGGGCAACGTGCTCGACCTCGCCGTCCAGGCGGTGCGCCTGCGCGCCACCGTCGGCGAGATATCGGATGCGCTGGAGAAGGAATGGGGACGCTTCCGCGCCACCAACCAGGCCATCTCCGGCGTGTACGGCGCCGCCTTCGAGCACGACTGGGAATGGCAGGAGATCAAGCAGGACGTGGCGAACTTCGCTCAGGCCGAAGGACGCCCGCCGCGCGTGATGGTCGCCAAGCTCGGCCAGGACGGCCACGACCGCGGCGCCAAGGTGGTGGCCACGGCGCTCGCCGACCTCGGCTTCGAGATCGTCATCGGCGCACTGTTCCAGACCCCGCAGGAAGCGGCGCGCCAGGCCATCGAGGACGACTGCCACGCCGTCGGCGTGTCGACGCTTGCCGCCGGCCACAAGACACTGGTGCCGGCGCTGGTCGAGGCGCTGAAGGATCAGGGCGGCGAGGACATCATCGTCTTCGTCGGCGGCGTCATTCCGGCGCAGGACTACGATTTCCTGAACAAGGCGGGCGCCGCCGGCATCTTCGGCCCCGGCACGCCGATCCCGGCCTGCGCGAGGCAAGTGCTGGCAGCGATCCGCAAAAAGTCCGTCCCCGCAGGACGGCATTGAGCACGGCCCGGGCAGGGCGCCCGGCCGCAGCCATTCATCGGCAATCGAGGAGGCAGCATGCACGACATCATCAGGCAACTCGACGAAAAGCGCGCCGCGGCCCGCCTGGGCGGCGGCCAGAAGCGCATCGACGCGCAGCACGGCAAGGGCAAGCTCACCGCGCGCGAGCGCCTCGAGCTCCTGCTCGATCCCGAGTCCTTCGAGGAATGGGACATGTTCAAGGAGCACCGCTGCACCGACTTCGGCATGGAGAAGCAGGCCGTGCCCGGCGACGGCGTGGTGACCGGCTACGGCACCGTCAACGGGCGGCTGGTGTTCGTCTTCAGCCAGGACTTCACGGTGTTCGGCGGCGCGCTCTCGGAAGCGCACGCCGAGAAGATCTGCAAGGTCATGGACCATGCCATGAAGGCCGGCGCGCCGGTGATCGGGCTGAACGACTCGGGCGGCGCGCGCATCCAGGAGGGCGTCGCCTCGCTCGGCGGCTACGCCGACGTGTTCCAGCGCAACGTGCTCGCCTCCGGCGTGGTGCCGCAGATCTCGATGATCATGGGCCCCTGCGCCGGCGGCGCGGTGTACAGCCCGGCGATGACCGACTTCATCTTCATGGTGAAGGACTCTTCCTACATGTTCGTCACCGGACCGGAAGTGGTGAAGACGGTGACGCACGAGGAAGTAACGGCCGAGGAGCTGGGCGGGGCCGTCACGCACAATACCAAGTCGGGCGTCGCCGACCTCGCCTTCGAGAACGACGTCGAGGCGCTGATGATGCTGCGCCGCCTGGTGAGCTTCCTGCCCTCCAACAACCGCGAGAAGCCGCCGGTGGTGCCGACCGAAGACCCCTCCGAGCGCATCGAGATGTCGCTCGACACCCTGGTGCCGGACAACCCGAACAAGCCCTACGACATCAAGGAACTCATCGTGAAGACGGTGGACGAGGGCGACTTCTTCGAGCTGCAGCCCGACTACGCGAAGAACATCGTGATCGGCTTCGGCCGCATGGCCGGCCAGACGGTGGGCATCGTCGCCAACCAGCCGCTGGTGCTGGCCGGCTGCCTCGACATCAAGAGCTCGATCAAGGGCGCGCGCTTCGTCCGGTTCTGCGACGCCTTCAACATCCCGGTGGTGACCTTCGTCGACGTGCCCGGCTTCATGCCCGGCACGGCGCAGGAGTACGGCGGCATCATCAAGCATGGGGCGAAACTCCTCTACGCCTACGCCGAGTGCACCGTGCCGAAGGTGACGGTGATCACGCGCAAGGCCTACGGCGGCGCCTATGACGTGATGTCGTCGAAGCATTTGCGCGGCGACGTGAACTTCGCCTGGCCCTCGGCCGAGATCGCCGTGATGGGCCCGAAGGGCGCGGTGGAGATCATCTTCCGCGAGGAAAAGAACGACCCGGCCAAGCTCGCCGCGCGCGAGAAGGAATACAAGGAGAAGTTCGCCAACCCCTTCGTCGCCGGCCACCGCGGCTTCATCGACGACGTCATCATGCCGCACGAGACGAGGAAGCGCATCTGCCGCTCGCTGGCGATGCTCAAGGAAAAGAAGCTGGAAAACCCGTGGCGCAAGCACGGCAACATTCCACTTTGAGACAACTGCTTAACCACCAAGACACCAAGAGCACCAAGATGCACCAAGGAAAATCCAAAATGGCAATTCGCCCTTCTTGGTGCTCCTTTGTGTCCTTGGTGCCTTGGTGGTGAAAGGTTTCCCATGTTCAAGAAAATACTCATTGCCAATCGCGGCGAGATCGCCTGCCGCGTCATCAAGACGGCGCGCAGGATGGGCATCAAGACCGTTGCCGTGTATTCCGAGGCGGACAAGGATTCGCGCCACGTCGAGCTGGCGGATGAAGCCGTCTGCATCGGCCCGCCGCCCTCGAAGGAATCCTACCTCGTCGCCGACAGGATCATCGCAGCCTGCAAGCAGACCGGCGCGCAGGCGGTGCATCCGGGCTACGGCTTCCTCTCCGAGAACGAGGCCTTCTCCAAGCGGCTGGAGGAAGAGGGCATCGTCTTCATCGGTCCGAAGCACTATTCCATCGCCGCCATGGGCGACAAGATCGCCTCGAAGAAGCTGGCGCTGGAAGCCAAGGTCAACACCATCCCCGGCCACAACGCCGCCATCGACACGCCCGAGCAGGCCGTCGAGATCGCGAAGAAGATCGGCTACCCGGTGATGATCAAGGCTTCCGCCGGCGGCGGCGGCAAGGGCCTGCGCGTCGCCTTCGACGACAAGGAGGCGCACGAGGGCTTCTCCTCCTGCCGCAACGAGGCCAAGAACGCCTTCGGCGACGACCGCGTCTTCATCGAGAAATACGTCGAGGAGCCGCGCCACATCGAGATCCAGCTGATCGGCGACGCCCACGGCAACTGCGTCTACCTGAACGAGCGCGAGTGCTCGATCCAGCGCCGCCACCAGAAGGTGATCGAGGAGGCGCCCAGCCCCTTCCTCGACGAGAAGACGCGCAAGGCCATGGGCGAGCAGGCCGTGGCGCTGGCGAAAGCCGTCAAGTACCAGTCGGCCGGCACGGTCGAGTTCGTCGTCGGCAAGGACAAGAGCTTCTACTTCCTCGAGATGAACACGCGCCTGCAGGTCGAGCATCCGGTGACCGAGTGCATCACCGGGCTGGATCTCGTCGAGCTGATGATCCGCGTCGCCGCCGGCGAGAAGCTGCCCTTCGCGCAGAAGGACGTCAGGCTCGACGGCTGGGCCATGGAATGTCGCATCAACGCGGAGGATCCCTTCCGCAACTTCCTGCCCTCGACCGGGCGGCTGATCCGTTACCTGCCGCCGGCGGAAAACGACGGCGTGCGCGTGGACACCGGCGTCTACGAGGGCGGCGAGATTTCGATGTACTACGATTCGATGATCGCCAAGCTCATCGTTCACGCCGCCAGCCGAGACCAGGCCATCGCCAGGATGCGCGACGCCCTCAACGCTTTCGTCATCCGCGGCGTGTCGTCGAACATCGCCTTCCAGTCGGCGTTGATGCAGCACCCGCGCTTCCAGTCGGGCAAGTTCAACACCGGCTTCATCGCCGAGGAGTTCCCGAAGGGCTTTTCCGCCGAAAGCCTGGTGCACGAGGATCCGCTGCTCATGGCGGCGGCGGCGGCCTTCGCGCGGCGGCGCTACATCGACCGCGCCGTGCGCACCAGCGGCCAGCTGCGCGGCCACGAGCGCAAGGTCGGCAACGCGTGGACGGTGCTGATGGGCGGAAAGAAATACGATCTCACGCTGACGCCGACCGGCGGCGGCTACACCGTCACCCACGACGGCCAGAGTTGCGAGCTGCGCTCGACCTGGCGACTGGGCGAGCCGATCTTCCGCGGCACCTGGAACAGCGAGCCGGTCTGCCTGCAACTCGAGCGCCTCGGCCTCAGGTACCGCGTCACCCACTGGGGCACCCAGGCCGACATGATGGTGATGACCGGCCGCGCCGCCGAATTGCTCGGTCTGATGCCGGAGAAGCCGAAGCCGGATCTGTCCAAGTTCCTGCTCTCGCCGATGCCGGGCCTGCTCACCGACATGCCGCTGAAGGCCGGGCAGGAAGTGAAGGCCGGCGAGAAGCTCGCCGCCATCGAGGCGATGAAGATGGAGAACATCCTCAGGGCCGACCTGGACTGCGTGGTGGCCGAGGTGCTGGCAAAGCAGGGCGACAGCCTTGCCGTCGACCAGCCGATCGTGCGCTTCGCCTGACCGTTCCTTCGCGCAGCGGGCATGGGCGTCTGCTGCATGCTAAGCTGCGCGCCTTTGCCTTGCCGGAGTCCGCCGTGAACCAGATGTCGCAACAGGGCTTGCTCGAGTATTCGGTCGTCTACACCGACCGCGCGCTGAACCACATGTCGCCCGCCTTCCAGGGCGTCATGAATGACCTGTCGGCCATTCTCAAGGAAGCCTACCGGGCGCACTCCGCCCTCCTCGTGCCGGGCAGCGGCACCTTCGGCATGGAGGCGGTGGCGCGCCAGTTCGCCACCGGCCGCAAATGCCTGGTGATCCGCAACGGCTGGTTCAGCTACCGCTGGAGCCAGATCTTCGAGGCGGGCAACATCCCCTCCGAGACGATCCTGCTCAAGGCACGCCCGGTATCCGACGGCAGCCAGGCGCCCTTCGCGCCGCCGCCAGTCTGGGAAGTCGTCGAGGCCATCCGCAAGCGCAGGCCCGGTCTGGTTTTCGCGCCGCATGTCGAGACGGCCTCCGGCATGATGCTGCCGGACGCATACCTCGATGCGGTCGCGGAGGCGGTGCATGCCGTTGGCGGCCTGTTCGTGCTCGACTGCATCGCCTCCGGCGCGATGTGGGTGGACATGGCGGCGCTGGGGGTGGATGTCCTGATCAGCGCGCCGCAGAAGGGCTGGAGCGGTCCGCCCTGCGGCGCCTTCGTGATGCTCGGGGCGCAGGCGCGCGAGCGCATCGAGTCGACCACCAGCACCAGCTTCGCCGCAGACCTGCGCAAGTGGCTGCAGATCATGGAAACCTACGAGAAAGGCGGCCATGCCTACCATGCCACACCGCCGACGGATGCCCTGGCGAAGGCCGTCCAGGCGATGCGCGAGACGCGCGATTGGGGCCTGGAGAAGGCCCGGAGCGCACAGGCCGAACTGGGACGCCGCGTGCGCGCGCTGCTGGTGAGCCGCGGCTTTCCGAGCGTGGCCGCCGAAGGCTTCCAGGCGCCGGGCGTGGTGGTGAGTTATACGGACGATCCGGGCATCCATTCCGGAAGCAAGTTCATCGCGCAGGGCCTGCAGACGGCGGCCGGCGTGCCCCTGATGTGCGACGAGCCGGCGGATTTCCGCAGCTTCCGCATCGGCCTGTTCGGGCTGGACAAGCTGCAGAACATCGAGCGCACGGTGCTGCGGCTCGATGAGGCGCTTGGACGGATCGCCTGAGCCGGCCGGCGCGGCCGTCGACCACCTCGTCGTTGCGGCAGCCGACCTCGATGCCGGTGCGGACTGGCTGGAATCGCATCTCGGCGTACCGCTCTCGCCGGGAGGGCGGCATGCGACGATGGGCACGCACAACCGCCTGCTGCGGCTGGGCACGAATCTTTATCTCGAGCTGATCGCCATCGATCCCGGCGCGCCGCGTCCGCCCAGGCCGCGCTGGTTTGGCCTAGACGATCCGCTGATGCAGGAAAGGATTGCGCAACGCCCGCGACTGATCCACTGGCTTGCACGTTGCAAGGACATCATGGCGATGGCCGCTGCCAGTCCCGCGCCGCTCGGCGACATCCTCGGCCTTGCGCGCGGCGATTTCCGCTGGCGCATCACCGTGCCGGGCGACGGCCGCCTGCCGGGGGATGGCCTGGTGCCGAGCCTGATCCGGTGGGACTCGCCGCGGCACCCTGCGGAGAGCCTGCCGGATCGGGGATGCGCCCTGATGAAGCTGGAGGGTTTCCATCGGAAGCCGGGCTCCATCCGCAACGCGCTCGCGGCACTGGGCCTTGCCGACGCCATGGCCCTTTATCCTGCCGATCCGGACGCCCCTCCCGGCCTGGTTGCCTGGGTGAAAGCGCCTGCGGGACTGCGCGAGATCGACTAGAAACGCTTGAAACGCTGGGCCAGGCGGTTGTGGATGTCCTTCGGCATTTCGCCGAGGGAGAGGTTCACACCCAGCGTCTTGCCGGGCACCACCTCGACGCGGCTATTGCCCTTGGTGCCGATGCGCTCGACGTAGATCGTCGCGTTGTCGCCCATGGTGCCGCCGCCTTCGACCAGCATGTAGCCCACGTTCATGTCCTGGCCGGTCACCCTGATGCCGAGTTCCTTCAGCATTTCCGGCAGCGCCGCCCATATCTGGTCGAAGGGCGCGGCATAGCTGACGGCGACGCCCGTGCCGCGCTCGGCGCGCGGATCCGACACCGTCGAGCAGCCGGCAAAAGTCAGTCCCGCCAGCACGGCGACCCCGGACAGGAACAGCCTCTTCTTCATGCGTGTCTCCTTCAGCTGAGTTTCGCAAACGCCTCGACCACCCCCGGCGGCGCCTGCACCAGCTCGATCAGCACGCCTTCGCCGGCAATCGGCAGCTCGCCGCTGGCCTTGGGGTGGATGAAGCAGATGTCATAGCCCGCCGCGCCCTTGCGGATGCCCCCGGGGGCGAAGCGCACACCCTGCGCCGTCAGCCATTCCATGGCCTTCGGCAGGTCGTCCACCCACAGGCCGACATGGTTGAGCGGCGTGGCGTGCACGGCCGGCTTCTTGTCGGCGTCGAGCGGCTGCATCAGGTCCACCTCGACCTTGAAGGGTCCGCTGCCCATGGCGCAGATGTCCTCGTCGACGTTTTCCCGCTCGCTGACGAAGTTGCCGGTGACTTCCAGACCCAGCTTGTCCACCCACAACGTCTTCAGCCGCTCCTTCGAAGGGCCGCCGATGGCGATCTGCTGGATGCCGAGAATCCTGAAGGGCCTTGCGCTCATAACCGCTCCGAAAATAAAGAATTCTACTGCCCTGCCGTAATCAAGTCATGGCCATCGCCGTAACAGCCGTCATTTGCGCACCATGACCAGGCACCCCAAGCCGCCCTTTACCGTCGGGACCCTGCTCGACACCCTGCTCGAGTCCATCATTTGCCTCGACGGGAATCGTCGCATCGCCTTCTGGAGCAGGGGTGCGGAGCACATCTACGAATACAGTGCCGAGGAAGCCGTCGGCCAGCCCTACGCCATGCTGTTCCCCGGCGGCGTCGCGGAAGAGGCCGAAGTCCTGGACCCGCTCGTGTCCGACCTCCTGGCGGGGCGGCGCCACAACATCGACGGCTGGCGCCTGACCCGTTCCGGCCGGCACGTCTATGCGCGCGTGGCGATCGCCGCCCTGCAAGTCGAAAGCGGGGAACCGGCCGGCTTCATCGCCCACGCCGTCGACATCACGGGGCAGAAGCTGGCCGAGGAAGCGCTGCTCAGGAGCCAGCAGAAGGCCGCCGCGCAGTCGGCCCGTTACCAGGCCCTGCTCGACGCCCAGTCGCGGGCCGACATCGGCATCTTCGTCATCGAGGAAGGGCGCATCGTCTTCACCAACGAGGCGATGTGCCGGGCTTTCGGCTACTCCATGGAGGAGATGAAGGCCCTGCCGTCCTATCTGGAACTGGCCCATCCCGTCGACCGCGAGCGCATAGCCGAGAATCACCAGCGCCGCCTGAAGGGCGAGCAGTTCCCCAATCGCTACGACATCGCCATCATCACCAAGGCCGGCGAGCGGCGCGAGGCCGAGATCACCGCATCGCCGATTTCTTCGGACGGGCGCCCAGGCGTGCTGGTGGTCATGGTGGACAACACCGAGCGCAAGCGGGCCGAGGCGCGCGTGCAGTACCTGGCCCTGCACGACGCGCTCACCGGCCTGGCCAACCGCGCGCTGTTCTTCGATCGTTTGCAATCGGCCATCGCCGTCGCCCACCGCAAGGGAGGCGCGTTTTCCCTGCTCTTTCTCGATCTCGACGACTTCAAGCCGATCAACGACCACTATGGCCACGAGGCCGGGGATTGCGCCCTGCGGGCCGTTGCCGAGCGGCTGAACGAATGCGTGCGCGAAAGCGATACCGTCGCGCGCATCGGCGGCGACGAGTTCGCCTTGCTGATCAACGATACCGCCGAGCCTGCCGCCGCCACCACCGTGGCGGAAAAGATCATCGCGGCCCTGATCCGCCCGCTGCCGATCGAAGGCTGCCGGCACTTGCTCGGCTGCAGCATCGGCATCGCCCTCTATCCGCGAGACGGCGAGGACGTCGGCAGCCTGATGCGCCATGCCGACGCCGCCATGTACGGCGCCAAGCGCCTGGGCAAGAACCGCTACCTCATGCCGAAGTAGAATGGCGGTCTCCGCCATTTGAGCGACCGCCATGACCTTCACCGACAGCCTTGCCGCCGCCTGGGCGCGCAACGACTCCCTGCTCTGCGTCGGCCTCGACCCCGATCCGGCCAAATTCCCCGCCGCCCTCAAGGGCCGCGGCGACGCCATTTTCGAATTCTGCAAGTCGATCGCCGACGCCACGGCCGACCTTGCCTGCGCCTTCAAGCCGCAGATCGCCTACTTCGCGGCGAACCGCGCCGAGGACCAGCTCGAGGCGCTGATCCGCCACATCCACGAACAGCATCCGGGCATCCCGGTCATTCTGGATGCCAAGCGCGGCGACATCGGCGCCACCGCCGAGCAGTACGCGCGCGAGGCCTTCGAGCGCTACGGCGCCGACGCGCTGACGGTGAACCCCTACATGGGCTTCGATTCGGTCGAGCCGTATTTCGCCTGGAAGGAGCGCGGCGTCGTCATCCTCTGCCGCACCTCGAATGCCGGCGGCTCCGACCTGCAGTTCCTCGAGACCGGCGGTCGCAAACTCTACCAGCACGTCGCCGAACTGGTGGCGACGAAGTGGAACGCCGGCGGCCAGTGCGCCCTGGTGGTCGGCGCCACCTTTCCGGCCGAGCTGGCCGAAGTGCGCCGCCTCGTCGGCGACATGCCGCTGCTGGTGCCGGGCATCGGCGCCCAGGGCGGCGACGTCGAGGCAACAGTCAGTGCCGGCAGGACGGCGTCCGGCGCCGGCCTCATGATCAATTCCTCGCGCGCCATCCTGTATGCCGGCAAGGACGAGGATTATGCTGTAATGGCGCGGCAAGCCGCCATCGAGACACGCGACGCGATCAACCGCTATCGGCGATAGCAAACGGGAGGGCAGGCCATGAACGAACGTCCGACGATTGGCGAATCGCTCAGACAGAAAGGTTTCTCCCGACGCGATTTCATCAAATATTGCGCCCGCCTCGGCGCCCTCCTGGCGCTGCCGCCCTCGATGGTGCCGGCCTGCGGAAGAACTCGGCGACGAAGCGCACTTTACCGTTGCCGATAAGGAACACTGCCGTCACCCCTCACCCTGCCCTCTCCCCGTTCGCGGGGAGAAGGGGAAGCCTCCGCTCCGTGGAAAGTCAGTCCCGCCAATACGGCTAGGAAGCGCATGCCGCCCCTCCAATCGGCGAACGATCACCAAAAACATTGCCCGCAATTGTCCGCCTTACTATAATGAAAATCGTAAGGACAAACGGAGATTGGGAGATTGCGATGTCGAACGAGTCCACCCTGACCAGCAAGGGTCAAACAACGATCCCCAAGGAAATCCGGGACAGCCTTTCCATGAAGGCCGGAGACCGGATGACGTTCACGCTGATGCCGGATGCCACCGTGGTCATGCGGGTGAAGTCCAGGCATGTCGCCGATCTGGCGGGCGTGTTGCGCAAGAAGGGTCGCAAGCCGGTTCCGCTTGAGCAGTTGTCGCGCTGATGCTGGGTGTCGATACCAACATTCTCGTCCGCTTTCTGGTTCGGGATGAGGAGGCCCAGTTTGAAAGGGCACGCAAGCTGATCAAGCGCGAGGTCGCGGCGGGAGGCAGCGTTTTCGTCAGCCAGCTGGTTCTCCTGGAAACCGAATGGGTGTTGCGCAGCCGATACGGCCTGCCGAAGAATGAAATCATCGCGGCCATCTCGGGCTTGCTCGATGCGGCCGATGTTCAATTCGAGGATGAGCCGGCTGTCGAGGAGGCGCTTTTCGTCTGGAAGGATGCGGCTGCCGATTTTGCCGATTGCCTGATCGGCGCCAGAAACCGGCGGCTTGGCTGTCGGGCGACGGCAACCTTCGATGCGAAAGCTTCCAGGTTGCCCGGGTTTGTCGCCGCCTGACGGATCGACGATGCGACCGCCAATCCGTAAAGCTACCTGGCCGCGGCCTTCTTCGACCAGACCAGCATCGCCACGCCGGCGGCGATCATCGCATGCTCATCCCATCTCGCGCAGCATCCGCGGCACATCGCGCCAGCCGATGACTTCGACGCCGCTGCGGGCATAGCGGTCGTTGCCGCCGTAAATCAGCCAGGGCGCATGCGCTTCTCCCGCGGCGAAGCGCGCGCTCTTGAGGCCGGCGCGGATGTAGTCCTGCGTCACCGTGGCGCCCGACTTGATTTCCACCGTCTGCAGCCGTCCCTTGTGTTCGAACACGATGTCGGCCTCGTTGCCGCCGTTGTCGCGCCAGAAATACAGGTCGGCGGGCTGCCCGGCGTGCAGGCGCGCCTTGAAGAACTCGCCGACGACGAGGGTCTCGAACAGCGCGCCGCGCAAGGGGTGCAGGGCGAGTTGCTCGGCCGAGCGGATGCCCAGCAGCCAGCACGCCAGGCCGCTATCGACGAAATACAGTTTCGGTGTCTTGACCAGGCGCTTGCCGAAGTTGCGGTAATAGGGCGGCAGCAGCATCACGATGTAGCTCGCCTCGAGGATCGAGAGCCAGGCCCGCGCGGTGCTGTGGGCGATGCCGGCCTCGCCCGCCACCGCCGAGAGATTGAGCATCTGGCCGGTGCGGGCGGCGCACAGGCGCAGGAAGCGCTGGAAGGCCGACAGGTCCTGCACGCCGAGCAGCTGCCGCACGTCGCGCTCGACATAGGTGGCAACGTAGCTGGGGAACCATTCCTCGGCGGGAATGCCCTGCGCATGGAGGATGGGATAACCGCCGGCGCCGATCATCGGGTCGGCCGAGGCGGGCAGCGCGGGCAGCTCGTCGAGCGCCAGGGGCAGGAGCTGGGTCATGGCGACGCGGCCGGCGAGCGACTGGGTGACGCCGGCGAGCAGGCCGAACTGCTGCGAGCCGGTGAGCACGAAGCGGCCCGGCGTGCGATCGGCATCGACGATTCCCTGAAGCCAGGAAAAGAGATCGGGCCAGCGCTGGGCCTCGTCGAACACGGCGCCGCCTGGAAAGCGCGCCAGGAAGCCGCGCGCGTCCGTCGCGGCGAAGGCGCGCTCGGCCGGGTCTTCCAGGGAGACGTAGGGCTTGTCCGCGAACACGGTGCGGGCGAGCGTGGTTTTCCCCGACTGGCGCGGCCCGGTGATGGCCACCACGGGGAAAAAGCTCGCAAGCCGGCGCAGCGTGGGTTCGAGGTTGCGGCGGAACATGATGCGAGAACTTTACAGATTGACGATGTGATCGTCAATCTGTAAAGATTTGCCAGCCTACCTGGAGGCGGCTTTTCTCGCCCAGACCAGCATCGCCACGCCGGCGGCGATCATCGGCAGGGAGAGCCACTGGCCCATGCTCACCGTGTAGCTGAGGCCGAAGATGCCGGCGTCCGGCTCGCGGAAGAATTCGGCGATGAAGCGCACCGTGCCGTAGCCGATGAGGAAGGCCGCCGACACCGCGCCGAGTGCGCGCGGCTTCGCCGAAAACCACCACAGCACGCCGAACAGCACCACGCCTTCGAGGAAGGCCTGGTAGAGCTGGGAGGGATGGCGCGCGATGGCGTCGACGTGCGGGAACACCATCGCCCAGGGCAGCGAGGGATCGGCGGCGCGGCCCCACAGCTCGCCGTTGATGAAGTTGCCGAGGCGGCCGAAGCCCAGGCCGGGCGGCACCAGCGGCGCGATGAAGTCCATCACCGCGAACCAGGCGAGCTTTTTCTTGCGCGCATACAAAGTCAGTGCCGCCAGCACGCCGAGGAATCCGCCGTGGAAGCTCATGCCGCCCTTCCAGACGGCGAGGATCTCCAGCGGGTTGGCGAGGTAGTGCGCCGGCTCGTAGAACAGCACCTGGCCGAGCCGCCCGCCGATCACCACGCCGAGCACGCCGTAGAAGAGCAGGTCGTCGATGTCCTTTGCCGTCCAGTTGAGGTCGGGCCGGCGCGCGATGCGCCGGCGGCCGAGCATCACGAAGGCGACAAAGCCGGCGAGGTACATCAGCCCGTACCAGCGCACCGAGAGCGGGCCGAGGGAGAAGGCGGTGGGGTCGATGTGGGGATAGGTCAGCATGGCGGGTCAGGTTTCCGGTGAGGCGAGCCGGCGCCAGCCGAGCACCTGGCAGCCTTCCCGCGCGTAGGCGTCGTCGCCGCCATAGACGATCCACGGCGGCAGGGCATCCGGGCCGGCGAAGGCCGCCCAGCGCTTGGCCGCCGACAGCCAGTCGGGGACGAAGGTGGCGCCGGACTTGATTTCGACGGGCTGCAGGCGCCACACGTTCTCGAACAGCAGGTCGATTTCGTTGCCGTTGTTGTCGCGCCAGAAATAGAAATCCGCCGGCTCGCCCGTGTTGAAGCGCTGCCGGATGAACTCGCCGATGACGAAGGTCTCGAAAATCGCGCCGCGCTGGGCATGGCTGTCGAGCGCGGCCGGCTCGCGGATGCCGAGCAGCCAGGACAGCAGGCCGGTATCGAGGAACAGCAGCTTCGGCGTTTTTACCAGACGCTTGCCGAAATTGCGATGGTAGGGCGGCAGCAGGCGCACGATGTAGCTGGCTTCCAGCACCGTCAGCCATTCGCGCGCGGTGACGTGGCTGATGCCGCAGTCGGCGGCCAGCGCCGAGAGGTTGAGCAGTTGCCCGGAGCGGGCGGCGCACATCTTGAGAAAGCGCTGGAACAGGGCCAGGTCGCGCACCGTCAGCATCTGGCGCACATCGCGCTCCAGATAGGTCGACACGTAGGCCGGAAACCAGTCCAGCGGCGACAGCGGGCGATCGTGGAGCGGCGGATAGCCGCCGCGCCAGAGGTGATCCGCCAGGCTGGCGGGCGCCCGGCCCGACGCGGCGAGCTCCGCCAGCGAAAACGGCAGCAGTTGCACCAGCCCGACGCGTCCGGCCAGCGACTGGGTGATGCGCGACATCAGGCCGAACTGCTGGGAGCCGGTCAGCACGAACTCGCCCATGCGCCGGCGGTCATCGACGATGCCCTGCAGGTAAGAGAACAGGTCCGGCGCGCGCTGGGCCTCGTCGATGATCGCGCCGTCCGGATGGCGGGCGAGGAAGCCGCGCGGATCGGTTTCTATCAGTTCGCGCGTCTCGGGGTCCTCCAGCGTGACATAGGGCTTGTCCGGGAACACGGCGCGCGCCAGCGTGGTCTTGCCGGACTGGCGCGGCCCGGTGATGGCGACGATGGGGAAGCCCCGGGCCAGGCGGGTGGCGACGGCGGCAGCGGTGCGGGGAATCATGCCGCCAATATACACTTTGAAAGTACAAACTTCAATGTGTATAACCGGGTTGGAGCGGCGGCCAGTGTCCCCGGTTGACGCAACGCGGCGTGCGGTGCTACTTTCGTATTACCTTTTCCGCCCAAGCCGCCATGACCGTCACCACCACCATCAAGCTCCCCGACGACCTGAAAGAGCGCGTCGCGTCCGCCGCCGCCGCCAGCGGCAAGACGCCGCATGCCTGGATGGTGGAAGCCATCGAAGCCCAGGCGGCGCTCGCGCAGCGCCGGCAGGCTTTCGTTGCCTCGGCGCTGAAGGCGGAGCAGGAAGTGGCCGAGTACGGGCTGGTCTACGACGCCGACGAGGTGTTCAGCTACATCCTGGCCAGGGCCGAGGGCAAGCGCACGGCCAAACCCAAGCCGCGCAAGCGCTAGCCGCCTTGACCCGCCTCGTTTTTGCGCCGGGCGCGCTGCGCGACATCGAACGATTGACGGCGTTTTTGATCGAACAGGATGCGCATGCCGCGGCAACCACGGCGCGAATATTTACCGAAGGCCTCGGCATCCTGAAGCAGCACCCGCTCATCGGGCGCGAAGCCGAAGCCGGCCTGCGCGAGCTGGTCATCTCGCGCGGGCGCAGCGGCTACGTTGCGCTCTATAGCTACGACGTCGTCTCCGACACGGCGCTGATCCTCGCCATCCGGCACCAGCGCGAGGGCGGCTACGAATAGTTGGCAGAAATGGGCAGGGCAGTTTTGTACTTGACCTGCTTGAGGGTGATGCTGGAACGAATGTTGGATACATGCGGAATTCTGGCCAGATGCTCGACGATGAAGCTTTGCAATGCCTTGAGATCGGAAACCACGACTCTCAGCAGGTAGTCCGAATCGCCGGTCATCAAATAGCACTCCATTACTTCGGGATAGTTCTGCACCCGATCCTCGAATACCCTGAGGCCGCTGGCGACCTGCTTCTCGAGGCTGACCTGAATGAAAGCCGAAATTTCCAGCCCTACATCTTCCGGATTGATCAACGTCACGTAACCGCGAATCACGCCCGAAGATTCAAGATCGCGAACTCTTCTCAGGCAGGGAGCCGGCGACAGGTTGACTGCTTCGGCCAGGGCGACATTTGTTATGCGGGCATCGGTCTGGAGCCTGTCGAGCAGATTGATATCGATGTCGTCCAAACGCGATTTCTGATTTACGTTGCGCATGATAGGGAAGTTATTGAGCAATTATTGCGCATTAGATCATTCAGCCATATCGAAAAGCAATATCCTGAAGAGCCAATAAACATAAAATTTCTCCCTGAACGGGGCGGGTATTCATTGCTCGCGAAATGGGGAGAAAGTTATGTCAAGCCATGCCTGGGCTTTCAGCCAGTCGGGTTCGAACGTGGAAGATGACGAAGCCGAGGTGCAGGATTGGCTGTTGAGCCTGGATGACGTGATTGCCCGGGAGGGCCTGATACGTGCCGAATTCATTCTCGATCGCCTGATCGAGGCAGGGCGGCGTGCCGGTGGCCGCTTTCATACGCGACACACCACGCCCTATCGCAATACGATTTCGGTAGACGCGCAGCCCCCTTATCCGGGCGATCTCGATCTGGAGAAACGCATTACCGCAATCCACCGCTGGAATGCATTGGCGCTGGTCATGCGTGCAAACAACCATTTTCCCGAGCTTGGCGGCCATATCGCCACCTATGCTTCCATTGCCGATCTGTT
This sequence comes from Rhodocyclaceae bacterium, assembly GCA_008933825.1. GTDB lineage: Bacteria > Pseudomonadota > Gammaproteobacteria > Burkholderiales > Rhodocyclaceae > Desulfobacillus. The sequence continues at coordinate 70,491 of WBUF01000005.1, read as the reverse complement.
TGAAGTCGGATTCAACCATTTCTTCCGTGGAGCCAGCGACAACCATCCCGGCGATCTTGTTTACTATCAGCCGCATGCGGCGCCCGGCGTTTATGCGCGCGCATTCCTTGAGGGAAGGCTGAAGGAGGACAACCTCGAACATTTTCGCCGCGAAGTTTCTGGCGGTCGCGGCCGCGGCCTCTCTTCATATCCGCATCCAACCCTGATGCCGGAGTTCTGGCAGTTTCCAACCGGTTCAATGGGCCTGGGGCTCATTTCGGCGATTTACCAGGCTCGCTTCCAGCGTTACCTGCAGCACCGCGGCATCGTCCAGTCCAGCGACCGCAAAGTCTGGTCGTTCGTTGGCGACGGCGAGATGGACGAACCCGAGTCTTTGGCCGGAATATCCCTGGCGGCGCGCGAGCAGCTGGATAACCTGATCCTGGTCGTGAACTGCAATCTGCAGCGGCTGGATGGTCCTGTCCGCGGCAACGGAAACATCGTCCAGGAGCTGGAAACCCTTTTTGCGGGGGCCGGGTGGAATGTCATCAAGTGCCTCTGGGGTTCAAACTGGGACGTTCTTTTTGCAAGAGACCGCGATGGCTGGATCCTGCGCCGTATGGCCGAGGCTGTCGATGGTGAGTTTCAAAAGCTTTCCGCCACGGACGGACACTACAACCGCGAGCATTTCTTCTCGCGATATCCGCAACTGGCGGAACTGGTGGCAAACATGAGTGACCGGGACATCGACGCCCTGCAGCGCGGCGGCCACGATCCGGTCAAGATCCACGCCGCCTATGCCGCGGCAGTTGCCTGCCGGGGCCAGCCCACGGTCATCCTGGCCAAGACCACCAAAGGCTACGGCATGGGGGGCTCCGGCCAGGGGGCGAATACCGCGCACCAGATAAAAAAACTTTCCATGGAGGATCTCGCACGTTTTCGCGATCGCTTCGGCTTGCCCCTGTCCGACAGCGACCTGGAATCATCGCGCTTCCTTCATCCGGGCGAAGCAAGCGCGGAAATACGCTACTTAAGGCAACGTCGCGATGTCCTTGGCGGATACGTGCCGCGCAGGCAGGTACAGCCCAGGCCGGTCTCGGTTCCGGCTGCGGTCGTCTACGCAAGCGGCCATGCCGTCGCAAACGGGAGAGAGATTTCCACGACCATGGGTTTTGTCCGGATGCTCGGCAAACTCATGCGCGACAAGGAACTGGGGCCGCGCATCGTGCCGATAGTGGCGGACGAGGCACGCACATTCGGCATGCAGGACATGTTTCGCCAGTACGGCATTTATTCGCCCTGGGGGCAACGCTATACGCCGCAGGATTCCGAGCAACTAGCCTTTTACCGGGAGGATGTCAAAGGGCAGATATTGGAAGAAGGAATAACGGAGGCGGGTTCGCTCGGTTCATGGATTGCCGCAGGAACAGCTTGGTCGCATACCGATCAGCCGATGCTGCCGTTTTACATCTTCTATTCGATGTTCGGCTTCCAGCGTGTCGCCGATCTGATCTGGTGCGCGGCCGACTCGCAGGCGCGGGGTTTTCTGCTCGGCGCCACCGCAGGGCGCACCACGCTGTCCGGGGAAGGGCTGCAGCACCAGGATGGGCAGAGCCAGGTATATGCCGCGACGGTTCCGACCTGCCGCGCCTACGATCCGGCATTCGGCTATGAGGTGGCCGTGATCGTGGAGGACGGCATCAACCGCATGATGCGCGATGGAGAGAATCTTTTCTACTACTTGACCCTCTACAACGAAAACCATGCTCAACCCGTCATGCCGTCCGGCGCCGAGGAGGGAATTCGTCGCGGCATATATCTCTTGCGCCCCTCCGCGCTGGATGATTCCCTTCCCCGCGTACAACTGCTGGGCAGCGGCAGCATTCTGCGACAACTGCTCATGGCAGCCGAGCGCCTCGAAGCGGAATACGGCGTGGGGGCGGATGTATGGAGCGTCACCAGCTTCAGCGAATTGCGCAGGGACGGCATCGCCTGCAATCGCTGGAACATGCTGCATCCCGGGAAACCGCCGCGCGTCGCCTATTTGAGTGCGCAGTTGGCCGACAGGCGAGGCCCGGTCATCGCCGCCACGGACTTTGTGCGCGCCTACCCCGACCTGATCAGGGAGTGGGTGCCACAGCGCTACACGGTCCTCGGGACGGATGGTTTTGGCCGCTCGGATACGCGCGCGGGTCTGCGCGATTTCTTCGAGATCGATGAGCGTTACATAACGTTGAGCGCACTGGGCAGTCTGGCGCATCAGGGCCAGCTTGACAGCGACATCCCGGCCAAGGCGATCGAGCGCCTGGGAATCGATCCGAACAAACCGGCTCCGCTCGAGCATTGAGGCGCGCCAAGAGACATAGTCATGGGGAAATTGATCGAGGCGTGCGTACCGGACATCGGCGACTACCGCGATGTCCCGGTCATCGAGATTCTCGTCGGTCCGGGTGACCGGGTAGAGGCCAATACTACGGTTGTCGTTCTCGAATCCGACAAGGCAACGCTGGATGTTCCGGCGGGCCATGGCGGCTTGATTGAAGAGGTGTTGGTCAAGGCGGGGGATCTGGTTTCGCAGGGAAGCCCGGTGCTTCGCGTTCGCAGCAGCCTCGCCGCGGCCGTACTGACGGAACGTGCTCCGATGCAACCGGAAACGGCCGAGACATCCCCCGCCCGGCAGCCCGATGCCGCCGAAACGCACATCGCCCCGGCTCTCGCCACTTCGACTTCGACGGTGGGTCCGTGCGGTCCCGCTGTCCGGCGTCTGGCGAGAGAGTTCGGTGTCGATATCGGACGGCTGAAGGGCAGCGGGCCCAAGGGACGTCTGCTGAAGGAAGACGTACTCGCCAGAGTAAGGAAAGCGGTCCATGAGGAGATGCGCCCTGATCGGGCGGATCCGACGAAAGGCGCGGAAGTCGAGAAGCCCGCCAGGCCCGCCGTCGATTATTCCCGCTTCGGCAAGATCGAACGGATTCAGCGAAGCCGCATACGGCAGATAGCCTCGGACAATCTGGCGCGCAATTGGGCAACGATACCCCATGTCACCAACTTCGATCATGCAGACATCAGCGCGCTTGAAGAATTCCGCAAGCAGGTCAATGCCGAACAACGGGACAGAAGCGCCAAGCTTACGCCGCTTCCCTTCATCCTCAAAGCGGCGGCACTCGCCCTTCAGCGCTATCCGGCATTCAACAGCACTGTCGAGGGCAACGAGTCCATCGTAAGAAGCTATCGACACATAGGATTCGCTGTCGATACACCCGAAGGGCTGGTTGTGCCCGTGATTCGAGATGCAGACAAAAAGGGCTTGCTGGATATCGCGCGAGAGAGCGACGAACTGGTGCGGTTGGCCCGGGCCGGAAAACTTGGGCCCGATCGCATGCAGGGGGGCTGCTTTACCGTTTCGAACCTGGGTAGCGCCGGCGGCAGCGGTTTCACACCGATCATCAATGCCCCTGAGGTGGCCATACTCGGGGTGGCGCGATCGGAAATTCGTCCGGTATGGGATGGCGTCCAGTTCCAGCCGCGACTCGTGCTTCCCCTATGCCTGTCCTGGGACCATCGTGCGCTGGATGGCGTTGCGGCTGCCCGCTTTCTTGGGTTCCTGGCAGGGATGCTGTCCGATTTCCGCAGGGCCGTCCTGTGATGGCGATTCGGCAACCGTTTGGAGGAAAGTGCGCGTGAGTGACGCTCGAATGAAGATCGGTTTCATCGGTGCGGGAAATATGGGAAGGCCGATGATCCGGCACCTGACCGGTGCGGGCCATGCCGTCAAGGTTTTCGTGCGGCGCAAAGAGATGCTCAGCCAAATCGAAGCGCTCGGTGCCGTCGGTGTCGAATCGCTCGCAGCAGCGGCATTGCAAGCCGACTTTGTGCTTCTGAACGTCACGGCCACGGAAGATGTCGAGGACGTGCTGTTCGGGAAGGACGGGGCAGCCGCGGCAATGGTCCCGGGCTGCATCTGCATCGATTTTTCGACGATATCGCCGGCCGCCAGCGTTCGGTTCGCGGATCGCCTGCGTGCGGGCGGAATCAGCTTCCTGGATGCGCCCGTATCGGGGGGCGTGAAGGGCGCCGAAGCGGCGACACTTTCGATCATGGTCGGCGGAGAGGCGGAAGCGCTGACCAAGGCGATGCCCCTGCTGCGCCTGCTGGGCGGGAAAATCACGCACATAGGCCCGAGCGGGGCCGGACAGGTCGCCAAGGCCTGCAATCAGATCATCCAGGTGATCAACATCCAGGGCATCGCCGAGGCCATGCTCTACGCTGCACGCATGGGTGCCGATCCCGGGCGCGTGATCGATGCGATTTCGGCGGGGATGGCCGGCTCCAGGATGCTTGATTTGATGGGGCCGAAAATGGCGGCGCGGGATTTCCAAGCCGGCATTGAAGCGCGGCTCCATGCCAAGGATATTGCAATGGTCGCCGCTGCGGCGCAGGAACTCGGCATGGATATGCCCGCTACTGCAGTCGCCGACCGGCAATTGGAGAGGCTGCTCGCTCTTGGCTGGGGGCGCGAAGACACCTCATCCTTGCTGCGCGTGCTCGAGGCTCACGCAAGCGGGGGGCCCAATCTTGCCGCATGAGCAGGATTTCTTCGGCAATCCCTCCAGTCGAGAGGTTTGCCGGAGGTTCCGCCTGACTCCGGAATCGCTGCGATGCTGAGTACATTTCTTGGCCGGGCGCAGAATGCGCCGGCTCGGGCACGGCACGGCGAATCTTGGGCCGACATTGCGAAAATCATGCACGAATCAGCGCGCTTCGAAGGCCATGATGCCGTCGCCCGCTCCCGCATCGGTCGCCTGTTGCGCTTCTATCGCGGATCGGATGACAGTGACAAGCGTCGTTTTCTGACGCAGCTGAACGAGGCTTTCGGACCCGACCCCCAGCTCATACGCGTTGCGATCGATGCCTACATCAAGGCTGACGAGCAGAGCACACGTGAATCGGCCCTTGAGAGCCTGCGCAATCATTTGGATTCGCCGCGCCTGAAACTGCTGGGGCAGTTCAACCTGATGCCCGAGGGAGTCGAGGAGCTGGTCAGGATGCGCGCCGATCTGCAACGCATCGATGACGGATGCGGCGGGCTTGCCGCCCTCGATCGTGACCTGATGCGGTTGCTTGCCTCCTGGTTCGACGTCGGTTTCCTGGAGCTAAGGCGCCTTGGCTGGAATTCCTCCGCCGCCTTGCTCGAAAAGCTGATCCGCTACGAAGCGGTGCATGAAATCACGTCATGGAGCGATCTGCGAAACCGCCTCGACTCGGATCGGCGCTGCTATGCCTTCTTTCACCCGCGCATGCCGGAGGAGCCGCTGATATTCATCGAGGTCGCGCTTCTGCGGGAGGTTGCCGCCAGCGTCCAGACCATTCTCGACGAGTCTCGGCCAACACTGGATCCGAATGCCGCCAACGTAGCGGTCTTCTACTCAATATCGAATACGCAACCGGGGCTCAAAGGGGTCAGCTTCGGCGAATTCCTCATCAAGCGCGTTGTCGAGCAATTGCAAATCGAGTTTCCCGGGCTGAAGATATTTTCCACCCTGTCGCCGGTGCCCGGCTTCATGGAATGGCTGCAGAGGCAGGATATCGAAGAACTGAGCCGGAACCTGCCGCCCGAACTCGATTTCATCGTCTCCGGCGATGCCCGGATGCGTGCCTCCAGGCTTCAGGCGGCGATTGTCGGCAGACAGGACAGAGTGACCGGGCGCAGGATAGAAGACTGGACGCGCCGGCAGTGCGCTCGTTATCTGCTGACGGAACGAAGAGGAAACGCCCCGCTCGATCCTGTCGGCCGATTTCATTTCTCCAATGGCGCCAGCCTTGCCCGCATCAATTGGCTTGCCGACAACTCGCCTCGCGGCTTGCGTCAATCGGCAGGGTTGATGGTTAACTATCTATATTCCCTGAGGGAAATCGAGAAGAATCACAAGATGTACTGCGACAGCGGCGTTCTTGCGGCTTCGCGCCAGATCAGGCGGCTGCTTGATGGCTGACGATATCCAGCATGTCCTTAATGCACACGAATTTTTCCCGCGGCTTGCCTGCCTCCGCGCCGCGCGCAATTTCTGCCGCATCGATCTTCAGCCAGTCCTCGAAACTTGTGCAGCGAAGGCCGCGGCTCGCCAGCATCGGCAGCAGGGCAGAGGCGCCGGCCTTGGAGGGCAAACTGGCGTTGGTGTGCATGTCCGCCAATAGATGGTTTGCGGTTTCGACGGCATCCGCACGGTTGGTTCCAATAATTCCACTCGGACCGCGCTTGATCCAGCCGGCACAGTACATCCCGGCGAGCGGAAGTCCGTCCCCGATCACGCGTCCTTCCCGATTCGGAATGATTCCACGCCGTTCGTCGAAAGGCAGACCGGGCATTTCCTGTCCCTTGTAACCCACGCTTCGAAAGAGCAGGCCGCAATCCAGTCGAGCCGTCACGCCGGTGCCAAGGGCGCGTTGCCCGAAGGGGGGGCCTTCAAGCCGGTTTTTTTCGAGAACTGCTCCACCTAGGTTCTGGCCGCCATACAGCGCCACGGGGCTCTCCAGGAATCTGAAATGTATCCGGCGCCGAGCCTGGGCGAGCGGCCTCGATGCGAATTCGCGCAGCAGCGCCATGTTCCATGCGGCGGTCTGTCCTCTCGGGTCTTCGATTTCCTTGGCGCTGGCCGGATCCAGAACCAGATCAGCAGGGTCCAGGGATACGCAAGCCCGAGGGATTTCCCCGAGTTCGCGCAACTCCTTGTCGGTAAACTTGGCCTGTGCCGGACCGCGGCGGCCAATGATGTGGATTTCGCGCACGCGGCTCTCTGCCAATGCCTGGAGCGCATGTTCCGCGATGTCGGTTTGCCTGAGATCGTCAACCGGTTTGGCAAGAATGCGACAGACATCCGCAGCGACGTTGCCTTGGCCAATGATGACGACCTGCTCCTGGGTCAGATCGAAACTGTGCTGCAAGAAATCGGGATGGCCGTTGTACCAGCCAACGAACGCGGTGGCGGCATGGCTGCCCGGCAGGTTTTCGCCGGGAATGCCCAGCTCTCGGTCGGTTTCGGCCCCGCAGCAGAAGACCACGGCATGGTAGGCGTCCTTGAGCTCCTCGACGCTGACATCCTTGCCTACCGTGACGCCTCCGACGAAGCGAAAACCCGACAAGGCGGCAGTACGCGCGTAGGTCGTCGCCGGCAGCTTCAACTTGGGATGATCCGGGGCGACCCCGTAGCGGACCAGGCCGTACGGCACCGGCAAACGCTCGAGCATGTCCACTTCGGCTTTTGAAGATTTGAGCAGCGCCTCCGCGGTGTAAAAGCCGCTCGGGCCGCTGCCGACAACGGCGATCTTCAACACGCTTTGCCTCCCGCCGATGTCTCAGAAACCCAGCTGCTTCTTGCGCTCGAGCGCACCCGGCAAGGGTTGTGACTTGTCGGTAATCAGCGGCAATGCGGCGGAACGCTCGGCGTTGATGGCGATCCAGTGATGCTTATCGGGCGGCAAATTCTTGACTTCATAAATCGCACGAACCGGGCAAACGGGAATGCAGGCTCCGCAATCGATGCATACCACCGGATCGATGTAGAGCATTTTATCGTCGGCGTGAAAACAGACCATCGGGCAGACGGTCACGCAGTCGGTGAAGCGGCACAGGTCGCAGTTGTCAGTGACTATGGTTGCCATCGTTTATGTCCAGTACAGGGAGAGGGTTTGCTTTGTCGGTGTCTTGTCAGGCTGCGTATTCCTGCAGGCCGAGATTGCGCAGTGTTTCAGGCGTTGGCTTGCCATCGCTGCTCCAGCCCCGGCAGCGGTAATAATCCAGGATGGCTTCGTCGAGTCCGAGCGGAATGCGGCCGGCTGCGGGACCGGTGGAGACGGGCTCCATGAAGCGCTTCGGATAGCTGAAATCATCGGATTTCTTCCAGCCGTAGCGCATGTTCAGCAGCTTCTGCAGGTTCGTGATGCGATCTCCGCAGCGGCGCATATCGTCCATCGACCAATCCAGGCCGGTTGCGGCATTGATTGTCTTTTGCAGATCGGTGAGCGTATAGCCGCGGAACTCCATGAATTTGCAATGCACGGCGGAGTTGATCAGGTTGCAATAGTCATGGAATTTGGCATTGCGGTCGGCAGCCTTGTCCCATGACCAGCGCTCCTCGTTCTCGACGTGATCGATACCCCATTCGGGCAGGAGGATGTGACCGACCCAGATATGCTGGGAGTTGCCTCGTTCATGGTTCGGCCCGGCGGCCACCCCGGTGCAGTAATTCAGAGCGGAGATGTATTGGGCGCGCCAGTTGTGCGCGGCGATTTCCTGGCCTTTCATCTGCACCGCCCAATCCTGGGAGCCGCCGCCGAGCGTCCTGGACGCTATGGCCGTGCCCTCCCCGAGCAGGTGGCCGAGCCCCTCGGCGCGCTCGCCGATCTTTTTCGTCAACTCCACCATCGCGTCGGCATTGCCCCATTCGAGGTCCAGCCCATAGCAGTCATCCTTGCCAATCAGGCCCTTTTCGTAGGACTCGAAAGCCCACGCCAGCACGCCGCCGAGCGAAATGGTGTCCATGCAGTATTTATTGGCGAGTTCGCCGGCATAGGCCACCGCCTTCATGTCGTCGACCATGACGTTGAAACCCATCATTGCGAAGGATTCGTACTCGGGACCCTTGCCGACATAGCCGTACTTTTCATGCTCCACGGTGACATGGTTGTGGCACTGGATGACGCAACCGCGACAGGGCCACGGTTCTGCGTTGAGCTGCTCGACATACGGCATTCCGCCCAGCTTGGCGACACCCTCGGGAAAATCGGCCTCGCGATAGTTCTTGATCGGCAGGTTTCCCTGCGGTGCGAAAAGCGCCGTGGCCATCGCCGTGCCGAGCCGCTTGATGCGGAATTCCTCGGGCTTCGACATGTCGATGGCAACCATGCGCGCATTCGCTTCGGTCGACGCCTTGTCTGCGGCTTTCTGATCGTGCAGGGGACAGACCTGATTGCCGGTGACGGCCACTCCCTTGAGGTTCTTCGAACCCATCACGGCGCCCAGGCCGCAGCGTCCGACAAATGATTTCTTGCCCGTCTGGATGCTCGCATAGCGCACCAGGCGCTCGCCGGCCTGGCCGATAGTTGCAACTTCGAATCGGTCGCCTTCCAAGGCGCGGATGGCATCGTGCGCCTCGTAAGCATCCTTGCCCCACAGCGCCGAGGCATCCTTGATTTCCACGCGGTCGTTGTCCACGACGATATAAACCGGCCGGTTGGCGCGGCCATGCATCACGATTGCATCGAGCCCCGCCTGCTTCAGGACGCTGCCGAAGGCGGCAGTGGCGCCCGAGTCGGCGTTCATGTTTATCGAAGGCGAGATGGCGGCCGCACTCCATTTTGCAGCGCCGCTTTGCCGCAAGCCCTGCAGCGGCCCGACAGCGAAGGTCAGCCTGTTTCCCGGGTCGAAAGCGGTCGTGCCGGCCGGACACTCCTTCCACAAATAATAGGCGGCGAGGCCGGCCCCACCCAGGAAATATTCGTAGACATGGTCGGGAACCCGCTCGATAACCGAGGTTCCTGCCGTCAGATCGACCTTCAATATCTTGCTCCAAACACCTTTCATTGTCCGCCTCCAATGACTTTCCAGTTATCCGGACATCGAGCTATCCCGATCCGGCTTCATGTCAGCTGCCCGTGCATTCTGTCGCGACTAGGACGCCAGCGGCAAGCCCAGCATCTTGCGAGCCTGGGCGGGGGTGGCCACCTCACGATTCATGTCATGCGCCATGCGAACTGCACGTTGCACCAGCTGCGCGCTGCTCGCCGCACGTTCGCCACGGCGCAGGTAGAGATTGTCCTCCAGGCCCACCCGGACGTGGCCGCCGAGGATGATTGCCAGCGCCGTCATGGGCACCTGGAAAACCCCCACGCCGGACATTAGAAAATGGGATTGCGGAGGCAGTTCGTTAATGAGGTTCAGAACGTTCGCGGGAGTCGGGTAGATCGAAGTCTGGAATCCCAGGACGAACTGGATGAAATACGGAGGGGTTATTTTCCCGTTGCGGATCAGTTCGTTGACTACCCAGTAGTGGCCCGGATGGAACAGCTCAATTTCCGGGCGGATGCCTTTCTCGCGCATGGTATCCGCCATCAAATCCACTTCCCCATAGGTGATGGGCATGGTCATGTCCATTTTTTTCGCCCCGCGCGGGTGGGCGAACGGCTCGGGACGTTCCGACTGGGTAAAGCGGAGCATGAAAGGCCCGGGATTCAGGCTGGCCATGTCGGGCCTTGGGTCGGCGAAAAGCCCGGACATGCGTTCCTCCGCCGTGAGGGTCGGCCCGCCGCCCGTGCTGTTGTTGATGATAATTTCCGGGCAGCGCTCTCGGATCAATCGATTGACTCGCGAATAATCGTCCGGGCTGCGCGTCGCCTGCGCGAGATTCTTCGGATCGCGAGCATGCACATGCACCACGCTGGCGCCTGCCTTATAGGCCTCGAAAGTTGCGTCGGCCTGTTCCTCTGCCGTCTCGGGCAGATTGGGGTTGGCTTCCTTGCCATGGAAGCCCCCTGTGATGGCGGCCTGGATGATGACCGGAGAGAAGGAGCTGTTCTTGACCCGCGCCATCCATTCATAGGGATTGCGGTAATCCCAAGTGTCTTCTCTTGTCTCCATTTCTTGATTTTGCCTCCTGTAGTTGTTCAAGCCGCTCAATTTAGACCATTTTCGATTCTAAGCCCGCGCGGATGATCTGGTATTGCGTTGTTGCTGCAGCAAGCCCTGGACAAAGCAATAAACATCAGAAAAAAACGGATACCGAGCAACGATTGGGGAATAATTTTCCCTTGTGCATGGGGCGATATTGCCGGGTTATCATTGAATTGGACATGCGGGTATATCTTGATTACAACGCGACTGCTCCGCTCCGGGTCGAGGTGCGCGATGCGATGATGCCATTCCTTGGCGAATGCTGGGGCAATCCGGCGAGCCTGCATTGGTACGGGCAGATAGCCTCGCACGCGGTCGAGACGGCGCGCGCGGAGGTTGCCGCCCTGATCGGCGCCAAACCGCAGGAAATCGTCTTTACGAGCGGCGGCACGGAAGCGGACAACCTCGCCCTGCTCGGCTACCTGGAGGGCAGCAAAGGATCGCGTCGCGGGCTGGTCACGACGGCTATCGAGCATCCCGCGATATTGGAAGCCGCTCGCGAACTGGAACTGGCGGGAACGCCGGTACGGCGCATGGGCGTCGATGCCGATGGCAGATGCCGGCCGGAAGAAGCGGCGCGCTCGATCGGGGATGATGTTGCGCTGGTCAGTGTCATGCTGGCGAACAACGAGGTCGGAACTTTGCAGCCCCTATCGGATATAGCCGGCATAGCCCGTACAAGGGGCGCTTGTGTGCATACGGATGCAGTCCAGGCCGCCGGCCGCATTGATCTCGATGTCGAAGCCCTTGGGGCGGACATGCTTTCACTTTCGGCTCACAAGATCGGCGGGCCGCCGGGCATTGGCGCCTTGTATGTCAGGAAAGGGATATCAATAAAGCCGCGCAGTTATGGCGGCGCGCAAGAATATGGGCGGCGGGCCGGCACGCTCAACGTGGCGGGAATAGTGGGGTTCGGTCGCGCCTGCGCCTTGGCGAAGAACGAGCTGGAACAGGCGGGCAGCCGCATGGCTGCCTTGCGCGACCGGCTCGAATGGTCGATTCTCGAACAAGTGGCCGGAACCTATCGCAACGGCCATGGCCTTGAGCGGCTCCCCAACACCCTGAGTCTCGGTTTCGAAGGTATCGATGGCGCTTCCCTGGCCATGATGCTGGATGTTATCGGCGTGGCAGTGTCGAACGGATCAGCCTGTTCGTCCGGCACCGGCAAGCCGTCCCATGTCCTTGCGGCGATGGGGCTTGACCAGGAGGGCGCGGCCGGCTCATTGCGCTTTTCGTTGGGCATGGAAACAACCCGGGAAGAAATCGACTTTACGATCGGTGTGGTTGCCGAAGCCGTTCGTTCCCTTCGCGAGGCGCGTTCGTGATGCCGAACGCCAAAGACGCGATCGATGCGCGCTATTCGCGCCATTGCCGTCTGCCCGAGCTGGGTCGCGGAGGGCAGGAGCGGTTGCTGTCTTCGCGCATCCTGATCGTCGGTTGCGGCGCGCTCGGTGCAGCGATCGCATCGCTGGCAGCCAGGGCCGGAGTGGGTTCGCTGCGCATCGTCGATCGTGATTTCGTCGATCTGGGCAATTTGCAGCGGCAGGCGCTTTTCGACGAGGACGATGTGGCCGAAAGGCTGCCGAAGGCGGAAGCGGCCAGACGAAAGCTGGCACGCATCAATTCCGGCATCGCCATCGAGGCGATTGTTGCCGATGCGGGACCGGACAACATCGAGGAATTTATACGGGACGTGGATCTGGTGCTTGACGGCACCGACAATGCCGAAACGCGATATGTGATCAACGACGCCTGCCTCAAGCGGGGGATACCCTGGATTTATGGAGGCGTGGTCGGTGTGCGTGGCCTGGTCATGAGCATAATGCCCGCGGCCGGACCTTGTTTCCGATGTCTCTATCCGGAACCGCCCGCACCAGGCAATATGCCTACTTGCGACACGCTGGGCGTGCTTGCAACCGTACCGTCGCTGGTGGCCGCGTTGCAAACAACCGAAGCATTGAAAATACTGACCGGCGCCACACCAGCGCCGGGGGTTCTAACGGTCGATCCTTGGCAGATGCAGTTCCAGGCCATCGATTTGAAACGGCGCGACGATTGTCCAGCGTGTGTCCGGCGGGAATACGCCTTTCTTGACCAAGGCAGGACGAGCCGGGCGTTGCGACTGTGCGGTCGCGACATGGTTCAGATATCGCCCCCCGAGCCGACCCATATCGATCTCGAGGCCCTGCAACGCACTCTCGCTGCCGCAGGGCGCGTGAGTAATAACGGCTATCTGCTGGAGTTCATGGCCGATGACTGCGAACTGGTCGTTTTCAGGGATGGGCGCGTCCTGGTCAAGAGGATATCCGACCTTTCAGTGGCCAGGGCGATTTATGCGCGCTATCTGGGAGCTTGACGATTATGAAGATCAGGATCAATAACCGCGAACAGGAAATATCCGATCAGGCTTCGCTGATCGAAGTGGTGCGCCTGGTCCGCTCAACTACGGCGGATGACCCCATGCTCAAGGCGATCAGGCAGCGAACGGGCGACGACCACATCAGCTATCTGGTCAATGGCAAGGTGGTCGCACCGCAAGAATATGAAACCACGCCGGTCAAGGAAGGTGACGAAGTCCGATGGATACACCCCGCATTCGGCGGCTGACTTTCCCGGGATTCGTTAGCTGGCCGGGTCCGGAGACTGTGGGGCAGATTGAAAGACGATACGTTTGCCGTCAAGAGTGACCGAACTGAATCAATTGGATGATCAATATTGAGGAACATTGCGCATTCGTCGCAGTACCGGCACGAAATCGCAACAATCGGAAATCGGTTGGGTAATATGATTTCAATGTACCATCCGGAAGGTTCTGGCGCATGCCGAATCCGGCTGGGTCGAAAACCCGCGATGCTCAACACCAGGTTCTGGCCGAGCGCCGAGGCTGAAAAAAAGAAGGAAGTCCAGTCCTTATCCATGGAGGAAATGACCATGATTCATGCAGTGCAAAAAACCATACTGGCGGCCGCCGGATTCGGCATGTTGGCGCTGGTAGGAAATGCTGCCCATGCCGCAGACACGATAAAGATTGGCGTCCTTTACTCGATGACGGGCGCCGGCTCGGTGCTCGGTCCCAAGCAGGCCGAAGCAGCGCAGATGGCATTTGACGAGGCCAATGCCGGCGGCGGCGTGAATGTCGGCGGCAAGAAAATGAAGATCGAAGTGGTACAACGCGACGACGAGACCAAGCCTGCGGTCGCCATTTCACGCGCCACGGAAATGGTGCGAACCGGCGGCGTCAAGATCATCCAGGGAGGCACCTTTGCCCATGTCTCGATGGCGCTCAACGAAGAGGCCAAGAAGCACAACTTCTTCCTGATGACCACCAATGGCGTGCCCGATAATTTCTTCGAGAAGACGACCAAGGCGCCCTATGCCCTGGCGATTCTCGGGGATACGGGCATGGTGGGCCGCGGCACCGTCGATTACCTGGTCGGCAAGCACAAACCGAAACGCATCGTCTTCCTGATGCCGGATTATGCTTACGGCAAGGGCGCCTGGGCCGGTGCCGAGGCGACTCTGAAGATGCATCCGCAGATTCAGGCCAAGGTTATCTGGACACCGGTCGGCGCCGCCGACGTCACCGCGCAGCTGATCCAGGCCATGGAATTTCAGCCCGATGTGATCGCCCTCGGGCAGTGGGGCAAGGACCTGATCACCGCCCTGAAGCAGGCCGGCGAAATGGGCTTGAAAAGCAAGACCAAGCTGTTCGTAAACTGGATCATCGACCTGGTCGCGGTTGGCATTCCCCCCGAGATCCTGGAAGGGGTGGATAGCCAGACATGGTGGTACCACGACAAGTCCGGCGTAAGCGATGCCGAGGTATCCAAGCTGACCGAGGATTTCGTCAAGAAGTACGAAGCCCGCTTCGGCGCGCCTCCCGACCCCTACATCATGACCGCCTATTTCGGCTCGAGGGAAATCATCCGCGCGATCGAGGCCTCGGGGTCCACCGAGCCCGACAAGATGTATGCGGCACTGATGAAGAATCCGAACTTCCTGACCGCCAAGGGTCCGGCGGCATGGAGGGTGGACGGCAGACCGAGATACAAGTACAACGCCTGGATCATTTCGGGTCTGCCTGCCGACAAGCGCACAAGCAAGAACCACTGGGGCCGGATCATCGACTCGCATTCCGGAGACGCCTTTCTGCCGGACGTGAAATCGCTCGGCTGGTAATCTCCGCACGCAGCGGGGGCTGCAGGGCATTCCGTCTGGCGGCTCTCCCGCTTCGCGTCTTTTCTGCAGGAGCCAGGCATTGATTTCCGCTCACGGGCTGACCAAGCGCTTTGGTAGCCAAACCGCAGTCGATCAGATCAATCTCAGATTCGTGGCGGGCCAGGCAAGCGGCATCATCGGGCCGAACGGATCGGGCAAGTCGACCCTATTCAACATGCTAACCGGCCATCTGCCGCCCAGCGTCGGCAAGATTGAGTTCGGTGAGCTCGATATCACTGCCTTGCCGCCGCATGAGCGTGTCGGCCTGGGCATGGCCAGAACCTTCCAGCTGGTCTCGGTTTTCGACTCCATGACCGTCTGGGAGAACCTGGTGCTGTCCACCGGCCGCTTTGCCGACCGCGGGAGCAGACACAGGCAGTTCTTCTTTGGGCCTGCCCGCAGCAAGACCATCCTCGAGGATTGCCTTGGCGCCCTCGAAAGGGTTGGTTTGCAGGACAAAGCCGGCGCAAGGACTTCCGAGCTTTCATACGGCGACAAGCGGATGCTAGAGATCGGCATCGCTCTTTCGCTCAAACCGAAGTTACTGCTGCTGGATGAGCCCTTGGCCGGGCTGAGTGACCACGAGATCGGCGACGTGGTGGACCTGTTGCACGAGATGAAACAGAACTGCACCTTGGTCATCATCGAGCACAAGATATCCAAGATCATGGGCCTCATCGAGCGTCTCAGCGTTCTGAACGATGGCGTGCTGATTTGCGAAGGCGAACCCGAGTCAGTGCTGAGCGACCCTGAAGTGAGGGAATGCTACTGGGGCAAGCAGGTGTCGAATGCTGAGGGTTGACGCGATCGATGTCGCCTATGGCTATGCCCATGTGGTTCATCGGGTATCGCTTGGCGTGGAACCGGGCGAAATGGTGTTTGTCGTCGGTCGAAACGGGGCCGGTAAGACCACGCTTCTCAAAACTCTTGCGGGATTCCTGTCGCCTGTGCGGGGGGTCATCGACTTCGACGGCCGGCAGGTGCAGGGCATGACTGCGGAAGCTCTGGCACGCCAGGGCATGCGCTTCGTAAATCAGGACAAGAAGGTTTTTGCCGACCTGACCGTGAAGGACAACATGGAGCTGGCGGCGTATGCCTGCGGAGAATCGCTCGACCAGGCCGTGGAGCGCCTGATCGGCATGTATCCGAAATTCGCCAGCTTCCTCGAAAAGAAGGCGGGAAACCTTTCCGGCGGCCAGCGCGAGATTCTGCTGATTGGACGCGCACTGGTGGGGGAGCCGCGCTTGCTTCTGATCGACGAACCGACGGAAGGCTTGGCCGCGATCGTCATCGAAGACATTTTTCGCATCCTCAGAGGCATGAAGCACAAGATATCCAGCGTTATCGTCGAGCAGAATTTATCGGTCGTGTCGCGGTTGGCCGATCGGATATTGATCATGAAAGAGGGTGAGATCGCTCGGGAGATAGCCGACCCCGCAGAGATTGCCGACGTCGCCGCTCTGGAGTCCTGGTTGTAGCCATGCCCGTCACCTCATCACTCAAGACTGCCGGGCCTCTTCATGGCCCACTTGCTGAATCGACGCGGCTCTCGATCCTGAGGGACATGGCGTTTATTGCCGTCGCCTTCTTGTTATTGACAGTAATTATGCCGATGCATTGGCTGACGGATTTCGCCGTCTTTTGCATTCTTGTGCTGTCCTTCGATTTGCTCTACGGTTATATGGGTCGCCTCTCCTTCGGGCATGTGCTGTACTACGGTGTCGGCATGTATGCCGCCTCTCTCGCCTTGGTGCATCTTGCGCCCAATCCGTTCCTGGCCATCGGGGCCGGCATCTTCGCCAGTGCGGTTCTCTCCTCGGCACTTGGCTTCATCGTGGTCCGCACCGAAGGGGCCACCTTTGCCCTGGTCAACCTGGCCCTTAACCAGATCGGCTTCTGGCTGGCCATGTCCGGCCTGCAGGCCTACACCCGCGGAGAGGACGGACTGTCCAGTTCCGTCCGCGCAATAGGTTTTCTCGATTTCTATAAGGTGCCAGTGGCTTTCGGATTCATGCTCGTCTGTCTTCTGCTCGTCTTCGGTCTGCTCAGAATGCTGACCCGCTCACCCTTCGGTATCCTGATACGTTCGATCAAGGAGAACGAGGAGCGCGTCAAGTTCCTCGGTTACGACACCCTCCGGTACAAGTGGTTGACCTTCGTTATTGCCGCCACATTGGCGGGGTTCGCCGGCACCCTGCATGCCCTGGTTAAGGGCTTTGTCGCACCCGGCGACATGGGCCCCCTCGAGAACGCCAGAGTCATCTTCGCAGTGCTTATCGGTGGGGCGGGAAACCTGTATGGCGCCGTTGTCGGCGGCGTGGTTTTCGAGACGATGATCAACCTGCTGGCTACGAACATCGCGCGTTGGGAAATGTTTCTCGGCATCATGCTGCTTGTGCTCGTCTTCTGGTTCAGGCGCGGCATCACCGGCTACATCGCCGATCTGGCGCAGAAGCTTTCGCGGTCGCGCGGAAGCCCCGCTGAGAGAATGCCTTAGTCGCCGCATCGGCGTGCGCGGACGGAGATCCCAATGTTCGACACAATACTTTACGGTCTGACCATCGGAGCGATCCTGTACCTTTTTTCAACAGGACTGTCGATTACCTTCGGCACGATGCACATCATCAATTTTGCCCACGGCATGATCTACGCCATCGGAGTGTACCTGTTCATATCGCTGCTGCCGTTGCTGTGGGGATCGTTTCCCCTCTCGCTGGCCGTAGCCGTTGCCGCCATGCTGCCGCTTGCCTACCTGGTAGAACGTTTCGTCATCCGACGTCTCTATGGCGATGGTATCGACTATGCCATCATCGCCACCTACGCGATCCTGCTCATCGGTACCGATCTGATCAAGCTTGTCTGGGGCAGCGGGCCGAAGCCCGTCAGCGACCCGATAGGCATTCCGATCCAGATTTTGGGCACCACCGTGCAGACCTACCGGGTAGTGGTATTCATTTGCGCTGTAGCGGTGTTCGTTGCGTTGCGCATGTTCTTTTCACGTCATGTCATTGGCAAGATCGTCGTGGCTGCGCTGAAGGACCGGGACGGGGTACGATCGCTCGGTCTGGACGTAAATAAGTATTTCTCCATCGTCTTCGTGATCGGTTCGGGACTGGCCGTGATGGGCGGCGTGCTTTATGCGCCGATCACCGTGGCGGAGCCCTACATGGGATTTCATGTGCTCCTGCTTGCTTTCGCGGTGGTAATCGTGGGGGGCATGGGCAACCTGACCGGCACGTTCTTCTCCGCCCTTGGGCTCGGCCAGGTCATTGCATTGACCGGGCGCTTTTATCCTGCCGGGGCGGATACCATGGTGTTTGTCGTCATGACCCTTGTGTTGTTGAAAGAGCCCATCGTCGATCTCCTTCGCCGCCTTGTCGGCAAGCATGGTATCGGTAATTTCTCCTGACTGATCTTGTCCTTACGCCCGGCCCGATACGCAACATCTGGCGCCTGACCGAATAGGTAAAATAACGCATTGACCCCACCCTTGGAGTTCCGCCATGCCCGAATACCGTTCCCGCACTTCCACCCACGGCCGCAACATGGCCGGCGCCAGGGCGCTCTGGCGAGCAACAGGCATCAAGGAAGGCGATTTCGGCAAGCCGATCATCGCCGTGGTGAATTCGTTCACGCAGTTCGTGCCGGGCCACGTGCACCTGAAGGACATGGGTCAGCTGGTCGCGCGCCAGATCGAGGCGGCCGGCGGCATCGCCAAGGAGTTCAACACCATCGCCGTCGACGACGGCATCGCCATGGGCCACGGCGGCATGCTGTATTCGCTGCCCTCGCGCGAGCTGATCGCCGATTCCGTCGAGTACATGGTGAACGCGCACACGGCGGATGCCATGGTGTGCATCTCCAACTGCGACAAGATCACCCCGGGCATGCTGATGGCGGCGCTGCGCCTGAACATCCCGGCGGTGTTCGTCTCCGGCGGACCGATGGAGGCCGGCAAGGTGAAGTGGCACGGCGAATACCGCATGGTCGACCTGATCGACGCCATGATCGAGGCGGCCGACGACAAGAACTCCGATGCCGACGTGAACGCCATGGAGCGCTCGGCCTGCCCGACCTGCGGCTCCTGCTCCGGCATGTTCACCGCCAACTCGATGAACTGCCTGACCGAGGCGCTGGGCCTCGCCCTGCCCGGCAACGGGTCGCTCCTCGCCACTCACGCCGACCGCGAGAAACTTTTCGTCAAGGCCGGCCGCCTGGTCGTCGACCTAGCGAAGCGCCACTACGAGCAGAACGATGTTTCGGTGCTGCCGCGCGCGATCGCCTCGTTCTCCGCCTTCGAGAACGCCATTGCGCTCGACATTTCCATGGGCGGTTCGACCAACACCGTGCTGCACCTGCTCGCCGCGGCGCAGGAAGCCGGCGTGAACTTCACCATGGCCGACATCGACCGCATGTCGCGCCGTGTGCCGTGCCTGGCCAAGGTGGCGCCGGCGACGCAGCAATACCACATGGAGGACGTGCACCGCGCCGGCGGCATCATGGCCATCCTCGGCGAACTCGACCGCGCCGGCCTCATCAACCGCGACTGCCCGACGGTGCTGTATCCGACGCTGGGCGAGGCGCTCGACTGCTGCGACGTGAAGCGCAATGCCGATCCCAAGGTGCACGAGTTCTACCGCGCCGCGCCCGGCGGCGTGCCGACGCAGACGGCCTTCTCGCAGAACCGCCGCTTCCCGAAGCTCGACCTCGACCGCGCCAACGGCTGCATCCGCGACAAGGCGCACGCCTATTCGCAGGACGGCGGCCTCGCCGTGCTGTTCGGCAACATCGCCGAGAAGGGCTGCATCGTGAAGACGGCGGGGGTGGACGACTCCATCCTCAAGTTCACCGGCCGCGCGCGGGTGTGCGAGTCGCAGGAAGAGGCGGTGGAGAAGATCCTCGGCGACAAGATCAAGGCCGGCGACGTCGTCGTCGTGCGCTACGAGGGGCCGAAGGGCGGCCCCGGCATGCAGGAAATGCTCTACCCGACCTCGTACATCAAGTCGAAGGGCCTCGGCAAGGAATGCGCGCTGCTCACCGACGGCCGCTTCTCCGGCGGCACCTCGGGCCTCTCCATCGGCCATGCCTCGCCCGAGGCGGCGGCCGGCGGCGCGATCGGCCTCATCGAGGAGGGCGACACCATCGAGATCGACATCCCCAAGCGGCGCATCCACCTCGCCGTGGAAAAGTCAGTCCTGGCAGCACGGCGTGCGGCGATGGAAGCGAAGGGTGAAAAGGCCTGGAAGCCGGTCAAGCGCGAACGCACGGTGTCCACGGCGCTGCAGGTCTACGCCGCGATGACCACGTCCGCCGACACCGGCGCGGTGCGGGACGTGAAGCAGCTTGGCGGACGCTGAAGCCTTCGAACAGCTCTACAGCGGCCGCCTGTGGAGCCTGCTGTCCTGGCAGCAGCTCAGCGACTTCTGGACGCGCATCGACCGCGGGGCCGGCTGGTACCTCTACGCGGTGGGCGAACCGCTGCCCGCCGCACCGGCGACGGCGCCGGAAGTGGAACGCTTCATCGCCGAAACCGACGCGCTGCTGCGCAAGGAACACCATCACGACTACTGCGGCATCGTCTACGCCGACGACCTCGAATCTCCGCGCATCGTCAAAATCTACGACCCCAACAACCTCGGCTCATCCTGCGGCACCGGCAAGCACCCGCACCCGCCGGGCTGGATCATGAGCCGCGTGCCACCCGTCGAACTGCAGCGCGCCGGGCCGCTGCCCGAAGGCCGCCGCCGCTGGTGGCGAGCCCTGCTCGGGCAGGACTGAGCAACAACTCCGCTTGCCGGAGCCATGCCGCAGGTCTAGCATGGCGGCATTTACCGGCCAAAAGACGGCGCGCCCGGAGCGCAGCCGCCCGCAGGCCAGCTCGCGCGGTGCGTCGCTGCGGAGGGGATCGTGAATCTGCGTTCACGAAAAGCAAGGGGAAAGAACCGGCCGGCATGGTGCGAAACAGCGCTGCCGCTGGCCCTGCTTGCCCTTTCGATTCCTCCCGTCTGCGCCGCCGAACGCCTCGAGGACAACGCCACCGTGCTGGCCCAGTTCGCCCAGGCCGCGGGCGGAGCCGCGCCCGAGCTGGTCGCCGGTGAGGACGGCGCCACGAAGATCGAATGGCATGGCGGCGCCACGCTCGATTTCTATTCGCGCAGCGCCAGCGGCGGCGCGACGCTGACGCCGTACAGCGGCGGCCACTACCACCGCATCGGCCTGCAGAGCGATCTGCGCGGGACGGCGCCCGAGGGCGATGTGGCCTGGGCGCAGTTCGCCCTGACCCAGACCGACGATCCTTCCGCCATCCTGCTGGGTAATTCCCAGATCAACACCCTCAGCGCCGGCCGCGCCGGGCTGGGCTATCGCGTCGCTTTCGGCGACGTGGCGGTGAATCACTCCTCGCTGGGCGCCAACCTGCCGCTGCGCGGCCTGCTGGCGCAGCGCTACTTCGGCCAGACCCTGGTGTCGGCCTCGGCCGGCGTCGTCGCCGAGAGCTGGGAGGCGCTGGCCGACCAGGGCCGGCGCCGCATGTTCCTCAAGAACGCCTATGCCTTGAAGGCGGAATCACCCTTCGGCCAGAACCTGCAGGCCTATGCCACGGTACAGGGCTACCGCGAGGACGGCGACTCGGTCGGCGCCAATGCCCTGGCGCTGGTGCCCTCGTCGGGCCATACCGCCACCGCCGGGCTGAACTGGCGCGAGGGGCGGTATTACCTTCAGGCGGAAGGCGGGCTCAGCCGCTACGGCGAAAAAGGGCTGGACGGCCATCGCGACCGGGCCCTGATCGTCGACGGCGGCTGGCAGGGCGACAAGCTGGGCCTGCGCGCGGGCCACCACGATCTGGGGCGCTACTACGCCAGCCTCTCGGGCCTGGCCGGCGCCGGCATCCGCGAGAGCTACGCCAACGCCAACTGGCAGGCCGCCCAGTGGATGAGCCTGACCGGCGACCTGCGCCGCTCCGAAAACCAAATGGCCGCGCCGCCGGTGCCGCCGCCGCCGGCGACCATCCCGCCGACGCCGGTGACTCCCTACACCCCCTTCGTCGGCAAGACCGAGGCCGCCAATCTGCGCGCCCAGTTTACCTTCGCCGACGTGCCGGGCCTGGGCCTGAGCCTCAGCGTCGGCGAATCGCACGGCAAGAGCAACGCGGGCGGCAGCAACCGCAACGCCAACCAGGGCGCCAGCCTGAGCTACGTGCGCCCGGCCTGGAATACCTCGCTCGGTTACCAGAACGCCAAGCTGTCGAACAGCGTTGCCGGCACCGACAGCCGCAGCGACACCTGGAGCGTGGTCTATGGCCGCAACTGGAGCGATGCCACCGAGGTGGCGCCGGCCTCATGGATGCTCAACGCCACCGCCTCGGGCAGCTTCCAGCGCCAGCATCTGGAAAACGGGACGAGCGCCACCCTCAACACCCTCAACCTGGTGGTGATGGGCGAGCGCAGCCAGTGGGGGCGCCTGTCCGGCATCCTCGGCGGCAGCCGCGGCCACGACGCCACCGGCGGCACACTGCGGCAGCACTGGTACCAGCTCGACGCCGGGCGGGCGCTGGGCCAGCGCGGCGGCATCCGGCTCTACCTGCGCGCCCTGAGCAGCTATCAGGAACAACCCGCCATCGCCTACCGCGACAAGACCGCCGGCGTACAGCTGAGCTATGCGTTCTGAATTCCTTGTCAGCCGCGGCCCTGCCCGCGGCGTTAATCGAACATGCCGACCGGTGCGCCCATGAGACCTGCCCTTGCCATTGCCCTGCTGCTGCTCGCCGGTCTGCCGACGGCGCCGGCCATCGCCCAGGCCCCGGCAACGGAACAGAAGTCCCAGGTCGCCGGCTTCGAGGACATGAAGGCGGCGCGCAACGCCCTCGACGAGATCATCCGCGCCTACGAGAGCGGCGACATCGGCACCATCCAGGCGCGCCTCGACCCGGCCATGATCGGCTACCAGCGCTTCCTCGACGGCATGCGCCGCGACACGGGTAACCTGAAGCAGATCCGCCTGCATCTCTTCGAGGCCAACGTCACGGCAGGGCCGGACGTGACGATGATCCAGGCCGCCTGGGAGAAACGCTTCTTCGGCGTCGCCGACTTCACCCCCGGCCTGTTCACCGGGCGCAGCACCTTCCTCATGCACCGCGCCCGGGACGGCTGGCGGCTGGCGGCAGTGTCCGGCGACAACCCGTTCGCCAGCGAAGCGGGGGCGCTGGCGACCCTGACAGTCATGCCGTCGGCCCTGCCCCTGGTCAGCCTTGCACCCTGTCCGGGCGGAGTGGTGCCGTTGGGCATCGAACTGGTCGACCCGGACCTGGCGGGCCTTGCCAGCGTGACGGTCGAGCTTGCGACCAGCCAGGGCGACCGCGAAGGCATCGTTCTCACCGCTGTCTCGCCGGGCCGCTTCAGGCGGCCGACCTTGCCCGTCTGCCGAGAATTCATTGCGCCGGTTCCGGGCAGCAGCATCGTTGAAGTCAACGCTGCCGCCGTGCCGGCGACACTGACTTTTCGCCACGTCGACGCCAACCCCGGCGCCAACCGGCCGCCGGCGACGCTGATGCGCTCCGTTGTCATCAGGTAACAACCCGAGCCATCGGCATGCGTCTTTGTCTTGTCCCGATCGTATCTGTCCTGGCCGCGGGCAATCTCGTTCAGGCGCGCAATACGGACAAGACGGACGAGGAGCGCGCGGCAAACATCGACAGGCGGCCCGCAAGCCAGGCGCCGTCGCGGATCGTGCCGGGCACGAGCACCCCTCCGGCAACGACGCGCATGCCGCCGAACAACATGCGCACGATGTCGCCCCCGGCATCCGGTTCAATGATCATGCCGCCATTGCAACCTCCTCCCGGCCTATCGCCAAACAGCGGGCCGCTGCCCGGCCAGGTCAACACGGGTTTGCTGACGGTGACGGGAATAGGCGCCCTGAACAAGCGCCTGCCGGAAACCATCGCGACCGGGGCACTGGTCGCGAGCGGGATGGGTGCGATTTCGGTTGCCTTGCCCGCGACGGTGACGACAGGGCCGCTCATGGCAACGGGGGCTGCCCAATGACGGGCCGCCTGACATTCAGCTCGACTGGTCGATCCGGGAGGATGAAATGAAACCCAGGTTCCTGTTCATGCTCGCCCCCGCCTTGATGGCTTTTCAGGCCCTGACTGGCGTCG
Source organism: Rhodocyclaceae bacterium (assembly GCA_008933825.1). GTDB lineage: Bacteria > Pseudomonadota > Gammaproteobacteria > Burkholderiales > Rhodocyclaceae > Desulfobacillus. Next base: position 46,474 of record WBUF01000005.1, on the reverse strand, counting down.
CCCGCGCGGCGCCGATCGTGACATTTCAAGTGCCTCTCAAACTCGACAACCTGCCTCCCGAGATAGCCAAGGCCCGCGTCACCTGCTGGGTTCTCAAGAAGGACGATTTCGTCGTGGCGGTCAAGTTCGTCGATGTTCCCGTCACCGGCGGGCAGTACTCCGGGCCTCCGGTTTCCGTGCCGGTCGATCTGACCCTTCCGGGCTACGCCGCGGACGCCGCCGGCTGGAAATGCGCCGTCGAATTGGTGGTGTCGAACGGCGGGGTCGGGGTGCCCGACTACAACGCATCGACGGCACTGTTCAAGGCAAAGGCGGGCACGCCGCTGGTGATCGAGACCAAGGGCTCGTTCTGATCCAGCGATGAAAACCCGTCTTGTTTCTTCCTTTCTCCTGGCGCTCGCCCTGTGCCTGCCATCGCTTCCCGCCCGGGCCATCGACCCGACGGTCAGCACGATCCTCGACATCGTCCTCCAGGAGATGGCTCCGGCGTTGAAGCCGGCCAAGCCCTTCGTCGTCTGCCTGATCGATACCGGTGGAAACGCCGAATCGTGCATCAAGTCGTTTGTCGGTCCGTCGGCCGCGGAAGCCAAGGGGCAGACGCTGGAAGAGGCGAAGAAAAAAATGCCTTTCGATCCCGACAGCCCCGACGTGAAGCTCGTCCACGAGATCGTGCTCGCGGCGAAGGACGAAAAGTGGGACGTGGTCATCGGCAAGGGCGGTCCCTATGTTGCGCGGGCGGTGGTCTGCGCCGTGTTCGTGCCGCCGGGCGTGAAGAGTTTCGGCTGCCCGGTGATCGGCTATGTCATCGAGCACAAGGCCAGCCTGGTCAAGGAGGTGCTGGACAGGCTGAAGAGCGGGGAAGTGCCCGGCCTGGTCAAGGTTCTCCTCGCCGAATTCGGCCCGAGCACCGTCTGCGAACTGATCCCGGACAGCGCCCTGCCGGCCGGCTCCGCCGTGCTGAAGGACCTCGGTTGCAGTGTCGTCGGCAAGATCCTCAGCGGCGCGATGAAACTGGCCGAGGCGGCGGCCAACCTGGCCGTCGAAGGGGTCGACGAGGCGTTGGACCTCCTCACCGGCGGCAACGATTTCATGCCCTACGACGACTACTACGCGAAGTACTGGCGGCCCGGATACCACTATGGCACCTGGGTCTGCCTCGACTCCGGCGGCTCCTGCAAGTACCCGTCGGGCAAGGGCCTGTGGGAAATGCACACCAAACCCGTCTATCACAAATGCAAGACGTATTACGACGATCACGATCACTGGGAGGAGGATGCGGAAAAGGTCTGCAAGGGCATGCTTGCGGTGTTCGGCAAGGAGGTGCAGAAAATCGCCGCCGCCATGACGGCGGCGGCGCAGGTCTATGCCAGCGAGGAGGCCCCGAAAGTGGCAAAGCAGTCGGCGCCGGGAGACTGGGGCAAGGCCGCCGCCTTGGACCGCAAGAAGCAGTTCCAGCAGCAGTGCACGAACGCCATGAAGGCCAAATTCCCCTTCCCGCCTTCGTCGAAGCAGCCGCCGGTCACCGCCTGGGCGTTCGTCTGCAAGGCGCCGGCGGACAAGTTCGCCGCCGAGTACGCCGCGGCGCAGAAGCAGGTGGCGGAAAGCGTCAAGAAGCTCGAGGCCCTGGGCTGCAAGCAAGCCGGCTTGGCCAGCGAACCGAAGATCGCCTGCGCGACCTACGAGGGCTTCGACGCCTGCACGGGCGCATTCGACGGCAAGCTGCCCTGCACGCTCGACCAGAAGAAAGCCGACGCCGCTTTAGCCGATGAGCTGCTCAAGCAGCTCGGCACGAAGCGCTGCAAGATCGTCGATGAAACGAAAGCCGTGCCCTGCCCGAAAAAGGACGGCACCCTGGGCAGTTGCGCGCAGCTGGAAAGGAACATCGTCTGCAGCCGGCCGTGGAAGATCGACAAGTGCAAGGACTTGCTGGCCAAGGTGACGGCAAGTCACCCCGGCGCTACCGTGAAGTGCAAGGGCGATGCCGCCGGTCTGGCCGAGTTCGTCAAGCTGGAAGGCGAGGCTTCGGCCATCCGCAACCAGCTCAACGGCGGGGGAGGGCCGATCGGCACCAAACCGGGCTACGGCGACGCCAAGGCGAAATCGAGCGCAGGCGGCGGCAGTTGCAAGACCGGGGAACCGGACAGCCTGAAGATCGGTTGCCAGGGCGGAGAGTTCGCCGCCCACCCCGGGATCAACCTGCCCGTCTGTCCGGTCGACCCCCATCTGGACGGCGCGGATGCGCCTTGCCGATTATTCCTGCTTGAGATCACCAAGGAGCAGGAGCTCAAGGCGCCGATCATGAGCGCGCCGCCGCCCATGGCGCCGCCCCCGGTGCTTGCTCCCGCCGCTCCGGCAACCGCACCCACGCCGGGAGCCTCCCCGCCGCCGGGCATTGCGCCGCTCCCCGGCGATGCAGGCCGCAGGGCGCCCGCCGCAAGCGTGCCCGGCTGCACGCCCGTGCCGGGCGCACCCGAACAATATGCCTGCGGCTCGCGCGAGGCCTATGCCGGCTGCGAGCGGCTGCGCACGTCGGGAACGGCGGGAATACGACACTGCGGCATTTCGGGCGCCCGTTCGCGATAGAAAGGAGAACGCCATGCAGAGCATTTCGAGGGGCATCGGCAAGACAGGCGCACTGAAAGCGTCATGGTTTCTGCTTGGATGGGCAATTCTTCCCGGTTGGCCTGCCGCCGCCCAAGCCGCCCAACCGGTGAGCATTTCCTTTTCGCAGGCCACCCAGAAGAGCGTCGGTTCGGCCATGGTGTGGACGGTCAAGGCGCCGACCGGCAGCCAGATCGTTGTGACGGCCAAGCCTGAATTCCTCAAGCAGTCAAAAACCATCGCCCTGAAATACGGCACCCCTCAATCAGGGAGCGGTTGGCATGAGTCGGTCTCCGCTCCGGGTCCCGGCTCGCTGACCCTCAACAGCCAGGGGGTGGCCTCGGGCCCGCTCAAATTCAACATCAGCACCCAGTGGAGCGTCCAGGCATGTTATTCGTGGAAGCCTCCTGGCTCCGACCAGAAAACGGAAGCCTGCACGAACCTGGTTTATTTCCAGGGCGTGGATCCCCTGCAGGAAGGCGCCGAAAAGATGATCAGCTTCTTCTTTCACCCCCCTTCGAATGTCAGCGCCAAGCAATCCGGAGCGGTCGCCGTCAGGCCTTCGGGCCAGGAGCTCAGGCTGCGGGTCGCCAAAGACGTGCTCATGAGGTCGACGAGCAAGAAATTCCGCCTCTATTGGGATAACGGCAAGATCCTGCCCGAAAATGAAAAGCATCCCCCTGGACATGTTTACTTCGGCCCCAACCCGAATTGGAACGGGATTTCGGCAAAAGTCGACATGGAGGGAAACGATTGGGGCGAAATCGTCGTTCCGCTCGATTTCGGGACGAACAGCATCAAGCTGAACTGGACCTTGAAGGCCTGCACCGCAATCGACTGGTCGGGAGAGATTTGCAGCATCACCCGTCAGATCGAACTGGTGCCAACCCCGATTCTCAAGATGTCCGACCAACCCAAGGATTATAAGATCGACTCCAATCAGCCCCTGCCGCCGCCACCGCAGCCGGGCGGCGGTGGCGGCGGCGGCACGGACAAGGGGAAGCTGATGACGCCCCCACCCATGCTGGGTGCGCCGGCAAGCGGCATTCCTGCCCCGGTTGCGCCTGCTTCCCAAAGCCCGCCGCCTGCGCCGCTCATGTCCCCGGCGACGGTACCCGCCCCCGAGGGCGGCAGAACGGCGCCTGCGGCAAATATCCCCGGTTGCGTCCCGGCTGCCGGAGCGCCTGGGCAATATGTCTGCGGTTCACGCGAAGCCTATGCCGGCTGCGAGCGGTTGCGCGCCTCCGGCACTGCCGGCATCCGCGCCTGCAACGCCATCGGCGAGGGAAGGCGCCGATAGGCGTTTGCTCCAGGCTGAATAGTTGACGAAATCAGTCGACTGATATCCGGCAGGCGGCTACACTGGAGCATGCCCAACCGCCTCGCCGGCGAGACCTCGCCCTATTTGCAGCAGCATGCCGACAACCCTGTGGACTGGTTTCCATGGGGTGAGGTAGCACTCACCCTGGCAAAACGGGAAGACCGGCCGATTCTGCTCTCCATCGGCTATTCCGCCTGCCATTGGTGCCATGTCATGGCCCATGAATCTTTCGAGGACGCGGAGGTGGCGGCGGTGATGAACCGCCTGTTCGTGAACATCAAGGTCGATCGCGAGGAGCGGCCGGACCTCGACCAGATCTACCAGACCGCCCAGCAGATGCTCACCGGCCGCACCGGCGGCTGGCCGCTGACCATGTTCCTCACGCCGGAGGGCGCGCCTTTTTTCGGCGGCACCTATTTCCCCAAGGCGCCGCGCTACGGCCTGCCCGGCTTTGCCGATCTCTGCCGGCGCGTGGCGGAGGCCTGGCGCGACAAGCGCGCCGACATCGAACAGCAGAACGGCGAACTGCTCCGGGCGCTTGCAGCCGGCGCCGCCGCCCGGCCCTCGAGCGGCGCACTGTCGGCCGCCCCCCTGCAGCTTGCCGTCGAGCGGGCCGCGCAGTCCTACGATCCGCAGTTCGGCGGCTTCGGCGGCGCGCCGAAATTTCCGCACCCGGCCGACCTGGAGCTGCTGTTGCGCCGGCACGCCGCGACCGGCGAAGCACGTTGCGGCGAGATGGCGCTCACGACGCTGCGGCGCATGGCCGAGGGCGGGCTCTACGACCAGCTCGGCGGCGGCTTCTGCCGCTACAGCGTGGACGAGCGCTGGGCGATCCCGCATTTCGAGAAGATGCTCTACGACAACGGGCCGCTGCTGCGCCTGTATGCGGATGCCTGGCTGATCTCCGGCGACCCACTGTTCAGGCGCGTCGCCGGGGAAACGGCAGCCTGGGTCATGCGCGAGATGCAAGCGCCGGAGGGCGGCTACTATTCCTCGCTCGATGCCGACTCGGAGCACGAGGAGGGCAAGTTCTACGTCTGGTCGCGGGAAGAAGTCAGTCGCCACAGCACGGCGGAAGAGTACGCCGTGGTCGCGGCGCACTACGGCCTGGAACGGTCGGCAAATTTCGAGGGCGCCCACTGGCATCTGCTCGTTGCGCTGCCCCTCGCCGAGGTGGCCGCGTCGCTCGACAGGCCGCTCGCCGAGTGTGAGCGCCTGCTCGCCTCTGCGCGCGACAAGCTGTTTGTGGCGCGCGAACGGCGCATCCGCCCCGGCCGCGACGAGAAGATCCTCGTCAGCTGGAACGCCCTGATGATCGAGGGCATGGCGCACGCCGGCCGCGTCTGCTCTCGCGCCGACTGGCTGGCGTCGGCACGCCGCGCGCTGGATTTCATCCGCAAGGCGATGTGGCGGGACGGCCGCCTGCTCGCCACGTGCAAGGACGGGCGCGCCCACCTGAATGCCTACCTCGACGATTACGCCTACCTGCTCAAGGCCGTGCTGGAACTGCTGCAGGCGGAATTCGACACCGAGTTGCTGGCCTTCGCCGAAGCGCTCGGCGATGCCCTGCTCGCGCATTTCGAGGATCGAAAGAGCACCCTCTCCCCCGACCCCTCTCCCGCAAGCGGGCGAGGGGAGGTCCCTGGGTCGCTGCGCGACCAAACAGGGATGGGCGGCTTCTGGTTCACCAGCCACGATCACGAAGCGCTGATCCACCGCGTCAAGACCGGACACGACAGCGCCATGCCCTCGGGCAACGGCGTCGCCGCCTTTGCCCTGCAGCGCCTGGGCCACGCGACGGGGGAGTTGCGTTTCCTGGAAGCCGCGGAGCGGACCGTGCGCCTGTACTATCCCGACATGGAGCGCCAGCCCGGCGGCTTTGCCACCCTGCTGGCCGCACTGGACGAGGCGATTGTCCCTCCCGTCGTCGTCGTCTTGCGCGGACCGCAGGACCAACTTGCTGAGTGGAAAAGGAAAATCTCCGGACACTATTGGCCCTGGGCTCTCGCGCTGGGGCTGCCGGCGCAGGCAGGCGCACTGCCGACCTCCCTCGACAAGCCAGCGCGAAAGGGAGTCAACGCCTGGGTCTGCTCGGGCGTTAAGTGCCTTGAGCCGATCGACGATTTCTCTTGTCTGGAACGGGTTTGCAAGTCCCCGGAATTGATTTAGAGTATCGGCGCATTTTCCAACCACGCCTAAGAGGAATTAATTCAATGAAACTGCTGAAAACGCTGCTGCTCGCCGGCGCCGGCCTGCTGATCGCCGGCCAGGCTTCCGCCGACGAAGCCCTGGCGAAAGCCAAGAACTGCATGAGCTGCCACGCCATCGACAAGAAAGTCGTCGGCCCCTCCTACAAGGACGTCGCCAAGAAGTACGCCGGCAACGCCGCCGCTGCCGCTGACCTCGAGGGCAAGGTCAAGAAAGGCGGCTCGGGCAAGTGGGGCACCGTGCCGATGCCGCCGAACCCGGCCGTTTCCGACGCCGACATCAAGAAACTGGTGGCCTGGATCCTCGCGATGAAGTGAGCCTCGGCTCGATCTGAAAAAGCCGGCCGGAGGGCCGGCTTTTTTATTGACATCACCCGGGGGCGACAGCACAATCCCCCGCGCACTCGCATAAAACAACAATTGCCTATAAGGAAGGAGACGATGACCATGCGCTTCCCTGTCAAGACGATCAGCCTAGCCCTCGCTTCATCGCTTGTCGCGTTCGGTTGCGGCAAGGAGGCCCCACCGCCCCCGCCGCCGAAGGCCGAGCAGCCGGCCGCGCCGCCGGCCAAACCGACGGTTACCGTGAAAATCGGCCACGTCTCGCCACTGACCGGCCCGCAGGCGCACCTTGGCAAGGACAACGAGAACGGTGCGCGCCTGGCCATCGAGGAGGCCAATGCGAAGAAGCTGGAAATCGGCGGCGCCGTGGTGACCTTCGACTTCATGGGAGAGGATGACCAGGCCGATCCGAAGCAGGGCACCACCGTGGCGCAGAAGCTGATCGACGCCAAGGTGAACGGCGTCATCGGCCACCTCAACTCCGGCACCACCATTCCGGCCTCGAAGCTCTATTCCGAAGCCGGCATCCCGCAGATCTCGCCCTCGGCGACCAATCCGAAGTACACGCAGCAGGGCTTCAAGACCGCCTTCCGCGTGATGGCCAACGACGAGCAGCAGGGCAAGGTGCTGGGCGGCTACGCCACGCAGCAGCTGGCCGGCAAGAAGATCGCCATCGTCGACGATCGCACCGCCTATGGCCAGGGCGTCGCCGACGAGTTCGAAAAGGCCGCCGTCGCCGGCGGCGCCAAGATCGTGGCGCGCGAATTCACCAACGACAAGGCTACCGATTTCGCCGCCATCCTCACCAAGATCAAGTCGAAAAAGCCGGACCTCGTCATGTACGGCGGCATGGACGCCCAGGCCGGCCCGATGGCGCAGCAGCTGAAGAAGCTCGGCATCAAGGCGAAGATGATCTTCGCCGACGGCGGCTGCACCACCGAGTTCCACAAGCTGGCCGGCGATGCCGCAGAGGGCCACTACTGCTCGCTGCCGGGCGTGCCGCTGGAGAAGATGCCGGGCGGCAAGGCCTTCATGGACAAGTACAAGGCGAAGTTCAATGTCGACATCCAGCTCTACGCGCCCTACAGCTATGACGCCGCGAACGTCATGATCGACGCCATGAAGCGCGCCAATTCGGTCGAGCCGGCAAAGTATCTGGTCGAGTTGCCGAAAACCGCCTTCGACGGCGTCACCGCCAGGATCACCTTCGACGAGCGCGGCGATGTCAAGGACGGCGCCATCACCCTCTACCAGGCCAAGGGCGGCAAGTGGGAAGCGCTCGAAACCATCGGCGGCGCACCGGCCGAGCCGGCCCAGCCTGCCGCGATGTCCGGCATGGGCGGAATGCAAGGCATGCAGGGGCAGGGCATGGGCGGCATGTCCGGCATGCAGGGAATGAGCGGCATGAGCGCTGCCCCTGCAGCCGCCGAGAAGAAGTAAGCGGCCTGTTTGTCCGGCAAACGGCACCTTCGGGTGCCGTTTTTTTGCAGACCGGGTGCGATGGACACCTTCATCCAGCAGATCATCAACGGCCTCGTGCTGGGCAGCATCTACGCCTTGGTCGCGCTCGGCTACACGATGGTCTACGGCATTCTCGGCCTGATCAACTTCGCCCACGGCGAAGTGGTGATGATCGGCGCGCTGACGGCACTGACTGTTATAAAACTGCTCGCCAACAGCGGCCTGCCCGGCATCGTCGTGGTGCTGCTCGGCCTCGCGGCGGCGGTCCCGGTGTGCATGGCACTCGGCTTCACCATCGAGCGCGTCGCCTACCGCCCGCTGAGGAACGCCCCACGCCTCGCCCCGCTCATCACCGCCATCGGCGTCTCCATCGTGCTCCAGCAGTTGGCGATGATCTTCTGGGGCCGCAGCTATCATGCCTTCCCGCCGATCCTGCCGACCACCGGCCGCGACATCGGCGGCGCCCACATCACCGACCTGCAGATCGTCATCGTGCTGCTGGCGGCGGCGATCATGGCCGGGCTGATGCTGCTGGTGAACAAGACTCGGCTCGGCCGCGCCATGCGCGCCACGGCGGAGAACCCGCAGATCGCCGGACTGATGGGCGTCAACATCAACGCCATCATCTCGGCCACCTTCCTCATCGGCTCGGCCCTCGCCGCGGTGGCCGGCGTGATGGTCAGCGCCAACTACTCCATCGCCCACTACCACATGGGCTTCATCCTCGGCCTGAAGGCGTTCACCGCGGCGGTGCTCGGCGGCATCGGCAACCTGCCCGGCGCCATGCTCGGCGGCGTGCTGCTCGGCCTCATCGAATCGCTCGGCGCCGGCTACATCGGCGACCTCACCGGCGGCTTCCTCGGCAGCCACTACCAGGACGTGTTCGCCTTCTTCGTGCTGATCCTGGTGCTCGTTTTCAGGCCTTCCGGCCTGATGGGTGAGAAGGTGGCGGAACGCGCGTGAGCACCGACAAGCGCAAAGCCCTGCTGGGCATGGTCCTCATCGGCGTGGCGCTGGCCGTGCTGCCCTTCCTCGTCGGCAAGGGTCTCGGCAACTCCTGGGTGCGCGTGCTCGACTTCGCCCTGCTCTACGTCATGCTGGCGCTGGGGCTGAACATCGTGGTCGGCTTCGCCGGCCTGCTCGACCTGGGTTACATCGCCTTCTACGCGGTGGGCGCCTACCTGTATGCGCTGCTCGCCTCGCCGCACTTCGGCCTGCACTGGCCGGTGTGGGCGATCCTGCCGATGGGCGCCCTGGTGGCGGGCTTCTTCGGCGTGCTGCTCGGCGCGCCGACGCTGCGCTTGCGCGGCGACTACCTCGCCATCGTCACGCTCGGTTTCGGCGAAATCGTCCGCATCTTCATGAACAACCTCAACGCGCCGATCAATATCACCAACGGCCCGCAGGGCATCAGCCAGATCGATCCGGTGCGCATCATGGGCGTGTCGCTGTCCAAGCCGCTGGAGATCTTCGGTCTCACGCTGTCTTCGGTCTATCTCTATTACTACCTGTTCCTGGCGCTGACCCTGCTCGTCGTCTTCGTCTCCATCCGCCTCGAGGACTCGCGCATCGGCCGTGCCTGGGTGGCGATCCGCGAGGACGAGATCGCCGCCAAAGCCTGCGGCATCGACACGCGCAACGTCAAGCTGCTCGCCTTCGCCATGGGCGCCACCTTCGGCGGGGTGGCCGGCGGCCTGTTCGCCGGCTTCCAGGAATTCGTCAGCCCGGAGAGCTTCGGCCTGATGGAGTCGATCATGGTGCTGTGCATGGTGGTGCTCGGCGGCATGGGGCACATCCCCGGCGTCATCCTCGGCGGCCTGCTGCTGGCCGTGCTGCCTGAAGCACTGCGCCACGGCGCCGTGCCGATGCAGCGGGCGCTGTTCGGCCAGGTGCTGCTCGATCCGGAATCGCTGCGCATGCTGCTGTTCGGTCTGGCGCTGATCGCCGTCATGCTGTATCGCCCGGCCGGCCTGTGGCCCGAGGCAAGACGCAAACGGGAATTCGCGGAGAAAGCGAAGTGAGCGAGAACTTGCTCTACGCCCAATCGATCGGCAAGCAGTTCGGTGGCGTGCGCGCGCTGCACGACGTCTCGCTGACGATTCGCCGCGGCGAGATCTACGGTCTGATCGGCCCCAACGGCGCCGGCAAGACCACTTTCTTCAACGTCCTCACCGGCCTGTACACCGCCGACCGCGGCCGCTTCGTCTTCGACGGCGCGCCGCTGAAGGTCGCGGCGCCGCACGAAGTGGCGGCCGCCGGCATCGCGCGCACCTTCCAGAACATCCGCCTGTTCGCCAACATGACGGCGCTGGAGAACGTCATGGTCGGCCGCCACCTGCGCACCTCGGCCGGCGTCGTCGGCGCCGTGCTGCGCGACCGCGCCACGCGCGAGGAAGAGGCCGCCATCGCCCAGCGCGCCCACGAGCTGCTCCAGTATGTCGGCATCCACCGCCACGGCAACATCCTCGCCCGCCATCTCGCTTACGGCGACCAGCGCCGCCTGGAGATCGCGCGGGCACTGGCCACCGAGCCGAAGCTGCTGGCGCTCGACGAGCCGGCTGCCGGCATGAACGCGACGGAAACCGAGGGCCTGAAGAAGCTGATCGAGGCGCTGCGTGCCGACGGACTCACCCTCCTGCTCATCGAACACGACGTCAGGCTGGTGATGGGCCTGTGCGATCGCATCGCCGTGCTCGACTACGGCGAGAAGATCGCCGAGGGCGTGCCGGCCGAGGTGCAGCGCGACCCGAAGGTCATCGAGGCATACCTCGGCGGAGCCGTGGCATGAGCACGCCCATGCTCGAAGCGCGCGACCTGCACGTTGCCTACGGCGGCATCGCCGCGGTGAAGGGCATCAGCTTCGAGGTGGCGGCCGGCGAGATGGTCTGCCTGATCGGCGCCAACGGCGCCGGCAAGACCACCACGCTGAAGGCCCTGGCGCGGCTGCTGCCGGCGCAGGGCGCCATCCACTACGGCGGCCACAGCCTGCTGCACCGGTCCGCGCACGCCCTAATTGGCGAAGGCATGACGCTGGTGCCGGAGGGGCGCGGCGTCTTCGCGCGGCTGACGGTGGCGGAAAACCTCGACATGGGTGCGTACTCGCGCCGCGACCGCGGCGAAGTCGCCGCCGACCTCGACCGCGTCTTCGGCCTGCTGCCGCGCCTGAAGGAGCGGGCTGGACAGCTCGCCGGCACGCTCTCCGGCGGCGAGCAGCAGATGCTGGCCATCGGGCGCGCGCTGATGAGCCGGCCGAAGCTGCTGCTGCTCGACGAGCCGTCGATGGGCCTGGCGCCGATCATGGTGCAGAAGGTGTTCGAGGTGATCCGGTCCGTCGCCGCCCAGGGGGTCACCATCCTGCTGGTGGAGCAGAACGCCCGGCTGGCCTTGTCGGTGGCCTCGCGCGGCTATGTCATGGAAAGCGGCAGCATCACCCTCAGCGATACCGGTCCGGCATTGCTCGCCAATCCGAAAGTGCGCGAAGCCTACCTCGGCGAATGAGCCGGGTTACTTCGCCGGTTGCAGGATTCGCGCCAGGCGCGGTGCCGGGCGCAGCAGGTCGGCCAGGGTGTGGCGGTCCAGTTCGGCGAAAAAGGCCTCCGCCGCCTTCCTGAACACCCCTTTCAGCAGGCAGGCGGGCGCGATGTTGCATTCGCTGCGCTCGGCATCGAAGCATTCGACCAGCGCCAGGCTTTCCTCGGTGCCGCGCACCACTTCGCCGACGCCGATGTCTTCCGGCGCCATGGCCAGGCGCAGGCCGCCGCCCTTGCCGCGCACCGTCTCGACATAGCCCTGGCGCGCCAGGAAATGCACCACCTTCATGAGGTGGTTTTCCGAGATACCATAGGCGGCGGCGATCTCGGCGATGGTGACGAGCTCGTCGCGCCGCACGCCGAGGTACATCAGCACGCGCAAGGTGTAGTCGGAAAAAGTGGTCAGTCTCATGGGCGGCAGCCGGCGGTTTTGAAAGATGTATTTCGGATGTTGATTATCCCGGAAACGGGTGGTATATTGAAGATGTATCTTTGGTACTGCTTTTAAGGAATCCATGATGGCAGATCAGACAACGCAAATGCCGACGGAAGAGGCGATCCGCGATGCCTTGCGCAACGTGATCGACCCGGAAGTGGGCATGAACGTGGTCGACCTCGGCCTCGTCTATGGCATCGAGATCGCGCCGAACCGGGTGCGCGTCGCCATGACCATGACGACGCCGGCCTGTCCCATGGGCTCGATGATTACCGAGGATGCACGCGAGGCGATTCGCGACATCGCGCCGGACGGCGCCGACATCGTCGTCGACCTGGTCTGGGATCCGCCCTGGAGTTCGGAGCGGATGTCGGAGCACGCCAAGCGACACTTCGGCTGGTAGCCGATCCACCCCACCCACGACAGGAGACACGATCATGACAACCGCCACCGCAGAACGAACCATCGACGTCCGCACCATCGTACCGCGCGAACGGCACCCGCTGATTTTCGATGCATACCACAGCTTGACTGCAGGCGAGGCCTTCCTGCTGGTGAACGACCACGATCCGAAGCCGCTCTATTACCAGTTCCAGGCAGAGCTTGGGCCGGTGTTCACCTGGGACTATCTCGAAAAGGGCCCGGAAGTCTGGAAGGTGCGCATCACCAAGAACCCCTGAGCGCGATGGCAGACATCCGGCCTACCTACCGCATTCCGCTGCTGGTGCTGGGCTTCGCCAGCCTCATCATCGGGGTGGGCGCCGGATTGTTGCGCCTGGGCTGGGCCGTGCCGCGCCCGGCCGCCGATCTTGCCGCCTTCCACGGCCCGCTCATGGTGAGCGGCTTCTTCGGCACGGTGATCAGCCTGGAACGCGCCGTGGCGCTGGCGCGGCGCTGGGCCTACCTCGGTCCGCTGGCGGCCGGCGCCGGCGGGCTGGCGCTGATTCTCGGCGCGCCGATTGAAGTCGCGCAGCTGCTGCTCGCGCTGGGCAGCGCTGTGCTGCTGGCGGGCTCGGTGTCGGTGTTCCAGCGCCAGCGCGCCCTGTTCACCTTCACGCTGGCCGCCGGCGCCGGCTGCTGGCTCATCGGCAACCTGCTCTGGCTCGCTGGCTTTTCCGTTTATGAAGTGGTGCCGTGGTGGGCCGGCTTCCTCGTGCTGACCATCGCCGGCGAGCGGCTCGAATTGTCGCGCTTCCTGCCGCCCTCGCCGGTGGCGCAGCGCGTCTTCATCGCCGTGCTGGCGGGACTGACTTTCGGCATGGCGTTGCATGCGCAGCTGTTCGGCGCCGCCCTGCTGGCGCTGGCGCTGTGGCTGCTGCGGCAAGACATCGCCCGTCGCACGGTGAAGGACAAGGGGCTGACTCGCTTCATCGCCGTCTGCCTGCTCTCGGGCTATGCCTGGCTTGCGCTGGCCGGCACCGTCATGCTCGGCGCCGGGCTCGCGCCGGGCAGCGCGACCTACGACGCGGCGCTGCACGCCCTGATGCTGGGATTCGTCTTCTCGATGGTGTTCGGCCACGCGCCGATCATCTTCCCGGCGGTGCTGCGCGTGTCGGTGCCCTACCATCCGCTGTTCTACGCGCCGCTGGCGCTGCTGCATCTTTCGCTGGCCGTGCGGCTGGCGGGAGACGCCGCCGCCTCCTTCGAGTGGCGCAGCGCAGGAGGTTTGCTCAACGCCGCCGCGCTCGTCCTCTTCATCCTCAACACGGTGGCCGCGATCATCCGCGGCAAGCTGAAAGGACCTAGTTGAGCTGCAGACTGTCGGCGAAGGTCAGCGCCTCGAGCTGGGCATGGTTGATCGCGCCCGGATCCAGCTGCAGCTCGGCGGCCTGCGCGGCGTACCGGGTGTAATCGGTCTGCTCGCTCGCCTGGGCGAGGGCCAGGAAGGGGGCATACGGCCCGCCGCCCGATATCAGCGCATCGTTGATGGTATCGGGCAGGTGCATGTCGGCCAGCGCCGTTTCCATGAGGACGCCGAGCAGGATGTCGAGCAGTGAAAAGGCGCCGGTAATGAAGAGGTTGTCGAGCTCGCTCTTGTCCACGTAGCTCTGCGCCGTCAGCTCCATGAAGCGGCCCCGCGCGATGGCCGCCTGCATCAGCGCCGGCGCCGCTGCATCCTTGCTGGAGGTGACCAGCAGCAGCGACAGCCACTTGTTCAGCTTGTCGTAGCCGAGCATGGTGACGGCATGGCGGAAGGACTGGATCTCGACGGTGAGGCCGAAGCCGGCGGAATTGATGTAGCGCAACAGTTTCACCGAGAGGGCCACGTCCTGTTTGAGCGCCGCCTCGATTTCCTTGATGTCGGCGTTGGCCCGCACCAGGTTGAGCAGGCGGATGGTCTGCGCCTGGCCGGGGTTGAGCTTCTTCGCCGGCGTCACGCCCTTCAGGAAGAACCAGCCGGCCGCTCCGCCGAAGCCCTTGTCGATGCAGGCATCGAACTGGGCGTTGTCCTGCACGCCCTTGGCGAGCGGCAGCCCGTGCGCGCCGGCGATGTTCGCCGTGGCATCGGCCAGGATGAAGCGGAAATCGATCCCCGCCGGCAGCGCCATGCCGGCGCCGAACCCGTCCAGGCACATCGGCACGCCGGCCTGCTGCAGGCGCTGCATCAGTTCGATAGTCTCAGGGCGATCCACTGCGCCGGCTGGGATTTCGATCATGGCGTTTTGCGGCGCCTGCCAATCGAGCAGTCCGGCATCCGGAGTCAGCCCGCCAAGGCTGACGAACACCGTGCGCGCGGCAGGCCACGCCTGCGCCAGCCGGTTCAGCTCCCGGGCGATCTGAGCGCAGGCGGTCGGGCCCGGCGGTGCATGGGCAATGAGGCGTGTTGCGGTAATGGCGCGACTTCGATTGAGCACCGGTTCGCGGCTGATGAGGATGTTCATGGACTTGCACCATCCGTGGCAAATGTGAAGCTATCGGCAAAAAAATTCTCTTCCTTGAGGCCGCGGCCCCCGACCAGGTCGCGGCGCGCTGCCTCGATCATTGCCGGCGCACCGCAAGCATAGACCCGGTGGCCGGAAAGATCCGGAAAATCGGCCATCACGGCGCGATGTACCAGGCCGGTCCTGCCCGCCCAGCCATCGGTCATCGCCGGCCCGGACAGCACCGGCACGTAGCCAAAGCCGGCGCGACTTGCCGCCCAGCTTTCCGCCAGACTGTTCAGGTAGAGGCCGGCCCGGTCGCGAGCGCCCCAGTAAAGGGTCATCGGCCGCGGCGATTGTCGATGGATGACATGCTCGACCATGGCCTTGACCGGGGCAAAGCCGGTGCCGCCGGCAAGCAGGATGAGTGGCTCGGCGCTGTCCTCGCGCAGGTGAAAGTCGCCATGCGGTCCCTCCAGGCGCAGCAGGTCGCGCTCCTTCATCGTCTCGAAGACGTAGGTGGTGAAATACCCGCCCGGCACATGGCGCACATGCAGTTCCAGGTATTCGTCGGCCTCCGGCGCGTTGGCGATGGAAAAGCTGCGGCGGCGGCCATCCCGGAGCAGGATGTCCATATACTGCCCGGCAAGGAACTGCAGGCGCTCGCCGGCAGGCAGCCTGAGTTGCAGCCGGATCACGTCCGGCGCGAGACGCGTCATCTTCTGGACACGGGCCGGCAGGGTTTTCACGGGGATATCGCGCACCTCACCCGGCCCGCGCGTCTCGATGACGAGATCCGACAGCGGCCGCGCACAGCAGAACAGGGCATAGCCCTTGTCGAGCTCCGCCTCGCTCAGCGCGCCATCCGAATAAGGCCCGCGATCGACCTGCCCGGAAGCCACCCGGCCCTTGCAGGCACCACAGGCGCCGTTGCGGCATCCGTAGGGCAAGGCGATTCCGGCCGCCAGCGCGGCGCGCAGGATGGTGTTGCCGGGCTCGACGTCGAACTGGTGCCCGCTGGGTTCAATGGTGATGCGATGGGACATGGCGTCGCTCGGCTAAAATGGGCGGGTGCAAAGATTGCTCATCATTGGCTGCGGCGACATTGCGCGGCGCGCCCTCCCCTGGCTGGTCAGGCGTTACCGCGTCTATGCGGCGATTCGTTCCGGCGTGCGCCGGAACGAACTGCGCGCACTCGGCGTCACGCCGCTGATGGCCGATCTGGACAGACCGCAGACGCTGAAACGGCTGGCCGGCATCGCCGACCTCGTCCTGCATCTCGCGCCGCCTCAGGCAAGCGGCCAGGCCGACAGGCGCACGCAATCGCTGCTAGCGGCGCTGTCCGGCGGAAAAATTCTACCACGCCGTCTGGTGTACATCAGCACCAGCGGCGTCTATGGGGATTGCGGCGGCGCTTGGGTGTCCGAGGAGCGTCCTGCGTACCCACAAACGGCGCGCGCGCAGCGCCGCGCCGATGCCGAGGCGCGCCTGCGCCGCTTCGGTCGCCGCTGCGTTGTCGTCTCCATCCTGCGGGCGCCGGGCATCTATGCCGGCGATCGCCTGCCGCTGGAGCGCATCGAGCGCGCGCTGCCGCTGCTGCGGGAAGATGAGGACATCTACACCAACCACATCCACGCCGACGACCTCGCCGCCATCACATGCGCCGCACTCACGCACGGGCGGCCCGGACGGACTTACAACGCCTCGGATGACTCGGCGCTTAAGATGGGCGAGTATTTCGACCTGCTCGCCGACCGCTGCGGCTTGCCGCGCGCACCACGGCTGCCCCGCACGGAAATCGTCGGGCAATTGCCGCCATCGGTGCTGTCGTTCATGGGAGAATCGCGCCGGCTGCGCAATCAGCGCATCAAGAGCGAGTTGGGCGTGCGCCTGATCTACCCCGACATCGCTGCCGCACTGGGCGCCTTTTCATCGGAGAAACCGTGATGCTCTGGATCAAGTGGCTGCACATCGTCTTCATGGTGACCTGGTTCGCCGGCCTGTTCTATCTGCCGCGGCTTTACGTCTACCACGCGCAGAGCTCCGATGCGCCGAGCCGCGAGCGTTTCAAGGTGATGGAGCGCAAGCTCTACTACGGCATCATGGCGCCTGGCGCCGTCCTCACCGTGGCCTTTGGCGTCTGGCTCTGGCTCGGCTACGGACCGTGGGGCTACTGGATGCACGCCAAGTTCGCGCTGGTGCTGGTGCTGGTCGCCTACCATCTCTATTGCGGCAAGCTGCTCAAGGATTTCAAACAGGACCGCA
Source organism: Rhodocyclaceae bacterium (assembly GCA_008933825.1). Taxonomy (GTDB): domain Bacteria; phylum Pseudomonadota; class Gammaproteobacteria; order Burkholderiales; family Rhodocyclaceae; genus Desulfobacillus. The sequence continues at coordinate 29,450 of WBUF01000005.1, read as the reverse complement.
ACACGAAATCCCACGTCTGGTTCCGCTGGTTCAACGAGTTCCCGGTGCTGATCCTGTTCGTCGCCGTCTGGCTCGTGCTGTTCAAGCCGTTCTGATGGAGCAGTTCTTCGCCACCTGTCCGCGCGGACTCGAAGCGCAACTTGCCGAGGAATTGAGCACGGCCGGGGCAACGCGGACCGAAGCCGTCCCCGGCGGCGTCGGCTTCGCCGGCAACCGGGAAACCTGCTATCGCGCCAATCTGTGGAGCCGCATCGCCACCCGCATCCTCTGGCGTGTCGCACAAGGCTCATACAAAAGCGAGGAGGACGTTTACCGCCTGGCTCGCGGCGTACCCTGGCACGAGCGCTTTTCCGTGCGCCGCACGCTGCGTGTCTACATGACGGCCATCCGCAGCCCGCTGAAAAGCCTGGACTTCACCACCTTGCGCATCAAGGACGCCGTCTGCGACCGCTTCCGCGCCGAAACCGGGGAGCGGCCCAGCGTCGACACCGCCGAACCGAACGTGCGCATCCACGCCTTCCTCACCGACCGCGAGGCGACGCTCTATCTCGACACCTCGGGGGAGCCGCTCTACAAGCGCGGCTACAAGTACGCCTCGGTCGAAGCGCCCCTCAAGGAGAACCTCGCCGCCGGCATCCTCATGCTCGCCGGCTGGCAGCCGGGCACGCCGCTGCTCGATCCGATGTGCGGCTCGGGCACCTTCCTGCTCGAGGCGGCGCTCATGGCGCACGACATCGCGCCCGGATTGGCGCGCAAGTTCGGTTTTTTCCGCCTCGACGGCTTCGATGCGGCGCTCTGGCAAACACTCATGACGGAGGCGGAGGACCGCAGGAAGCCGGCCTCGCCGCAGCCGATCTTCGGCAGCGACATCAGCACGGATCAGGTCGAGCGGACGCGGCAGAATCTCGCCGCAGCAGGCTTGCATGAATGCGTGCGGCTGGAGTGCGCCGACCTGTTGCAGCGCATGCCGCCTGCAGCGGAAGGCGTGCTGGTCGCCAACCCGCCCTATGGCGTGCGCCTGGAGGAACTGGAAAAGCTGGCGGCCTTCTATCCGAGGCTGGGCGATGCCCTCAAGCGGCATTTCGCCGGCTGGCGCTGCTACTTCCTCTCGGCCGACCCGCAGATGCCGAAGCTGATCGGCCTGAAGGCGACGAAGCGCACGCCGCTGTTCAACGGTGCGCTGGAATGCCGGTTGCTGGAATACAGAATCATCGCCGGCGCGATGCGCCGGCAGAAGCCTGCCTAACGACTAAACAATGTCGAGATGCTGGATGCCGGCGGCAAGGTCGCGGTCCTTCGCTTCCTTGCCGTGCAGCTTGATGGTCAGGCGCAGGTCGTTCACCGAATCGGCGTTGCGCAGGGCGTCCTCGTAGCTGATCTTGCCCGCCTCGTACAGATCGAACAGGGCCTGGTCGAAAGTCTGCATGCCCAGCTCGCGGGACTTCTTCATGATCTCCTTGATCTCGTGCACCTCGCCCTTGAAGATCAGGTCGGAAATGAGGGGGGAGTTGAGCATGATCTCGATAGCGGCGATGCGGCCCTTGCCATCGCGCATCGGCAGCAGACGCTGCGACACCAAGGCGCGCAGGTTGAGCGACAGATCCATCAGCAGCTGCTGACGCCGTTCCTCGGGGAAAAAGTTGATGATCCGGTCGAGTGCCTGGTTGGCGCTGTTGGCGTGCAGCGTCGCCATGCACAGGTGGCCGGTTTCGGCGAAGGCAATGGCGTGGTCCATGGTCTCGCGGTCGCGGACCTCGCCCATCAGGATGACGTCCGGCGCCTGGCGCAGGGTGTTCTTCAGCGCCGCCTCCCAGGAATCGGTGTCGATGCCGACTTCGCGCTGTGTGATGATGCACTTCTTGTGGTCGTGCACGAATTCGATCGGATCCTCGACCGTGATGATGTGGCCGTAGCTGTTCGAATTGCGGTAATCCACCATCGCCGCCAGCGTGGTCGACTTGCCGGTGCCGGTGCCGCCGACCAGGATCACCAGGCCGCGCTTGGTCATGCAGATGTCCTTGAGCACGAGCGGCAGGTCGAGGGAGTCGAAGGTCGGAATGGTGGCCGGTATGGTGCGCAGGACGACGCCTATGCGCGCCTGCTGGACGAAGGCATTGACGCGGAAGCGGCCGATGCCGGCCGGACTGATGGCGAAGTTGCACTCCTTGGTCGACTCGAACTCCGCCGCCTGCTTGTCGTTCATGATGGCGCGGGCCAGTTCGGCGGTGTGTTGCGGCGTCAGGCTCTGGTTCGATTGCGGCGTGATCTTGCCGTCAACCTTGATGGCGGGCGGAAAGCCGGAGGTGATGAACAGGTCGGAGCCCTTCTTCTGCACCATCAGGCGCAGCAGGTCGTACATGAATTTGAGTGCCTGGTCTCTTTCCATGGCTGTCTCCTGTCGGGCCGGCTGCTTTCAATCAGCCGGCATGGTCCGGTCTTCGGTCGCGATCTCGCTGCCGATCGCGCTTCGCGCGACGCGCGCCTGCACCGTAACCGAATTTGTGCCTTTGATTTCCGCTAACCTATGAAATTATCCTTGTTCGCGGCCTTGCCTCTCGCTTCGGCCGCCGAAACGATGTTGCGGCGGACGAGGTCGGCCAGGTTCTGGTCGAGCGTCTGCATGCCCATTGCCTGGCCGGTCTGGATGGCGGAGTACATTTGGGCCACCTTGGCTTCGCGGATCAGGTTGCGAATGGCCGGCGTGCCGATCATGATCTCGTGCGCCGCCACGCGCCCCTGTCCGTCCTTGGTCTTCAAAAGCGTCTGCGAAATGACCGCACGCAGGGACTCTGAAAGCATCGCCCGCACCATTTCCTTTTCCGCTGCCGGAAAGACGTCGATAACCCGGTCGATGGTCTTCGCCGCCGAACTGGTGTGCAGCGTGCCGAACACCAGGTGGCCCGTTTCCGCAGCGGTAAGCGCCAGGCGGATGGTCTCCAGGTCGCGCATCTCGCCGACCAAAATGACATCCGGGTCCTCACGAAGCGCCGAGCGCAGGGCGTTGTTGAACGACAGCGTGTGCGGGCCCACCTCGCGCTGGTTGATCAGGCACTTCTTGGACTCGTGCACGAACTCGATCGGGTCCTCGACGGTGAGGATGTGACCGTGCTCGTTCTCGTTGATGTAGTTGATCATCGCCGCCAGCGTGGTCGACTTGCCGGAGCCGGTCGGTCCCGTCACCAGCACCACGCCGCGCGGATACTCGGAGATTTCCTGGAAAATCTTCGGGCAGTTGAGTTCCTCCAGCGTCAGCACCTTCGACGGAATCGTGCGGAACACGGCGCCGGCGCCACGGTGCTGGACGAAGGCGTTGACGCGGAAGCGCGCCAAGTTGGGAATGGCGAAGGAGAAGTCGCACTCCAGGTTCTCCTCGTAGTGCTTTCGCTGGCCGTCGTTCATGATGTCATACACCATGCTGTGCACGTCCTTGTGCTCCATCGGCGGCAGATTGATGCGGCGCACGTCGCCATGCACGCGGATCATGGGCGGCAGGCCTGCCGAGAGATGCAGATCGGAAGCCTTGTTCTTGACTGAGAAAGCCAGCAGTTCTGTGATGTCCATGATGCGTTTCCGTGGCGCCTGTAATCGGAAATCGGGCAATCCGGCGATGATATACTTGCTCCGATTTTTCAGGGCATTATGACAACAATTTCCGCCAACTTGCAAGCTGTCAGGGCGCGCATGGCCGCAGCAGCGGAATCGGCGGGGCGGCCAGCCGGCTCCATTCGTCTGCTGGCGGTCAGCAAGACCGTTGAGCCGGTGCGACTGCGCGAGGCAGCGACGGCGGGGCAGCTGGCCTTCGGCGAGAATTACGTCCAGGAGGGTCTGGCCAAGATCGGGGCGCTGGCCGGCCTCGGGCTGGAGTGGCATTTCATTGGCCCCCTGCAGAGCAACAAGACCCGGCCCGTCGCCGCGCACTTTGCCTGGGTGCATGGCATCGACCGGCTGAGGATCGCCGAGCGGCTGGCCGAGGCGCGCGGCACAGTGCAGCCGCCGCTTCAGGTATGCATTCAGGTCAATGTCAGTGGCGAGGCCAGCAAGAACGGAGTCGGCCCCGGCGAGACGGCGGCCCTGGCACACGCCGTCGCTGCGCTCCCCGGCCTGCGGTTGCGCGGGCTCATGGCAATTCCCGAACCGACCGAGGACATGGCGCTGGCAAGAAGGCGCTTTGCCGCCCTGCGGGAGTTGCGCGATGCGCTCAATCGCGGGGGGCTGGCGCTGGACACCTTGTCGATGGGCATGTCGCACGACCTGGAGGCCGCCATTCTCGAGGGCGCCACGATCGTGCGGGTCGGCACGGCCATTTTCGGAGAACGACAATGAGGATCACCTTCGTCGGCGGCGGCAACATGGCCAGCGCGCTAATCGGCGGCCTGCTCAAGCAGGCCTTTCCGGCTACCGACATCGCGGTCGTCGAACCGGTGGCGGAAAGCCGCGAGCGGCTCACCGCCAGCTTCGGAATCGCCTGTATACCGGCATACGACGCGTCGATCCTCGACAGCGACGTGCTGGTGCTGTCGATCAAGCCGCAGCAGATGCGGGAGGCCCTGGCGCCCCTGGCGGGCAAGCTGAAAGACCAACTGATCGTCAGCATTGCCGCCGGCATGCGCCTGGCGGACATCTCGCGCTGGCTGGGCGGTTATGCAAAGCTGGTGCGCACCATGCCGAATACGCCGGCCCTGATCGGCGCCGGCATCACCGGCCTCTACGCCGATCCCTCCATCGACGGGAAAGGACGGCGTCAGGCGGAACGGATCCTCGGCGCCGTCGGCAAGACGCTGTGGATTGCCGACGAGTCCCTGATGGACGCCGTCACTGCCGTCTCCGCCAGCGGGCCGGCCTATTTTTTCTATTTCATCGAGGCGCTGCGGGACGCGGCGCAGACGCTGGGCTTCTCGGAGGATCAGGCACGATTGCTGGCGATCGAGACCGCCGTCGGCTCCGTGACGCTGGCGGCGAGCAGCGCGGAGGATGTGGCCGTACTCCGGCAGCACGTTACCTCGAAGGGCGGCACCACCGAAGCGGCACTCAAATCTCTGGATGCGGATGACTTCAAGGCAGCCATCCTGCGGGCCGTGAAGGCCGCCGATGCACGCGGTCGCGAAATGGGCATAATGCTGGGAAAGGATTGAGCCTTGCTGACCAATCTCCTGCTGCTGATCCTCGAAGCCGTTACCGGTTTTTTCGTTTTTCTCCTGTTGATTCGCTTTTACATGCAGTGGCTGCGGGTTCCCTTCCGCAACCAACTGGGCCGCTTCGTCGTCGCCACGACGGATTGGCTGGTGCAGCCGATCCGGCGCATCGTTCCAGGACTGCGCGGACTGGATCTGGCGACTCTGCTCGGCGCCCTCGCCTTGCACAGTGGCTATCTGGCGATTGCCTTCTGGCTGAAACTCTTTTCCTTCGGCGCCCATGTCGGCATCGCGATCCCGGTCGTGCTTGCCATCGCCGTCGTGGAACTGCTGCGCTTTTCCGTGTACCTCCTGATCGGTGTCGTCCTGGTCTCGGCGGTGCTGTCCTGGGTCAGTCCCCATGCGCCGCTGGCGCCGCTGTTCAACGGCCTGTCGCGCCCCTTCCTGCGGCCATTCCAGCGATTGATCCCGCCCATCGCACAGGTGGATCTTTCCCCCTTCGTCCTGCTGCTGGCGCTGCAAGTGGCGTTGATGCTGCTCGCCTGGCTGCGCGTGCTGCTGGTTCCATTCATCGCATGAAGCCCGCCTGGCTCGGACAGGATGCCTCGGGCAGCCTGATTCTCCGCCTGCATGTGCAGCCGGGCGCCAGAAAAACCGAGGTCGTCGGCTTGCACGGCGAGGTGCTGAAAGTCCGGCTCGCCGCGGCACCGGTGGAGGGCAAGGCGAATGCTGCCCTGATTGTCTTTCTGGCGGAAGCGCTGGGCGTGACGAGGCGCCAGGTGGAACTGCTCGGCGGCGCGGCTTCGCGCGACAAGCGGCTGCGGATCAGCGGTGCCACGGGTGAGGCGGTCGCGGCCTTCCTGAGCCGAATAGGCTAGCGTCCGTTCTCGAACGCGATGTGTCCGTCGATCAGCGTCGCTTGCACACGGCCTGGCAGCACCTGGCCCAGGAAGGGGGTGTTCTTGCCCTGGCTCCTGAGCGATTCTCGCGTCACCGTGAAACTGCCTTGCGGATCGTACAGGCAAAGGTCGGCTGCCGCCCCCGCCGAGAGCGTGCCCGAAGGGATCCCCAGCACGCGAGCCGCATCGCAAGTGATCCGTGCCAGCGCGGTAAGCAAGGACAGCCGCATCTCCGCCGCCCATTTCAGCGTCAGCGGCAGGAGCAGTTCCAGTCCGGTGGCGCCGGGCTCCGCCTCGCCGAAAGGGACCTGCTTGGCGTCGTCGTCGACCGGTGTGTGGTCGGAACAAAGGGCGTTGATCGCGCCCTCGGCCAGGCCGCGCCGCAGCGCTTCGCGGTCATGCCCGGCACGCAGCGGCGGAACGAGGCGGGCGTTCGGATTGAAGAAGCCGATATCGGCGTCCGACAGGTGGAGGTGGTTGATCGACACGTCGCAGGTCACGGCAATGCCGCTGGCGCGCGCGGCGACGATCATGTCCAGCGCCGCGGCGCTCGAAATCCGCGTGATGTGGATGCGCACACCGGTGTCGCGCGCCAGCTGCAGGATGGTCGAAATCGCGATGGTTTCGGCGCTGACGGGCTGGCCGGGCAGCCCCAGTCGCGTCGCCATCTCGCCGTCATGCGCCACGCCATCCTTGCCGAGAAAGGGGTCCTGCGCCTGCAGCCAGACCGGAAAGCCGAAGGTGGCGGCATACTGCAGCGCGCGCATCAGCACCTGCGTGTCGACCACCGGCGTACTGGCCTGGCCGAAGGCGATGCAGCCCGCATCGTGCAGTTCGGCCATTTCCGTCAGGCGCTCGCCGGCCAGGCCGACGGTGAGGGCACCAATTGGGAAGACATGGGCAAAACCGGCATGCCGGGCGCGGTGCTTGAGCATCTCGACCAGTCCCGGTTCGTCGAGGGGCGGATCGGTGTCGGGCGGACAGGCCAGGGTGGTAACGCCGCCGCCGGCCGCGGCGGCCATTTCGGACTCCAGGGTGGCCTTGTACTCGAAGCCCGGCTCGCGCAGCCGGGCGGACAGGTCGATCAGCCCCGGGCAAACCGTCAGGCCGGTGGCGTCGATAACGCGGTTGGCTACGAATCCATCCGGCGCTGCGCCGATCGCTGCGATCCTGCCGGCAGCAACAAACACATCCCTTTGCGCGTCGATTCCGTTGGCCGGATCGATCAGACGGCCGTTCCTGATGTGAATCTTCATCCGCTCACGCTCCCGCCAGCATGCTCATTACCGCCATTCGTACCGCGATGCCGAAGGTCACCTGCGGCAGGATCACCGCGTGCGGGCCGTCGGCCACGGCGGAATCGATTTCGACGCCGCGGTTCATCGGCCCCGGATGCATCACGATGGCGTCGGGCCGCGCATGCTGCAGCTTGTCGGCCGTCAGTCCATAGGACTTGAAGAACTCCTGCGGGCTGGGCAGCAGCGCTCCTTTCATGCGTTCGTTCTGCAGACGCAGCATCATGACGACATCGGCATCCTTGAGGCCGGCACGCATGTCGTGGAAGACGCGCACGCCAAGCTTGTCGATATCCGACGGCAACAGCGTCTTCGGGCCGATCACCCTGACTTCGGGCACGCCGAGGGCGGTCAGGGCATGGATTTGCGAACGGGCCACGCGCGAGTGGAGTACGTCGCCGACAATCGCCACCACCAGATTGTCGAAGCGCTGCTTGTAGTGGCGAATGGTATACATGTCGAGCAGGCCCTGCGTCGGATGGGCATGCCGACCGTCGCCGGCGTTGATGACATGGATGTGCTCGAGCTTCATTGCCGCCAGATGCTGGGCAATCAGGAAGGGCGCCCCGCTCGACGCGTGGCGCACGACGAACATGTCGGCCTGCATGGCGCAGAGATTGTCCACCGTGTCGAGCAGCGTCTCCCCCTTGGAAGTCGAGGAGGTGCCGATGTTCAGGTTGATGACGTCTGCCGACAGGCGCTTGGCGGCAATCTCGAAGGTGGTGCGGGTGCGCGTCGAACTTTCGAAAAAAAGGTTGAACACGCTCTTGCCGCGCAGCAGGGGCAGCTTCTTTACCTCGCGCTCGGCTACCTCGGTGAAAGGCGCCGCGTTGTCGAGGATGGCGTTCAGGATCTCGCGCGGCAGCCCGTCTATGGTGAGCAGGTGCTGCAGGCCGCCGTTCTTGTCGAGTTGCGGATTACGCATCGATCAGTCTCAGGGTCAGAGTGCCTGCTTCGCTGCGCTCCAACTGAAGATTCTTGGCCGGCTCGATCTGCAACGTTTGCGCCGCCCAGCGCGGACAAACCGGCAGTTCGCGTCCGCCCCGGTCGACCAGTACCGCCAGATCGATCCGGGCCGGGCGGCCATAGTCGAAGATCTCGTTCATGGCAGCCCGAATGGTGCGGCCGGTGTAGAGCACGTCATCGACGATGATGATCGGCCGGTCTTCCACATCGAAGGGAATGTCCGAGGACTTGAGCTGGGGATGCAGTCCGCTGCGTCCGAAATCGTCCCGGTAGAAAGAGACATCGAGTCGGCCGAGCGGCGTTTTCAGGCCGAGCGCCGCGTGCAGTCGCTCGGCCACCCAGACCCCGCCGGTATGGATGCCGACGAGGGCCGTCTCATGATCCAGTCCGGGGCGCAGGCTTTCCGCCAGCGCCTCGCAGAGCCGCTCGGCGTCAGGCAGCATCGAAATAGTCCTGAAGTATGTGTTGCGCAGCCAGGGCGTCGATCCGTTTCCTGCGCGCCCGCCAATCGATGCCCGCCTCGCGAAGTTCCGTTTCCGCGGCGGCCGAGGTCAGCCGCTCGTCGCACAGCGTTACCGGCAGGCTGAAGCGACCGCGCAGCTTGTTGGCGAATCGACGGCAGCGCAAGGTCATGTCGTGCTCTTCGCCATCGAGGGAAAGCGGCAGGCCGACCACCAGGAGGGCTGGCCGCCATTCCTCGATGAGACGGGAAATCGCCACAAAGCGCGCTTCGCTGCTTTCGAACTCGATCGTAGTCAGGGCGCGGGCCTGCCCGAGCAGGGTTTCACCGACGGCAATACCGATGCGTTTCAGGCCGAAATCGAAAGCCAGGACGGTGCCGCTGACGGCCGGCAGGGGTGGAGTGGGGCGGGGAACCATCAAAGCCGGCATTCTACGCCTGAATGCGGTCTCAATCATCTCTTCAGGCATGTCCCGCCACGTCGGACAGGTTGGCGAGATCGAAGCCGAGCAGTTGCATTGCGGCCGGCAGGCGCTCTTCCGGCGGCAGACCGAAAATGATCTTGGCGTCCGCAGCCACCGTCAGCCAGGCATTTTGTGCCAATTCATGCTCAAGCTGGCCGGCGGCCCAGCCGGCATAGCCCAGCGAAACGACAAAGTCCTCCGGCACCCCGGCGCTGCCCACCGACTGAAGAATGTCCCGCGAACTGGTCAGGCCGAGTTCGTCCCTGACCGGCAGGGTCGCCTGCCAATTGCCGACCGGCCGATGCAGGACGAACCCGCGATCGGTCTGGACGGGGCCGCCGAACATCACCGGCAGGCCGGCGAAGCGCCTTTCCTCCAGGGGGATGTCGATGCGCTCGAACAGCGCCTCCAGGCTCATGTCGAGCGGACGGTTGATGACGATGCCGAGGGCGCCCTGCTCGTTGTGCTCGCAGATATAAGTCAGGGTGCGGGCAAAGTTCGGATCGACCATGGCTGGCATGGCGATGAGGAAGTGATGCGTCAGATTCACGTCTTGCGGAGCCACGGCAGCATTGTAATCCCCTCGGCGCGGCGGACTTACAGTAAGGGCCGCGTCAGACCGCCGCTGACGCCGTACGTCCGGTATAGCCGGCAACCAGCGCCAGCAATTCCTCTTCCTGATAGGGCTTGCCGAGGTAATGATTGACCCCGATTTCCTTGGCATAGCTGCGGTGCTTTTCGGCCGTGCGCGAAGTGATCATGATGATCGGGATGCCTTTCAGGCGGTCATCGGCGCGCACGTTGCGGGTCAGATCGAAACCGTCCATGCGCGGCATCTCGATATCCACCAGCATGACATCGGGCACGACATCCAGCAGTTGCTCGAGCGCATCGACGCCGTCCTTGGCGGTCAGCACGTGATAGCCCTCGCGTGACAGAAGCCGTCCGGAGATCTTGCGCACTGTCAGCGAGTCGTCGACGATCATGACCGTTGGCAGGCGCGCTGCGGCCGTTGCTTCGGCCTTCGGCGCAACCGGTACGGCCGCCTCGAAGGCAAGTGCCCGACTCTCGCGGCTGGCCAGCGCAATCGGGTTGAGGATCAGCACCACTTCACCGTCGCCCAGCACCGTGGCGCCAGCGATGCCCGCCACACGCGCCAGTTGCGGACCGATGTTCTTGACGACCACTTCCTGGTTGCCGCGCAATTCGTCGACCTGGACCGATACGCGTTGTGTGCCGGCCCGCAACAGCAGCAACGAGTAGCGCCGCTGCTGCTCGGGCAGGGGCTGCGCATCCCCCAGCAGGCGCGGCAGGAAGAAATAGGGATAGCGGTTACCCAGCCACTCGGCGGCGCCGTCGGCGCGAATCCGCCCGATCGCCTCCTCCTTGAGCTCCATGACCTGCTCGACCATCACCGAAGGGATGGCAAAAATCCGGCTGGCCGCCCTGACCAGCAAGGCCTGCGTGACCGCCAGGGTGAGCGGCAGATAGATACGGAAGCGGGCCCCCTTGCCTGGCGTCGAGGCAACCTCGATGCGACCGCCGAGTTGCGCGGTTTCCGACTTCACCACGTCCATGCCGACGCCGCGGCCGGCAATCTCGGTCAGCTCCCTGGCAGTCGAGAAACCGGGGTGGAAAATTAAATCCGTCAGGGCGGCTTCATCCGGCTGCCCGTCGGCAGCAAGCAGGCCCTGTTCGCTGGCCTTGCTGCGAATGCGCTCAAAATCCAGGCCCGCACCGTCATCGGCCAGATCGATGACAACCTCGTTGCCCTCCTGCGACAGGGTCAGATTGATTTCGCCGATCTCCGGCTTTCCGGCAGCCTGCCGTTGTGCGCCCTCCTCGAGGCCATGGGTGATGGCATTGCGCAGCAGGTGCTCGATCGGTCCGGTCATCTTCTCCAGCACCGAGCGGTCGAGTTCGACTTGTCCGCCGCGGATGTCGAGGTTGGCCTTCTTGCCCAGATCCTTCGCCGTCAGCCGGACGACGCGATAGAGGCGATCTGCCAGGGCGTTGAAAGGCACCATGCGGATGCCCATCAGGGATTGCGACAGCTCGCGGTTCTGGCGCGCCTGGCTGACGACGGCTGCGTCGGCATGGTCGAGATTGCGCAGCAGGGCGTGCTGCACGGTGGTGACGTCGTTCACGCTCTCGGCCATCATGCGGGTGATTTCCTGGAAGCGCGTAAAGCGGTCGAACTCGAGGGGGTCGAACTCGGCGTGGGACTCGTGCGCCAGGGCCATGCGCGATTGCATCTGGGATTCGGCCTGGATCTCGATTTCACGCAACTGGCTGCGCAGGCGTATCACGTTTTCCGTCAGGTCGAGCAGCGAGCCGCGCAGGGTGCGCATCTCACCCTCGATGCGGGAGCGGGCAATGGACATTTCGCCGGCCTCGTTGACCAGACGATCGATCAGGTCGGCGCGCACGCGCAGCATGGCGCGGGCAGCAGCCATCTCGCCTTCCGCCTCCTCTGCGACAGGGCGCAGTTGCGCGGCGACAGCCGGAGCAGCGGCTTCCTGCGGCCGGGGCGCGGCCTCCTCCTCGATCACGCCGGCCGAACGCTTCTGCAAGCCGTCGAGCAGGAAATTGGCGCGGTCAAAGGAAGTATCGAGATCGTCGAGAAGCTGTGGCGTCACCGCATCGGAGGCCAGGACGTTCTCCAGGCGCGTCTCCATGCTGTGCACCAGTTCGCCCATGCCCATGGCGCCTGCCATGCGCGCACTGCCCTTAAGGGTGTGCAGCAGGCGCGCCAGGATGCCGGCCGTCTCCATCTTCTGCGGCTCTTCGCGCCAGTTGCGCAACTCGACGCCGATCTCGCGGATCAGGTCCACCGCCTCCTCGATGAAGATCGGCAGCAACTGCTCGTCGAGGTCGTCCTGCAAGCGAAGCTTGCGGCGCTCCTCGCCTGCATCGGTCGTATCCGGGGCCGCCACGGCAGTCGCCGGTGCTATCCCTACGGTGGCTGGCGTCTCCGGAAGTGGCATCGCAGCGGTTTCGATCGCCGGCGCGACCTCGATTGGCGATGCTTCGAGCGCCGCTGACGTTTCAGGCTGCGCCCCCCCGGCAGGCGCCCCGACAGCGATCTCTTCCGCCATCGGCACCGGCTCGACAGGCGGCACCACGCTCAGCTCGACGGCAGCCGGGTGGGTGGCCATCGCCACGGCATCGAGTTCCGCAGCAAGGCCTTCCGCCCCGTGCGGTATTTGCTGCTCGGCTACCGTGGCGATCATCGCATCGAGGGTCGAGATAGCCGTGCCCAGCAGTCCGATCTGCCCGCTGTTGCTCGTCTGGCTGCTGCGCGCCAGACGCAGCAGGGCATGCTCGAGGGACCAGGCCAGGCGGCCGACCGGCTCGATGCCCACCGTGCCGGATATGCCCGCCAGAGTATGCGCTGCGCGCACCATCTCTTCCGGGGGCGCCTGGGGCGTTAGCTTGAGTGCATTCAGGTCCAGACGCAGCGCCGCCAGGTGATTGCGTGCTTCGCCGACATACATGTCATACAGGGTGCGGGAGACAACGAGATCGCCAAGCGCGACCGTATCGTCGGCCATCGGCATTTCGGTGACATCCTCGACCAAGGGCGCCGCCTCAACCCCCTGCGACAACTCCAGCGAGATCTCCTCCTCGGGAAGGTCAGCTGCGGCAGACGCTTGTTCGACAGCCATTTCTTCAGCCGCCGGAGCTTCGAGCTCGCTCGGCGCCGCTCCAGCGCCCTCCTCGCCGAAGGGCGCTTCGAGCGAAGACTCTGGCACAAGCAGCTCCGCCGCGATGTCCTCGCCTGCCTTGACCCGCTCGGCCATGTCCACCAGCCCCTCTGCGTCCTTGTGCGACCCGCCGCCGGCTTCCAGCTGGGCCACCCAGTCCGAGAAAAGGATATGCGCCTGCGCGATCAGCTTGTGCAACGAGGGCGTGGCATCCTGTTCCGACTGCAGCCACTTGTTCATCACTTGCTCGACCGCCCAAGCCGTCTCGCCAAGCTCGGAGAGTCCGACCATGCGGCCGCTCCCCTTCAGGGTATGAAAACCACGGCGGATGGTCGTGAGGCATTCGTGGTTGTGCGGCTGTCCCCGCGACAACGCCAGATGCTCGCCGATGGTATCCAGCACTTCGTGCGCCTCTTCCAGGAAGATGGCGAGCAGCTCAGCATCGATCTCATCGCTCGGCGCCTCGGCCAGGCGCAGCGTTTCCGCCGAGGGGGCGTCAACCTCCACCGGGGCCACCGGCGCAACGCGCGCCACAGCCTGCTCGATCTGTCCGGCGGCGTCGGTGGATGCGCTGGCAAGTGCCGCCAGCGCCGCCTTGGCTTCCTCTTCCAGCTGCGTGTCGGCCACCAGGCTGGCATCCTGGCGGATGATTTCCAGGTGCTGTTTGAGATCCTCGCGGACGCTCTCGTCTTGCGGCGCCTCGCGCAGGGCCTCGGCCAATGCCTGGGCCTCTCGTTTCTGCTGCTCGAGTTCAGCCTCGACCGAGGCTGCCGGCGCCTGCGCAATGTCCTCCTCAGCCGGCGCAATCCTGGGTTGCACCGGCTTGAGGATTTCGTCCAGGTCGGCGGGGCCGTGCTGGAGGGCCTCGACAAAGAAGCCCAGGCCGGACAGGTTGTGCGCCACCTGCTCGAAATCCTGCTGCTCGGGATGCGCGTCCGGATCGGCAAAGGAATGAATGCGCGCCTCGCTTTCGCGCAACAGAGAAACTGCCCGATCCTGGCCGAGGATGGTCAGCGCGCCCTCGATCTGCTTCAGCGGACCGCGCAAAGCGGACAGCTCATCCCTGCGGCCGGTGTCGCGGAAAAAAGCATCGAGCGCCTGTTCAACCTGGGCCAGGTTGGCGAGAACCTCGCGCGCCACCTGGCTCATCATCAGACGTTCCTGGGCGCGACGCGACATCTCGTCGAGGTGGGGAACCGACAGCTCGGCCAGCGCTTCACCGCGCATCAAGGCAGCCAGCCGTCCTATGACGATTTGCACCTGCTGCGGAAAGTCCGTACCCAACTGCTCGTAGTTTTCCAGGGCGTTCTCCGCCAGCAACAGGGCGGTGGCGATTTCCATCGCCGTCGTGTCGCTCTGCTTGAGCGGATCCTTTCGCAACCACTGGGCAACCTCGGCAATGCCGGCTACCAGGCGCGCCAGATGATCATTGATCAGTCCGCCGCCCTTGCTGGCCAGGACGACTGCGCTGTCATGAAACTGCGGCAGGGAAACGGCCGCTCCGGCGCAGAATTTGTTCCATGCCTCCTTGGCTGCGCCCAGGGCGTCGCGCATGGCACGCAGAACCGGCTTGAGCGGCTCGATATCGGCCGTGCGCGCCGGCACCAGCGCATCCAGCTGGTAGGCCTCCTTGACCTGTTGCACCTGGCCGCCGCCCCCCTTGGCGATGGCAACGAAGTACAGGGCGTCGCGCATCAGCCGCTCGGCCACCGTCTTCGATCCTTCCAGCAGACGGCGCATTTGCAAATCGATGCGTGCACAAAGCTTCTTGACCTGGAAATCGATCGGCACCTGTCGCGCAGCGAGGGCATCGAGCAGCGCAATGGTGATCCACCAGAAGGCGCGAGCGGCGGGCAATGCCTGGGTGGCCTCGATGGCGGCGACGGCTTCACGCATCTCGGCAACGCCGGAGACGTCCTCGGCGTTTCGCAGCCAGCGCAGGAACCCACGTTCGAACCGGGCGCGCTCGGCCTTGAGGCGACCGGCCACTTCTGTTGCGGGAAGCGCCTGCGGCTCCTCCGCCCGCCTGGGAGGGCGCAGGGAAACGTCCGGGAAGAACAGATCGCTCGGCGCCACCCGCTCGACACCGCGCATGGCCTGCAGGTCGAGATAGGCCGTCATGAGCCTGAGCGGCTGGTTCGGCATTCCGCCAACCAGTTCGTCGAGATAATGACGGATCGCCGTGACCGCCCTTTGCGCCAGATCCCCTGCAGCCGGCGTGGCGGGAACCCGCCCGTCCTCGATGTCGGACAACAGCAGCTCGACCGTTTCGGAAAACTGCGTTATGCCGTCGAGCCCGACGATCGAGAGAGCGCCATGCGCCTGGTGGAGATGGGTGCGGGCAAACTTGAGCTGGGCCGAGTCGCCGGGATTCTGGGCGAACATGCCGAGCGTCTCGTGCGCCCGCCCGAGGGCGAGGTCGATTTCTCCCTTGACCCAGGACAGCGGCCCAAGATCGAGGTCGGTGGTGGCAGCCATCGTGTCGCCCGTGTCCGCCCGCTTCAGACCTTGAAGCCCGACACCGAGCCCTTCAGTTCGACCGCCAGTTCCGCGAGCTGGCCGATCGAGACTGCGGTCTGTTTGGTGCCGGCCGTCGTCTGCTCGGTAACGCGGAGGATGCCCTGCATGTTCTGCGCCACGCGGGTGGCGTTTTCGGCCTGCTGCTGGGTGGCGGACGAAATCGATTCGATCAGCGAAGCCAGGTTGTTCGACACCGAGGAGATTTCCTGCAGTGCCTGGCCGGCGGCATCGGACAGCCTGGCCCCATCCACCACCCCTCGCGTCGAGTTCTCCATGGCGGTCACGGCGTCCTGCGTGTCGGTCTGAATCGTCTTCACGATCGCCGCGATCTGCTTCGTCGCCTCGCCGGAGCGCTCGGCCAGCCGCTGCACCTCTTCCGCAACCACCGTGAAGCCCCGGCCGGCTTCGCCGGCGGAGGCGGCCTGAATGGCGGCGTTCAGCGCCAGCACGTTCGTCTGTTCGGTAATGTCGGAAATCAGTTCGACGATTTCGCCGATCTCCTGCGAGGATTCGCCCAGGCGCTTGATCCGCTTCGAGGTCTCCTGGATCTGGTCACGAATTTCGTTCATGCCCTTGATCGAGTTCTCCACCGCCTCGGCGCCCTTCTGCGCGGCCTCGAGGGACTGGCGCGCCACCTGTGCGGACTCCATGGCCTCGCTGGAAACCTGGTTCATGGATTTCGCCATGTTGAGGACGTTGTCGCCGGCCTGCTGGATCTCGCGCGACTGGCGTTCGGTGGCCACGAGCAGCTCGTTGGAAGTTTTCTGGGCAGCCTCGGACGCCGCCGCCACGCGGCCGGCGGCATCGTTGATTCGCCGCACCAGCACGCCGAGTTCCTCGATGGTGTAGTTCACCGAGTCGGCGATGGCCCCGGTGATGTCCTCCGTCACGGTGGCGCGCACCGTCAGGTCGCCGTCGGCCAGATCGCCCATCTCGTTCATCAGCCGCAGAATGGCCTCCTGGCTGGCGTTCTTGGCGGTTTCCGCCTCGTGTCGCTGGCGTTCCGCCTGATCCCGCCGCATGGCGGAGTCGTCGTTGAACACCTTGGCCATCAGGGCCAGGGTAGCGATGGCAAGGAAGGCGAAAATGGAGATGATCCAGGTGTTGGTGGCGCGGCCGCCGATTTCGGAGGCGTAGGCATTGGACAGGTCCGTCGTCGCCTTGAGCAATGCGGTGCTGTCCTGGAAGATGCGGCTGCCGGCCTGTTTCGCCTGCACCAGCCGCTGCATGTTGCCGAGGATGCCGGCCACGGCTTCCTGGTATTCCTTGAAGGCAACATCCAGTTCGGCAAGCTTCTCCCGGGTTTCAGGGTCGGTTGCCGGAATGATGCGCATCGCCTCGGAACCCTTGGTCAGCGCCGCCAGCACATCGCGGAAGGTGTTCGTATCCTTGCCCAGCAGGAAGGCCACCTCGGGATCGATGGCCTGGGCCACCAGCAGGGCGTTGGCGTTTTTCGCCAGCCGCTGGGTCAGCATCACCAGCTGGTTGGCGGCGGCGATCTCGCGCGCCGCGGCGCCGGTTTGCAGCTTGAGGGCGGCAACCTGCTCGGCCAGTTCCAGCAGCTGCGGGTTCTTGCCGTTGATGGCATCCACCGATTTGCCGAGCTGCTGGAGGTTCTTTTCCTGTTCCAGCACGACGGCGGTATTCTGCTCGTTCTTCTCCCACTCCCGTGTCAGGGCCTGCAAGGCCGGCTGGGTGGCGTCCGGACTGGGCGGCACGTTGATTTCGTCCACGACTCCGCCCTGGGTGACTCGGTCCAGCAGGACGGCAAAATTGCTCCTGCTCCCTTTCAGTTCGGCGAAAGCCGCCGGATTGCCCTGCAGGGCCTGCTGGGCCGCCTTCGCGATGGCCTGGGAGAGCATGCGCATCTGACCGGAAGCCGAGGTGTAGGCTGCGCCATGGGTGGCTACGCGATTGTCGATCCAGGCCGCCACCGCCACGACGAACAGGAACAGCACGAACAAACCGCCCAAGGTCTGCAATTGGACGCCGACCGGCTTGTCGCCGATCAACGGCAGCCTGAAGCGCCCGCCGCTCACGGCGGCCTGCTGCAGGCTGTCCAGGATGGTGCTCTGCGAAGCGGTGTCCGCGGCGTCCGTTCTGCCCGGCAATCTGAAGGAGGGAAGCTTGAGGTTGAATGCCATGCCGATGTCTCCGATGTTCTGCTTCGATCAATTCCGGTCCAGTGCCGCTCACCCCAGTCCGATTTCGAGAAAATCCGGCTGGCTGAGCAGATGCTTCAAATTCAATCGCTTCCAGGCATTGCCCTGGGCATCGACATACTGCTCGCCCACCCAGGGCCGCGGGTCGGATTCCACCGTGCGCGCCTTCTCCATCTGGTCGATGTTGCGCAGGCCGAGCGTGCGGTTGACCAGCAACGCGCTGTTGATGCCGAATCGGCCGCCGACGATGAGCAGGCGGCTTTCGGCATTCTGCGGAGTCGCTTCACCGCCCTGGAAAGCGGAAAAGTCCGCCACGCTGTACAGGCTGCCGCGGATGTTGGCGATGCCGCAGAACCAGGACTTGGTGAGCGGCACGCCGGTCAAGGGCGGCAAGGGAACGATTTCGCCGGAATCGGCCAGGTCGAGCAGCCAGTGGTCGCGGCCGGCCTGCACGCCCAGTAGCGCGCGCGTGGCCTGGCCGGCGCGCGCGCTGGTCAGGCGCTGCACCAGGCTTTCCTGGAACTCTCGCAGACTGAGCTTTTTCTTGGCCATCCCCTCGGGTCGCCTCAAGCCAGCGCGGCAATCTTATCGAGCAGAAGCTTGGGATCGATCGGCTTGACCAGGTAGTCGTTGGCGCCCTGGCGCATGCCCCAGATCTTGTCCGTCTCCTGTCCCTTGCTGGTGCACATGATGACGGGTATATGCTTGGTCGCCTCCTCGCGGGTGATGGTGCGCGTGGCCTGGTAGCCGTTCATGCCCGGCATGACGACATCCATGAGGATCAAGTCGGGCATCTCGGACTTCGATTTGGCGATGGCCTCCTCGCCGCTCTCCGCCGTAACGATGCTGAAACCGTTCTTCGCAAGCATCTCGCTCAGGGCATGACGCTCGGTCGGGGAATCGTCGACGATGAGAATTTTCTTGATCGGCATAGTGTTACCTCGATACAAAGAACAACAACCTATGAAACGCGCTGGGCCGAGTGGGCGGCCACCGCCTTGAGCAAGCTGTCCTTGGTGAACGGCTTGGTCAGATACTCGTCCGATCCGACCATGCGGCCGCGCGCCCGGTCGAACAGGCCGTCCTTGGAGGACAGCATGATCACCGGAGTGAGGCCGAAACGGGGATTCTTCTTGATCAGCGCGCAGGTCTGGTAGCCGTCCAGGCGCGGCATCATGATGTCGCAGAAGATGATGTCCGGATGGTGGTCGGCAATCTTCGCCAGCGCATCGAAGCCGTCTTCCGCCAGCACGACCTGGCACCCGGCCTGCACCAGAAATATTTCGGCGCTGCGTCGGATGGTGTTGCTGTCGTCGATCACCATCACTTTGACGCCGTTCAGATTGATTGCTTCCGCCACGCTCCTCTTTGCCTCCTCTTGCCCGGCTGCTGCTTACCGCTTCGGATATATGACTTGGTAGCCTGGCTTTGCAACTATAACCTAAAAAACAGCGGTTTCCATGACAATTCTGACACGCTGGCTCATCGTGCGGACGGCTCCTGACGCCTTTCGCGAGCGGCTCGTTTCCCTGCTACGGCTCAGCCCGGCAACCGGCGCCGCGAACCTGGCATCCCCGTTGCGAAAATCCCTTGGCGACATCGTGATCGGGACATTCTCGGTTAAAATTCAATGGAGTCTAACCCATTCGCTGACGGCCCCGCCAGCCGCTTCCGTACATGCCCCATCAGGATATGCTCCCCCCGATCGTCATGGTATTTGCCGCCTCGGACCCGACCGGCGGAGCCGGTCTTCAGGCCGACATCATGACCCTGTCCAGCATGGGCTGCCATCCGCTGTCCGTCGTCACGGCGCTGACAGTGCAGGATTCCGCCGGGGTCGAAGGCGCCTTCGCTATCGAAGCCGACTGGGTGGCCGACCAGGCGCGTGCCCTGCTCGAGGACATGTCCGTCACCGCTTTCAAGATCGGCATGCTGGGCAGCGTCGAGAACATCGCCGCCATCGCCGAGATCATTTCCGATTATCCCGAGGTGCCGCTGATCCTTGACCCCGTGCTGGCGTCGGGCCGCGGCGACGAGCTGGCCAGCGAAGACGTGATCGCCGCCCTGCGCGAACTGCTGCTGCCGCAGACCACCCTGCTCACGCCGAACAGCATGGAGGCGCGCCGCCTTGCCATCGACGAGAGCGACGACGAGGACGATCCCGGCCTCGCCGAATGCGCCCGCCGCCTGGTCGGCGCCGGCGCCGAGTACGTGCTGATCACCGGCACCCACGAGCACAGCGTCCAGGTCGTCAATTCCCTCTACGGTGAAAACGGCCTGATCCGCGCGGATGCCTGGGAGCGCCTGCCCGGCAGCTATCACGGCTCCGGCTGCACGCTCGCCTCGGCCATCGCCGCCAACCTTGCCAACGGCCTGGACCTGGTCGAGGCGGTGCGCGACGCCCAGGACTACACCTGGCAGTCGCTCGCCAACGGTTTCCGGCCCGGCATGGGCCAGTACTTTCCCGACCGCTTTTTCTGGGCGCGCGAGCCTGAGGATGGAACTTAAGGGACTCTACGCCGTCACCCCCGGCCTCGCCGACACGGCCGGCCTTCTGAGCCGGGTCGAACAGGCGCTTCTGGGCGGCGTGCGGCTCGTGCAGTACCGCAACAAGACCGCCGATGCGGCGCGGCGGTGCCAGCAGGCGCCGGCTCTCCTCGATCTGTGCCGTCGTCACGACGCCCGGCTCATCATCAACGACGACCTGCGGCTCGCGCTGGCCATCGGCGCCGACGGCACCCACCTCGGCCGCGAGGACGGCGACCTGGCCGCCGCCCGCGCCGTGCTGGGTCCGGGGAAACTGCTTGGGGTCTCCTGTTACGATGAACCGGAGCGGGCGCGGGAGGCGAAGCGCATCGGCGCCGACTACATCGCCTTTGGCAGCTTCTTCGCCTCGCCGACCAAGCCCGCCGCCGTGCGTGCGCCGCTGACTTTGCCGGCCGCGGCAAAGGCCGAACTCGGCCTGCCGGTCTGCGCCATCGGCGGCATCACCCTGCACAATGCCCCGCAGCTGATCGCCGCCGGCGCCGACCTGCTGGCCGTCGTCAGCGACCTGTTCGAGGCGCCGGACATCCGCGCCCGCGCCGCCGCCTACACTTCACTTTTCACCGAACGAGTCACGTCATGAGCAAGAACGAGGAACTTTTCACGCGCGCCCGGAAAACCATTCCCGGCGGCGTCAATTCGCCGGTGCGCGCCTTCCGCTCGGTCGGCGGCACGCCGCGCTTCTTCACGCGCGGCGAAGGGCCATACGTGTGGGACGCCGACGGCAGGCGCTACATCGACTACGTCGGCTCCTGGGGGCCGCTGGTGCTCGGCCACGCCCATCCGGAAGTGCTCAAGGCCGTACATGACGCCGTGTCGCGGGGACTGACTTTCGGCGCGCCGACCGAGGCCGAGGTCGAAATGGCCGAACTGCTGACGCGGCTGCTGCCGGGGCTCGACATGGTGCGCCTGGTCTCCTCCGGCACCGAGGCGACGATGAGCGCCATCCGCCTGGCGCGCGGCTTCACCGGGCGCGACGCCATCGTCAAGTTCGAGGGCTGCTACCACGGCCACGCCGACAGCCTGCTGGTGAAGGCCGGCTCGGGCGCGCTCACCTTCGGCAACCCCTCTTCCGGCGGCGTGCCGGCGGACTTCGCCAAGCACACTCTGGTGCTCGACTACAACGACACGCAACAGCTCGAGGACACCTTCGCCAAGGCCGGAAGTCAGATCGCCGCCGTCATCGTCGAGCCGGTAGTCGGCAACATGAACCTGATCGCGCCGAAGCCCGAGTTCCTCCAGGCCATGCGCCGGCTGTGCACGCAGCACGGCGCCGTGCTGATCTTCGACGAGGTGATGACCGGCTTTCGCGTCGGCCTCGGCGGCGCGCAGGGCCACTACGGCATCCGGCCCGACCTCACCACCCTGGGCAAGGTGATCGGCGGCGGCATGCCGGTGGGCGCCTTCGGCGGCCGCCGCGACATCATGGAAAAGGTCGCCCCGCTCGGCCCGGTCTACCAGGCCGGGACGCTCTCCGGCAGCCCGGTGGCGGTGGCGGCAGGGCTGGCCACCCTGAAGCTGGTTTCGCAGCCCGGCTTCTACGAACAGCTCGCGGAGAAGACGCAGCGGCTGATGGACGGCCTGCAGGCGGAAGCGATGCGGCATGGCGTCCAATTCAGCACCCAGGCCGTCGGCGGCATGTTCGGCCTCTACTTCCGCGCCGCGCCGCCGACGAGCTATGCCGAGGTGATGGAATGCGACAAGGAGGCCTTCAACCGCTTCTTCCATGCCATGCTGGAAAAGGGCGTGTATTTCGCCCCCTCGGCCTTCGAGGCCGGCTTCGTCTCGGCGGCGCACACGGAAGCCGACCTGGCCGCCACCTGCGCGGCGGCCAGGGATATCTTCTCAAGTTTTTAGGTTGTGGTGCCGAAACAGGCGGGTGTAGGCTTGATTTGCGCCAAGGCGCGCACCACATCGAACACATGAGAATCGCCACCGTGAAGACCGTGCCCGTCCTGCAGCTCTCCGAGGCCAACCGCGAGGCCCTGCGCCGGCATTTCCTTGCCCTCGACGCCGAGGACCTGCGGCTGCGCTTCGAGCACGTCATCAGCGAGGTCACGCTGATGAAATACGTCGATTCGATCGATTTCGAGCGCGACGCCGTGTTCGGCGTCTTCGACGACCGGCTTGAGCTGGCCGGCGTGGCGCATCTCGGCCTGCGCGGCGAGGTCGCCGAGTTCGGCGTCAGCGTCGTTCCCGGCCATCGCAGCGAGGGCATCGGCACGGCGCTTTATCGGCGCGCCTACGAGTACTCCCGCAACCACCGCATCGGCACGCTGTTCGTGCATTGCCTGAAGGAGAACGCGGCGATGATGCACATCGCCCGCAAGGCCGGCATGGAGATCGTGCTCGACGCCGCCGAGGTGGAAGCCCACCTGCGCGTGCCGCCCGGCGATCCGGTGAGCTATACGGAAGAGTTCCTCGACGACCGCGTCGGCCTGTTCGACCTGGCGCTGAAATCGCAATTCCTTGCTGCCCGCACGTTCACCGAAGCCATGGCGAATGCGGCCGAAACCCTCGCCCACCCGCTACAGCAGGAAGAGGGTGGCCAGCCCGAGGAAAATAAAAAAGCCGCCTGAGTCCGTCACGGCGGTGATCATCACGCTGGAACCGATGGCCGGGTCGTAGCCGAGGCGCTGGCGCAGCAGCGGCACGGCGACACCGACCATCGCCGCCACCATCAGGTTCAGCGACATCGCCGCCGTCATCACCAGGCCCAGCGGCACGCTGCGGTAGAGCCACCAGGCGACGAAGCCGAGCAGGCTGCCCCAGATCAGGCCGTTCACCATCGCCACGCCGATCTCCTTGCGCAGCAGCACGCGGGCGCTTTCCTGCTGCACCTGGCCGAGCGCCATGGCGCGCACGATCATGGTGATGGTCTGGTTGCCCGAGTTGCCGCCGATGCCGGCGACGATGGGCATCAGCGCCGCCAGGGCGACCAGCTTCTCGATGGAGCCCTCGAAGGCGCCGATCACCCGCGAGGCAACGAAAGCGGTGACGAGGTTCACCGCCAGCCACGCCCAGCGGTTTTTCACCGAATCCCACACCGAGGCGAAGATATCCTCGCCCTCGCGCAGGCCGGCGCGGGAGAGCTGTTCCGTCTCGGTCGATTCGCGGATGTAGTCCACCACCGCGTTCACCGTCACTCGGCCGACCAGCTTGCGGTCCTTGTCCACCACCGGCGCGGAAACCAGGTCGTAGCGCTCGAAAGCCTGCGCCGCCGTCTGTGCCTTCTCGTCCGGCTCGAGGGTGAGCGGCTCCGCCACCATGATGTTCGACACCATTTCGTCCGGATCGGTGACGAGCAGCAGGTTCAGGGGCAGCACGCCTTCCAGGCGCTCGTCGCGGTCGACGACGAAGAGCTGGTCGGTGTGGTCGGGCAGCTCGTCGAAGCGGCGCAGGTAGCGCAGCACCGCCTCCAGGGTGACGTCCTCGCGCACCGTCACCGCCTCGAAGTCCATCAGGGCGCCGACCGAGTCCTCGTCGTAGGACATTGCCGCGCGCAGCTGCTCGCGCTCCTCCACCGAGAGGGCGCGGAAGACGTCCTGCATGACCTCGCTGGGCAGGTCCGGCGCGAGGTCGGCGATCTCGTCGGTATCGAGCTGTTCCGTCGCGGCGACCAGCTCGTGCGAGTCCATCGCCTCGATGAGGGTTTCGCGCACCGCATCGGAGACTTCCAGCAGGATCTCGCCGTCGCGGTCGGCCTTGACCAGGTCCCAGACGAAGAGGCGTTCGTCGAGCGGCAGCGCCTCGAGGATAAAGGCGATGTCGGCCGGGTGCAGGCGGTCGAGCTTCGCGCGCAACTCGGCGATGTGCTGCTTGTGCAGCAGGGTCTCGACCAGCTCATGGCGCGGCATCTCCTGGCGATGCACCAGGCCCTCCACGACGCGGTGACGCGCCAGCAGTTCCTGCACTTCGCGCAGTTCCTGCTGGACGTCTTCGCTCTGGCGGAGATCCTCGATGTCGGACATGGCCCCTCGATGGCGCCGCCACGGGCGGCGCGGAAAGGCGGGATTGTAAGTAATTTGATCGCCTGAAGCGATCAAAAATTACGGGATGTCGGCCGAATTCATGCGGCCGAGAATGACCTGGCTGCGGGCGGCCAGATAGGGCGAGTTGGGCAGGCGGCCGAACCTGCGCGGATTGGGCAGCAGCACCGCCAGCCGCGCCGCCTGCTCGGCGGAGAGCTGGGCAGCGGGGATGCCAAAGTAGTGGCGAGCGGCCGCCTCGGCGCCAAAGACGCCGCTTCCCCATTCGACGACGTTGAGGTAGATCTCGAAGATGCGCCGCTTGTCCATCACCGCCTCCAGCATGAGGGTGATGACGGCCTCCTGCGCCTTGCGCCACGGCGTTTTGTCGCCCGAGAGGAACAGATTCTTCGCCAGCTGCTGGGAGATGGTGGAACCGCCGGCGACGATGCGGCCCTTTTTCTGGTTTTTTTCCAGCGCCTTCTGGATGCCCTCCCAGTCGAAGCCTTCGTGCTCGGAGAACCTGGCATCTTCCGCGGCGATCACCGCCCGCTTGAGGTGGTTCGAGATGCGCTCGTAGGGCGCCCACTGCCGCTTCAGCCCGGCGCGCGGGTCCTTCTCGCGCAGCTCGTCCAGCCGCTGCGACATGAAACTGGTGGTGGCCGGATTGGCGAACTTCCACCACAGCACCCAGCCCAGGTACCAGCCCTGCCAGGCCAGCAGCAGCAGGACGAGGACCGCCAGCCCGCGCCGGCTCCACCGCCAGAACGCTTTCATGCTCCCCGCAAATCGGCCAGGACCGGCGCGGTGGGCGGCCTTACGCCGCGCCAGAGAAAGAAGGATTCCGCCGCCTGCTCGACCAGCATGCCGAGGCCGTCGGCCAGCCGTACGGCGCCCTGCGCCCGCGCCGCCGCCAGGAATGGCGTCTCGCGGCCATACACCATGTCGTAGGCGAGGCTGCCCGGCGCGTAAAGGCCGGCCGGCAGCGACGGCGCCTCGCCGGCCAGGCTGGCGGCCGTGGCGTTGATGACGAGGTCGAACTGCCGTCCGGCCAGTTCGGCAAAGCCACCGGCCTCGGTCCGGCAGGCGCCGGAGCGGGCGGCGAACTCCGCCTGCAGGTCGCGCGCCTTGCCGGGCGTGCGGTTGGCGAGGTGCAGCGCCGCTGGCTGCTGCTCCAGCAGGGGCAGGAGCACGCCGCGTGCCGCGCCGCCGGCGCCGAGCAGCAGGATGCGCTTCCCCGCCAGTGCCAGGCCGAGGTTGCGCGTCAGGTCGGCGACCAGTCCGGCGCCGTCGGTGTTGTCGCCGTGGATGCCGGCAGGGGAAAAGATCAGGGTATTCACCGCCTTCGCCGCCTCGGCGCGCGGCGAGCACGTATCGGCCAGCGCATAGGCCTCCAGCTTGAAGGGCACGGTGACGTTCATGCCGCGGCCGTCCGCCGCAATGAAGGCGCGAACGGCATCGGCAAAACCGTCGAGCGGCGCCAGGATCGCCTCGTAGCGCATGTCCTGAAAAGTCAGTCCGGCGAAGACGGCGTGGATCTGCGGCGACTTCGAGTGTGCAACGGGATTGCCGACGACGGCGTAGCGGTCGGTCATGCGGCCGGGCCTTCCCTCCCCCTTTCCCGTGGAGGGGGGTGACGGCAGTTCGCCGCGGCGCGGCTCCAGGCCGTTGACTGCGCCGCCCTTGGGGCAGCCCGGCGGGCGACGTTCATTGCGACTGCAACTCGTTGGCCTTGGTAAACACCCAGGTGCGCGCCAGCATCAGGATGTCCATGCTCTTCTTCATCTCCGGCGGGAAGGCGCCATACGGTGCGGCCAGCCTGACGATGCGCATCGCCGCCTCGTCGAGGATCTTGTGCCCCGACGTGCGCGCCACCTCGACCCGCTCGATCTCGCCGTCGGCCCGGATCTCGACGTAAAGGACCAGACTGCCGTAGAGCTTCCCCTTCGCCGCCTCGGGATAGTTCAGGTTGCCAATGCGCTCGACCTTCTGTCGCCAGCCTTCGACGTACATCGCCTCGACCGCCGCCGCCGTGCGCGGAGAAAATTCCTTCTTGCGCGGGCGCTTCTGGTACTCCTCGATCTGGCGCTCGATCTGCGCCTCCATGCGGACGATGGCCATCGCGCTCTGCGCCAGATCGATGCCCCGCGCGCTGGCCTGTTCGGGCTGCTCCTCGCTGCGCCGGGCCTCGGCCTGGAGCACTTGCTTGCTCTTCGCCTGGGTCAGCAGCTTCTGCTGCCGGGCCTCCAGCTCCTGCACGCGGCGCTGCGCCTCGACCAGGCTGTCGCCCGGCTTCTCCTGCTGCGAAGGCGGCAGCGGCGTCTTGGCGCGGCGGTTCTCGTCGGTGTTGCCGCCGCCGTCGAGGTTGGCCTGGGCGCGGGCCTGCGCCTTGTCGGGTTTTCTCGCGCTCTTGGCGTTGACCAGCACCACCTCCAGCGTTTCTTTCGTCACGCGGGTGAGCCGGTCGGGGAGCTTGAAGTGGATCGAAAGAAGGATGGCATGGAAGGCCAGCGAGGCGATCAGCGCCAGGGTGAAACCGCGGCGGGAGGGTTCCATGCGGGAAAGCCAGCCCGGCCAGGCCAATCTCATGGCCGCGGAGGGGGGAAGCAAAGCAACGCCGCGCTCAGGCATGGCCCCGGATTCTACTCCGGAAACGCTGCATCTTCGACGCCTTCCGCGCTGTCGGGCTCGCCGAGCGTCGCCACGTAACGGCACTGCGCCTCGGCCGACAGGAGGTCGATGGCGGAGACGGCGACCGAGACCCGCGTGCGCGGGTCGCAGGCAGGCAGCGAGGGACAGCGCAAGAAGAGCGGTAGCCGCTCCAGCCGCACGAGGCTCTCGCGCACGACCCGCGCCGGCGCCTCGCCGACGCCTTCCTGCAGCAGCCAGCGCAGGCACCAGTAGCGTTCCATGCCGCGCTGGAACTCGGCATAGGCGGCGTAGGTGATCTCGAAGTCGCGCATGGCCGAGAGCAGCGCTTCCGAACGGGCTGGAAATATTGGCGCCTCGCCGGACAGATGGGCGAGCAGTTGCCACTGGTTGAGGAGATCCACGTAGCGGCGCAGCGGCGAGCTAGCCCAGGCATAGCAGTCGACGCCGAGGCCCTCGTGCGAGAGCGCGGCGGTGGTCATGCGCACCTTGCCGCCATTCTGCACGCGGTAGATGGCGGTCACCTGCGCCTCGGCCAGCAGCCTGCCCCAGGTGGCGTTGGCGACGATCATCAGCTCGGACACCAGCTTGTCGAGCGGCGAGCCGCGGCGGCGCTCGACGATGTCGATGCGCCCTTCCGGCGCGCTCCAGTCGACGTGGAAGCCGTACTCGGCATTGATCTGATTGGCCGCGGGCTTGCCGCGGCCGGCCTCCAGCACGCCGGCGAACTCCCACAGGAGGGTCAGCTCGCGCCGGAATTCGAAGTCCGGCCCGCCTTCGGACAGGGTCTGCTCGTTGAAAACCGGCTCGATGTCGTGATGGCGCAGATTGGCCGCCACCGGCACAAGCTCGACGCGGGAGCTCGAACCGCGGACGGCATAGTCCGGCCCCACCTCGAGGTAGAGGGAGAGCGCGGGGCAGTCGCGGCCGGCCGACAGGGTGAAGCGCTCGACCACCTCCTCCGGCAGCATGGTGATCTTGCGGCCGGGCATGTACACCGTCGACAGGCGGCCGCGGACGATCTCGCCGAGCGCGGAATCGGGACGGATGCCCAGTCCCGGCGCGGCGATGTGGATGCCGATGCGCCAGCCGCCGCCCTCGAGCGGCATGACGGAAAACGCATCGTCGATTTCCGTCGTCGCCGCATCGTCGATGGAGAAGGCCCGCACCTCGGCCCGCGGCAGGTCGCCCGGCACCCGCGGCGCCTCGACTTCGCCGAAACCGGTGCCCTGCGGGAAGAACTCGAAGAGGAAGCGGTCGAGGTGGTAATCGTGGCTGGAAGGCAGCGCCCCGCAGCGCGCCAGCAGGTGAGCGGCGGACTGGCCGGACTCCTCGCAGGCCAGCTCCAGCGCCTTGGTCTCGAGGCGGTTTCGGTCGGGCTTGTAGAGCAGCGGCTTGAGGATCGGCGCGAACTCCGCCGGCAGCACGCCGGACTTGAGCTCCCCGGCCATGCGCTCGATGGCCAGCGCCTGCTGACGCTTCTTCTCCAGGCCGGCCAGCGCCGCCTTGAGGATGTCGGGCGGCGCCTTGCGGAAGCGGCCCTTGCCCTTGCGGTGGAAGTAGATCGGGGCGGCGTGCAGGCGCAACAGGATGGCTGCCGCCTCGACCGGTTGCGCCGTCCTGCCGAAATATTCCTTCGCCAGGTCCTCGAAGCCAAACTCGGCATCGGGCGAAACTTCCCAGAGGAATTCCGGATCGATGTCCTCCGCTTCCGCTTCG
This sequence comes from Rhodocyclaceae bacterium, assembly GCA_008933825.1. Lineage (GTDB taxonomy): Bacteria > Pseudomonadota > Gammaproteobacteria > Burkholderiales > Rhodocyclaceae > Desulfobacillus. Next base: position 965 of record WBUF01000005.1, on the reverse strand, counting down.
GCGCAATCGAGCAGCTCGCTTGGCGCCGGGGCGGCAAAGCGCAGCAGCACGTTGGCGGCCTTCACCTTGACGCGCTTGCCGGTACTCGTTTCGATCTGGAGCGAAGTCGCGTTGTCGGCGAGCATGGTGCCGGCCTTGAACGCGCCGTCCTCTTCAAACAGGACATGCATCGGGAGTTGCGGGAAGCAGGAGGGCAGGGCGCGATTATACCCGACGGGCCCTTGCGATCAGGACCTCGCTCTGCGCCACGTAGCCCTCGCCCTGCCGGCAGGGCGCCAGTTCCTGCGCCACTTCCTCGCCCAGGCGGACCAGCATCGCCTCCGGCAGGCGCGACAGCCCGGCCGCCGCGCCGCCGGCCAGGTCGCGGAAGGCCTGCCAGTAGGCCTGCGATGTATCGAAGGCGCAACTGAGGACATGGACGTGCAGTTCGACCCCGGCGAAGCCCGCCGCCTCCAGCGTCTGCCGCAGCAGGGCCGGCTCGCCGAAGCGGAAGGGCGACAGGCGCTCGACCTTGGGCGGCGGCAGGATGCGGCGGATGCATTGCAGGGCGCAGGACACCAGCGGCGCGCGCGCCTCCTCGCCCCATACCGAGAACACGGCGAGGCCGCCGGGCTTGAGCACGCGGCGCATTTCCGCCAGCGCCCGCGGCACGGCGGGAAAGAACATCAGGCCGAGGCCGCACAGCACGCGGTCGAAGGCGGCATCGCGAAAAGTCAGTCGCTCCGCATCGGCGGCGGCGAACTGCAGCTTGCCCGCCGGTACGCGCCGGCGCCCCTCGGCCAGCGCCTGCTCGGCGATGTCGCTCGCCACCACGAGGCCGTCGGGCATCGCCCGCGCCGCCGGTACTCGTTTCGATCTGGAGCGAAGTCGCGTTGTCGGCGAGCATGGTGCCGGCCTTGAACGCGCCGTCCTCTTCAAACAGGACATGCATCGGGAGTTGCGGGAAGCAGGAGGGCAGGGCGCGA
>WBUF01000065.1 GCA_008933825.1 Rhodocyclaceae bacterium | reverse complement strand
GCGCAGGCACTGGCCGCGAGCGCTCTGGCGGCGCGCCTGCTGGCGCGACTTGCCGAACTGGCGGCGCTGCCCGCGCAATTGCGCCGCCCGCAGGCGGCGGGGGTGCGCAGCGTGCAGGTCGAGCCGGGCGTCGGCATTGCGGCGGTGGAGACGGCGCGCGGCACGCTGATCCACCGGGTCGCGCTGGAGGGCGGGCGCGTATCGCGCTACGCCATCGTCGCGCCGACGGAATGGAACTTCCACCCGCGCGGCGCCTTCGCTTGCGGGCTGGCGCATGCGGCGGCGCGCGACGAAAACGAGGCGCGCCAGGCCGCAGCACTGCTGGCGCATGCGCTGGATCCCTGCGTGGCGTACGAGGTCAGGATCAATGCATGAAATGAGTTTGGCGGAAGGCGTGCTCGCCATCATCGAGGAGCAGGCGGCGAAGTCCGGCTTCGCGCGCGTGAAGGCGGTGTGGCTGGAGATCGGCGCGCTGTCCGGCGTCGAGACGGAGGCGATGCGCTTCTGCTTCGACGCGGTGACGCGCGGCAGCGTCGCCGACGGCGCCGCGCTGGAGATCGTCGCCGTGCCGGGCAGCAGCTGGTGCATGCAATGCGGCGTCACCGTGCCGGTGGCGGAGCGCTACGATCCGTGCCCGCGCTGCGGCGGCTACCAGCTGCAGGTGCAGGGCGGCACGGAGATGCGGGTGAAAGAGTTGGAAGTCGAGTAAGCGGAAGGAGAAACCATGTGTACGGTATGCGGCTGCGGCCAGGGCGAAACGAAAATCGAGAGCGGACCCGAACACGCGCATGCGCCGGGCGGCTTCAGCTATGCGCCGCGGCATCATCATCACCACGCCCACGCGCCCGGACTCTCTCCCGGCCGCATGGTGCAGATCGAGCAGGACATCCTCGCCAAGAACAACGCCTATGCCGGCGCCAACCGCAAGCTGTGGCGCAGCCGCGGCCTCTTCGCCATCAACCTCGTCTCCAGTCCCGGCTCGGGCAAGACCACGCTGCTGGTGGAATCCATCAAGCGGCTGGCCGGCCGCCATCCGCTGGCGGTGATCGAGGGCGACCAGCAGACCAGCAACGATGCCGAGCGCATCCGCGCCACCGGCGCCCGGGCCATCCAGGTGAACACCGGCAAGGGCTGCCACCTCGACGCCCACATGGTCGGCCACGCCTTCGAGCGGCTCGACCTTAACGAAGGCGGCCTGCTGCTCATCGAGAACGTCGGCAACCTGGTGTGCCCGGCCGAGTTCGACCTGGGCGAACGCCACAAGGTGGTGATCCTCTCCGTCACCGAGGGCGAGGACAAGCCGCTCAAGTACCCGAACATGTTCGCGGCGAGCGACCTCATGCTGCTGACCAAGGTCGACCTGCTGCCGCACATCTCCTTCGATGTCGCGAAATGCATCGAGTACGCGCGCCGCGTCAATCCGAAGATCCAGGTGCTGCAGGTCTCGGCGAAGAGCGGCGAGGGCATGGACGGCTGGCTCGCCTGGCTGGAGCAGGGCGTCGCTTCCGCCAAGAACTAGGATGAAACCGAAATGCTAACCACCAAGACACCAAGAACACCAAGATGCACCAAGTTACGTGTCCCCGGTCTTCTTGGTGATCCTTGGTGTGCTTTGTGTCTTGGTGGTGAAAGCTTTTCCGCAAATGACGCCGCGCGGAGGAGGGCTCAATGACCTTCCCTGCCCGCGCCGCTGCCACCGTGCGCCGCCGCATCCGCGTGCGCGGGCAGGTGCAGGGCGTAGGCTTCCGGCCCTTCGTCTATCGCCTGGCGCAGGAGTTGAACCTCGCCGGCTGGGTGCGCAACGACGGCGAGGGCGTGGACATCGAGGCCGAGGGCGCGGCGCAGGCGGTCGCGGCGCTGATCGCGCGGCTGGAGACCGAAGCGCCACCGCTCGCCAGCGTCACCGCCGTCGAGGTGCAGGAGGCGCCTGCCGGCGGCGCGCATGGCTTCGAGATAAAAGTCAGTCTCCGCAACACGGCGAACACGGCGGTGGCGGCGGATTCCGCCACCTGCCCGGACTGCCTCGCCGAACTGTTCGATCCCGCCAACCGGCGCTGGCGCCATGCCTTCATCAACTGCACGCACTGCGGTCCGCGCTATACGCTGACGCGCCGGCTGCCCTACGACCGGCCGCACACCAGCATGGCGGCCTTCGACATGTGCGCGGCCTGCCGGCGCGAATACGAAGACCCGAACGACCGCCGCTTCCACGCCCAGCCGAACGCCTGCCCGGTGTGCGGACCACGCCTCGCGCTGCGTGACGCGGCGGGCGAGTCGCTGGATGTGCAAGACCCCATCGCCGAAACCCTGGCGCGCCTCCTGCGCGGCGAGATCGTCGCCGTCAAGGGCCTCGGCGGCTACCACCTCGCCTGCGACGCGGCCAACGCCGCAGCGGTGGCGCGCCTGCGCGAGCGCAAGCACCGCGAGGAGAAGCCCTTCGCCGTGATGTTCGCCAACGCGGCCTCGGTCGCACCGTATGCGGACATGAACGAAGCCGAACGCGCGCTGCTCGCGTCGCGCGAGCGTCCGGTGGTGCTGCTGAGAAAGCGCGCCGGCTGCGACGCGGCGCTGCCGGGCGTTGCCCCCGGTCTTTCCGAGATCGGCGTGCTGCTGCCATGCACGCCGATCCAGTTCCTGCTCTTCCACGAGGCGGCGGGCCGTCCGTCCGGCACGCAATGGCTCGCCGTGCCGCAGGGACTGACTTTGCTCATGACCAGCGCCAACCCCGGCGGCGAACCCATCGTGCGCGACGACGACGAAGCGCAGGCGCGCCTGCAGGGCATCGCCGATGCCCGGCTCATGCACGACCGCGCCATCGTCACCCGCGTCGACGACAGCGTCGTGCGAGCAGCACAATTCATCCGCCGCGCGCGCGGCTTCACCCCACAGGCGATCAAGCTGGCCAAACCCGGCCCCTCGGTGCTCGCCACCGGCGCCTTCCTCAAGAACACCATCTGTCTCACGCGCGGCGACGAGGCCTTCCTCTCCCAGCACATCGGCGACCTCGACAACGCGCCGACCTGCCGCGCGCTGGAGGAAACGGCGCAGCGCCTGATGGACCTGCTGGAGATCGAGCCGGAGCGCGTCGCCCACGACCTGCATCCGGATGTCCACGGCACGCGCTTCGCCGCCGACTTCGCGCGCCAGCGCAATCTCAAGTCCATTGCCGTGCAGCACCACCACGCTCACATCGCCGCGGTGGCAGCGGAGCACCGCGCCGACGGCCCGCTGCTCGGCCTGGCGCTGGACGGCGTCGGCACGGGCACCGACAAAGGCATCTGGGGCGGCGAGCTGCTCGCCGTCGACCGCGAGCGCTTCGACCGCCTCGGCCACCTGCGGGAACTGGCCCTGCCGGGCGGCGACAAGGCGGCGCGCGAGCCCTGGCGCATGGCCGCTGCGGCGCTGTTCGCCCTCGGCCGCGGCGGCGAGATCAAGGCGCGCTTCCCGCAGCAGCGCGCCGCCGGGGCGATTGCCATGATGCTCGGCGGCAATGCCCACACGCCGCCGACCTCGAGCTGCGGCCGGCTCTTCGACGCCGCGGCGGGGCTGGCCGGGCTGCGCGAAATCGCCGCCTACGAAGGGCAGGCGGCGATGCTGTATGAAAGTCAGTCTGCGCAACACGGCGAGGTGGAGGCCATGAAGGACGGTTTCGTCCTCGGCGAGGACAACACGCTCGACCTGCTGCCGTTGCTGGCGCGGCTGGCGGACGAACGCGAGGCTGGCTTCGCCGCCGCGCTGTTCCACGCCACGCTGGCCGAGGCGCTGGCGGCGTGGGTGCAGCGCGCCGCCCAGGAAAGCGGCATTGCGCGCGTCGCCCTCGGCGGCGGCTGCTTCCTCAACCGCATACTCAGCGAAGGCGTGCGGCGCCGGCTGGAAGCAAAAGGTTTCGATGTGCTGGTAGCGCGGCTGGCGCCCCCCAACGACGGCGGCCTGAGCCTCGGCCAGGCCTGGGTCGCAATGAACGCATAGGAATACGAACATGTGCCTCGCAATACCGGTGAAGGTGGTTGAACTGCTCGAAGGCGACCAGGCGACGGTCGACGTCGGCGGCGTGCGCAAGGCGATCTCGCTGGCGCTGGTCGACGGCATCACGGTGGGCGACTACGTCATCCTGCACGTCGGCTACGCCATCCAGAAGCTCGACCCGGAGGAGGCCGCGAAGACGCTGGCCCTCTTCGCCGAGCTGGGTGAAAACCTCGGAGCGGCATCGGCGTGAAGTACATCAACGAATTCCGCGACGGCAAGACGGCGCGCCACATCGCGGCGGCCATCGCGCGCGAGACGCGCGCCGACCGCCGCTACCACATCATGGAATTCTGCGGCGGGCACACGCACGCCATTTCGCGCTACGGCCTGTCCGACCTGCTGCCCGAAAACATCCGCCTCATCCACGGCCCGGGCTGCCCGGTGTGCGTGCTGCCGATCGGCCGCATCGACAACGCCATCGACCTGGCGCTCAATCGCGGCGTCATCCTCGCCACCTACGGCGACTGCCTGCGCGTGCCGGCATCACACGGCCTGTCGCTCTTGAAGGCCAAGGCGCGCGGAGCCGACGTGCGCATGGTGTACTCCAGCGCCGACGCCCTCAAGCTGGCGCAGGACCACCCGGAGCGCGAGGTGGTCTTCTTCGCCATCGGCTTCGAGACCACCACGCCGCCCACCGCCGTCGCGCTGCGGCAGGCGGAAAAGATGGGCCTGAAGAACTTCACGGTGTTCTGCAACCACGTGCTGACGCCCGCGGCCATCGCCAACATCCTCGAGTCGCCGGAAGTCAGGCTGCACGGCACGGTGCCGCTCGATGCCTTCATCGGCCCGGCCCACGTGTCGACGGTGATCGGCAGCCAGCCCTACGAGCACTTCGCCGAGGAATACGAGAAGCCGGTGGTGATCGCCGGCTTCGAGCCGCTCGACGTCATGCAGGCCATCCTCATGCTGGTGCGCCAGTTGAACGAAGGCCGCGCCGAGGTCGAGAACGAGTTCTCCCGCGCCGTCACGCGCGAGGGCAACGTCAAGGCGCAGCAGCTCGTGGCCGAGGTGTTCGAGCTGCGCAAGAGCTTCGAATGGCGCGGCCTCAACGAGGTGCCCTACAGCGCGCTGCGCATCAAGGCGAAGTACTCAGCGTATGACGCCGAACGCCGCTTCGGCATCGAATACCGGTCGGTGGCCGACAACAAGGCTTGCGAGTGCGGGGCGATCCTGCGCGGCCTCAAGCGCCCGCAGGACTGCAAGCTGTTCGGCACGGTGTGCACCCCGGAGAACCCGATGGGCTCCTGCATGGTGAGCTCGGAAGGCGCCTGCGCGGCGCACTACACCTACGGACGGTATCGTGATGCGGTGGCCTGAAATTCAAATGCGAACCACCAAGACACCAAGATCACCAAGTTGCACCAAGGAAATCTATCCTTGTTTATTCTTGGTGCCCCTTGGTGTCCTTGGTGCCTTGGTGGTGAAGGGGTTTTCATGAGCGACGTACGCAAGGGCTACATCCGCCCCGTCGACTTCAAGCACGGCCGCGTCGACATGACCCACGGCAGCGGCGGGCGGGCGATGGCGCAATTGATCGAGGAACTGTTCCTCGCCGCCTTCGACAACGACTGGCTGCGCGCCGCCAACGACCAGGCCTGCTTCGCCGTGCAAAGCGGGCGCATGGTGATGGCCACCGACTCCCACGTCGTCTCGCCGCTCTTTTTCCCCGGCGGCGACATCGGCTGCCTGTCGGTGCACGGCACGGTGAACGACGTCGCCATGTCCGGCGCGAAGCCGCTCTACCTCTCGGCCAGCTTCATCCTCGAGGAGGGCTTCCCGCTCGCCGACCTCAAGCGCATCGTCGAGTCGATGGCCCACGCGGCGCGCGAAGCGGGCGTGCCCATCGTCACCGGCGACACCAAGGTGGTGGAGCAGGGCAAGGGCGACGGCGTCTTCATCACCACCACCGGCGTCGGCGTGGTGCCGGCGGGCGTGAACATCTCCGGCGACCGGGCGCGGCCGGGCGACGCCATCCTCGTTTCCGGCACGCTGGGCGACCACGGCGTGGCGATCATGGCGCAGCGCGAGAGCCTCGGCTTCGAGACGACCATCCAGTCCGACACGGCGGCGCTGCACGAGCTCGTCGCGCGCATGGTCGAGGCGGTGCCGGACATCCACGCCCTGCGCGACCCGACGCGCGGCGGGCTGGCCACCACGCTCAACGAGATCGCGCGCCAGTCCGGCGTCGGCATGATGCTGCGCGAGGAGGCCCTGCCGGTGCGGCAGGAGGTCGAGGCCGCCTGCGAGTTCCTCGGCCTCGACCCGCTCTACGTCGCCAACGAGGGCAAGCTGATCTGCATCTGCGCGCCGGAACACGCCGAAGCATTGCTCGAAGTCATGCGCACCCACCCGCTCGGCCGCGAGGCGGCGCTCATCGGTTCTGTGCACGCCGACCCGCACCATTTCGTGCAGATGGAGACCGGCTTCGGCGGCAAGCGCATCGTCGACTGGCTGACGGGCGAACAACTGCCGCGGATATGTTGAAAAGCATTTACCACCAAGACACCAAGAACACCAAGTTCCACCAAGGTTTTCTTGGTGCTTCCTTGGTGCCCTTGGTGTCTTGGTGGTGAAAGGTTCTGTCGTGCGAATACTTTTTCTGACCCATTCATTCAACAGCCTCGCGCAGCGCCTCTATGTCGAGCTGACGCAGCGCGGCCACGAGGTTTCCATCGAGTTCGACATCAACGACACCGTCGCCATCGAGGCGGTGGCGCTGTTCCGGCCCGACCTGATCGTCGCCCCCTTCCTCAAGCGCGCCATTCCCGAGGCGGTGTGGCGCAGCCACGTCTGCCTGGTGGTGCATCCGGGCATTGTCGGCGACCGCGGCCCCTCGGCGCTCGACTGGGCGATCCTGAACGATGAAGCGGAATGGGGCGTCACCGTGCTGCAGGCCAATGCCGTCATGGACGGCGGCGACATCTGGGCGACGCGCATTTTCCCCATGCGCGCGGCGAGGAAGAGCAGCCTCTACCGCAACGAAGTCACCGAGGCCGCCGCCGCGGCCGTGCTGGAGGCGGTGGAAAAATTCGAGCAAGGCAATTTCAAGCCCGCGCCGCTCGATTACTCGAATCCCGCCGTGCGCGGCAGCGAGCGGCCGCTCATGAAGCAGGACGACCGCCGCGTCGACTGGGCGCGCGACGGCACGGCGACGGTGCTGCGCAAGCTCCGCGCCTCCGACAGTTTCCCCGGCCTCGCCGACCGCATCCATGGCGTGGACTGCTGGCTGTATAACGGCCACGCCGAAGGCACGCTCCGCGGCGCCCAGCCCGGCGCGATCATCGCGCAGCGCCAGGGCGCGCTGTGCCGCGCTACGGTCGACGGCGCGGTGTGGCTCACCCACGCCAAACGCAAATCCGACCAGCCGACCTTCAAGCTGCCGGCGGCACAGGCGTTGTCCGAGGCAGCGGCCGGCGTGCCTGAGTCCGCGCTGCCCGCGCTTCTCTTACGCGATCCCTCCACCTGGCAGGACATCAGCTACGAAGAGGAGGGCGGCGTCGGCTTCCTGCACTTCGATTTCTACAATGGCGCCATGTCGACGGCGGACTGCCTGCGCCTGCGCGACGCCTTCCTCGAAGCCAGTCAGCGCGAAACGAAGGTGATCGTGCTGATGGGCGGGCCGGACTTCTGGTCGAACGGCATCCACCTCAACACCATCGAGGCGGCCGACAGCCCGGCCGACGAGTCCTGGGCCAACATCGTCGCCATGGACGACCTCTGCCGCGCCATCCTCGACTGCGGCAGCCATTACGTCGTCGCGGCGATGCAGGGCAATGCCGGCGCCGGCGGCGTCTTCCTGGCGCTAACCGCGGATCGTGTGCTGGCGCGCGAGGGCGTCATCCTCAACCCGCACTACAAAGGCATGGGCAACCTCTACGGCTCGGAGTACTGGACTTATCTCCTGCCGCGCCGCGTCGGCTGGGAGCGCGCCCATGCCATCACGCAGCACCGCCTGCCCATCGGGGCGCAGCAGGCGGTGGCGCAGGGCCTCATCGACGCCTGCTTCGGCGCCGACGTGCCGGCCTTCGCCGCGCAGGTGAAGGCGCTGGCCGTCGAACTGGCGGCGCGGCCCGACCTGGCGCAGCTGATCGAGGAGAAACGCGCCGCCCGCGCCCGCGACGAGGCGGTGAAGCCGCTCGCGGCCTACCGCGAGGAGGAGCTTGCGCGCATGCAGCTCAACTTCTACGGCTTCGACCCGAGCTACCACGTCGCGCGCTACCACTTCGTGCACCGCGTGCCGCACGCATGGACGCCGCTGCATCTGGCGCGGCACCGGCGCAGCATGTGGCAGAAACAGGACGTGTTGAAGACGAGAGACGCAGCACCCTCTCCCCAACCCTCCCCCTGGCAGGGGGAGGGCGAGGGAGGGGGTCGAACGCATGCAAAAGGGAGTTGCTGATGGCTACTTTACCCACAATCCTGGTGGTCGACGACGAAGTCCGCTCGCAGGAGACCCTGCGCCGCACCCTCGAGGAGGAGTTCGAGGTGCTCACCGCCTCCAGCGGCGAGCAGGCGCTGGCCCTGCTCGAGCGCGAGCCGGTCGACGTCATCCTCTGCGACCAGCGCATGCCCGGCATCTCCGGCGTGCAGACGCTGAAGGAGGCGCGCGGCCGCTGGCCCGACACGGTGCGCATCATCGTCTCCGGCTACACCGAGACCGAGGACATCATCTCCGGCATCAACGAGGCCGGCATCTACCAGTACCTGCTCAAGCCCTGGCAGCCCGAGTCGCTGCTGCTCACCGTGCGCGCGGCGGCCGAGCTGCACCGCCTGCAGGCGGAGAACCAGCGCCTCAACATCGAGCTGCGCACCGCCGGGCCGGTGGCGAAGAGCCGCATCGAGGCCAAGCGCGCCCAGGTGAAACGCGCCTTCGACACCGACCGCCTGGTGCGCGCGCCGGACAGCCCGATGAATGAGCTCTGCCGCCTGGTCGAGCGCATCGCGCCCTACGACATCTCCGTGCTCATCACCGGCGAATCCGGCACCGGCAAGGAGCTGCTGGCGCGCGCCATGCACTACCGCAGCGGCCGCGCCGACAAGGCCTTCGTCGTCGAGAACTGCGGCGCGCTGCCCGACACCCTGCTCGAATCGGAACTTTTCGGCCACAAGCGCGGCTCGTTCACCGGCGCCTACGAGGACCGCATCGGCCTCTTCCAGCAGGCCGATGGCGGCACCATCTTCCTCGACGAGATCGGCGAGACCTCGCCGGCCTTCCAGGTGAAGCTGCTGCGCGTGCTGCAGGAGGGCGAGATCCGCCCGGTCGGCGGCACCAAGACCGTCTCGGTGGACGTGCGCGTCGTCTCCGCCACCAACCGCGACCTCGAGGAGGACGTGCGCCAGGGCCGCTTCCGCCAGGATCTCTACTACCGCCTGTCGACCATGACCTTGCACGTGCCGGCACTGCGCGCGCGGCCGATGGACATCCCCTTCGTCGCCCAGCAGGTGCTGGACAAGGCCAAGGCCGCGCTCGGCAAGCCGGTGAAGGGCTTCACGCAGGAGGCGATGGACTGCCTCACCGCCTACCGCTGGCCGGGCAACGTGCGCGAGCTGCAGAACGAGATCCACCGCATGCTGGCGCTGGCCGACGCAGACTGGCTCGGCGCCGAGTACCTCAACGGCCGCGTCGTCCAGGCCGCCAGCATCGAGGAGGAACCCGAGCTGCGCATGCTCTCCGGCATCAACGGCTCGCTCAAGGACCGCCTCGAAATGCTCGAAGCGCGCGTGCTCAAGGAAGCCATGGTGCGCCACCGCTGGAACAAGACGCGCGTGGCGGATGAGTTGGGTTTGTCGCGGGTGGGGCTGCGGGCGAAGCTGACGCGGTATGGGTTGGAGAGGAAGAACGGGGCGGGGTGAGGCTTTAGTCAGGTTCATCGGACGCCATTGCTTCATACTGTCTCAGCCGCTGTGCTTGCATGAACGGACGTCAGTTCATCAGGCATTTTCGCGGGACTACACTCAGTACTCCGTCTGCGCTTAGGTCTTCTTTGAATTTCGTGTCACCTTTGCATTCTTAGCTGTGCTGCCGAGCGCCCTAGGTTTCATTCCTTTTACTTTCCTATGTGCATGTTCCGCTACTTTTCCTGCAGATTTCTTGACAGTCACATAGGCATCTGAAGCAAGATCGACGGTTCTATCGATGGCATCGCTCGATGTTCTTCTGAAGGCATCAAATGAATCGCTGACGACGTCTGTGATTTTGTGTGTCACATCTCCGAGCGTTTTTCCAAAAAGAGCGGCCGCTGATCCAATGTATTTCTTAATCGCTTCAAAATTCTTCGAATTAAACAATTCTTTAGTTTTGTCAATAACGAAATGCACTATGGAGGCGGTGTCCCACCCGTAGTTGAAGGTTGAAGGCGGCGGTTTCCTGGTGAATCCGAGAGAATCGGGTTTGCCAACCATGGAAACTCAAGGAAAGGAAACCGCCATGCAGGATCGTAAGGGAAAGAAGGTCGGCAAGAAAGGGGCGCTGAAGGTCGTGGTGCGCGAGCAGGAAGCGGCGCTGCGGGCCTGCTTTGTCGAGGGCGGGCAGCACCTGCTGCCGCTGCTGGAACTGGTCAGGGACGCCAAGGCGAGCGTGGATGAACTGATGATGGGGGCGGCACGCCAATTCATCGAGCAACTGCTGGTCATGTCGGCGCAGGAAGTGGCCGGCGCGAAGCATCCTGGCCGCAAGGGTGGCGAGGTGCGCTGGCATGGAAGACAGCCGGGGCGCATTGCGCTGGCCGAGCGGAAGCTTGCCATCGAGCGCCCGCGGCTGCGCCGGCGCGACGGGGGCGAAGTGGCCGTGCCGGCCTATGCCCGGCTGCTCCGGCATGCCGACCTGGGCGGCCGCATCCACGACATACTCGTGACTGGGGTATCCACGCGCAAATACGGCCGCGTGCTGCCGGCGATGGCGGGCACGGTGGGCATTGCCAAGAGCTCGGTGTCGCGCGAGTTCGTCGCCCAATCGCGCCGCGTGCTGGAGGCCCTGGCCGCCCGTCGCTGGGACGGCATGGACTTCCTCGCCATTTACCTCGACGGCATCGTCGTGGCGAGCCACCACATCCTGGCCGCGGTCGGCGTCGATGCCGAGGGCAAGAAGCACCTGCTGGGGCTCGCCTCGGGCTCCAGCGAGAACAAGCGGGTGGCCAAGGACCTGCTCACGCACCTGGTCGCGCACGGCCTGAATCCCGACCTGGCCCGCCTGTTCGTCATCGACGGCTCGAAGGCGCTGCGCGCGGCCATCGAGGAAGTGTTCGGCGAGGCCGCCCGGGTGCAGCGCTGCCGCACGCACAAGCTCCGCAACGTCTCCGAGCGGCTGCCCAAGGCCCTGGCCGAGCAGGTGAAAAGCGTCATGCGCGCCGCCTACAAGCTGCCCGAGAAGGCGGGCATGGCCAAGCTCCGCCAACAGGCCGCCTGGCTCAAGGCCGAGCACCCGGACGCGGCGGCGAGCCTGATCGAAGGGCTGGAGGAAATCTTCACGGTCAATCGGCTCGGGCTCACGCCGGCGCTCGCGCGCTGCCTGGCGACGACGAACCTGATCGAGAACCCGAACGGCGCCGTGCGCCGGGTGAGCGGGCGCGTGTGCCGCTACCGCGACGCCGAGATGGCGCTGCGCTGGACGGCGAGCGGCTTCCTGGAGGCCGAGAAGAACTTCCGGCGCCTGCAGGGACATCGCGAACTGTGGGTGCTGGCCGCCGCGCTCGGCCGTCAGGTCGGAAACACCGCCCATGCCAACAGCAAGGTCGCGTAGCGTATGATTCGCGTTCAACCGCCGCTCAAACCTTCAACTGGGATTGGGACACCGCCCTATGGACTTGATGAGCTCAATACCGACATCTAGGCCTCGGCTAAGCTTGTCAAGAATTTCATTGCGCTCAATATCTGACAGCGCGCCCCAGCCATAGTAGACAGCACCAATCGCTCCACACGTCATAGCGATCGGGTTAGAAAGAGTTGCTGAAGCCACTACCTTATTGATTGCCACAAGCGGGTTGCCGAGGAGGAGTTGCCCTGCGGCAATAACAACGACCGATGTGATGTAACCAATTCCGAAGCCAAACTTTGCCATTTCTAGGACTCGGCCGGTTCGAGATATGGTTGGGTTCTCAGAACCCTTCATATCCGCAATATGCTTATCCAAATACTCATTGATTTCTACAGCCATGCCGTAAAGGGTTTTAATGGCTTGCGCAATTGCGCTTCGCGCTAGCCCAGCTCCTGTGAATTCAGCCGCTGAAACAACCATTCCTGGCCTCCTTTGTTAATTCATCCGAGCACAATTCCGCGAACTACTATTATGACTTTGAAGACGAGAGAACCTTCTCGATCTTTTTGTCTGTCCTGTATTGGCCTAAGGAATATACAGCCCACAATGCCGCAGGTATCCACCCAATTAGAGTGATCTGGAAAACAAGACAAACAATTCCCGCGATAGGACGTCCGATGGTGAAGAAAAGCAACCACGGAAGAAAAATTGCTAGTAATAGCCTCACGGTATCTCTCCCTTCTGGTTGCTGACTAACCCCACCATTCAATGGCAATGGCTGAGAGCTATCATAACTGCATATCGTTGTTTAAGGACAAATCGGCGATACTGTTCCGGCCATGGCACAAGCCTGCTTCTTGAGGTCATCCCACGAGACTTTTGGAAGAATTATCGGTCTTCCGAGTGCCTCTGCCGCTGACTGGTAGGCGCTTTTCCAGTTGTTGGCCGCAGTTGCGGCCAGTTCCTCCTGCGTCGGCACACGCACGCCGCAAACCTTGCTTTCGTCTTCGGGCTCTGCTCCCACAGTGCGGCTCATTTCGTTCAGATCCTTGAGGGTGTCGCAGGCATCCTTCACGTCCATGTAAAGCATGCCTGCAACGATTGCTGTCCCAATTACAGGTAGCGATTCGCCGGCGGCACCTGCCACATTCCTCGCTACGCTTCGGGCGGAACGGGCAGGAGCCTGCCCGGAATTTTGTGTGCGAGGCATATCATGAAGCCTGAAAGGAGCATGTATGCCAAGCAAGACGAGCAAGAAGAAGGCGGCGGTGGAGCTGCCGCGCATTCCGAAAGAGGTCATTGACCAGTTGGTGAGCGGGCCGATGACGGCGGAGGCGGTCAATGCCGCCTCGATGGCTTTCAAGAAGGCGCTGATCGAACGCGCCCTGGGGGCCGAGCTGAGCCATCACCTGGGCTACCCGCCGGGGGCCGAGAAGCCGGCCGATGCCGACAATCATCGCAACGGTGTCAGCAGCAAGACCGTCCTGACCGAGGAAGGGCCGCTGCGCATCGACGTTCCGCGCGACCGGCACGGACGGTTCGCCCCGATTCTGATCCCGAAGCACGAACGACGCTTCACCGGCTTCGACGACAAGATCGTCGCCATGTACGCGCGCGGCATGACGATGCGCGAGATCCAGGGCTTTTTGCTCGAGCAGTACGGCACCGAGGTATCGGCCGAATTCATCAGTTCGGTCACCGATGCCGTGATGGCCGAGGTGACGGCCTGGCAGGGCCGGCCGCTCGAATCGATGTATCCGGTGGTGTTCTTCGACGCCCTGCGGGTCAAGATTCGCGAGGCGCGGTGGTGCGCAACAAGGCCATTTATCTGGCCCTGGGCATCCTGCCAGACGGCACGCGCGACATTCTCGGGCTGTGGATCGAAGGAGCCGAAGGGGCCAAGTTCTGGATGAAGGTCTTCAACGACCTCAAGACCCGCGGCGTAGCCGACATCCTGGTCGCGGTCACCGATGGCCTGAAGGGCATGCCCGAGGCGCTGGCGGCGGTGTTTCCGGCGACCACGCTGCAAACCTGCATCGTGCATCTGATCCGCAACAGCCTGGACTACGCCAGTTGGAAAGACCGCAAGGCGCTGGCGGCGGCGATCAAGCCGATCTACACGGCGCCCAGCGCCGAGGCCGCACTGGCCGAACTCGATGCCTTTGCCGAGGGTGTCTGGGGACAGAAATTCCCGACCGTCGCAGCGGCTTGGCGCCGGGCCTGGGATCGGGTGATCCCCTTCTTTGCCTTCCCGCCGCCGATCCGCAAGGTGATCTACACGACCAACGCTATCGAGAGCATCAACGCCCGGCTGCGCAAGATCATCAAGACCCGCGGCCACTTCCCGAGCGACGAGGCGGCCACCAAGCTGATCTGGCTGGCGCTGCGCAACATCACCGCCGACTGGGGCCGGGCCGCCAAGGATTGGAAGGAGGCGATGAATCAATTCGCGATCCTCTATGCCGAGCGCTTCACCGAGGCCCGGAGTTAGAATGAGCACCGACTTTCCCACCGCGCCGCTCGCCCCCGGCCATAAAGGGGCCGGCGGCGGCGCCGTGGAAAAGTCTCAACGCGCCTCACACACAAAAAATCTGACACTCCCGGAAACTACCCCTTTTGGCCGATACCAAGCCCATCAATTGAGCCCGTAAACTCGCTGGGAATTATGATTCCGTTCACTTCTCGAAATACCCGATACGCAAATATCAGCTTGTCTCCATCCAGCTTCAGTTTGTGGCAGAAGTACGCTCGGAATGTTGGCTCATGCCCACAACTGAGAGCGGTGGGACCGCGTTGCTCGTATTCCTCCATCCTGTAAGCAGATTTTGCTCGATCCTTCTTGTACGTTATCTTCTCTTCGATTGATGCGAACTTATCGATGTACATCTGTTCCATCAAATCACATACATATTTCGCCTTTTTTTTCGGGCTAACGATGGAAAGTAGTCGCCGCTGACCGCTGTGAAAATACTCCTCTAGTATTATCCAAGCTTTTCCGGCATCCATTTTGCTATCTGACGAATGGAGTGTTGAAGTGCGAGCCTTCAGAGAATTTCCTCAGAACAGCAACGGCTGAAACATTCGTACCGGATTTGTGCGCTGCATCGGTGAGGTAAGACCTGGGCATTGAAGGCACGCTGGCCGTTTTCGAATTTGATCTGCAGCTGAGTGTATGACTTTGGGTCCACGACTTACGCCGTCGCGTGTGCCTTCGCTCGCGCGTGCAGGAATTCAGGCGCCAGATCGAAGCCGTTGTCCCACACGACGGTGTCCATGTCCACCCGGAGTGCCGAGAAGGCGAGCGGGTCGCGCAAGGCGGCGGCGACCGGCCGGGAATCGGCGGCGATGAATTCCTTCAGATCGATCTCGCCTTCCGTGCCATCGGAGAAGCGCGCCCAGAGGCGGAAATCCGGCAATGCCTTGGCTTCGGTTACCCAGATCATGACTGTCCTCCTCAAACCAGCGGAGCGATGCGCTTAAACGTACCCGTCTGTGCAATGGTTGTCCAGTTTTCCGTCAGTTCCTTCTGATGCATTTCGGCCCACTCCATGACCAGGCCGAGCACGCGCGGTGGCAGGTAGCCGTCCCGCATTTCCAGCGGCTCGATGCCGATGATGGCGCGGTAGTCTTCGTAACGCACGTGGAAATGGGGCGGGTTGTGGTCGTTGAAGTACATCGTGATGACGATCCCCAGGAAGCGACATATTTCGGGCACGGGCAGTCTCCGTCAGTATGGACCTTGGCACCTATTCTACTGCCATGCCGGCAGGATAATCGCCGTGTTGCGGGGACTGACTTTTCGGGAGTGTGAGAGAGACCCCTCACCCCAACCCTCTCCCCGCGAGCGGGGAGAGGGGGAGGTTGCCTAGGTGGGGCGAAGTGCAGCGATTACATCGGCCAGCCAGCGTTCGGCCAGCGACAGGGCTTCACGCAACTCGGCATCGTCGGGTTCCGACAAGGTGCCGGGATAGCGGAACGAGGTTCCGAAGGGCGTGAGCAGCGCCGCGGCTTCGCGGTATTGCGCGAAGCCCGGATGGCCGGTTTCGGCGAGTGCGACGAGCGCGGTCAGGTCATGCGTCTTCGGAAATTCAATGCCTGAGGCGGTCAGCAGGGCCTTCGTCGCTTTTTCGGCGGTCTGCTGGCAATGATAGGCAGCGGTGTCGCGATAGGGCGGGCTGCCGGTCAACAGCCGCTTCGCCGAATCGAGGTCGCGCTGCGCTTTGGCCAGCCAGGCCCCGACTTCGGCGCGGGTGGCTTCATCCATGCAACACGCGTCCTTCGCGCAGCGCCTTGCTGGTCAGCGAGGTGCGCACGCGGCTGGCCTGCTCGGCTTCGGCGCGGGTCTGGACGATCACGTCGCAGGGCACACCGAGTCCCGTCAGGGAACGATAGGCCGCCTGTGCCCGCTTGTGGGGCGGCTGGTCGGAGTCGGCGACGATCACCAGCAGGTCGAGGTCGCTGTCCGGGCCGGGCGTGCCCCAGGCGTGGGAGCCGAACAGGATGATCCGCTCCGGATGCAGTCCCTGCACCAGGCGCTTGCGGGCTTCCTCGATGGCGGCGGCGATGTTCATGGGCGGCGGCGATGAATCGATGGCATTAGGATAGCTCTGAACGAAGTCGGCGGCAACGCGGCGGCATGGCCCCTGTTTTCCGTCATTCTTTCATCCCAGGCTGTCGATGAACCGCTCGGCGCTGAGGTTGGGACAAGCGAAGCCGCGGGCGAGGCTGAGCAAGTCCCGGTCGCCGGTCACCAGCGCCTTGGCCTTGCCGGCAAGCGCCAGTTGCAGAAACGGCACGTCGAAGGCGTCGCGGCAGGCCGGCGTCTTCGGCGGCGGATCGGGGATGCGCACGGTCTCGCAGCAAGGCAGGTAGTCGGCCAGCAATTCCCGCTGCTCCTCCGGCGTGAGCCTGAATTTCGGGTAGGCGAGCACACGGATCAACTCGGCCGCCGTGACGCGGGAAACGAGGGGCCGGATGCGCTGCGCCTGCCAGGCCTGGCGCAACGGCGTCAGGCGCCCCTCGGCGAACACCAGCGCCGACAGCACCAGGTTGGTGTCGATGACGACCGGGAGCGGGCTGGCCGCGCGCTTCATTTTCTGCGCGCGGCCTTGGTGACTGCGGCGGCTGGGGCGGGCGGCGCCTGCCGCGCCCATTCCACGGCGTCGGCGATGTCCTGCTCAGCAA
>WBUF01000064.1 GCA_008933825.1 Rhodocyclaceae bacterium | reverse complement strand
GGTTGCCCTCGGCATGGAATTGTCGCTCACCTGCAGCGAGCGGACGCCGCCGGCTTACCCTGCCACGTCCCGCCGCCTCGGAGAGGAAGGCCAGACGGTGCTGCGTGTCGAGCTGGACGAGCAGGGCAGCGTCAGCGCGGCGCGCGTCGTCAGCGGCAGCGGACATGCCCGGCTGGACGAAGCGGCGCTGGCCGCGGTGAGAACCTGGCGCTGCCGCCCCGCCCTGAGAGACGGGCGGCCGGTGCGCGCCATCGCCCAGCAGCCGTTCAAGTTCGTGCTGGAATAAGCGGCGCCGTGCCGCGGGGACTGACTTTTCGCATTGAGGGATCGGACATGAATGAGAGCCTCGGTTTCGCCCATTTCATCGCCCAGGCGGACGCGGTCGGCCGCGGCGTGCTGCTGCTCCTGCTGGGGCTGTCGGTGTCGAGCTGGTACCTGATCGCCACCAAGGGCCTGGCGAACCTGCTTGCCGGCCGGCGCGCGGCGGATTTCCTGCGACAGTTCTGGCAGGCGGCCTCGCTGCAGGAGGCGAAGGAGATGCTCGCGCGCCAGCGCGCCGACAATGCCTTCGCGGAGGCGGCGCGGCTGGCGCTTGGCGCGGCCGAGGAGGATCGCGGCCAGCAGGGTCTGCACAAGCTTGCCGCGGCCGGCGGCCTGGGCGAATACCTCACGCGCGTGCTGAGGAACGGCATCGACCAGGAGGCGGCGCGCGTCGAACACGGCCTCACCGTGCTGGCGTCGACGGCTTCGGCGGCGCCCTTCATCGGGCTGTTCGGCACGGTCTGGGGCATCTATCACGCGCTGGTGCAGATCGGCATGAGCGGACAGGGCACGCTCGACAAGGTGGCCGGTCCCGTCGGCGAGGCGCTGATCATGACGGCGCTGGGCCTGGCCGTGGCGATCCCGGCGGTGCTCGCCTACAACGCCTTCAACCGGCGCAACCGCCTCTGGCTGGCGCGGCTGGATGCCTTTGCCCATGACTTGTACGCGCTGATCGCGGTCGGCGCCCAGGCGAACGGTCCGGCCGGCGAGGTGCGCCAGCTGCGCGCCGCCTCGGCGCGCTGAGGCGGCGGCATGGCGTTCGGCGGCTTCGACAGTCCGTCCCGGCAGGCGCCGCTGGCGGAAATCAACGTGGTGCCCCTGGTGGACGTGATGCTGGTGCTGCTGGTGATCTTCATCGTCACCGCGCCGCTGCTCACGCATTCGGTGAAGATCGACCTGCCGAGGGCTTCCAGCAGCCCCAACGTCACGCGGCCGGAACATGTGCAGCTCGGCATCCGGGAGGACGGCAGCCTGCACTGGAACGGAACGCCGGTGGCGATGGAGGAACTGGAATCGCATTTTTCCGCCGCCGCCATGCAGCAGCCCCAGCCGGAACTGCACATCCGCGCCGACCGCGCGGTCCGCTACGAGCGCGTGGCCCAGGCGATGGCGGCGGCGGCCAAGGCCGGCCTCGTGCGCATCGGCTTCGTGACCGACCCGTCGCGCCAGCCCTGATAAAATCCACCCCGTTCAACACAAGGAGCCTTCACAATGCAAAAAGCCATCATCACCGCCCTCGGCCTTGCCGCCATCTCCGTTTCCGCCCTGGCCGACGTGACCGTCAAGGACGCCTGGGTACGCGGCACGACGCCGGCGCAGAAGGCCACCGGCGCCTTCATGGAACTGAACAGCAGCGACGCGGCAACTCTGGTGTCGGCCGCGAGTCCCGTCGCCGGCGTGGTCGAGATCCACACCATGAAGATGGAGGACGGCGTGATGAAGATGCGCGCCATCCCGAAGCTCGACCTGCCGGCCGGCAAGGCCGTCAAGCTCGCGCCCGGCGGCAATCACGTCATGCTGATGGACCTGAAGCAGCAGCTGAAGAAAGGCGAGGTGGTGCCCATCACGCTGAAGGTCGAAGGCAAGGACAAGAAGGCGCAGACCATCGAAATCAAGGCCGAGGTGCGCGACCTGGCCCAGCCTGCGACCATGGACCACGGCCACAAGCATTGAGCGTTTCGCGGAATGAAAACGGCGCCCGTGGGCGCCGTTTTCATTCGTGCCGGCCGCGCCGGCATTCCACCAGGGAATACACCGCCGGCACCACCACCAGCGTCAGCAGCGTCGAGGAAATCATGCCGCCGATGACGGCGATCGACAGCGGCTGGTTGGTCTCGGCGCCCGCGCCGAGACCGAGCGCCGCCGGAAAGAGGGCGAGGATGACGGTGGCCGAGGTCATCAGCACCGGCCGCATGCGCGTCGGGCAGGCGTCGCGCAGGGCCGCATCCACTTGCATGCCGCCCTCGCGGCGCTGGTTGGTGAGATCCACCAGCAGGATCGAGTTCTTCGCCACCAGGCCGATCAGCAGCACCAGGCCGATCATCGAGTAGATGTTGAGCGTCTGGCCGAACAGCCACAGCGCCGCCACGCCGCCGATGATGGCCAGCGGTTGCGCCAGCATGATGATCGCCGGCTGCAGGAAGGAATTGAACTGGCTGGCGAGCACCATGTAGAGCAGCACCAGTGCCAGCGAGAAGGCGAAGGCCATGTATTTCTGCGTCTTGCCGAATTCCTCCGCCTGGCCGACGAGCTTGACCTGGTAGCCGGCCGGCAGGAGCTCGGCGGCGACCTCGCGCAGCCTGGCGACGGCCTCGCCGAGCGGAATCGTCGGCGAGGCATAGAAGGTGGCGGCGTACTGCAGGTCGAAGCGCCCGATCACCGCCGGACCGAGGCGCTCGCCGAACGAGGCGACGCTGTCCAGGCGCACCAGCTTGCCGTCCCGGGCGCGCAGCCAGATCTTCGACAGGTCGGACGGCTGCGTGAACTCGCCCTCGCGCGCCTTGACGCGGATGTCGTAGCGCTGGCCGTCGCCCGGCTCGTCGTTGAACTTGGCGATGTCCACGCCGCCGGTGAGCATGTTGACGGCGAGCGCCACGTCCTGCGAATTGAGCTGGGCGGCCGCGATGCGCGCGCGGTCGGGCTGGAAGACGAGCTGGGGCAGGTCGAGCTGCAGGTCGGTGTCGAGCCGGCCGATGCCGGGGGTCTGGGACAATCTTTGCTGCAGTTCGCGCGAGAGGCGGCCCACCTCCTGCAGGTTCTCGCCGGCGAGCACGAACTGCAACGGTTCGCCGCGCTGGCCGCCGACGATCGGGTAGGGCGCGGCGAAGACGAAGGCGCCCGGCACGGCGGCCAGCTCCTTGCGCAGCGTCGGCAGCAGGTCCTGCTGCCGCAGCGTGCGCTCCTGGCGCGGCGCCATGCGCACGACGACCAGGCCCTGGTTAACCTGGCCGGCCGAGCCGAAGCCGACCAGGGCGAACTCGGTGACGATTTCCTTGTGGCGGAAAAGAATTTCCTCGACCATGCGCAGGCGGGAGTCCGTGTACTCGATGCTCGAGCCGAGCGGCGCGCGCAAACGCACCAGGAAGCGGCCTTCGTCCTGCTCCGGCGTGAAGGTCTTGCCGATAGTGGCGAAGAAGAAGACGCTGCTGGCGACCGTCGCCAGGGTCAGCGCGACGACCTTCCAGCGGTGCGCGAGCGCGGCGTCGAGCAGGCGGCGATAGAACCGTTCCATGCCGCCGAGGATGCCGTCGAGCAGGTGGTAGGCGCGGCCGTGCGACTTCTGCACCTTCAGGTAGCGCGAGCACAGCATCGGCGTCAGCGTCAGCGAGACGAACAGCGACACGACGACGCCGAAGGTGACGACCACGGCGAAGGAACGGAAGAACTGGCCGATGATGCCGGAGAGGAAGATCACCGGGGCGAAGATCGACACCAGCGACAGCGTCGCGGCGAGGACGGCGAAGACCACCTCGCGGCTGCCGTTGATGGCGGCGGCGACCGGGTCGGGATCGATTTCCTCGCGGTGGCGGAAGATGTTTTCGAGCACGACGATGGCGTCGTCGACCACCACCCCGATCAGCAGCAGCAGCGCCAGCAGGGTGAGCGAATTGAGTGTGTAGCCGAAGAAGTAGATGACGGCAATCGCGCCCATCAGCGAGACGGGAATCGCCAGCGCGACGATCAGGGTCGAGCGCAGCGAGCGCAGGAAGAACCACACCACCAGCGAGGCGAGCAGCGTGCCCTCGATCAGGTGCTCCTTCAGCGAGTTGACGATTTCCATGATGAAGACGGCGTCGTTGGAGACGACGGTGATGCGCATGCCCGGCGGCAGCTGCGGGCGAATCTCGTTCTCCAGCCGCGCCAGCACCGCCTCGGTGATGGCGACGGTGTTGGTGTTGGCGACCTTGACGATGCCGAGGCCGACGGTGGTCTCGCCGTTGAAGCGGGCGAGCTGGCGGTTGTCGGCGAGTCCGTCCTCGACTTCCGCCACGTCGGCCAGCCGGATCGGATAGCCGCCCTTGTAAGCGAGGATCATGCCGGCGAGCCCGTCGATGCGGTGGAACTCGAGGTCGAGCTTGACCAGCGCTTCGGTCGCCTGGCCGACGACGAAGCCGCCGGCGAGCTGGACGTGCTCCCTGGCGAAAGCCTCGGCGATGTCCTGCGCCGTGACGCCGTGGGCAGCCATGCGCGCCGGCAGCAGGTTCACGCGGATGGTGCGGTCGCGCCGGCCGCCGAGGCGTACTTCGCCGACGCCGTCGATGGTCTCCAGCCGCTTCTTGACGATGTTGGCGGCGTACTGGTTGAGCTGCTGCTGGGTGCGGTCGCCCTGCAGCGCCAGCCACATCACCGGCTGGGTGTTGGTCTCCACCTTGGCCACCACCGGCGGGTCGGCGTCCTTCGGCAGGCGGCGCAGCACCTGGTTGAGCTTGGCCTGCACCTCGTTGAAGGCAATGTCGACATCCTTCTCGAGGGCGAAGGTGATGTTCACCTGCGAGACGCCCGGCGAGGAGGTGGACTGGATGTGCTCGATGCCCGGCACGGTGTTGGCGGCCGACTCGACGAGGTTGGTGACGCTGGCGTCGACGATGTCGGGGTTGGCGCCCTTCGCCGTCGTCGTCACCGAAATGACGGGAAACTCGATGTAGGGGAAGCGGTCCATGCCGATGCGCTGGTAGGCGATGAGGCCGAACAGCACCAGCACGGCGTTGAGCATCCACGCCAGGACGTGGCGCCTGATCGAAAGCTCGGGCAGCGTCATCTCTTCGCGTCGGCGGCGCCGTGCTGCGGAGACTGACTTTCCGCCGGCTTGCCCGATTCCTTGACGCTAACGGCGGCGTTGTGCGTGAGGAAGCCGGCGCCGTCCAGCGCGACGACGGCGCCGGCCGGCAGGCCCTTGAGAATCTCCACCATGCCTGCGTGCCTGGCGCCGGCCTCGACGACATGCTGCACCGCCTTGCCCTCGGCGACGACATAGACCACCTTGCCGGCCGGGCGCAGCACCACGCTTTGCTCCGGCACCAGAATGGCGCCCTCGCGCCGGGCGACCGTCACGCTGGCGTTCACCGTGCCGCCGGGGCGCAGGCCGTCCTGGCCTTCGATGTCGACAATGACGTCGAGGGCGCGGCCCGCCTCGGAGACGCCGGCCTTGATGTCGCTGACGGCGGCGCGAATCTCGATCCCCGGCAGCAGCGGCGAGCCGAGCACGACCGGCTGGCCCTTCTTCAGGCGCGGCGCAGCCGATTCGGGAAAGGGCAGGTGGGCGCGCAGCTTGCGCACGGAGACGAACTGGAACAGCGGGTCGCCGACCTTGACGTAGTCGCCGGCCGAGGCAATGGCGGTTTCCACGATGCCGTCGAAAGGCGCGACGACGCGCGCCTTGCCCTGGCTGCGCCGGCTCATGTCGCCGCGGGCGCGGGCCGCGGCGAGCTGCTCGCGCAGCGCGTCGCGCTGGGCGCGGGCGTCGTCGGCGGCATTCTGCGAGATGAAGCCCTTCTGCGCCAGCTGCTGCTGGCGCTCGACGACGCGCTCCTGCTGCGCCAGAAGGGCTTCGGCGCGCCTGCGCTCGGCTTCGTCGGCGCGGTGCTGGATGGCGAAGTCCGCTTCGTCGATCTCCGCCAGCAGCTCGCCCTTGCGCACGGACTTGCCGGCGCCGGCAAGCACGCGCACGACCTTGCCGGCCACCTCGGCACCGATCTTCGGATCGACCACTGCCTCCAGGGTGCCGAGCGTCGTTTCGGCGATTTCCATCGCCCCGGCCTGGGCACGGGTCACGGTGACGAGGGCCGGGGGCGGACCGGCGGGCTTTTTTTCCTCGGTCTTCTGGCAGGCGGCCAGCGCAATGATCGCAGCCAGAACGGCGAATCGGTTTCTAGGCATGGAATTCAGGGTGAGGATCAATCAAGGCAGGACACGCTCGCCGGCGAAAAGTTGCCCGGCGCGCTCGCGCTCGCGTACCAGATGAATCTGGCTGCCGTCGACGATCACTTCGGCCGCACGCGGCCGCGTGTTGTAGTTCGAGCTCATGGCCATGCCGTAGGCGCCGGCCGACATGACGGCGAGCAGGTCGCCCTGGGCGACGGCCAGCCTGCGCGCGTGGCCGAGGAAGTCGCCCGATTCGCACACCGGGCCGACGATTTCGTATTCCACCCCGGCGCCGGCCGTCTGGGTCACCGGCAGGATATCGTGCCAGGCGTCGTAGAGCGCCGGCCGCATCAGGTCGTTCATGGCGGCGTCGACGACGGCGAAGCTCTTCGCCCCGCCGTGCTTGAGGTACTCGATGCGCGTGAGCAGGACGCCGGCGTTGCCGACCAGCGAGCGCCCCGGCTCGAACAGCAGCCTTTCCCTGCGGCCGGCGAGCACGGCGAGCAGCGGCGCCAGGTACTCGGCGGCGGTCGGGGCCGCCTCGTCGCGGTAGCGGATGCCCATGCCGCCGCCGAGATCGACGTGCGACAGCACGATGCCTTCAGCGCCCAGCGCATCGACCAGGCCGAGCAGCTTGGCGGCAGCCTCGGCTGCGGGCGCGGGATCGATGAGCTGCGAGCCGATATGGCAATCGATGCCATGAACGTCGATGTGCGGCAGCGCCCGGGCGCGGCGGTACAGCGGCAGGGCCTCCTCGAAG
Source organism: Rhodocyclaceae bacterium (assembly GCA_008933825.1). Lineage (GTDB taxonomy): Bacteria > Pseudomonadota > Gammaproteobacteria > Burkholderiales > Rhodocyclaceae > Desulfobacillus. Next base: position 10,137 of record WBUF01000064.1, on the reverse strand, counting down.
GGGATGCCGAACTTGGCGGACTTGAGCCCGGTGGCGATGTAAGGATGCGTCTTGGGATCGACGTCCGGGTTCACCCGAAGCGAAACCGGCGCGCGCCGGTTCAGGCTGCCGGCGATTTGATTGAGCCGCTCCAGTTCGGCGGCCGATTCGACGTTGAAGCAGAGAATGCCGGCCGCCAGCGCCTCGCGCATTTCGTCTGCTGTCTTGCCGACGCCGGAGAACACCACCTTGGCGGGATCGCCGCCGGCGGCGAGCACGCGCGCCAGCTCGCCCCCGGAGACGATGTCGAAGCCGGCACCGGCGCGGGCGAACAGGCTCAGGATGGCGAGGTTCGAGTTGGCCTTGACGGCATAGCAGACGAGCGCGTCCCGGCCGGCCAGCACCCGGCGGAATTCGTCGAAGCGTGACTGCAGCGCAGCGCGCGAGTAGACATAGCAGGGCGTGCCGTGGGCCGCGGCGACCTGCGGCAAAGGCACTTCCTCGGCATGAAGGATGCCGTCTCGGTAGCTGAAAGGATTCATCGTGCGGTGTCGCCGGCGGCTTTGCTATTATCGGCGGGGGATGTCGCCGGCGTCGCTTGAGTGGCGCCGGACGGGGCGGGACGGGGCGGGAGCGTCAATGGTGTCCTGGTGCCGCAGGCGCCAAGAAGCAGGAAGGCCAGAAGAGTTCCGAGGGTTCGCATGATGCCCGTAGAAAATCATGATGTTAGCAGAAGGTCCGGAATGCAAGAAAGCGAGTTCAACAATCTGGCCGCTGCGGCCCTGGCGGGAATCGAGCGGGCCCTGGAGGCTTGCGGGGCCGATATCGATTACGAGTTGCAGGCCGGCGGCGTGCTCGAGCTGGAGTTCGCCGGCGGCAGCAAGATCGTCATCAACCGCCATGCTGCAGCCCGCGAGATATGGGTGGCGGCGCGCGCCGGCGGCTTCCATTTCCGCTTCGAGGGCGGCCGCTGGGTCGGCACGCGCGACGGCGTGGAACTCCTCGCCGCCTTGAGCCGCCTGATTTCGGATCAGGCCGGCGAGGCGGTCGAACTCTCAGCCTGAAATGCTGGCGGGCGGCAACGTCATCCGCATCGGCGATTCGGCTTCGCCGCTCTCCGGCAGCGGCAGGCTTTCCTTGTAGATCAGCTCGTCCTTGGCGGCCTCCCCTGGGGTGCCGGCGGGAATGGAGACGGGCACCAGGCCTTCCGGCTTCGCCATGAAGGTTTCGGGCGCATCCTTCAGTGCCTTTTCCATGTAGCCGATCCAGATCGGCAGGGCGGCGAAACCGCCGGTCTCGCCGTTGCCGAGCTTCTTCGGCTGGTCGAAGCCGATCCAGGCGATGCCGACCAGGCTCGGCTGGTAGCCGCAGAACCAGGCATCGACGAAATCGTTGGTGGTGCCGGTCTTGCCGGCGAGGTCGCCGCGCTTGAGGGACAGCGCGCGCGTCGCCGTGCCGCGGCGGACCACGTCGTGCATCATGCTGTCCATCAGGTAGGCATTGCGCGGGTCGACGACGCGCAGGCTTTCGTCGCCCGCCATGACCGGCTGCGCCTCGGCAAGGATGTTGCCCTTGTCGTCGAGAATCTGCTTCACGACATAAGGCTGAATGCGGTAGCCGCCGTTGGCGAACACCGCGTAGCCGGCGAGCTGCTGCCATGGCGTGACGCTGCCGGCGCCCAGCGCCATGGTGAGGTAGGGCGGATGCTTGTCGGCATCGAAACCGAAGCGCGCCACGTAATCCTGTGCGTAATGCGTGCCGATCGATTTCAGGATGCGGATGGAGACGAGGTTTTTCGACTTCGCCAGGCCCGTGCGCATGGTCATCGGGCCTTCGTATTTGCCGTCGTAGTTTTTCGGCTCCCATTCCTGGCTGCCGGTTTCGGCGGCCGAGACGACCAGCGGCTCGTCCTGAATGATGCTGGCCGGCGTGAAACCCTTCTCCAGCGCCGCGGAGTAGATGAAGGGCTTGAAACTGGACCCCGGCTGGCGCCAGGCCTGGGTGACGTGATTGAACTTGTTGCGGTTGAAATCGAAGCCGCCGACGAGGGCGCGGATGGCGCCGTCGATCGGGCTGGCGGCGACGAAGGCCGCTTCGACTTCAGGCAGCTGCACGATCTGCCAGTTACCCTTGTCGTCCTTCAGCACGTTGATGATGGCGCCGCGGCGCAGGCGCTTGTTGGCGGGCGCCTTGTCTTCGAGCATGCGCTGCGCGAACTTCAGTCCGTCGCCGGAGATCTGCACGGTTTCGCCGCCGCGGCGATAGGCCCTCACCAGCTTCGGGCCGGCTTCGAGAATCACGGCGGCATGGATGTCGCCGGAGTCCGGCTCGTCCTGCAGGGCATCCTCCAGGGCCTCATCGAGCACCGTACCCGGCGGTCCCAGATCGGCAAATCCCTTGGCGCCGCGGTAGCCGTGGCGCTTGTCGTAGTCGAGCACCGCGCGCCGCAGGCTGGCATGGGCCGCTTCCTGGTCCATCTTGCGAATGGTGGTGATGACACGGAGGCCGCGGGTGTATGCCTCTTCCTGAAAGCGTTCAAAGGCCATTTGCCTTGCCATCTCGGCGACATGGTCGGCAGGCACGGCGAACGCGTTGATCTCGCGCCTGATGCGCAGATCCTGCTGCCCGGCTTCGGCCAGCCGCGCTTCATTGATGAAGCCGAGTTCATGCATGCGGCGCAGGACATACAGCTGGCGCTGCTTGGCGCGCTTGGGGTTGGCCACCGGATTGTAGCTGGAAGGGGCCTTCGGCAGGCCGGCCAGCATGGCCGCCTCGGCGGTGTCGATCTGTTGCAGGGCTTTGCCGAAATAGATCTGCGAGGCTGCGGCAAAACCGTAGGCGCGCTGGCCGAGATAGATCTGGTTGATGTATATCTCGAGGATATCGTCCTTGGCAAGGCTGCTTTCGATCTTGAAGGCAAGCAGCGCCTCGTAGAGCTTGCGCGTGAGCGTTTTCTCGCTGGAAAGAAAGAAATTCCGCGCCACCTGCATGGTGATGGTGCTGGCGCCCTGGCGCTTGCCCCCGCTGGTGAAGTTGGCATAGGCCGCGCGCAGCACGCCCATGGTGTCGACGCCGGGGTGCTGGTAAAAACGCTCGTCTTCCGCCGCCAGAATGGCCTGCTTCATGACCTGCGGCACTTCCTGGATACGCACCAGCGCTCTGCGCTCCTCGCCAAACTCGCCGATCAGATGGTTGTCGGCGGTGTAGACGCGCAGGGGAATCTTGGGCTGATAGTCGGTCAACACTTCCAGCGAGGGCAGCTGGGGATAGGCCAGAACCACCACGATCGCCAGCAAAGCAATGCCGATGAGGATGAGCCCTGCAAGAAACAGAAGCGGATAGCTGATCCAGCGCAGCGCGGTTGGCAAAGATGAACCCAATGCGGTTAAGAAAACGGGCAATTATAAGCTTGCCACCCCAGGGGACTGTTTTTGGAGACATTCGGAAAGTCCTGCCCTCCTTTTTCCATGGAAAATTATTTAATACAAACAGATAGTTGCAAGGGAGCATCGAAAGGATCGAATGATGTCGGGCCATGGCGACATGTCTCAGAAAAAAAACTTTACATCAGCCATAGTTGTTGCTAGGATTTAATGTAAATTATCTGTATCGCGCCTAACTAACGAGAATTCAAAAGGATTTTCCTTGCAGATAGATCTCTCGATATTCAATCCGAAGGCGCGCCCCTTGCTGGGGCTCGACATCAGTTCATCCTCGGTGAAGATGGTTGAGCTGACGGAGGCTGCAAAAGGAAGCTACAGGATCGAACGCTATGCGATCGAGACATTGCCGCGCGATGCGGTGGTGGACGGGAACATTGCCAATCTTGAAGCTGCGGCAGAGGCGGTCAAGCGGGCCTGGAAGCGCATGGGCACGTCGACGAAACACGTTGCCATGGCTTTGCCTGCGGCTGCCGTGATCACCAAGAAGATCATCGTTTTGGCGGGCCAGCGCGAACGCGAACTGGAAGTGCAGGTTGAGTCGGAGGCAAACCAGTACATTCCGTTTGCACTGGATGAGGTCAATCTGGATTTTCAGGTAGTCGGCCCGGCGCCGAGCAGTCCCGAGGAAGCAGAGGTGCTGATTGCGGCTTCCCGCAAGGAGAAAGTCGAGGACCGCGTTGCGGTGGCCGAAGCGGCCGGACTGAGGCCGCTGGTCATGGATGTCGAATCGTATGCCGCTCAGGCGGCATTCGAACTGGTCGAAAGCCAATTGCCTGGAGGCGGCAAGAACCAGATCATCGCCTTGATCGACATCGGGGCGAACGTCATGAACGTCACCATACTGCGCAACGATCAGCCGGTATATGCACGGGAGCAGGCTTTCGGAGGAAGCCAGCTGACTCAGGACATCATGCGCCAGTATGGCATGAGCCAGGAAGAGGCGGAGACCGCCAAACGGACAGGCAACCTCCCGGAGAACTTCGAATCCGACCTGCTCCGCCCGTTTCTTGACAATCTCGCACTGGAGGTTTCGCGGGCCCTGCAGTTCTTCTTCACGTCGACGCAATACAATCAGGTCGACCACATCGTGCTGGCGGGCGGATGCGCGGTCATTCCGGGAGTGGACGAGGCCGTCTCGGGCCGTACCCAGATCAATGCCGTCATCGCCAACCCTTTCGCCAACATGGCGCTGTCGCAGCGCATTCGGCCGAAGCAGCTGGCGACGGACGCCCCCTCGTTGCTGGTAGCCTGCGGGCTTGCGATGCGGAGGTTCGATCAGTGATCCGTATCAATCTATTGCCTCACCGGGAAGAGAAGCGCAAGGCCCTGCGACAGCAGTTTTATGCGCTGGCCGGCTTGGTGGCCGTGTTGGCCATAGCTATCATCGTCATGGTGCATGGAGTGATTGCCGGCTACATCGGGCAGCAGGAAAGCAAGAACGAGTTCCTCAAAAAGGAAATCGCCGTACTCGACAAGGAAATCGATGAAATCAAGCGCCTCAAGGAGCAGATCGATGCCTTGGTCAAGCGCAAGGACGTGATCGAGTCCCTCCAGGGCAGCCGAACAGAGGCCGTTCAACTATTCAATGAATTGGCGCGGCAGGTTCCTGCGGGCATCTATCTGAAGGAAATCAAGCAGGCCGGGAACAAGATCATGATCTTAGGCCTGGCCCAATCAAATGCCCGCGTATCAAACCTGATGCGCAATCTCGAAGCATCCCCCTTGATCGAGCGGCCCGATCTGGAAGAAATCAAGGCGGTTACGGTGGCCAATCGGCGTTATGCGGAATTCAAGCTTAATGTCGCGGTAACGCAGGCCGCATCCACGACTGGCAAGAAACCGGCGCCCGGCACCCCGCCAGCCAAGCAGGACAAGAAGACATGAAGAAGCCCAGCCTACCTAAAATGCCGGCTGTGCCTAAGTTCGACTTCCGGGCGCTGACCGAGGATTTCAAGTCCCTCGATCCAAAGGACATCGGCACCTGGCCGCTCCTGCCTCGCATCACCGTGCTGCTGGGCATATTCGCCGGTCTGCTGGCCGGCGGCTGGTGGTTTGACTGGAAATCCCAACTCGAGGATCTGGAGGGGAAGCGGCAGCAGGAGGACAAGTTCAAGCAAGAATACATCGACAAGAAGAGGCAGGCTGTCAATCTGGAAGAGCACAGAAAGCAGCTTGCGGAGGTGGACAAGTCTTTCGGCACCTTGCTCAAGCAGCTGCCGAACAAAGCCGAAATGGAATCCCTGCTGATCGATATCAACCAAGCCGGGCTTGGACGCGGCCTGCTGTTCGAACTGTTCAAGCCCGGACGGGAGACTACCCGGGACTTCTATGCAGAGTTGCCGATCTCCTTGAAAATCAACGGCGGCTACCATGATCTTGGGGCCTTTGCCGCCGATGTTGCAAAGTTGTCCCGCATCGTGTCGCTCACCAATGTCGTCATTGCCCCTGACAAGAGCGGACAGCTCAAAATGGATGCCACCGCGATGACATACCGTTACCTCGACGAGGAAGAACTGGCGGCGCAACGCAAGGCCAAGGCGGCCCAGGCCAAAGCCAAGGAAACGAAGAAATGAGGCGGACAGCCATTCTGCTGGCCTGCCTCGGCCTGACGGCTTGCGGCGGCGAGGAGCACCAGGATCTCAGGCAATGGATGAAGGAGTCGACCAAGGACTTCAAGGGCAGGGTGCAACCCTTGCCGCCAATCAAAAGCTTCCAGGCGGTTGGATACGAGACGGGAGGCATGCTCGATCCCTTCAATGCCTCGAAGATCGAGCCTGAGCGCAAGGCTGTTGGCGGAGGTCAGAAGCCGGATCTGGACCGCCGCAAGGAACCGCTGGAATCGTATCCCCTGGAGTCGCTAAAGATGGTTGGCACGTTGATCAAGGGGAAGATGGTCCACGCCCTGGTTCAGGCAGACAAGAATCTCCACCAAGTCAAGATCGGGAATTACATGGGACAGAATTTCGGGATCATCACGGACATCAACGAGACCGAGATCAAACTGAAGGAACTGGTCCCCGACTCGCTGGGCGACTACATCGAGCGCACAAGCACATTGCAATTGCAGGAGAAGCAGCAGGAGGGCAAGAAATGAACGCGATTTCCAGACAATTCAAGAAACTGCTCATCTTCGCCGGCATGCTGCTGATCCAGACTGCATGGGCGCAAAACGCCATCGAGACGATCGGTGCAAGCCAGCAGGGCGGTGACGTTGTCCTGAAGCTGACCACTTCACAGCCCCTTGCAGCGGCGCCGGCAAGCTTCAATGTCGCCAATCCGCCGCGCATCGCATTCGATTTTCCCGGGGTCTCGAACGCATCGGGACGCAATTCCCAGTCGTTCAACGAAGGCGATCTGCGCAGCATCAATCTCGTTCAGGTGGGGAATCGAACCCGTGTCGTGCTGAATCTGAAGCAGATGCGCCAGGCGGTGGCGCGGATCGAGGGAAAGGACCTCTATATCACCATTGGTGGAGCCTCTTCGGGAGAGGCTGCGAAGGCAGATCCGGCAGCCGTGCAGCATTTTGCGGAGGCCAGGCCTTCGGCTTCCGCCGACAAACCCGCCATCCGGGACATCAACTTCCGGCGTGGCAGCGACGGAGAGGGACGTGTTGTGGTCGATTTGTCCCACAGCAATGTGGGTATCGACATTCGTCAGCAGGGATCGAACCTGGTAGTCGAGTTCATGAAGACATCCTTGCCGGAAACGCTGCGCCGGCGCATGGATGTCACCGATTTCGCGACCCCGATCACGCAGGTAAACACCTTGCCGCAGGGCGAGAACATTCGAATGGTTATCTCGCCGAAGGGCTTGTGGGCGCACAACGCCTACCAGAGCGACAACCAGTTCGTTGTGGAGGTGAAACAGGTTGTCGAGGATCCGAACAAGCTCGTGCAGGGAAGCGGCAAAGGCTACCAAGGCGAGAAGTTGTCGCTGAATTTCCAGAATATCGACGTGAGAGCCGTGCTCCAGGTGATTGCCGACTTCACTGATTTCAATATCATCACGAGTGACACAGTGGGGGGCAGCCTGACGCTGCGTTTGAAGGACGTTCCATGGGACCAGGCGCTGGACATCATTCTGCAGGCGAAGGGCCTGGACATGCGCAAGAACGGCAACGTCATCTGGATCGCTCCGCGCGACGAGTTGGCCGCCAAGGAGAAGCTCCAGTTGGAGGCTCGCCATCAAATCACTGACCTCGAACCGGTCTTTACCGAGACCTTCCAGTTGAATTATCACAAGGCCAAATCCGTTTTTGAATTCCTGAAGAACAAGGATCAGACGGTTTTGTCCAAACGGGGCACGGTGATCGTGGACGAGCGAACGAATAAGCTGTTCGTCACCGATGTCTCTGCACGACTCGAGGGTGTCAGAAGGCTGATTACTGAAATCGACATACCAGCGCGCCAGGTGATGATCGAGGCGCGCATCGTCGAGGCGGAAGACAATTTTACGAAGAACATGGGCGTTCGCCTCGGTTTTCACGATGTTACGCCATTTGCCGGGCGGAAGACGATCGGGGGGGGAGGCATTCGCTACGGTCTTGGCGGAGGTCTTCCGGATACGGGCTTTCACACAGGACAGGTCGCCACGACGCCTGATTTCATAAGAGACGCCTCGTGGGTCAATCTGCCCGCCACCTCCATTGCCGGGAAACAGGCCGGGCAGTACTCCTTCGTGCTCTTCAATAGCGCGGCTACGCGCTTCCTGAACCTGGAGTTGAGCGCGCTGGAGGCAGACGGCAAAGGCAAGATTATTTCCAGCCCGCGCATCGTAACGGCCGATCAGGTCGAGGCATTGATTGAACAGGGCGTTGAAATTCCCTATCAGCAGGCCACCAGTTCTGGCGCGACCAGCATCTCCTTCCGGAAAGCCAACCTGGCGCTGAAGGTCAAACCGCAAATAACCCCCGATGGCCGCGTCAATCTTACGGTGGATGTCAACAAGGACTCGCCCAACACTCAGATTGCAACGGGCGCCGGCGTCGCGATTGATACCAAGCATGTCAAGACGGAAGTGCTGGTCGATAATGGCGGTACAGTGGTCATTGGGGGCATTTACACCCAGGACGAGCGGAGCATCACGACGCGGGTACCGGTGCTGGGCGACATGCCCTACGTTGGTTTCCTCTTCCGGCACAACGAGAAAAAGGATAACAAGACAGAATTGCTGGTCTTCATCACTCCGAAGATCATCAGCGAGTCGCTCAGCATGCGCTGAGCGCGCCGGGAGGCACTCCGGGGCCGGCAATGCCGGCCCTTTGTTTGTGCGTGCCTGCGCCTGATAGAATTTGCCCGTGAAAACCTGCGACAACATCTATTTCGTGGGCATGATGGGCGCGGGCAAGACGACGATTGGGCGGCACTTGGCGCGGCGCCTGAAGAAGCGCTTCGTCGATTGCGACCATGAAATCGAGGCGCGCACGGGTGTGCGCATTCCGCTTATTTTCGAGATCGAAGGCGAAGAGGGCTTCCGTCGGCGCGAGTCGCAAGTTCTGCACGCCCTGTCCGAGGAGCATGAACTGGTTCTGGCGACAGGAGGCGGTGCCGTGCTGGACCCCAACAACCGCCAGCGCCTTGCCGCAACGGGCCTCGTCATCTATTTGCGCGTCCAGCCGGAAGAACTGCATGCGCGCACCCGGCACGATCGCAACCGGCCCTTGCTTCAGGTGGCGGATCCCCTGTCGAAGCTCCGCGAATTGTATTCCCAGCGCGATCCCCTGTACCGGGAAATCGCCGACATCGTGCTGGAAGGCAGCGGGCGGACGCCGATTGCGGTGGCGCGCCAGATCGAACAGGAAATCGTGAAAACATGCAAACCCTGAATGTCTCGCTGGATGCACGCAGCTATCCCATCCATGTGGGCGCGAATCTGCTTGGACGAAGCGAGCTGATTCTGGCCCATCTGAAGGCGCCGGTGGCGGCAATCGTCAGCAACCGGACCATAGCCCCGCTCTACCTTTCGACTCTGGCAGACGGCTTGCGAGCCGGCGGAGTCCGGATAACCGAAGTCATATTGCCCGACGGCGAGCAGCACAAGAGCTGGCAGACGCTCAACCTCATCTACGACGCGCTGCTTGAGAACCGTTGCGAGCGGGCGACGACGGTCATTGCCTTGGGGGGCGGCGTGATCGGCGACCTGGCCGGATTTGCGGCGGCGACCTATCAGCGTGGCGTGCCCTTTGTTCAGGTGCCGACCACGCTGCTGGCGCAGGTCGACTCGTCTGTCGGCGGCAAGACCGGCATCAATCACCCGCTCGGCAAGAACATGATCGGCGCCTTCTGGCAGCCTAGCCTGGTGCTTGCCGACATCGATACGCTGAAGACCCTGCCTGATCGTGAGTTGCGCGCCGGCCTGGCAGAGGTGATCAAGTACGGCCTCGTCCGCGATCCGGCCTTCTTCGAATGGATCGAGACCAACATCGAGCGCCTGTTGGCCCGCGACGACGCAGCGCTTACCTGCGCCATCGAGCGCTCCTGCGCCAACAAGGCCGAAGTGGTGGCTGCCGACGAAAGGGAGTCCGGCGAGCGCGCCCTGCTGAACCTCGGCCATACCTTTGGCCATGCCATCGAAGCGGGTCTCGGCTACGGGGATTGGTTGCATGGCGAGGCGGTCGCCGCCGGCACCGTCATGGCGGCGGAACTGTCAAGGCGCCTCGGCTGGATGGCCGCGGCCGACTGCAGGCGGGTTGCCGCCTTGCTGAAGCGCGCCGGAC
>WBUF01000063.1 GCA_008933825.1 Rhodocyclaceae bacterium | reverse complement strand
GCGGTCAGCGGCGCGGTGGCCGGCGCCGGCGGCTGATTGGACAGCGCGCCCGGCACGCCGGCCGCCGCCGGTCTGCCGCTGGCGTCTTCGCTCACCTGCTGGCTGCGAATGGACGAATCGCCGGGCGGGTTGGGCTTGTAGGTCTCGGCCACCTGCTCCGACTGCGAGAAATCGATGTCGGCCGTCACCTGGGCGCGGAAGTTGCCCGCGCCGACCAGCGGGGCGAGCAGGGTCTCGATGCGGCGTACATAGATGGCCTCGATGTCCTGCACGTATTTGAGCTGGGTGGCGTCGAGCCCGCCGCTGCGGCCGCCGGCCTTTTCGGCGGAAAGCAGGTTGCCGTTCTGGTCGATCACGCTGACGTGGGCGGCGGCAAGGTGCGGCACGCTGGAGGCGACCATGTGGGCGACGCCGGCGATCTGGTTGGCGTCGAGGGCGCGGCCGGGCGCGATGTTGAGCACCACCGAGGCCGACGGCTTCTGGTCGTCGCGCATGAAGCCGGTCTGCTTCGGGATGGCCAGGTGCACGCGGGCGCCCTGCACGGCGGCGAGCGACTGGATCGAGCGCGACAGCTCGCCTTCCAGGGCGCGCTGGAAGTTGATCTGCTCGATGAACTGCGACATGCCGAGCTTCTGGCTTTCCATCAGTTCGAAGCCGACCAGGCCGCCCTTGGGCAGGCCCTGGGAGGCCAGGCGCATGCGCAGCTCGTGCACCTGCTGCTGCGGCACCAGGATGGCGCCGCCCGACTCGGTGAATTTGAACGGAACGTTCATCTGCTGCAGCGCGGCGATGATGTTCCCGCCGTCGCGCTCGGAGATGTTGGTAAACAGCACGGCATAGGTCGGCGTGCGCGTCCACGTCCAGCCCGCAACGGCAATCGCCGCCACCATCGACAGGGCGATGATGCTCAGCATCTTCTGCTGCAGGGGCAGCCGCATGAAGGCGGCCAGCGAGAATTGCGTATCGGCCATATCAATAACCACCGTTCTTCGTCGGGATGGCCGCGGGCGGGTCCCGGGCACATGGCGGCATTCTGCCCGCCCCTTGCAAGAAGCGTTCTGGGGAAAAGCGGCAATTTTTGCCCCCTATTTGCCGGCTTGGCCGGCCGCCTGCCGGCGTAATCTGCGGCCATCCAGAGTGGGGGCCGAACATGGAAGCCAGACCCGAAAACCCGCAACAACTCGAAGCCGGCAGGCTGGCCGAGGCCTTTCGCCTGTTCAGCCAGGCTTCGGCGGACCTGGCCGGCGCGTATACCAGTTTGCAGGAACAGGTGGCCGGCCTGACTGCCGAGCTGGCGCTGGCCAACGGCCGCCTGAAGCGCGAGATCGAGGAAAAGGCAGCGCTCAACGAGCGCCTGGCCCTGCTGCTCGACACCCTGCCGGCCGGCGTCGCCGTGGTGGGCGCCGGCGGCCGCGTCGAGCAGGCCAATCCGGCTGCCGCCGCCATCCTCGGCACCGGTATCGAGGGATGCGACTGGGCGGAATTTGCCGCCGCCGGCCTCGCGCAGACCGCCACCCCGGGCGAATGGGAGATGCCCCGGCTGGGCGGCCGCCGCGTCTGCATCACGGACACCCGGCTCGCCTCCGGCGGCGGGCGCATCGTGCTGATCCACGACGTCACCGAGGCGCATCGCATGAAGGCCCAGGCGGCCAGGAACGAGCGCCTGGCGGCGATGGGCGAGATGGCGGCGGGTCTGGCTCACCAGTTGCGCACGCCGCTGGCGGCCGCCCTGCTGTATGCCGGCGCGCTGGAAAACCCGCGGCTGCCGGCAACCGAGCGCGCGCGCTGCGGTTCGCGCGTGGTGGAGCGGCTGCAGCACCTCGAGCGCCTGATCCGCGACATGCTGACGTTCGCCCGCGGCGAGGCGAGCGGCGGCGAATCGATTCCCGTCTCGGCGCTGCTGGACGAGGCGCTGCAGGTGTGCGCGCCGCTGGCGCACCGCCGCGAGGTGGCTTTCGCCGTTGCCGACGAGAGCCGCGGCGCCGCCGTCAGCGGCAACCGCAAGGCGCTCTCCGGCGCGCTGGTCAACCTGATGGAAAACGCCCTCGATGCCTGCCAGGCCGGCGGCCGCGTCGAGCTGGCCGCCGGCCTGGCCGACGGCGTGGTCTGCATCCGCGTGCGCGACAACGGCCGCGGCATGGACACGGCCACGCGCGAGCGCCTGTTCGAGCCATTCTTCACGACGCGCGCCGAAGGCACCGGCCTCGGCCTGGCGATCGCCCGCGGCGTTGCCCGCGCCCATGGCGGCGGCATCGAGGCCGAATCCGCTCCCGGGGCTGGCGCCCTGTTCAGGCTGACTTTGCCGGTTCTGAGGCCGGCGGACGGAAGGCGGAGGACAGGCCATTTGCCTGCGCTGCGATTTCATGGAGGGAGCACGACATGCCTGAGTTATTGAACATCCTGGTCGTCGAGGACGACCTGCAACTGCGCGACGCCCTGTGCCTGACGCTGGAGTGCGCCGGCCATCGCGTGCTGGGCGCCGGCGACGGACCCGCCGCGCTGCGCCTGCTGGAGCGCGAGGCGTTCAATCTGGTGGTGAGCGACCTGCGCATGCAGCCGATGGACGGCATTGCGCTGCTGCAGGCCGTCCGCGCGAGCTTCCCGCATCTGCCGGTGCTGCTGATGACCGCCTTCGGCGACGTCGACAAGGCGGTCTCGGCGATGCGCGCCGGCGCCTGCGACTTCCTCCTGAAGCCCTTCGATCCCGCGGTGCTGCTCGAACACGTCGGGCGCCACGCCGCGCAGCCGGTACGGGCGGAAGGCGTCATCGCGGCCGACCCGCGCACGAAGAACCTTCTGGCGCTGGCCGCGCGCGTGGCGAAGACGGAGGCCACCGTCCTGCTCACCGGCGAATCCGGCACCGGCAAGGAGATCTTCGCGCGGCACATCCATAGTCAGTCTCCGCGGCACGGCGCGCCCTTCGTCGCCATCAACTGCGCGGCGATTCCCGAGAACCTGCTCGAGGCCACGCTGTTCGGCCACGAAAAGGGCTCGTTTACCGGCGCCCAGGCGGCGCAGGCCGGCAAGTTCGAGCAGGCCCAGGGCGGCACCCTGCTGCTCGACGAGATCTCCGAGATGCCGCTGGCTCTCCAGGCCAAGCTCTTGCGCGTGCTGCAGGAGCGCGAGGTCGAGCGCGTCGGCGGCAAGAGGCCGATTCCCCTCGACATCCGCGTGCTCGCCACCAGCAACCGCGACATGGCGAAGGAGGTGGCGGCCGGCCGCTTTCGCGAGGACCTCTACTATCGACTGAATGTGTTTCCCCTGCATATTCCTGCCCTGCGCGAGCGGCCGGCCGACATCGTACCGCTGGCGCGGCACTTCGCCGCCCTGCACGGCAGCCCGGCGGCAAGGTTTGCCGCCGACGCCGAGGCGCTGCTCGCCGCCCATGCCTGGCCGGGCAACGTGCGCGAGCTGGAAAATGCCGTGCAGCGCGCGATGATCCTGGCCGGCGGCGATGCCGTCGCGGCCGAGCACCTGCAGTTCTCCCTGCAATTCCCGCCGCCCGCCGGGATGCCGCAAGCGCCCGTGGCCAAAGAGGAAATTCGCCCGGTCGCACATTCCCAGTCGGCGCCGTCGAACATGCGCGACCTGGAACGCCAGCACATCCTGGAAACCCTGGCCGCGGTAAACGGCTCGCGCAAGCGGGCGGTCGAACTGCTCGGCATATCCGAGCGCACCCTGCGCTACAAGCTGCAGCAGTACCGCACGGCCGGAGTGTTCTGAGGCTGGCACGCGGATTGCTGTAGTCAGGCCGGAAGCCACAGGAGTTTCGACATGGACACACGCGGCATAGACCAGATGCTCTCCGAGCTGCGCGCGACGGCGCAGCTCGCGTCAGGCAAGGCCCTGGCGCCCAAGCAAGCCGATGAGCCCGGCGCGGCGGACTTCGGCCAGATACTGAAGGGCACGCTGGATCAGGTCAGCCGGGCGCAGCAGGATGCGCAGAAGCTGGCGCAGGACTTCTCCGCCGGCGCCGGCAACGCCAGCCTGCAGGATGTCATGATGTCCCTGCAAAAGGCCAACTTGTCCTTCCAGCAGATGGTGCAGGTGCGCAACAAGCTGGTGTCCGCCTACCACGACATCATGAACATGCAGGTCTGACGGGCCCGCAAAAAGTCAGTCTCCGCAGGACGGCGGCCGCGTCCCGCGTCCTGCCGCCTACAGCATTCCCGATTCCCTCGCCTTGCGCTCCCGCTCGACGCGGATGATGTAGCGCTGGATTGCCGTCAGCATGGGGCCGGGCAGGTCGATGAACTGGCAGCCGGCGCGCTTGAGCCTGGCGCCGCTGCGCCCGGAGAATTCGAAGAGGCTGCGCACGCGCAGCGTGGCCGTGAGCGTGCCGACATCCGGCAGTTCGATGCGGCAATTCTCGAACAGGTGATCGGTCTCGAATTCCACGCCCTCCGGCGGCGCCATCACCGCCAGGCCGCCGCCGCTGATGTCGAGCACCGTGGTCTCGATCGTCGACCGGGTGCCGTCGGCCAGCTTCACGGGGATGGTGCAGCGCAGGGGGTGGGCGACGGGGGCGGTGAGCCGGTAGAACTCGCGGCGCTGCAGGCGCAGCATTTCTTCCGGCAGGCGGGCGCGGAAGGCCTCGCGCCCCTCGTGCCCGGCGCGCTTGAGGCTGGGCAGGGTGAACTGGATCTTGACCTTGTCGTGGGTGGCAATGAAGTTCAGCCTGTCGCTCTCCAGGGCCTTGCGGTTCATCTCCTCGTTGCTGCCGGCATCGAGCAGCATGCCGCTCTCGTCGACCTCGATCAGGCTGGTGAGCAGAAAATCCCTGCCCTGGTTGAAATAGACCGTGACGAGAGAGCCCTTGTCGCGCATCGCGCGCAGGATGAACTGGATCTCCTTCTTCGAGTGCAGCAGGTACTTGCCGTAGTCGTCGGCCTGCAGCAGCTCGAACTGCGGCTGGGGTCCCGTCTCGCGGTCGTCGTGCGTTTCGCTCATGCCGCGAGTTTACCTCATTGCCCGGTCGGCGCCGCCTCGGCGCCATGCTCCAGGCGGTAGAGCCAGGCCAGCAGTTCGGCCACGGCGACGTAGAGCTGCGGCGGGATGCGCGCGTCGAGGTCGACCTGCATGAGCAGCGCCACCATCTCGGGCGATTCATGCACGAACACGCCGTGCGCGCGCGCCCGCGCGATGATCTCCTCGGCGATCAGGCCGCGGCCCTTGGCGACGACCCGCGGCGCGCTGTCCGCCGCGGAGTAGGCCAGGGCGACGGCTTCGCGGCGCGCCTCAGCCATGCGCCTTCACTCCGGCGGCAAGCGGCGGCAGATCGGCGGCGGCGAAGGCGGAGGCAAGTGCGCCAAGCCCCTGACGCAGGCTGTCGGCGTGGTCCGCCGATGCCGTCATGGCGAGACTGACTTTTTCCGCATCGAGCCGCAGCACGGCGCTGATTTCCCCGAGACGGGGCAGGGTGAGCCTGAGCGAAGCCGTCCAATGGCGGGTTTCGGATTCCTGCGCTTCGCCGCCCTGCCGCTCACCGGATTCGATTTCCCAATGCAGCGACTGCCCCGGCCAGAGCTCCCCGCGCCAGACGATATGCTGGGTGGCCGCGGCATCGAGCTGCTGCTGGACCAGGGGCTGCATTTCGTCGGCAATGCCAGGCAGCGCGGCAGCACCGGCGCGCGGCTGGGCCGCCTCGGCGCCGGCCGCCTCGTGCGCGGCAACCACGTTGTTCGTCCCCTGTACGCCCAGTTGGCCCTCGCCACGCGTGGCAAGACGGGCCAGCCGCGCCTGCGGTTCTCGCCTGAGCGCTTCGAGCGGGTGGCGACCGGCGATCCATTCCGCCTGGTGCGCTTCGTAGAAAAGGCCGCTTTCGCTGACTGCCTGCTTCAGGGCCTGCGCGAGGGCGGCAGCCTGTTCCGGTGGCCGCGCCAGCAGCGGCTCGGTGCGGAAGATGGTCGGCGCCTGCGGCGGCTGCTCATTGGCGAGGAGCGCGCCCAGCAACTGGCCGGTCGGCGACAGCAGGGTGCGTCCGGACAGGGCGGCGCCGGCGCGCTCAGCGCTTATGAAGCGCGGCGAAATCCCGGTGACGACGAGTTCGAGCGTCTTGCCCGGCTCGGCCGCCTCGGGCAGCGCCACTCTGAGCGCACTGCCTGCCACCCGGGTGCGGTAAGTGCCGTCCTGCAGATCGGACTCGATGAGGGCGACGAAGCGCTGGCCGACCGCCAGTTGCGGGGGCGACGATGCGGCAGCCTCGGCGCGCTGTGCGGCAATCAGCCGCGGCAAGCGTCCGGTGACGACGAGATCGAGGGTGTCGCCCGCTGCGGCCGCTTCGGGCAGGGCCAGCGCCAGGCTGCGGCCGGCGACGACGGCGCGAAAGCTGCCGTCCGGCAGGGCGGATTCGATGCGCGCGGTGAAGCGCTGTCCAACGGGCAGTTCAGGCAGATCTGCGGCGATCTCGCGGACGTGGCCGACAGGCTGAACGACGGACTCGCTGAGCAGGCGCAGGCGGGCGGCAAGGTCGGCGGGAATCATGGGCGCGGCCGGGCGACATCAGCGCTCGCAGGCCATTCCGGCCGCCGGCTTATTGCGCGCCGTAGGCCCGGCGCAGCGAGCGCTCGCGCGCGCCGTCGCCGAGGTAGCGGCGCACCTGCTCCATCCAGGGCTCGACATGACGGCGCACCTCGGCATCGTCGGCGAGAATCTGCCGGATCATGGCCATCTTGCGTGCGCGCTCGGCTTCGGTGAGCGGCGCCGGCTCGCCGGCCGCCTCGAGACGGCGGGCCAGGCCGGCGCAATCCTGCTCCAGCTGGGTCAGCCGGTCCCAGTCGCAGTCGCCGGCCGCCTCGACCATGCGGGCGGATATCGCCGACATCGATTCGTACAGGGCGAGCGTGTTCATGGCTTGTTCCCGATCTGTTCCCAGGCGCCTTTCAGCTCCGCCAGCAGGTGGCTCACTTCGTCAAGGGCGGCGGGCGCGTTGTGTGCGTTGGCATGCAGCAGGCGCGCGCCCATGTAATCGTAGAGCGCGCCCAGCCGGCCGGCCAGCTCGCCGCCCGCCTCCAGATCGAGGCTCGCCTTCAGGCCGTTGCCGATGATATTGATGGCCTTGGAGATGGCCTCGCCCTTGCGCGCCAGGTCCTCGGCGCCGCCGTTGCGCTTCATGTGCAGCGATGCGGAGGCGATGGCGAGCAGGGCGCCCTCGAACAGCATCAGCACCAGCTTGTGCGGATCGGCGGTCTCGACGCCGGTTTCGATCCCCGCCTTGGCGTAGGCCGCCTTCGGGTTGTGCATTGCCGCGAACATCTCGGGTTTCTCCTCGTGTTATGTATTCGAGCCGCCTGCCCCGGGCAGGTTCGCCAGTTGCTGCGAGAGGAAGCTGCTGGTCTTCGACATGCTCGCGATCATCGTGTCGAGCGCCGTGAACTGGGCGCGGTAGCGCTTCTCGACCATCTCCAGCCGCCGTTCCAGGACTTCGCGCCGGCTGTCGATGTCCCGCACGGAACGGTTGATGCCTTCGGTGCGGCCGGCCAGGGCGCCGCCGCTGTCGAGCAACTGCTGGACCAGCCGGTCCATCTGGTAGGCGTAGCCCTGGGCGTAGTTCACCACCCCGCGGTCGCCGGTGGCGCCGCCCCGGACGGTCAGCTTGAGATCGATCGCATCGCCGGCGCCGGTCAGGGTCTGCCCGCTGCCGCTGGCGGTCAAGCCGCCGATGCTGCCCGCCACGTCCGTGCCGGCGGTGTCCGTCGTCGCGCCGAACAGGTCGGCCTGGGCGCTGCCGCCGCTGACGGTGGCGCTCGAAGCCGAGCCGTAGCGGCTGGAAGCGATCGTCAGCACGCCGCCGGACTGGCTCACGGCGACGGCAATGCCGGCCGCGGACAGGGCTGCGTCGCCGTTGACCTTCGACTGCAGTTCCGCCGCCATCTGGGCGGCGGTGTAGCTGCCCGCGCCGAGGGTGACCGTGGCGGCGCTGCCGTCGATGCTGACGGTGAGCGTGTCGTTGACGCCGGCCGTGATGACGGTGGCGCCGCCCAGCGTGACGGCGCCGACCGCCTTGCCCTGGGTGGCGAGCTGCGTGACGTTGACCGCATAGCGGCCGGCTCGGGTGTCGGCCGTCGAGCCGGAGAAGGCGACCAGGCTGTCGGTCGGCTTGCCCACGGCGGCGAAGAGGGTGGACAGGTCCTTGGTCGGGTCGTCCATGATCTTCTGCAGCTTGGCGGCGTCGAGGGCCAGCGTGCCGTCCTTCTGGAAGGCGACGCCGATCTCCGACAGCGTGGTCAGGCCGCCTCCTGCCGTCGTCAGGGCGCCGTTGAGCACGGCGCGCAGCTGGGACTGGATGGTGCGCACGGTGCCGTCGCCCTGCAGCACGGCGCCCTGCTTGGTGGCGGCGTTGTAGGCGGAGAGGTCCTTCAGCGCCTTGGCCGCGTCGTTGTAGCTCTTGACGAAGCTTTCCACGGCGCCCTTGATGCCCGCCGTGTCCCGCGCGACGGTGAGCGTCGTGCTGGAGCCGGCGTTGGTCTTGAGCAGGTTCAGGGTGACGCCCTCGATGGCGTCGGCGATGGTGTTCGAGGCCTTGCTGACGGTGATGCCGTCGATGATCGCCGCGGCGTTCTGCGCCGCCTGGGTCTGCGCCATGTTGGCCGTGCCGCCGGTTGAGGCGTCATAGGCCAGCCGCGACAGGCCCGCCGCATCGGTGTGGTTGCCGTCGTCGTCGGCGACCGTGACCTTCAGGGCGTTGGCCACGCCGCTGTCCTTCGAGGAGAGGACCAGCAGGTTGCCGCTGCCGTCGTTGACGATGCCGGCCGTGACGCCGACGTTGGCGGCATTGATGGCATCGCGCACCCCGGCGAGCGAGTTCTGCCCGGCGGCGATGGCGACGGTGACAGCAGCCTTGTCGGCATTGGCGGTGAATGCGCCGCCGCTGTAGGCGCCGAACTGGATGGTCAGCGTGCCGCTGCCGAGGGTTTCGCTGGTGCTGGCGAAGGTGGCGCCGGTCTTCAGCTTGTGTGCCTGGGCCAGCGCCGTGACCTCGATGCCGTAGCTGCCGGCCGCGGCGCCGCTGCCGGCGCTGGCCGAAAGGACGGTCGTGTCGGCAACGCTTGCCTTGCTGGCGGTAAATCTTGCCGGGACGGCAAGCGCCTTCACCGCCGCCTGGAATGAGGAAAGCGCTCCCTTCAGGGTGCCATAGGCCGTGAGCTGCGCCTGGAACCCCGCCTCCTTCCTGTCGAGCGCCGCGAGGGGCCTGCGCTCCAGCGCCATCAGCTGGCTGACGATGCTGTTGACGTCGAGGTTGGACCCGATGCCGGGTGAAGAGAGCGCCATGTGCTTCGTATTATGCGATGGTTGCTAAGCCTTTTGTTTCAACAACAAACCCTGCATTCGGTCGATGGCGCGAGCGATGGCCAGGATTTCCTCGCCGGGTATCTGGCGAACCACTTCATGGGTCACCGCATCGACCACCGAGATGATGGTTTTCCCCGTTTCCTTGTCGATCGTGAATTGCAAGTTGCGTGCCACCGGCTCGACCGCCTTCTGCACGGCTTCGACGGCGACCTCGACCTGCTCCTCGCTGGGAGGGGGGCTCGGCATCGCGTCCGGGACAGCTTCGGACGGTGCTGACTGCTTGGCCGCGGCAGGGCGTGGCGTGGCGACCATCCCCTGGAGCCCGTAGGCCGCCAGGTTACCGATCTGTTGTATCGCCATGGTCCACTCCTGATTCCTGGGTTCGGGGCGCCGGCTTCAGCGCCGGCGCCCGCCCTCAAACTCGGCTGGAGACCTTAGCCGCGGATCAGCGTCAGGACGTTCTGCGGCAGCGCATTGGCTTGCGCCAGCATCGCCGTGCCGGCCTGCTGCAGGATCTGGTTGCGCGTCAGCGAGGCGGTTTCCGCCGCGAAGTCCGCGTCCTGGATCCGGCTGCGGGCGGCCGAGATGTTCTCCGCAGTCGTCTGCAGGTTGGAAATCGCCGAGCTGAAGCGGTTCTGGTAGGCACCCAGATCGCCGCGCGAGACGTTGACCTGGCCCAGGGCGGCGTCCACCACCGCGATGGCGAGCTGCGCATTCGCGGCGTTGGTCAGGCTGATGCTGGACAGGGACGAGAAGGCGCTGGACTGGGTTGCCGAAGTGAACACGTCGGTATTGGCGCCGGCCAGGGTGATGGTGCCCTTGCTGCTGCTGAGCGACACAACCCCGCTCTTGATGGAGGAGTCGTTGTTAGCGTCGGTCAGCGTCACGCCGGAAAACACGGCCGTTGCCGTACCTGCGCCGCCGGTGTTGTCGTAGTTCAGGATACTGATGTCACGCCCGTCGGTCGTGGACAGGGTCAGGCCGGCCTTGGACGAGGTGCTGGTGAAGCTTGCGACGACGCCGGTGGAGCCTTGTGCGCCGTTGATGGCGCCCATCAGCGCCGTGAGGTCAGTCGGGTCCGCCACGGCGGCCGAGACCGTCACGCCGTTGAGATCGAAGGTGATGGTTCCCGCCACTGAAATGCCGCTCAGCGTGGCGCTGTTCGAGGCCGTGGCGGTCACGCCGACGCCGGAGGCGTTGGTGTTGATGGCCGCGGCGATGGCCTTGGCATCCGAGTTGGCGGCATAGCCGAAGGCGGCCGTCGTGCCGCCGTTGAGTGTGGTGATGGTCAGGCCGGCTTCGATGCCGACGGTATTGCCGCCAGTGAGGTCAGTTGCAGCCGCCTTGGTGACACCGACGCCGCCAGCGCCGATGACCGATCCCAGTCCGAGCAGGATGTTGCTGCCCAGCGCGGTGGCGCGCGAATCGGCGATCGAGTTGACCGAGATCGTCTGGTTGGCGTTGGCGCCGACCTGGAAGGCCTGGCTGGTGAACGAGCCGTCGAGCAGGTTGAGGCCGTTGAACTGGGTCTGGCTGGCGACGCGGGTGATTTCCGCCGTCAGCTGGGCCGCTTCCGCATCGAGCGAGGCGCGGTCGCTGGCGCTGTTGGTGCTGTTGGCGGACTGGATGGCCAGTTCGCGCAGGCGCTGCAGGTTGTTGCCGATTTCGCCGAGCGCGCCTTCGGCGGTCTGCGCCAGCGAGATGCCGTCGTTGGCGTTGCGGGAAGCCTGGTTGAGGCCGCGGATCTGCGCCGTCATCCGCTCCGAGATCGCCAGGCCGGCGGCGTCGTCCTTGGCGCTGTTGACGCGCAGTCCGGAGGACAGGCGCTGCAGCGAGGTGGCGAGGGCGTTCTGCGAGGTGTTGAGGTTGCGTTGTGCGTTCAGCGACGCGATGTTGCTGTTGATTACCTGGGGCATGACATATCTCCTTGCGAGTTTGAGGGTTCTGACAGCCTCTCGCCCCCTGACTCCCGATCCGGTTGGCGATGATGTTGCCGTCAGGAGCCATATCGGCCGGAGGCGGGAAAACTTTAGGACGATGTCGCAAGGCCCCAGGCCATCCCGTTGATCGAAATGATTTTTTGCCTTGGCGCAAAAAATCCTTCAAGTTTTCTAAATCCGGGCCGATAATGCCTGTACACGCCTCGTTGCGTGCAGGGTTTTGAAATCCCCTGACTCCCAGGAAAACCGCCGGCAACCCCGGCGGTTTTTCTTTGCGGTTTCCGGATTTCAGTCGGCCGAAACGACGCGGTTCTTGCCGGCCTTCTTGGCCTGATACATCGCCGCGTCGGCGCGGGCGATGGCCTCGGCGCGCCGCTCTTCGGCGCGAAAGGCGGTGACGCCGGCGCTGAAGGTGATGAGCAGCTTGTCGTTCTGGTGCAGGAAAAAGCGCTTGGTCAGCTCGCGCTGCAGGCGGGTGAGGGCGGAGACGGCGTCCTCGATCCGGGTGTCGGGCAGGATGATGAGGAACTCCTCGCCGCCGTAACGGGCCAGCGTGTCGTGCGGGCGCAGGGTTTCGCGGATGACGCGGGCGAGGTGCACCAGGGCGTCGTCGCCGGTCTGGTGGCCGTAGGTGTCGTTGAGCCGCTTGAAGTTGTCGACATCCAGCAACGAGATGCAGAGCGGCGTCTGCCGCCGCCGGGCGCGCGCCAGCTCGCGTTCCAGGGTCTCTTCCAGCCCCTTGCGGTTGAGCGCGCCGGTGAGCTGGTCGTGGCGCACCATCTCGCTGGTTTCGGCCAGCTCGTTCTGCAAGCGGACGACTTCCTGCTCGGCCTCGCCGACGCGCGCCCTCATGGCGTTCAATTCGTCGCGCGAGCGCTGCGCGTTGAGCTGAATGACGCGCGTCTCGCGCATCACTTCGACGATGACGTCGTTCAGCTCGGCGAGGTCGCCGGCGGACGCGATCCTCTCGGCGCAGTGCCCGATCTTGTCGTGGTAATCGCTGGTCGATTCGGAGAAGCTGGCCAGATGGTCGACGAAGCCGGCGAGCATGGTCTTCAGCCGCTCCTTGGCCTCGTTCAGATTTTTCTTGAGGGCGCTCTGCCGGTAGATGACTTCCTTCAGCCGCAGGCCGACGTCGTCGAGCCGACGGATGTTGAGCGGCTGGCCGAACAGGTCGAGCACCATGTCGATCTGGCCCTGAACCCACTGGTCGTCTTCGACCAGTTCGCTGAGGTTTTCGATCACCAGCTGCAGCAGTTTCTGCAGCGCGGCCTTGAGTTCGGCCTGGTCCTCGGCGACGAAGTTGAGCCGGTAGGCGAACTGTTTCAGGCGTTTGGCGAGCAGGGCGAAGGTCGCGGCGTCGCGCGCCTGGCGGACGCCGGCGGCCAGCGCCGCGGCTTCCTCCGCCAATTGCGGCGTGTCGATCAGCAGCATGCCGATCGAGCTTTCCACCAATTGGGCGATCAGCTCGCGCAACTCGTCGCTGGGCAGGCGCAAGGCCTGTTCCGCGTCGCCCACGCCGTTCTGCCCGGACTGACTTTTGTCGGCGGGGCTGTCCGCGAGCCTGGCTGGCGCATCGGATGCGCCGCCCGTCCTGCCCCACGAGCGCAGCAGGGATTGCAGGCGCTCGTGCAGGTTCGCCGGATCGCCGCCGGCGGATTCCAGAATGTGGCCGACGGCTTCACGCTTCCTGGCCGGGGTCAGCTCGGCATGGCGGCGCTCCATCTGGCCGAGCAGTTCCTCGATCAGGCCCGGCCAGTCGAGCGGCTCCGCCTCGAATCTTTTGAGGGTGGCATTCAGGGCGCCGGAGACGGCCGACCAGTCCTTGCTGCCGATGGCGCCGTCGAGCTGCTGGCAGAAGCGCACCTGTTCGGGGGTCGCGCGCGGCAGCCTGCCGGCGAGGGCTTTCATCGCCTTTTCGGGGAAATCCTCCCGGGACGAGGTCCCGGCGATTTCGTGATAGAGCACCCGGTAGTTATCCGGCGTGGGCGGTATCCGCCGCGTGGCCAGGCGGCGCAGGGCTTCCCGCGCTATTTCAGAGGGTTGTGTGATCGCTGCCATGATGTGTCGCCTTTATGCAGCATTTACGGCGCGCGTCGCGCAGACTTGAAGCCTTATTCGACGAGCCCGTGCTTGAGCCCGTAATGGGTCAGTTCGGCATTGTTCTTGAGCTTCATTTTTTCGAGCAGGCGCGCCCGGTAGACGCTGACCGTCTTGACGCTGAGCTTGAGCTCCTCGCCTATCTGGGTGAGCGTCTTGCCGGAAGCGATCATGACCAGGGTCTGGTATTCCCGGTCGGAGAGCTTTTCGTGCGGCGGGCGCTCGCTGTCCTGCGTGATGGCATTGGCCAGTTCCTCGGCGAGCGAATGGCTGACGTATTTCTTGCCGCTGGCGACCTGCCGGATGGCCGTGACGAGCAGCTCCGGTGCGCTTTGCTTGGTGAGGTAGCCCGAGGCGCCGGCCTTGAGGGCGCGGATGGCGTAATGCTCTTCCGGATGCATGCTGAGCATCAGCACCGGAAGCTTGGGAAACTCCTTCTTGAGCTGTTTCAGGGTGTCGATGCCGTTCTTGTCGGGCATCGAGACATCCATCAGCACCACGTTCCATTCCCCCTGGCGAGCCATCTGCAGGGCCTGCACGCCGTTCTTGGCCTCTCCGGCGACGACCATGTCAGCGGAATCCGAAAGTATCTGGCGCAGGCCGTGCCGGACGATGGCGTGGTCGTCGGCGATGAGGATGCGGATCGGGGACGTCATGGTCTTGCCTCGCTCATTGCGTTGGATCCTGCCGGACGGTTTCGTTTGGCTTGTAGGGGGCGCGCAGGAGCACACGGGCGCCCTGCGGCGTGTTGCCGGCCAGATCGAGCGATCCGCCCAGTGCCAGCATGCGCTCGCGTATGCCGCGCAGGCCGAAGGATTTCGGCTTGTTCATGTCATCGGCGGAAATGCCGCGTCCGTTGTCGGCGATTTCCAGCGTCACGGTATCGCCATCCAGGCCGAGCCGGATCCAGACCCAGGTGGCGTGCGCGTGCTTGGCAACATTGGTGAGCGCCTCCTGAAAGACGCGGAAGAGGGCCAGCGAGGTTGCCTCGTCGGGATCGACCTCGTGGGAAATGCCGCTCGTGTCGCAACGCAGTCCGACCCGCTGGGAGAAGTCGTCGGCCTGGCACTCGATGGCCGCGGCGAGGCCGAAGTCCTTGAGCACTCCCGGCCGCAGCTCGCGCGCGACGCGTCCTGCGGTGCTGATCGCTTCGTCGATCAGCCCCTCGATCGCGCGCACCCGCTTGCGCAGCTGCAGGGGATCGTCCGGCAGCCTGCTGGAGAGGAGGGAGGTCTCGAACTTGATCGCCACCAGCGTGCTGCCGAGTTCGTCGTGGATGTCGCGGGCGATCCGCTCGCGTTCTTCCTCCTTGGCCGCCTCGAGGTGGGAGGACAGCTCGGCCAGTTGTGCCCGCGATTCCCGCAGCTCGCTCTCCGTCTGCTTGCTTTGCGTGATGTTGGAGGCGATGCCTTCCCAAAGCACTTCCTTCGCGGCGACAAGGCGGGGCGCGGAACGCAGGTTGATCCATTTTTCCGCCCCGTCGGCACTGCGGATGCGGCCGTCCCAGTTCGCCTGCGTCAGGCATTCGGCCGATAGCGAGATGGCCTTGTCGAGCGATTCGCGGTCGTCCGGATGGATGGCGTCGAAGAAACGGTGCGGATCATCGAGCAGTTCCTGCGGCGCAAGCGCGAGCAAAGTGGTCGCGCCTTCGTTTACGTACAGGAAGCGCAGCGCACCGTCTGCGCCGCGCTGGAGCTGGAACACCATGCCGGGAATGTTGGACACCAGTGCGCGAAAGCGGGCTTCGTTTTCCTGAATGGTGGTCAGGGCGGCGCGGCGCTCTTCACGGTTCTTTGCTTCGCGGATCTCCCGCTCGACGGCAGGCACGAGACGGTCGAGATGGTTTTTCGAAAGATAGTCATGCGCTCCGGCGCGCATGGCTGCGATGGCCGTTTCCTCGTCGATGACGCCTGAGACGATGATGAAAGGCAGGTCGAAATGCAGCTCCTGCATCAGTTCCAGCGCAGCCGTGGCGTTGAAGCCGGGCATGCTGTGATCGGAGAGAATGGCGTCCCAATGTCCGGACAGCAGGGCCTGGCGCGTGTCTTCGGTGTTCTCGACGCGCCTGAAGTCGATTTGGTAGTCGGCGCGCCTGAAGCAGGCGGCCAGCAGCAGGGCGTCGTCCTCCGAGTCCTCGATGATGAGAAGGGATATCGCGTTGCCTTTTTGTGACGGCGATTGAGCCATTGCGCGAACAGGCCTGTTGAGTTCGTTTTTGCCGTGTCTACTTTAAACCGTTTACTGCACGAGTACCGGGCAGGGCGACGGCTTGATCCTTCGCGCTATAATTTCGCAAGCGCCGGCATAGCTCAGTTGGCAGAGCAGCTGATTTGTAATCAGAAGGTCGCGGGTTCGATTCCTGCTGCCGGCACCGGCCTGCCGGAGCGCCTGCATTCAGGTCGCGGACAGTCCGCCGAACCTTTCGTAGAAATAGGGCGCCGCACCGGGCAGGCGGCCGCTGGCGGTTTCCAGAACCGACATCAGGTGGCTCTCGGCTTCCTTCTGCGTCAGGACATAGAGTTCGTGGCAGAGCTGTCGGGCGATGCTCCCGGGCCAGTCATGAGGCAGCAACTGCTCAGGCAACTGCGGATCGCGCAGCAGGGTGCGGCGGAACTCATGCATGAGCAGTGTGCGAACCACGAAGCATTGCTCGGGATCGAGTTGCTCCGCGCTCTTGAACGCCTTGAGGACAGGGCGGAAGCGGTCCGCAAAGCGCTTGTAGTCATCCGCGATCAGGTCCAGGTTCCAGCAATCGCGAACAAGTTCCCGCGTGGGTTTGTTCACCAAGGCCCCAAGGCTTTTTGCCCGCAGCACCACCACCTTGTCCTGGACGTCGTTGCTCTGGAGAATATCCAGCAGCGGCTCCAGATTGGCTGAGGGGTGGGCCAGCACGTTGGGCGAAATCAGCCCGAAACCCTCCCATTGCAGTTCCTTGCGGACCTCGTCCCGTTGTGTGGGTGTCAGGTCGCCGCCCGAAGTGAGCACGATCTGCCAGTCGCCTTCCCAACGCACCTTGGGCTGGAAATAGATGCGGCGGTAGGCATGCTCGAAGCGGCGCCGGCCTGTGGCGGTCAGCCCATAGTAGCTGCGGCGGCCGATATGCTCGGAGGTCAGCCAACTGTCCTTCGACAGGCGGAATACGCTGGTTCTCACCAGCCGGTCGTTGATGCCGAGAGGCTTGACGAGATTGATGAAGCTGCCCAGCCAAACGGAACCGCCATGCGGGGCGATCGAGTCGCCATAGACAGTGATGATGAGCGAATTGGCGCGCATCGGGCGCTCGCTGAGGAAGGTCGCTATCCACTGGCTGACGTATCGGCTTTTCATGCTGGACGGACTGGCGTGAAGGGTAATTGGCATAATGATACCAATTCGGTTTGCGTCTGGTAGCAAATGAATCGAATAAGCCATCCAGCCGGGGAAATGAAATTTGGGGAAACGAGTTTCTTGACGCAGGCGCGAACCTTCTCTAGAATTCGCCGTCTAGTTTCACATACGGGCGCGGGGTGGAGCAGTCTGGCAGCTCGTCGGGCTCATAACCCGAAGGTCGCAAGTTCAAATCTTGCCCCCGCAACCAACTTCTTCTTGTCCTTCGGTCGTCCCCTGGTTTCGAGTTCAGCCCTTGCGGATTGATCGGCAAGTTTTCGCAATGGACAGCGCGAGCTTGGGGGGTTTACAAGAAGCCGTTCAGCCCATATAATTCCGCTTCTCTGCGAATTGCGGAGGATGGCCAGCGCGGCCATCGTTCTTTAACAACTTAAACAGCCGATAGGTGTGGGTGCTTGGCTGGTTGGTCGCTGGGGTTTAGGCTCTGGTGGATTGATTGGTACTGAGTGCTCATACTGAGTTCAAGGAAGTTTCAGCTTG
>WBUF01000004.1 GCA_008933825.1 Rhodocyclaceae bacterium | reverse complement strand
TGATCGCGGGCGGGGACGGCAAGGGGCAGGACTTCTCGCCGCTCGGCCCGGCGCTCGCCGCGCACGGCCGCGCGCTGGTGCTGATCGGCCGCGATGCGATGAGGATCGAGGCTGCCGTCGGCGACTGCGGCGTGCCGGTCATGCATGCGCAGGACATGGAACAGGCCGTGCGCAAGGCGGCGGTGGCGGCGCGCGCGGGGGACGCCGTGCTGCTCTCGCCGGCCTGTGCCAGCTTCGACATGTATCGCAACTACGCGCATCGCGCCGAGGTTTTCGCCGAGGCGGTGCGCGCGCTGGCCGCGGCGCGGCAGAAGGAGGCCACATGAAGGCCTGCCCCCCAGCCCCCGTCTCCGGGAAGGGCGTGGCATCGCCTCGGCCGCTCGGACGGCTTCCCGGGCGGCCTTCGCCTCCTTGGGGCAGCCCTGCGGAGGCGCTGTGAGCACCAGCCAGGCCATGCACCGCTTTCGCGCCGGCAATTCGGCACCGCCGCAGGAGCTCGATGGGCTGCTCGCCTGGCCGGCTCTGGCGCTCCTGCTGCTCGGGCTGGTGATGGTGTATTCGGCCTCGATCGCCACCGCCGAGGGCAGCCGCTTCACCGGCCACCAGCCGGCCTACTTCCTCGTCCGCCACGGCGTGTTTCTCGCCGTCGGCCTCGTCGCCGCCATGGTGGCCTTCCAGGTGCCGCTGCGCGTCTGGCGGCAGGGCGCGCCCTGGCTGTTTCTCCTCGGCGTGGCGCTGCTGGTGCTGGTGCTCGTGCCCTTCATCGGCCGCGAGGTGAACGGCGCGCGGCGCTGGCTGCCGCTGGGCGTGGCCAACCTGCAGCCTTCGGAGCTGATGAAGCTCTTCGCCGTGCTCTACGCCGCCGACTACACGGTGAGGAAGCTCGCCGACATGGGCAGCTTCCGCCGCGGTTTCGTGCCGATGGCGCTGGTGATGGCGCTGGTCGGCGGGTTGCTGCTGCGCGAGCCGGACTTCGGCGCCTTCGTGGTGATCATCTGCATCGCCATGGGCATCCTCTTTCTCGGCGGCATCAACGCGCGGCTGTTCGCCGTGCTGTTCCTCTTCCTTGCCGCCGCCTTCGTCGTGCTGATCTGGACCTCGCCCTACCGGCGCGAGCGCATCTTCGGCTTCATGGACCCGTGGGCCGACGCTTTCGGCAAGGGCTACCAGCTCTCGCATGCGCTGATCGCCTTCGGGCGCGGCGAGTGGTTCGGCGTCGGCCTCGGCGGCAGCGTCGAGAAGCTGTTCTACCTGCCCGAGGCGCACACCGACTTCCTGCTGGCGGTGATCGCCGAGGAGCTCGGCCTCGCCGGCGTGCTGGCGGTGATCGTGCTGTTTGCCTTGATCGTGCAGCGCGCCTTCGCCATCGGCCGCCAGGCGCTGCTGCTCGAGCGCATCTACGGCGGACTGGTCGCGCAGGGCATCGGCATCTGGATCGGCGTGCAGGCCTTCATCAACATGGGCGTGAACATGGGCCTGCTGCCGACCAAGGGCCTGACCCTGCCGCTGATGAGCTTCGGCGGCTCGGGGATTCTCGCCAACTGCGTGGCCCTGGCCATCCTGCTTCGCGTCGACTACGAGAACCGCGCACTCATGCGGGGGCAGGCGGTATGAAAAGGCATTTACCACCAAGACACCAAGGACACCAAGAAACACCAAGACAAGCTTGGTTTCTTGGTGCTCCTTTGTGCTCTTGGTGCCTTGGTGGTGAAGAATGAATCGAACCATCCTCATCATGGCGGGCGGAACGGGCGGACACGTGTTTCCCGGCCTGGCGGTGGCCGACCATTTGCACGAGCACGGCTGGCGCGTGGTGTGGATGGGCAACCCGGAGGGCATGGAGGCCAGGCTGGTGCCGACGCGCGGCTACGAAATGGCCTGGCTGCGCTTCGCCGCCCTGCGCGGCAAGGGCCTGCTGCGCGCGCTGCTGCTGCCGCTGAATCTGTTGCGCGCCTTCGGCCAGGCGCTCGCTGCGCTTTCCCGCATCAAGCCCAACGTGGTGCTCGGCATGGGCGGCTACGTCACCTTCCCCGGCGGCATGATGGCGGCGCTGACCGGCCGGCCGCTGGTGGTGCATGAGCAGAACTCCGTGGCGGGGCTGGCCAATCGCGTGCTGGCCGGCGTGGCCGACCGCGTTCTCACGGGCTTTCCGAACGTGCTGGGCAAGGGGGAATGGACCGGCAATCCGGTGCGCGCCGAGATCGCCGCCCTGCCGGGGCCCTCGCAGCGCTATGCCGGTCGCAGCGGACGGCTCGACGTGCTGGTCGTGGGCGGCAGCCTCGGCGCCCAGGCGCTCAACGACGCCGTGCCGCGGGGACTGACTTTGATGCCCGCGGATCAGCGGCCGCGCGTGACGCACCAGTCCGGCGCGAAGCAGATCGACGCCCTGCGCGCCGCCTATGCCGTGGCCGGGGTGGAGGCGGAGCTGCTGCCCTTCATCGACGACATGGCGGCGCGCTATGCGCAGGCTGACCTGGTGATCTGCCGCGCCGGCGCGCTCACCGTCGCCGAACTGGCGGCGGCCGGCGTGGCGAGCGTGCTGGTGCCCTTCCCGCATGCGGTGGACGACCACCAGACCGGCAACGCGCGCTTCCTGTCCGAAGCCGGCGCGGCGATCCTGCTGCCGCAATCCGAATTGACGCCGGAAAGGCTCGCCGGCCTGCTGCGCGAGCTGACGCGGGAGAAACTGGCGGCGATGGCCGACAGGGCGCGCACGCTGGCCAAGCCCGAAGCGACCCGCGCCGTTGCGGAAATCTGCATGGAGGTGGCCAAGTGAAACATAAAGTCCGCCGCATACATTTCGTCGGTATCGGCGGTTCCGGCATGAGCGGCATCGCCGAAGTGATGGTAAACCTCGGCTACGAGGTGAGCGGCTCCGACCTTGCCGAGAACGCCGCCACGCGACGCCTGGCCGGCCTCGGCGCCCAGGTGCACATCGGCCACCGCGGCGAGAACATCGCCGAGGCCGACGCGGTGGTGGTGTCCACCGCCGTGAAGGGCGACAACCCGGAAGTTCAGCTGGCGCGGGCGCGGCAGATCCCCGTCGTGCCGCGCGCACTGATGCTGGCCGAGCTGATGCGGCTCAAGCAGGGCATTGCAGTGGCCGGCACCCACGGCAAGACCACGACGACGAGCCTGGTGGCCAGCGTGCTGGCCGCCGGCGGGCTGGACCCGACCTTCGTCATCGGCGGGCGGCTGAACAGCGCCGGCGCGCATGCCCGTCTCGGCACGGGCGAGTTCCTCGTCGCCGAGGCCGACGAGTCCGACGCCTCCTTCCTGCACCTGACGCCGGTGATCGCCGTGGTGACCAACATCGACGCCGACCACATGGAAACCTACGGCCACGACTTCGGCCGGCTCAAGCAGGCCTTCGTCGACTTCCTCCAGCACCTGCCGTTCTACGGCGCGGCCATCCTCTGCGAGGACGACCGCAACCTGCGCGAAATCATGCCCGCCGTCTCCAAGCCGATCATCCGCTACGGCCTGGCCGAGTCGGCGCACATCCGCGCCGTGGATATCCGCCACGAGGGCGTGCAGATGAAGTTTTCCGTGCTGCGGCCGGGTCAGGCAGCCAGGCTCGACATCGTGCTCAACCTGCCCGGCGTGCACAACGTGCAGAACGCCCTGGCGGCGATTGCCGTGGCCGACGAGGTGGGCGTGCCTGACGAAGCCATCGTCCGGGCGCTGGCGGACTTCAAGGGTGTCGGCCGCCGCTTCCAGCGCTGCGGCGAGGTCGCGATTCCCGGTGGCGGCCGCTTCACGCTGATCGACGACTACGGCCACCATCCGGCGGAAATGGCGGCGACGCTGGCGGCGGCGCGCGGCGCCTTCCCCGGCCGGCGCCTGGTGCTGGCCTTCCAGCCGCACCGCTACACGCGCACGCGCGACTGCTTCGAGGATTTCGTCCGGGTGCTGACGAGCGCGGACGTGCTGCTGCTGGCCGAGGTGTATCCGGCCGGCGAGGCGCCGATCGTCGCCGCGGACGGCCGGTCGCTGGCGAGGGCGATCCGCGTCACCGGGACGCTGGAGCCGATCTTCGTCGAGGACATCGGCGAGATGCCGCAGCAGGTTCTTGCCGTGGCGCGCGACGGCGACGTGGTGCTGACCATGGGCGCCGGATCGATCGGCGGCGTGCCGGGGAAATTGGCGCATGGACATGTCTGAACTGAGGCGACTGGAGGGCGGCCTGCGCGGCGAACTGCGGTTCAACGAGCCGATGGCGCGCCACGTCACCTGGTGCGCCGGGGGCGCGGCAGCGCGCGCCTATGTCCCGGCCGACCTCGACGACCTGGCCGCCTTCCTGCGCGCCACGCGCATCGACGAGCCGCTGCTCCTCGTCGGACTGGGCAGCAACCTGCTGGTGCGCGACGGCGGCTTCGACGGCACCGCGGTGTTCCTCCACGCCGTGCTGCGGAGGCTGACTTTTGCCGACGGCCTCGTTTACGCCGAGGCCGGCGTCGCCAGCCCGAAGGTGGCGCGCTTTGCCGCCGGGCTCGAACTGGCCGGAGCCGAGTTCCTCGCCGGCATTCCGGGCACGGTGGGCGGCGCGCTGGCGATGAACGCCGGCTGCCACGGCGGCGAGACCTGGGGCATCGTCGAGCGCGTGCTGACGCTCGACCGCCGCGGCCATCTTCACGAGCGCCGCGCCGGGGATTTCGAGATCAGTTACCGCCACGTCGGCCTGCGCGCGTCGAGCGACGAGGTGTTCGTCGCCGCCTGGTTCCGACTTTCGCCGGGCGATGGTGCGGCCTCGCGCGCGCGCATCCGCGAGCTGCTGGAGCGGCGCATCGCCAGCCAGCCGCTGGCGCTGCCGAATGCCGGCTCGGTGTTCCGCAATCCGCCCGGCGACCATGCGGCGCGGCTGATCGAGTCGGCCGGCCTGAAGGGCCTGCAAATCGGCGGCGCGCGCGTGTCGGAGAAGCACGCCAATTTCATCGTAAACCCCGAGCGGCGGGCGACGGCGGCGGACATCGAGGCGCTGATCGAAAAGGTGCAGGCGACGGTGCGCGAGCGTTTTGGCGTGGAGTTGCATCGGGAAGTGCGGATCGTGGGAGGCAGACCGTGAGCGGGGAGTTCGGGAAAGTGGCAGTGCTGCTGGGCGGCTCTTCCGCCGAGCGTGAGATTTCGCTGATGTCGGGCAGCGCAGTGCTGGCCGCGCTGCAGAAGAGCGGGGTCGATGCGCATGCCTTCGATCCGGCCGAGCGGCCCCTGTGGGAACTGAAGGGCGCGGGCTTCCGGCGCGCCTTCATCGCACTGCACGGGCGCGGCGGCGAGGACGGCACGGTGCAGGGCGCGCTGGAGCTGATGGGCATTCCCTACACCGGCAGCGGCGTGATGGCCTCGGCGCTGGCCATGGACAAATGGCGCACCAAGATGGTCTGGCATGCCGAGCGCCTGCCGACGCCGGCCTGGCACGTCCTCAGGGCGGACACCGACTGGGACGCCGTGGCGGCCGAACTCGGCCTGCCGCTCTTCGTCAAGCCGGCGCGCGAGGGCTCCAGCGTCGGCGCCAGCAAGGTGACGCGCGCGGCGGACCTGCGCGCGGCTTATGAAGCGGCGGTGCGGCACGACCCGCTGGTGATTGCCGAGCAGTTCATCGCAGGCGAGGAATTGACCGCCGCCTTCCTCGGCCGCCAGGCCCTGCCGCTGGTGCGCATCGTCGCGCCGGGCGGCAACTACGACTGGCAGAACAAGTATTTCAGCGACGAGACGCAGTATTTCTGCCCGAGCGGCCTGCCGGATTCGGCCGAGGAGACGATCCAGGACCTGGTGATGGAGGCGGCGCAGCTGCTCGACTGCCGCGGCTGGGGGCGCGCCGACCTGATCCTGGACGCCGCGGGCAAGCCCTGGCTGCTGGAGATGAACACTTCGCCCGGCATGACCGGGCATTCGCTGGTGCCGATGGCGGCGCGCGCCGTCGGCATCGGCTTCGAGGCGCTTTGCCTGAAGATTCTGGAGCAGGCGGCGCTTGGCTAAGGCAAGGAGAAAACCGAATGACAACGCCGGACTCTGGGACAGGCCGCCGCTGATGAACCTGATCGCCGACCTGCTGTTCTTCGCTGCCGCGCTGGGGCTGGGCTATGCCGCCATGCTGGCCATCGCGCGCCTGCCGTTCTTCCCGCTGCGCGAACTCGTCGTCGTCAGCCCGCTGCGGGAGGTGACGCCGACGCAGGTCGAGTATGCCGCGCGAACCGCAGTGGCAGGCAACTTCTTCACCGTGAATCTCGACGCGGTGCGCGCCGCCTTCGAGAAGCTGCCCTGGGTGCGCAAGGCGCAAGTGCGGCGGCGCTGGCCTGGCGGCCTCGACCTGGCCATCGAAGAGCATGTCGCCGCGGCGCGCTGGAAGCAGGCCGAGGGCGCCGAGGCGCGGCTGGTAAATAGCGAGGGCGAGGTGTTTGCCGCAGCCGGCGGCGAGCGGCTGCCGCTGTTCGTCGGGCCCGAGGGCACGGCGCCGCAGCTGCTGGCGCGCTACCGCGAGCTGCGGCCGCTGCTCGAGCCGCTCGGCCGGCAGCCGCAAAGCCTGTCGCTCAGCCCGCGCCAGGCCTGGCAGGTGAAGCTGGACGACGGCCTGCTGCTGGAGCTGGGGCGCGACCAGTCCAGGTCGCGCATCAACGAACGGCTGCAGCGCTTTACGGAGGCCCATCGCCAGGCGACGGAGCGCCTGCAGGCGCGGGCCGACGTCATCGATTTGCGCTACCCGAACGGCTTTGCCATGCGGGTGGCACGGGCAGGAGCGGGGAAGCAATGACCAGGGAAGTGAAAAATCTCATCGTCGGCCTCGACATCGGCACCTCGAAGATCGTCGCCGTCGTCGCCGAGCTCACGCCGGAGGGGCGGATGGACATCCTCGGGCTGGGCAGCCACCAGGAATCGCGCGGCCTGAAAAAAGGCGTGGTGGTGAACATCGAGGCGACGGTGAGCGCCATCTCGCGCGTCATCCAGGAAGCCGAGCTGATGGCCGACTGCAAGGTGAAGGAGGTCTACACCGGCATCGCCGGCAGCCACATCCGCAGCTTCAACTCCAACGGCATGGTGGCGATCAAGGACAAGGACGTCTCGCCGATGGACGTCGAGCGCGTCATCGAGACGGCGCGCGCCATGCCGATTCCCTCCGACCAGCAGATCCTGCACATCCTGACGCAGGAATTCATCGTCGACGGCCAGGACGGCGTGCGCGAGCCGATCGGCATGAGCGGCGTGCGGCTGGAAGTGAAGACGCACATCGTCACCGGGGCAGTGTCGGCGGCGCAGAACATCGTCAAGTGCGTGCGCCGCTGCGGGCTCGAGGTGGTCGACCTGGTGCTGCAGCCGCTCGCCTCCAGCATCGCCGTGCTGACCGAGGACGAGAAGGAACTCGGCGTCTGCCTGGTGGACATCGGCGGGGGCACCACCGACATCGCGATCTTCACGCAGGGCGCCATCCGCCACACGGCGGTGATTCCGATCGCCGGCGACCAGATCACCAACGACATCGCCCACGCCCTGCGCACGCCGACCGGCGAGGCGGAGGAAATCAAGCAGCAGTACGGCGTTGCCACGCACCAGCTGGCCGACGACGACGAAAAGTTCGAGGTGCCCGGCATCGGCGAGCGGCCTCCGCGCCGCCTCTCGAAGCTGGCGCTGGCCGACGTCATCGAGCCGCGCGTCACCGAACTCTACGAGCTGATCCGGGCCGAGCTGCGCCGCAGCGGCTTTCAGGAGCTGCTCTCCTCGGGCATCGTGCTCTCCGGCGGCAGCTCGGTGATGCTCGGCATGGTCGAGTTGGGCGAGGACATCTTCCACATGCCGGTGCGGCTGGGCATGCCGAGGTACTCGGGCAGCCTGGCCGAGGTGGTGCAGCATCCGCGCTACGCCACTGCCATGGGCCTGCTGATGGAGGGCATGGCGCAGAAGAAGCGCGGCATCCAGGCGCATCGCACGCGCACCTTCAGGCAGGTGCTGGGCAGCATGAAGTCGTGGTTCGAGAAGAATTTTTAAGGTTGTTTTTGTTGTCGTTTATTTACAAGGAGGCGAGCATGTTTGAAATCATCGACAAGGAACCCAACGGCACGGTCATCAAGGTGGTGGGCGTCGGGGGCGCCGGCGGCAACGCCGTCGACCACATGATCCGCGAGGGCGTGCAGGGCGTGGAGTTCATCTGCGCCAACACCGACGCCCAGGCGCTCGATCGCAGCCCGGCGCATACGAAGCTGCAGTTCGGCCCGGGGCTTGGCGCCGGCGGCAAGCCCGAGAAGGCGCGCGCCCTGGCCGACGCCGAGCGCGAGCGCATCGCCGAGGCCCTGCAGGGCGCGCACATGGCCTTCATCACCGCCGGCATGGGCGGCGGCACCGGCACGGGTGCTGCGCCGATCGTCGCCGAAGTGGCGCGCGACCTGGGCATCCTCACCGTGGCGGTGGTGACCAAGCCCTTCGAGTTCGAGAACGCCAAGCGCATGAAGGTGGCCGAGGAGGGCCTGGCCGAGCTGTCGCGCCATGTCGATTCCCTCATCGTCATCCTCAACGAGCGGCTGACCGAGGTGCTTGGCGAGGACATCAGCATGATCGATGCCTTCAAAACGGCCGACAACGTGCTGAGGAACGCGGTGGGCGGCATTGCCGAGATCATCAACGTGCCGGGGCTGGTGAACGTCGACTTCGAGGACGTGCGCACCGTGATGGGCGAGATGGGCAAGGCCATGATGGGTTCGGCGATGGCTTCCGGCCTGGACCGCGCGCGGCTCGCCGCCGAGCAGGCGGTCGCCAGCCCGCTGCTCGAGGGCATCGAGCTCTCCGGCGCGCGCGGCGTGCTGGTGAACATCTCCGCCAACAGCGCGCTCGGCATGAAGGAAGTGCGCGAGGTGATGAACACCATCCGCGCCTACGCCGCCGAGGACGCCCACATCATCTTCGGCACGGTGTTCGACGACGTCATGGAAGACAACCTGCGCGTCACGGTGGTGGCCACCGGCCTGGGCGCGGCGAGCGCGGCGCAGCAGTTCCGCCCGCGCATGGAAGTGGTGGCGCAGAAGACCGGTACGGACAATGCGCCGATCGTCGAGACCATCAATTACGTCGAGCTGGAGGTGCCGGCGGTGATGCGCAGCGGCCGCCGCAGCGCCACGGTGGAAGCGATGGCGGCGAGCGGGGTGGACAAGTACGACATTCCCGCCTTCCTCAGGAAGCAGGCCGACTGATGCGCGGCGGATCGGAGCGACAGCGCAGGCGCGGCGGCGGGCCGGCGCGCTATGGTAAACTTCGCCTCTTTGTCATAGCGCCGTCATGATGCTGCAGCAGCGCACGCTGAAATCGCTGATCCGCGCCACCGGCGTCGGGCTCCATTCCGGGGTCAAGGTCACCATGACCTTGCGTCCGGCGGCGCCCGACACCGGCATCGTCTTCCGCCGTGTGGACCTCGATCCGCCGGCAGAGCTGCGCGCCGACCCCTTCGCCGTCGGGGACACGCGGCTGGCCTCCTGCCTGGAGAAGGACGGTGCCAAGGTTGCCACGGTGGAACACCTCATGTCGGCGCTCTCGGGCCTGGGGATAGACAATGCCTGGGTGGATGTCGATGCCGCCGAGATACCGATCATGGACGGCAGCGCCGCGCCCTTCGTCTTCCTCATCCAGTCGGCCGGCATCGAGGAGCAGAAGGCGGCCAAGAAATTCATCCGGGTCAAGCGCGCGGTGCGCGTCGAGGAAGGCGACAAGTGGGCGGAGCTCGCGCCCTACGACGGCTTTCGGCTGAGTTTCTCCATCGTCTTCAGCCACCCCGTGTTCGACAAGTCGAAGCCGAGCGTCACGGTGGATTTCGCCGAGCATTCCTATGTGCGCGAGGTGGCCCGCGCGCGCACCTTCGGCTTCATGCAGGACGTCGAGGCCATGCGCTCGCAGGGCCTGGCCCTGGGCGGCAGCATGGAGAATGCCATCGTGATGGACGAGTATCGCGTGCTCAACGCCGACGGCCTGCGCTACGGCGACGAGTTCGTCAAGCACAAGGTGCTCGACGCGGTGGGCGACCTCTATCTCCTCGGCCATCCCCTCCTCGGCGCCTTTTCCGCCCACAAGTCCGGCCACGCCCTCAACAACCGGCTGTTGCGCGCCCTGCTGGCCGACCGGACGGCCTGGGAGATGGCCAGCTTCGATCGCATAGAGGACGCGCCCGCCTCGGTGGCCAGGCTGTTTGCGCAACCCGCCTGATGCTCTTGCTGCGGATTGCCGGCGTCCTGGTCGCCATTACCGTCGGTGCCGGCATCGTCGCCTTCCTGCTCACCCGCGACCGGCGCTACCTGCGGATTTCCTGGCAGGTCGCCAAATACGCCGGGCTGTTTGCCCTGATCGTCCTGGCGCTGATGTTCCTCGAGAGGGTAATCGTGCTGTAGCGAGCGTCAGCGGCTGTTCCTGACCAGGCGGCCGAGCGCCTCCTTCAGCGGCGAATCCTCCGGCAAATCCGTCGCCAGCCGCTCCAGTCCGGCCTTCGCCGGCGCGCTCACGGAGGCGCGCGGCATGCCCCCCGGTTTTTGCTGCATTGCAGCATGAATGGGTTGCACTTTGATCTGTATTTCGGTAACCTCTGCCCCTTCTAAAGAGAACTCGCCGAGCAGGCTTGGCAGCATCTGCCTCAGTTTTGCGGCGACCGTGCCGGAATCGGCGTGGATGACAACCCTCCCCAGCTTGAAATTGGCCACGCGGCTCGACGCGGCCAGATAGGAAGGCGCGATTTTCTCGAAAACGCGCTGCAATTTGACCAATCGCCCGGCATGCGCTGACAACCGCGCCAGGCCGCCGGCGGAATTCAGGTAAGCGTCGAGAGAATGCGCTGCCATGTGTAATCGATAGGAGAGACGGCGTGCATATTATTCTCGTCTCCGACCGCCTGGCAACCGCCAGGACCATCACGATCACCGCCCGCCATCTCGGGCTGGCGGCGTTTATCCTGGTTCTGGCCGTGCTGGCCGTCTCCACCCTGTTTTCCTACGTCACCGTTCGACATGCGGCGGAGGTGCGCCTGCCCTTCCTGCAGAGCCTGCTGGTGAGCGTGCGGGAGCAGGAAACCCAGAAGACGCAGGAGTTCCTGCGCGAGAACCTGAATGCCATGGCGGTTCGCCTCGGCCAGATGCAGGCCCAGCTGATGCGCCTGGACACCCTCGGCGAGCGCATCGCCCAGTTGTCCGGCATCAAGCCGCCCGAGGCCAAGCCGGCCCAACCGGCGGGGCAGGGCGGCCCCCTGCTGGTGCCGGCCCGGCCGCAGACGGCCGAAGACCTGCAACGCCAGATCGACCAGCTCTCGCAGCGCCTGGAGACGAAAAGCGATTACCTCGGCCTGATCGAATCCGAACTGATGGACGAGCGGGTCAAGAAAAACCAGCTTCCGACGGCCCTGCCGGTCGAGGCGCAATGGAACGCCTCCGGCTTCGGCTGGCGCATCGACCCCTTCACCGGCGAGCAGGCCATGCACGAAGGCATCGACTTCATTGCCGAGGCCGGCACGCCGATCGCCGCCGCCGCCGCCGGCATCGTCGTCACCGCGGAGTTCCATCCGGCCTACGGCAACATGGTCGAGATCGACCATGGCAACGACCTCATCACGCGCTATGCTCACGCCTCGAAACTGCTCGTCAAGCAGGGTGCGCTGGTCAAGCGCGGCCAGAAGATTGCCGCGGTCGGTTCCACCGGCCGCTCGACCGGCCCGCACCTGCATTTCGAGGTGCGCTACAAGGGCGCGGCGCAGAACCCTAACCGCTTCCTGCAGAACGCCCAGCAGCAAAAGCTCGCGCTCGGCAAGCGCCGCTAGGGCCTTCGGCGCAGTCCTGCCGGGCCGCCCGGGCGGGGCGGCATGGTAAAATTCGCGTTTTTTCCAGACGCCTGCCGCGTTCCCGCATGATCTCCGGCCTCCTCAAGAAGATATTCGGCAGCCGCAACGACCGGCTGATCCGCCAATACGGGCAAATCGTGCGCGCCATCAATGCGCTCGAACCTACCGTCAGCGCCCTCTCCGACGAGCAGCTGCGCGGCAAGACCGGCGAATTCCGCCGGCAACTGGCCGAGGGCAAGGCGCTCGACGAATTGCTGCCCGAAGCCTTCGCCGTGGTGCGCGAGGCGGGCAGGCGCTCGCTCGGCATGCGTCACTTCGACGTGCAACTGATCGGCGGCATGGTGCTGCACGACGGCAAGATCGCCGAGATGCGCACCGGCGAGGGCAAGACGCTGGTGGCCACGTTGCCGGCCTACCTGAACGCCCTTGCCGGCAAGGGCGTGCACATCATCACGGTAAACGACTATCTGGCCAGCCGCGATGCCGAATGGATGGGCAAGCTCTACCGCTTCCTCGGCATGAGCGTCGGCGTCAATCTCTCGCAGATGGCGCACGAAGAGAAACAGGCCGCCTACGCCGCCGACATCACCTACGGCACCAACAACGAATTCGGCTTCGACTACCTGCGCGACAACATGGTCTACGCGGCGAAGGACCGCGTGCAGAAGAAGCTCGCCTACGCCATCGTCGACGAGGTCGACTCCATCCTCATCGACGAGGCGAGGACGCCCCTGATCATCTCCGGCCAGGCCGAGGACCACACCGACCTCTACGTGCGCATGAACCAGGTGGCGCCGCTGCTCTCGCGGCAGCAGGAAGAGAAGGGCGAGGGTGACTTCTGGGTGGACGAGAAGGCCCACACCGTGCTGCTGTCGGAGGCCGGCCACGAGCATGCCGAGGAAGTCCTCGTCCGCCTCGGCCTGCTGCGCGAGGGCAGCAGCCTCTACGAGCCGGGCAACATCCTGCTCATGCACCACCTGTATGCCGCCCTGCGCGCGCACAACCTGTTCCACCGCGACCAGCACTATGTCTCGCAGAACGGCGAGATCGTCATCGTAGACGAGTTCACCGGCCGCCTGATGCCCGGCCGGCGCTGGTCCGACGGCCTGCACCAGGCCGTCGAGGCGAAGGAGGGCGTGGCGATCCAGAACGAGAACCAGACGCTCGCCTCGATCACCTTCCAGAACTACTTCCGCATGTACGGCAAGCTGTCCGGCATGACCGGCACGGCCGACACCGAGGCTTACGAATTCCACCAGATCTACAACCTGGAGACGGTGGTCATCCCGACCAACCAGCCGATGATCCGCGACGACCGCATGGACCAGGTCTATCGCACCGCGCCGGAGAAGCACCGCGCCATCATCGCCGACATCCGCGACTGCCACCGGCGCGGCCAGCCGGTGCTGGTCGGCACCACTTCCATCGAGAACTCCGAGCTGCTCTCCGGCATGCTGGACAAGGAAAAGCTGCCGCATCAGGTGCTCAACGCCAAGCAGCACGCCCGCGAGGCACTCATCGTCGCCCAGGCCGGCCGGCCCGGCATGATCACCATCGCCACCAACATGGCCGGCCGCGGCACCGACATCGTGCTCGGTGGCAACGTCGAGAAGCAGGTCGACGCCCTTCTCGCCGAGGGGGCATTGTCCGAGGCGGAGCGGGAAACCCGCAGTGCCCAGCTGAGGAGCGAATGGCAGGCGCTGCACGAACAGGTGGTGAAGGCCGGCGGCCTGCACATCATCGGCTCCGAGCGGCACGAGTCGCGACGCATCGACAACCAGCTGCGCGGCCGCGCCGGCCGCCAGGGCGACCCCGGCTCCAGCCGCTTCTACCTGTCGCTGGAGGACCCGCTGCTGCGCATCTTCGCCGGCGAGCGCCTCAACGCCATCATGGTGCGCCTGAAGATGCCGGAGGGGGAGGCCATCGAGCACCCGCTGGTGACGCGCTCGCTCGAGTCGGCCCAGCGCAAGGTCGAGCAGCGCAACTTCGACATCAGGAAACAGCTGCTCGAGTACGACGACGTCGCCAACGACCAGCGCAAGGTGATCTACCAGCAGAGGAACGAGCTGCTGGAGACGGACGACATCTCCGAGACCATCACCGCCATGCGCCAGGGCGTGCTGCACGACGCCTTCCGCACTCACGTGCCGGCCGACAGCGTCGAGGAGCAGTGGGACATTCCCGGCGCGCAGGCTGCGCTGGCCGCCGAATACCAGTTGCAACTGCCGATCGGCGAGTGGCTTCGGGCGGAACAGAGCCTGTCCGACGACGAGATCGTGCGGCGCATCCTCGACGAGGCGGATCGGCGCTACGCCGAGAAGCTCGGCCTGGTCGGCGCCGAGGCCTTCCACCACTTCGAGCGCAACATCATGCTGCAGAGCCTGGACACCCACTGGCGCGAGCACCTGGCGGCGCTCGACCACCTGCGCCAGGGCATCCACCTGCGCGGCTACGCGCAGAAGAACCCGAAGCAGGAATACAAGCGCGAGGCCTTCGAGCTGTTCGAGGGGCTGCTGCAGACGGTGCGCAACGAGGTCACCAAGCTGTTGATGACCGTCGAGATCCGCTCGCAGGAACAGGTCGAGCAAAGCGAGCCGCATGCCGCGGTGGAGAACGTGCAGTACCACCATGCCGACTACGACGAGGCGCTCGGCGCGTCGGGCGAAGCCGAGAAGCCGGCGCAGCCCCTGGTGCGCCAGGGCGAGAAGATCGGCCGCAACGATCCCTGCCCCTGCGGCTCGGGCAGGAAGTACAAGCACTGCCACGGCAAGCTGAACTGATGCGGAGCCGATGCTGATGCCGGTCAATCTGAAGCCGCCCGTTGCCGCCGAACTGTTGCCCGTTGCCGGACTCAGCCTCGGCATCGCCCAGGCCGGCATCCGCAAGGCCAGCCGCCGCGACCTGCTGCTGGTCCGCCTCGAAGCAGGCGCCGCCGTCGCCGGGGTGTTTACGCAGAACCGCTTCTGCGCCGCGCCGGTGCTCGTCTGCCGCGAGCACCTGGCCGCCGCAGCGAAGGCCGGCGGCATTCGCGCCCTGCTCGTCAACACCGGCATTGCCAACGCCGGCACCGGCGAGTCCGGCCTGCTGGCGGCGCGCCGCAGCTGCGAGGCCGCGGCGCAGCAGCTTGGCTGCGCCCCCTGGCAGGTGCTGCCGTTTTCCACCGGCGTCATCATGGAGCCGCTGCCGGTCGAGCGCATCGAAGCGGGGCTGCCCGCATGCACGGCCGACCTGCGCGAGGACAACTGGGCCGCCGCCGCCGAGGCGATCATGACCACCGACACTTGCCCCAAGGCGGCGTCGAGAAAAGTCAGTCTCGGCGGCACGGCGGCCACCGTCAGCGGCATCGCCAAGGGCGCCGGCATGATCCGCCCCAACATGGCGACCATGCTCGGCTTCGTCGCCACCGATGCGGCAGTGGCGCAGCCGCTGCTCGACCGCCTGGTTCGCGAGGCGGCAGACGCCTCCTTCAACTGCGTCACGGTGGACGGCGACACTTCGACCAACGACTCCTTCCTGCTGATCGCCACGGGCAAGGCCGGCAACACGCCGATCGACGACGAGTCTTCCGCCGACTATGCCGCGCTGAAGCAGGCTGTTACCGCCGTTGCGGCGGAATTGGCCCAGGCCATCGTGCGCGACGGCGAGGGCGCCACCAAGTTCATCACGATCGAGGTGCGCGGCGGGCGTGATGCCGCCGAATGCAAGGCGGTCGGTTACGCCATCGCCCACTCGCCGCTGGTGAAGACCGCCTTCTTCGCCTCCGACCCCAACCTCGGCCGCATCCTTGCCGCCATCGGCAATGCCGGCGTCAATGACCTCGATGTCGACCGCGTCAGGCTGTGGCTGGACGACGTGCTGGTGTCGGAGCAGGGCGGCCGCGCCGCGAGCTACCGCGAGGAGGACGGCGCCCGCGTCATGCAGCAGGCCGAGATCGCCGTCCGCGTCGACCTCGCCCGCGGTTCGGCGCAGGCCGCGGTGTGGACCTGCGATTTTTCCTACGACTACGTGAAGATCAACGCCGACTACCGCAGCTGAGGCTTATTGCAGGCGGTATTCGGTCAGTTCGATGGTTTCCTGCTCGGCCGGGAAGAGACTGGCTGGTGCGCCGACGAACGTCAGCTTGACGAAGCGCCTCGCCAGCGGGGCATACCACGCGGTAATCGTGTAGGCGCGAGAAAGATGCGGCATGCGCTGGCCGTATTCGCGGCCTTCGAGAATGATTTTCCGGGCCTCGAAAGTGCCGGCCGGCACCCGGACCGATTCCGTTCCGGCCAGCCTTGCCTTGAAAGGCTCCTTGCCCTCGAAAATCTCCACGCTCTGCAATTCCTCGGATTCCTTGAGGCCGAAGTTCAGCAAATAGGGCGACAACTCACGCAGGGAAAGATCGCCCATTTTGCGATGGATGATGGCGAGGTTTCGCTCGAAGCTGGCGCTGTGGCGCGCCTTGCCGATACGGGCTTCGTCGGCTATCTCGGACGGTGAGGCTGCGGTGACTTTCACTGTATAAGAGCCCGACTTTCCATAGACATCGGAGAAGCGGTAGGACCATGAATCGCCGATGCTGACAGGGCCGCCAGGCATGGTGATGGCATTGGGCGAGCTTTCGGCAACCACTTTTGGCGGAGGAGGTCTGTCACTTGGCGGAGCCGAGGCAATGCCCGCAACGGAGATGCTGGTTTCGACAAGCTCGATAAGATCCCGGTCCGGACTGACATTGCCAACTTGAAGCGGTGGTGTAGATATGCTCAGTCTGACGAAGCGCTTTACGGCGGGGGCATACCAGGCTTGAATGGTGAGTTTGCGCGTTTGAACGCCTCGGACAAACTGCTCGCCCTCGACGACCAGCTTGCTCGTCTCGTAACTGCCGGCCGGCACCTTGACGGTTTCCTTGCCCGCCCATCGCGCCATGAACGGCCCGCTACCGCCCGGGATCTGGATTTTCTTCCATTCGTCATTCGGTTCCGCCGGGCCGAGCGAGAGCAGGTAGGGAGAAAATTCGCGCAAGGCGAAGCCGCCTATGGCTCTGCTCGACATGTCCAGGCCGGGCTCATGGTTTTCGGC
Organism: Rhodocyclaceae bacterium; assembly: GCA_008933825.1. Classification (GTDB taxonomy): domain Bacteria; phylum Pseudomonadota; class Gammaproteobacteria; order Burkholderiales; family Rhodocyclaceae; genus Desulfobacillus. The sequence continues at coordinate 90,999 of WBUF01000004.1, read as the reverse complement.
ATGCCGGGCTTTGCCCACGGTTGCCTCGTCCTGGATGCCCTCGGCGGTCACCTCCGTCACGCGCACGGAATAGGTTTCCTTCTTGCCGTATCCGTCCGAAAACAGGTAGGTCCAGCGGTCGCCAGCTTCAGGCAGGCTAGCGTTCGTGCCTTGTTTGCGAGGCGACGGGTTTGCAGCGGCAGTCGGCGCAACCAGCGCCACCTTGGCTGCCGGGGCGGGAGATTCCTTGCGCAGTGCGGCGCGTTCGGCCTCGATCCGCTCCCGCTCGCGCTTCAGCCTTTCCCGCTCTGCGGCCAGCGCTTCCTGTTCCGTTCTGTTCCGGTCAGCCTGGGCGGAACTGCTGGCCTGTTCGCGCCGCATGCGTTCCGCCATGAGGGTCGCCGCCCGCTCCGCCGCCACCTGCACCGCTTCCTCGATCATCCTGTCCTGCGAAACAGACTGTTTCGGTGCTTCCTTGAATACGAAGTCGCCCTTCATCGACGAGCTTTCCCAGGGTACCTGCGACTCGTTGGTGTCCTTTGCCACGCCGACGCGCACGCGCTTGAACATCTGCTCGACCGGCAGTCCGGGCATGGCGATGCTCTCCAGCAGGTGCTTGGTGTAAACGCCGTTATCCCCCGTGCCGTCCTGCGCCACCGAGCCGGGCGCGGTGGCGAATGCGATCAGCGTGCCGATCGGCGCAATCATTTCTGCCAGGCCTGTCGCCGAGGAGCGGAAGCGGCGCGAGAACGGGTTGTTGCGGCAGGCATCCAGGATTACGATGTTGACGGCGCTCTTGCCCACCTCCATCTTGTCCAGCACCAGGTTGGCGTCGATGGCCGAGTAGGGCACCTCGTCCTCGAGCTGGATGTCGGCGTCGGTCGGCACCAGGTAGTTGCGCCCCTTCACCTGCATGCCGTGGCCGGCGAAATAGAACAGCGCGGCAGACCCGGGTGAGATCGAGGAACCGAACTGGCGCACCGCCGCCGCGAGATCGCGCTGGCCGGCGTTCTCGCGCAACGTGACCTCGAAGCCGAGTTCCTTGAGCGTCCTGGCTATGGCCCGCGCGTCGTTGACCGGGTTTTTCAGCGGGGCCGTGGGGTATTTGCTGTTGCCGACAACCAGGGCAACTTTCTTGCCGGCAAAGGCGGAGGCATGGCCGGGCGTGGCCAACAGCGCGGCCGCACACAGGGCGACGCAGAAACGCAGAAAAATTGCAGCCGAACCGGGCATGGGCCGATCGCCGTCAGGACGTATGACGCTGTTTACCACAGGGCCCGGGAGGCCGCAACGGATGGCCCGGCGGGTAAATTCCTGCCCGCGCTCAATGCAGCACACGCGGCATTGCCAGCGTGAACTCGGCGACCGGCGCTTCGAACGGCGCGCCGTCCTCCGCCACCATCTGGTAGCTGCCGCGCATGGTGCCGACCGGGGTGGCGAGGACGCAGCCGCTGGTGTATTCGAAACTCTCGCCGGGCTGGAGCAGGGGCTGGTGGCCGACCACGCCGAGGCCGCGGACTTCCTGCACATGGGATTCGGCGTCGCGGATGATCCAGTGGCGCGAAATCAGCTGGGCAGCGATGTTGCCGGTGTTGCGGATGGTAATGTGGTAGGCGAAGACGTAGCGCCCGTCCTGCGGGTCGGACTGGTCTGCCAGATACTGGGTTTCGACCGCGACGCAGACCTCGTATTTCTTGCTTTCCGCCATCGGGACATTATAGGGGCAGGCTTATGGAAGCCATAATTTCTTTTAGCCGGCGCGCTCGGCAATTCCGTTTAGAATCCTGCCCATGAACAGGGGATTGCCATGACCTACCGCATCGCACCGAGCATTCTGTCCGCCAATTTCGCCAGACTGGGCGAAGAGGTGGACAACGTCCTCAAGTCGGGCGCCGACATCGTGCATTTCGACGTCATGGACAACCACTACGTGCCCAACCTGACCATCGGCCCGCTGGTCTGCGAGGCCCTGAGGAAGCACGGCGTCACCGCGCCCATCGACGTGCACCTGATGGTCAAGCCGGTCGACCGCATCGTGCCCGACTTCGCCAGGGCGGGCGCCACCTACATCACCTTCCACCCGGAGGCGTCCGAGCACATCGACCGCAGCATCGCGCTGATTCGCGAAGCGGGCTGCAAGCCCGGGCTGGTGTTCAATCCGGCCACCCCGCTCGACGTGCTGGAATGGACGCTCGACAAGATCGACATGGTGCTGCTGATGTCGGTCAACCCCGGCTTCGGCGGGCAGAAGTTCATCCCGCACGTCCTCGACAAGGCGCGCCAGGTGCGCAGGATGATCGACGCGCGCAAGCTGGATGTCAGCCTGGAAATCGACGGCGGCGTCGGCCCGGCCAACATCCGCGAGGTGGCGCAGGCCGGCGTCGACACCTTCGTCGCCGGCTCCGCCGTCTTCGGCGCCGGCAAGGACGGCGATCCGCAGCGCTACAATTCGATCATCGCCGCCCTGCGCGCCGAGCTGGCAAAAGCCTGAACCATTAACCACAGAGACACTGAGGCACTGAGAAAATCTCTGTGACACCTCTGTGTCTCTGTGCCTCTGTGGTGAAAGGTTTGTTTTGATGCCCATCAAAGCCGTCCTCATCGACCTCGACGGCACGCTGCTCGACACCGTTCCCGACCTCGCCGACGCGGCCAACGCCATGCTCGCCGAGCTGGGGCGGCTGACTTTGCCGCAGGACACCATCCGCGACTTCGTCGGCAAGGGCATTCCCAACCTCGTCGGCCGCTGCCTCGGCTATCCGGGCGAATCGGAGGCTGCGGATGCGCGCGAGGCGCTGGCGGTGTTCAAGCGCCACTACGCCGTCGTGAACGGCCGCAAGACCCGCATCTATCCCGGCGTGCTGGAGGGCCTGCAGGCGATGCGCGCCGCGGGCCTGAAGACCGCCTGCGTCACCAACAAGGCCGCCGCCTTCACCGGGCCGCTGCTGGCCGCCACCGGCCTGGCAGCGCTGCTCGACCTGACGGTGAGCGGCGACACCCTGGCGGAGAAGAAGCCGCACCCGCTGCCCTTCCTGCACATCTGCGAGCGCTTCGGCGTCGCGCCGGCCGAAGCGCTGGTCGTCGGCGATTCGCGCAACGACGTCGCCGGTGCCCGCGCCGCGGGCTGCCCGGTGTTCTGCGTGCCCTACGGCTACAGCGAGGGCGAGGACGTGCGCGATCTTGGCGCCGATGCTATAGTGGCTACCCTCGAGGAGGCGGCGGGATTGATTACCGCCAAGTAGGTCGGGCTTCAGCCCGACACGGACGCCAACGTCGGGCTGAAGCCCGACCTACGAAACGACACATCGTGCTCCATCTGAACTTGAAACGCCTGAGGAAATACGCCATCGGCGGGGAGGCCTGGCCCTGGCGTCGCTTGCCTGACTGATCGTCGCAAGCGGCGGGCGCTGTTGTTTGCGTCCGCGTATCTCAAGCTTCAAGTAGTGGAGTCATGATGACCGAAGCCGAATTCAAGCAGCTGGCCGCCCAGGGCTACAACCGCATCCCGGTGACCCTGGAAACCTTCGCCGACCTCGACACCCCCCTCTCGATCTACCTGAAGCTGGCCGACCGCGCCTGGACCTATCTGCTCGAATCCGTGCAGGGCGGCGAGCGCTTCGGCCGCTATTCCTTCATCGGCCTGTCGGCGCCGACGCGCATCGTCGCCTATGGCCGCAACGTCATGGTGCTGACCGGCAACCGCATCGCCGAGCAATGCGCCGACTGCGACCCGCTGGCCTTCGTGGCCGAGTACATGGCGCGCTTCAAACTGGCGCCGCGCGCCGGCCTGCCGCGTTTCTGCGGCGGCCTCGTCGGCAGCTTCGGCTACGACACGGTGCGCTACATCGAGCCGAAGCTGGCGAAGGTGCAGAAACCCGACGAGCTCGGCACGCCCGACGTCCTCCTGCTCCTGTCGGAAGAGATCGCCGTCGTCGACAACCTCTCCGGCAAGCTGACCCTGGTGGTGTACGCCGAGCCCGGCGTGCCCGGCGCCTTCAAGCGCGCCCGGGCGCGGCTGAAGGAGCTGTTGCAGAAGCTGCGCGAGCCCGTCGCGATCCCGGCGGAGCGGCCGGCCACGCCGCAGGCTGCCGCCTCCTCCTTCGGCGAGGAGGCCTTCAAGCGCGCCGTGGCGCGCGCCAAGCAGTACATCGTCGACGGCGACATCATGCAGGTGGTGCTCTCGCAGCGCATGTCGAAGCCCTACGCCGCGACGCCGCTGGCGCTCTACCGCGCCCTGCGCACCCTGAACCCCTCGCCCTACATGTTCTATTTCGACTTCGAGGATTTCCACGTCGTCGGCGCCTCCCCGGAGATCCTCGTGCGGCTGGAAGAAGGCAACGTCACCCTGCGGCCGATCGCCGGCACGCGCAAAAGGGGCAAGACGGTCGAAGAGGACGAAGCGCTGGCCGCCGAACTGCTCGCCGACGAGAAGGAGCGCGCCGAGCACCTGATGCTGCTCGACCTCGGCCGCAACGACGTCGGCCGTGTGGCGCAGACCGGCTCGGTGCGCGTGACCGAGCAGTTCGTCATCGAGCGCTACTCGCACGTGATGCACATCGTCTCCAACGTCGAGGGCAGGCTGAAACCGGAGCTCGACGCGCTGGCCGTGCTGCGCGCCACCTTCCCGGCCGGCACGGTGTCCGGTGCGCCCAAGGTGCGGGCGATGGAGATCATCGACGAGCTGGAGCCGGTCAAGCGCGGCATCTACGCCGGCGCCGTCGGCTACCTGGGCTTCCACGGCGACATGGACCTCGCCATCGCCATCCGCACCGCGGTGATCAAGGACGGCCGCATCCACGTCCAGGCCGGCGCCGGCATCGTCGCCGACTCCGACCCGGCTGCGGAGTGGCAGGAGACGCAGAACAAGGCGCTCGCCCAGCTGCGCGCCGCCGAGATGGCCGAGAGCGGCCTCGACACGCGGCTGGAGTGAAAACCATGAACCACAGAGACACAGAGACACAGAGAGATGCATTGACTGAGCAGATCATCGGTGCGGCGATTGAGGTGCATCGGACATTGGGTCCGGGTTTGTTGGAATCTGCCTATGAAGAATGCCTTTGTGTGGAGTTAGGGCTCAGGGACATTCGCTTCAGAAGCCAGGTGGAGTTGCCTGTGGTCTATAAGGAGCATCGGGTCGATGGGGGTTATCGGCTAGACCTGGTTGTCGAGGATTCCGTAGTTGTCGAAATCAAGGCAGTCGAGCGTCTTTTGCCTCTGCACGAGGCGCAATTGCTGACGTACTTGCGTCTGAGCGGCATGGCGACGGGATTACTTTTGAATTTCAACGTCCCGGTACTCAAGGACGGCATCCGGAGAATGAAAATATGAAGCTTTTCTCTGTGCCTCTGTGTCTCTGTGGTTAAGGGTTCTAGCCATGCTGCTGATGATCGACAACTACGACTCCTTCACCTACAACCTCGTGCAGTACTTCGGCGAGCTGGGCGAGGACGTGCGCGTCTTCCGCAACGACGAGATCACGGTCGAGGCCGCCCTCGCCCTGAAGCCCGATCGCGTCGTCATCTCCCCCGGGCCCTGTTCGCCGGCCGAAGCCGGCATCTCGGTGGCGGCGATCCGGGCCTTCGCCGGCAGGGTGCCGCTGCTCGGTGTCTGCCTCGGCCACCAAAGCATCGGCGCCGCCTTCGGCGGCAAGATCGTGCATGCCCGCCAGCTGATGCACGGCAAGACTTCGCCCGTGCACCATGCCGACACGGGCGTCTTCCGCGGCCTGCCCGACCCCTTCACCGCCACCCGCTACCATTCCCTCGCCATCGAGCGCGCCTCGCTGCCGGCCTGCCTCGAAGTGACGGCGTGGACCGGGGACGGCGAGATCATGGGCGTGCGCCATCGAGAATATGCAGTGGAAGGCGTGCAGTTCCATCCCGAATCCATCCGCACCGAGCACGGCCACCGGCTGCTGGGGAACTTCTTGCAGGGTTGAGCGGGGCATCGCATAATTATGGCTATCTAGATAGCCATCTTGAGCAGAACCATGGACAAGACCTATTCGATCGCCGAAGCCCGCAACGACCTTTCGGGGGTGGTGCGCGAGGCGGAAGCCGGCAGGCCGGTGACCCTGTCCCGCCGCGGGCGGCCGGTTGCCGTCATCGTCTCGGCCAGCGAATTCGCCCGGCTGGCGCCCCGGCGCCGGGCGCTGGCCGCGGCCATCGACGCGTTCAGGCGCGATTTCGGCGCCAGTCTCGACGACAGCGACTGGCTGCCGGCACGCGATGCCTCGGAGGGCAGGGGCGCGTGGCGGCCGTGAATCCGCGCTATCTGCTGGATACCAACGTGCTTTCCGAAGCGACCCGCGCAACGCCCGACGCCAGGGTGATGGCGCAGCTGCGCCGCCACGGCGATCGCATCGCCACTTCCGCCATCACCTGGCACGAACTGCACCACGGCCTGGCCCTGATGCCGCCCTCGCGCAAGCGCACGGCCGTCGCGGCCTACCTGGAATCGCTGGCGCGGGCCGGGCTGCCGGTGCTGCCCTACGCGGCCGAGGCGGCCGAGTGGCATGCGCGCGAACGCGCCCGACTGACGGCGGCGGGCCGCACGCCGCCGTTCGTCGATGGACAGATTGCCGCCATTGCGCAGGCGAACGGCCTGACGCTGGTGACCCGGAACACGGCCGATTTCCGGCAATTTTCCGGGCTCAAGATTCAGAACTGGTTCGAGGATAAATAAGGAATTCCCATGATCACCCCCCAGGAAGCCCTGCAGCGCACCATCGAGCACCGCGAGATATTTCACGACGAGATGCTGCACCTCATGCGGCAGATCATGGGCGGCGAGATCACGCCGCTGATGGTCGCCGCCATCCTGACCGGCCTGCGCGTGAAGAAGGAGACCATCGGCGAGATCTCGGCGGCGGCGAAGGTGATGCGCGAACTGTGCACCCGCGTCGAGACGCCGCACGAATTTGCCAACCTCGCGAACTTCGTCGATATTGTCGGCACCGGCGGCGATGCCTCCCACACCTTCAACATCTCCACCGCCTCGGCCTTCGTTGCAGCCGCGGCCGGCGCCACGGTGGCCAAGCACGGCAACCGCGGCGTGTCGTCGAAGTCCGGCTCGGCCGACGTCCTGGAAGCGCTCGGTGCGAAGATCGACCTGACGGCACCGCAGGTGGCCGAATGCATCCAGGCCACCGGCATGGGCTTCATGTTCGCCCCCAACCACCATCCGGCCATGAAGAACGTTGCCCCGGTGCGGCGCGAGATGGGCGTGCGCACCATTTTCAACATCCTCGGCCCGCTTACCAATCCGGCCGGCGCGCCCAATACCCTGATGGGCGTCTTCCACCCCGACCTCGTCGGCATCCAGGTGCGCGTCATGCAGCAACTGGGCGCCGACCACGTCATGGTGGTGTGGGGCAAGGACGGCATGGACGAGATTTCGCTGGGCGCTGCCACCCTGGTCGGCGAACTGAAGAACGGCGAGATCACCGAGTACGAGATCCACCCGGAGGACTACGGCCTGCAGATGGTCTCCAACCGTGGCCTGCGCGTGGCCGACGCCGCCGAGTCGAAGGAGATGGTGCTGGAGGCGCTCGCCGACACGCCCGGCACGCCGCGCGAGATCGTCACCCTGAATGCCGGTGCCGCCCTCTACGCCGCCAACATCGCCGGCTCGGTCGCCGACGGCATCGCCCGCGCCCGCGAAGCCATCGCCAGCGGCGCCGCGCGCGCCAGGCTCGACGCGTTCGTGAACTTCACGCGGCGTTTTAACGGCTGATCTTTTCACTACCAAGACACCAAGGACACCAAGTTGCACCAAGAAATCGATCGTGAACTCGATGATCTGGCACGGCAGGTAGTCGATTCGGCTTTTTCGGTGCACAAAGCCCTAGGTCCGGGACTGCTCGAGTCGGCGTATGAAATTTGTCTTGGACTGGAATTACGCGGCCGCGGCATTGCTTGCTTGAGCCAGGTGCCGCTCGATGTGACTTATCGTGAGACGACAATCGAATCGGCTTTTCGGTTGGACCTGCTGGTCGGCGATCGACTTGTGGTCGAACTGAAGTCAGTTGAAAAACTGCTGCCCATTCACGAGGCCCAGCTTCTGACGTATTTGCGCCTTTCGGGCAACAGACTGGGTTTGTTGATCAACTTCAATACTGCACTCATCAAGAACGGCATCAAGCGGCTCGTTATCTGACTCCTTGGTGCATCTTGGTGTTCTTGGTGCCTTGGTGGTGAATGCTGTTATGTCTGACATACTGAACCGTATCCTCGCCGTCAAGCGCGAGGAAGTCGCCGCCGCGCGGGCGACGAAGCCCGACGCCGCCCTGCGCGCGGAAGCCGAGGCGCAGCCGCCGCCGCGCGACTTCGCCGGCGCGATCCTGGAAAAAGTCAGTCGCCGTGAGACGGCGGTCATCGCCGAGATCAAGAAGGCCAGCCCCTCGAAGGGCGTGATCCGCGCGGATTTCCGGCCTGGCGAAATCGCGTGCAGCTACGCCGCGCACGGCGCCGCCTGCCTGTCGGTGCTCACCGACCGCCAGTTCTTCCAGGGCGCGCCGGAATACCTGGTCGAGGCGCGCGCCGCCTGCGCGCTGCCAGCATTGCGCAAGGACTTCGTCATCGACGAGTACCAGGTGGTCGAGGCCCGCGCGATGGGAGCCGACTGCATCCTGCTCATCGTCGCGGCTTTTGCTGATGGCGGCGCGGCCTGTAGGTCGGGCTTCAGCCCGACGCCCGATGGAAATCCCCATGGGACTGCAGCCGCCGATGTCGGGCTGAAGCCCGACCTACAGGAAGCAGTCGCCCAAATGCGCGATCTCGAAGCCCTCGCCAATGAACTCGGCATGGCGGTGCTGGTCGAGGTGCACGACGGCGCCGAACTCGATCTCGCCCTGCAACTGAAGACGCCGCTGATCGGCATCAACAACCGCAACCTGCGCACCTTCGAAGTCTCGCTGCAGACCACCCTCGATCTGCTGGCGCGCATCCCTTCGGATCGCATCGTCGTCACCGAAAGCGGCATCCTCGCACCCGCCGACGTCGCCATGATGCTGGGCAGAGGCGTCCATGCCTTCCTCATCGGCGAAGCCTTCATGCGGACACCCGACCCGGGACTGGCCCTGCAAGCCCTATTTAAGGCATGATTCGGGCATGAGACTTTCGAAAGAGGAAATCCGGGCCTTGCGCGCAGCACTCGACGGTTTGCCGATCGAGGGCGTTTTCCTGTTCGGCTCCCGCGCTGACGATGCGCGGCGCGGCGGCGACATCGACCTGCTGCTGTATTCGCGCGCGCCCGCTTTTGCACTTGCCCACAAGGTCTCCAGCCGCTTTGCCCTTGCCCTTGATGCGAAACTGGACGTGCTGGTGGTCGACCCCGATCGCCCCACGGAGGAGGAGCAGGCCTTCCTGAGCACGCTGCGCCCGGTTCCGCTGGACGATGTCCTCCGAGTTCGCGCCGCTGCTTGATGCCGCGCGCCGCCGCTATGAAGCGGCTGCGGCACTGCTGGCCGCCTCTCTTGCGCGCCTCGCGGTCAACTCGGAAAGCTACCGCGACCTCCTGGCGAATGCCGCCAAGTGGGGCCTGATCGGCGACGTCGAGCAGTGGTTCAGGATGCGAGATCTGCGCAACCGCATTGTGCATGACTACCTGCCGGAAAAACTGGCTGAAATCTATATCCTGATCGTGGGCGAATATGCCCCCGAACTGCTCGGCCTTCGCGACCGGTTATCGGGCAGGTAGCGCCATGAAAACGTGGTCTGTCCCCGGTTCTCCTTGTGGTCTGTCCCCGGTTCTCCCCCCGGTTCTCCTCTCGGTTCTCCTCTTGTTGCAAAAAAGCAACAAACAGGCTTGGGACATCTCTGAAAAGCGGCTTTTTCCTTGCCCGGCACGGGGCGGCCCAGTCAGAATGGCACCGACTTCCAAGATTCTCGGAAGCAAGGCAGGCGGGGAGTAACGGTGCAGTACGTGATGTGCACATGGCGCCGGAACAACCTGCCGAACTCTCAAACAATGAGGAGATTCACAATGCAAAAGAAACTCATCGCTGCTGCCGTTGCCGGCCTGCTGTCCGTTCCGGCCTTCGCGCAAAGCAACGTGACCATTTCCGGTCAGCTGCGCGTCGGTATCGATCATGTCAGCGCTGGCGGTGCGACGATTAACGGCACCAGCCCGATCTCGCGCTGGCGCATGATCGACAACAACTCCAACATCCGCTTTGCCGGCACCGAGGGCCTCGGTGGCGGCCTGACCGCCTGGTGGCAGGTGGAAAGCGCCATCGGCACCAGCGACAACAACGGCACTGCCGGCGCCCAAGGCAACGCGAACATCACCTCGATCGGCACCCGCAACACGGCCGTCGGCATCAAGGGCGCCTGGGGTAACGTCTACGTCGGCAAGTGGGACATGCATTACAGCACCCTTGCCGGTGTCGATGGCAACGGCTTGGTTGGCGGTCTGGCGATGGGCGCCAGCTCGCTGAACCTGCTGCACAACCAAGGGGTAGCGTTTACCGCTGCGGCTGCGGGTCTCAACTCCGGCGCCGGTGGCCGTCTGAACAACGCCCTCATGTACGATAGCCCGACCTGGAACGGCTTCAACGTCCGCTTGGGCTATTCGTTCAGCGCTGCGAACGAATCCCTCGCCAACGTGACCGCCGCCCCCGGCGACTCGGCCCGCAAGGAAAGCAACTATTGGATCAACCCGCAGTACAACAACGGTCCGTGGCATGCCTTCTATTCCTACATGGCCCGCAACAACATCGGCAACCTGACTTCCACGGTCGCCGGTACGGTCGGCGATCCGGACGCCCGCTTCCATCGCGCCGGTCTGGCCTACACCTTCGCCATGGGCCTCAAGCTCGGCCTGTTGTGGGACCGCAACAGCATCAACGACGGCATCAACGGCGCCGGCCTGGATACCACCTTCAAGCGCACGGCCTGGGCGATTCCGGTGCAGTACATGATGGGTCCGCATACCTTCAACTTCACGTATGCGCGTGCCGGCGATTCGAGCAACACGCCGGGAATGGACACCAGCGCCAAGATGTACATGCTGGGCTACACCTACTCCCTGTCCAAGCGCACCCACCTTGGCGTGAACTGGACCAAGATCAACAACGCGGCCGCCGGCACGTATGATCTGTGGCATCCTTCCAGCAACGTTTCGGCCCAGGCGACGGGTGGTATGATCTCCCCGGGATCGGATCCGCGCCAGTTCGGTGTCAACCTGCACCACTCCTTCTGATCGCAGCGGCGCAAGCCGCTTCGTGTGAAGTACAAACGGCCGCCTTCGGGCGGCCGTTTTTTATGCTAAATTGACATTGCCATGCATTGGGCGAGTGAATAAATGTGAAGCGGGAATCGGGGACAGACCACGGCTTCACCGTTTTCCGTTATGCCGACAGACTCGTCATTTCGCCAATCCCGCCCATGCCGCGCCCGCATCACCCTTGCCGGTGTTCCGCTGCACGTCATCCGGCGCGGCAATAATCGCCAGGCCAGTTTTTTCTCGAAAGACGATTACCGGTTTTACCTCGACCGGCTAAGTCAGTGCGCGCAGCACGCCGGTTGCGCCACCCGCGCCTATGTGCCAATGACGAATCATCGCCCATGAAGCGGGCGGTGAAGAGCGCTGGTGTTTCGCAGAGCCGCTGGATCGCCGAGGCCATTCTGGAAAAGGTGCATGGCGAGTGGCCCGCCGATGTGGCAGCGCTGGCCGACTGTTTTAGGCCACTGCCGGATTGTCTCTGTGGATCCGCTGCACGAGCTGCACGCAATAAGCAAAATGGTTGATTGACTGTGGTTCAACTAGTCGTTAGCATTTGCGGTACATTTTGTATCTCATAACGCGGTTCATTTATGACTACACTTTCGATTCGCCTGCCGGATACGCTGGTCAAGGAGGTCGATGCCAAGGCGAAGCTGCTGCACGTGCCGCGTGCGGAGTATGTCCGCCTGGCCATCAGCCGCATGAACAGCGAAGTGTCGGCCGAGGAACGCCGGAAGCGCCTGCGCGCGCTCTCCGAGTGCGTACGCAAGGAGAGCCTGCGCGTGTGCGCCGAATTCGATCTCGTCGAATATGGGCGCGCCAAGGCCAAATAACGGGGAAATCTGGCTTGCCAATCTGAATCCCGGCCGCGGGACCGAGCCGGGGAAGATGCGCCCGGTTCTCGTTGTCCAAGGGCAACCGCTGCTTGACGCGGGACATCCTTCGACCCTGATCCTGCCGTTGACGACGAATCTCGCCGAAGATGCCGAGCCGCTTCGCGTGCGCGTCACCGCGCGGGACAGGCTGGAACAGGACTCGGACCTGCTCGTCGACCAGTTGCGCGCCATCGACAACCGGCGTCTGGCGGCCGGGCCGCTGACACGCTTGTCCGGCGAGGAAATGCGGCATGTTCTGCGCGCCATCGTCGATATCCTTGAATAAATAATAAATGGTAATAAATGGGGACAGACCACGGTTTCCTGTTTTCCGCTATGCTGGCGGAATTATCGTTTCGCCAGTGTCTTCCATGCCGCGTCGCGCCCGTATCGCTCTTGCCGGGATCCCGCTGCACGTCATCCAGCGCGGCAACAATCGCCAGGCCTGTTTCTTCTCGGACGACGACTTCCGTTTCTATCTCGACCATCTATGTCGGTGCGCGCGGCACGCCGGATGCGCCATTCACGCCTATGTGCTGATGACCAATCATGTGCATCTGCTGCTGACGCCGCGTGAAGCGGATGGAGCGGGGCGCTTGATGAAGCTGCTGGGGCAGCGCTATGTGCAGCATGTCAATCGGCTCTACCGGCGCAGCGGCACACTGTGGGAGGGCCGTTTCAGGTCGTGCATCATCCAGGACGAGACTTACCTGCTGGGCTGTTCGCGCTATATCGAGTTGAATCCGGTGCGGGCTGGCATGGTGGCGCACCCGGCGGAGTATCGCTGGTCGAGCTACCGCGCCAATGCCCAAGGCGAGGCGGACGGCCTGCTCGATGCGCATCCGACATACACGGCTCTGGGCAGGCAGGCGCAGGAGAGACAGGCTGCCTATCGGGATATTTTTCGCCAGGAACTCGAGCCCGGTTTAGAGGACGAGATTCGCCGCGCAACCAATGGCAATTTCGCCTTGGGCAACCAGCGCTTCCTGGCCGAGGTGACCTCCATGCTGGGTCGGCGGGCAATTCCCGGCAATTCGGGGCGGCCGCGCAAGCGGACCGAGCAAGTGTCGGGGGACTTGTTTGAAGGGAAGCGGAAGTAACGAAAACCGTGGTCTGTCCCCGGTTTCCCCCGGGTACAAGGGTTGCGCCTGGCCGACTGGTATTAGGGGGTGTGGCTGAGCAGCATTGATTGACAGGGCCGTTGTGGGCGGCTACGATTAGCTAACAACTTGACTAAGTGTGGCCGACATGAAGCAGGTGAACATTCACGAAGCGAAGACGCATCTTTCGGAGCTGATTGCCGCCGTCGAGGCCGGCGAGGAGGTGGTGATCGCCAGGGCAAACAGGCCGACAGTCAAGCTGGTTGCGGTCGGGCGCAGGCCGGGGCGGTCGGCATTCGGTTGCATGCAAGGGACGATCAGGTTTGTCGGCGATGTGGTTTCGCCCATCGGCGAAGCCTGGAATGCCGATGCCTGAGACCGTACTGCTGGATACCCATGTCTGGTTGTGGATGGCCGGCGGCGAAAAGATAGCGCCGGCGGCAAGAAAACTGATCGAGGCTGCCGCCGGCGAGGACGGGTTGGTCATGTCTTCCATATCCATCTGGGAGGTCGGCATGTTGGCCGCGAAGGGCAGGATCGCCGTGCAGCCGGATTGTTTTTCGTGGGTGAGCGAAGCGCTTGCGAAAACCGGCGTTCGCCTGCTGCCGTTGTCGGCGCAGATTGCGGTCGGCAGCAGTTTTCTGCCCGAGGGATTCCATGGCGATCCGGCCGACCGGATCATCGTTGCGACAGCGACCGCCTGTCCGGCCACGCTTGTCACCCGCGATGCGCAGATCCTTGCCTATGCGCGCCGGGGCCGTTTCAAAGCGATACCCGCCTAAACCCGGCAATCAGAGCAATACCAAATTGTCCCGATGGATGAGTTCCGGCTCGTCGAGGTAGCCGAGGAGGGCTTCGATTTCAGTACTCGGCTGGCGGGCGATGCGGCGGGCTTCCGAACTCGAATAGTTCACCAGCCCGCGGGCGACCTCCCGACCGTCCGATGTGCGGCAGGCGACCGCCGCGCCGCGCCCGAATTCCCCCTCCACGGCGGTGACGCCGACCGGCAGCAGGCTTTTGCCCGAGGCCAGGGCCTTCACGGCCCCTTCGTCCAGGACCAGGCTGCCGGCCAGCTGCAGGTGGTCGGCCAGCCACTGCTTGCGCGCCGCCAGCGGGGTGGCGGCGGCGACGAGCAGGGTGCCGAGCGCTTCGCCTTTGGCCAGGCGCGGCAGCACGTCGGCCTCGCGGCCGCTGGCGATCAGGGTGTGGGCGCCGCTTCTTGCCGCGCGTTGCGCAGCCCGCACCTTGGTGAGCATGCCGCCCTTGGCAATGCCCGAGCCGGCGCCGCCGGCCATGGCTTCCAGCGCCGGGTCGTCGGCGCGATGCTCGGCGACCAGGGTCGCGGCGGGATCCTTGCGCGGGTCGGCGGTGTACAGGCCGGCCTGGTCGGTGAGGATGACCAGCGCCTCGGCCTCGACCAGGTTGGCGACCAGCGCGCCGAGGGTGTCGTTGTCGCCGAACTTGATCTCGTCGGTGACGACGGTGTCGTTCTCGTTGATGATCGGCACCACGCCGAGTGCGAGGAGCGCGGTGAGCGTCGAGCGGGCGTTGAGATAGCGCAGGCGGTCGGCGAGGTCCTCGTGGGTGAGCAGGATCTGCGCGGTCTTCAGCCCGTACTGCGAGAAGCTGGATTCGTAGGCCTGGGCCAGGCCCATCTGGCCGACGGCGGCGGCGGCCTGCAACTCGTGCATGGCATGGGGGCGGGTCGTCCAGCCGAGGCGCTGCATGCCGGCGGCAATGGCCCCGCTGGAGACCAGCAGCACCTCGCGCCCGTCCGCGCGCAGGGCGGCGATCTGCCGCGCCAGCTCCCCGATGAATTCGAGGGCCAGGCCGGCGCCGTTGTCGGTGACCAGCGCACTGCCGACCTTTACCACCAGCCGGCGCGCCTGGCTAATCTTCTTTCTCATGCCTCTGCGCAGCGGTGTCCGCCGCTTTCCGTTGTTCGATGTGCGCCATGATAGCGAAAGTCAGTTCCCGGCAGCCGGCGCCATTGATGGCGGAGATGGCGAAGTGGCGTTCGACCGGCCCGTAGCCCTTCACCAGCGCAGCGAGGCGCGCCTCGCGCTCCTCTTCCGGCAGCAGGTCGATCTTGTTGGCAACCAGCCAGCGCGGCTTGTCGTACAGGCCCGGATCGTACTTCCTCAGTTCGTCGAGGATGGCGCGGGCGTCGCGCGCCGGGTCGGCGCCCGGGTCGAAGGGGGCGATGTCCACGATGTGCAGCAGCAGATGGGTGCGCTGCAGGTGGCGCAGGAACTGGTGGCCGAGGCCGGCGCCCTCCGCAGCGCCCTCGATGAGCCCCGGGATGTCGGCGACGACGAAGCTGCGGCTGGCGTCCACGCGCACCACGCCGAGGTTCGGGTGCAGGGTGGTGAAGGGGTAGTCGGCGACCTTCGGTCGCGCCGAGGAGACGGCGCGGATGAAGGTGGACTTGCCGGCATTCGGCAGGCCGAGCAGCCCGACGTCGGCGAGCACCTTCAATTCGAGCTTGAGCTCGCGCCGCTCGCCCGGCGTGCCCGGCGTGCATTGCTTCGGCGCGCGGTTGGTGCTGGACTTGAAGTGGATGTTGCCGAGCCCGCCCTGGCCGCCCTGCGCGATGAGCGCTTTCATGCCGTCGTGGTCGAGGTCGGCGATTACTTCGCCGGTTTCGAGGTCGCTGACGACGGTGCCGACCGGCATGCGCAGGACGAGGTCCTCGCCGCCGCGGCCGTAGCAGTCCGAACTCATGCCGTTCTCGCCGCGCTCGGCGCGGAAGATGCGGGTGTAGCGGAAATCGATGAGCGTGTTGAGGTTGCGGTCGGCAACGGCCCAGATGCAGCCGCCGCGGCCGCCGTCGCCGCCCGACGGGCCGCCCTTCGGCACGTATTTCTCGCGCCGGAAGGTGGCCGCGCCATTGCCGCCGTCGCCGGCGATGACCTCGATTTTCGCTTCGTCGAAGAATTTCATGGGCGTAAATGAAAAGGCCCTGCCAAGTGGCAGGGCCTTCTTGGCGGATTGAGCGCCTTAGGCTGCCGGGACGATGTTCACCGTCTTGCGCTTCTCGGCGCCCCTGACCGTGAATTCGACCGTGCCGGTGACTTTGGCGAACAGCGTGTGGTCGCGCCCCATGCCGACGTTGTCGCCGGCGTGGAACTGGGTGCCGCGCTGGCGCACGATGATGCTGCCGGCGTTGATGAGTTGGCCGCCGTAGCGCTTCACGCCGAGACGCTTGGATTGCGAGTCGCGGCCGTTGCGCGAACTGCCGCCTGCTTTTTTATGTGCCATGTGTGCTCTCCTTGCTTACGCCGAAATGCCGGAAATCTGGATTTCGGTGAAGTTCTGCCGGTGGCCCTGGTGCTTTTGGTAGTGCTTGCGCCGGCGCATCTTGAAGATCTTCACTTTTTCGTGCCGACCCTGGGCCAGGACTTTCGCCTTGACAGAAGCGCCTTGCACCAGCGGCGCGCCGATTTTCACCGACTCGCCGTCGCCGACCATGAGAACCTGGTCGAGGGTGATTTCAGCGCCCACTTCTGCCGGTATCTGTTCTATTTTCAGTTTTTCGCCGGCCGCGACGCGATACTGCTTGCCGCCGGTTTTTATGACCGCATACATGATGGACTCCATGGTTCGTGTTGCAACAGAACCGCGCATTCTATACAAAAACCCCTATCCGGTCAAAGCCTTCTTGACGGCCTCTCGTGGTCCACCTACCATGCCGCATTTGCAGGAAATCGCCTCTTGAGCCTCGAAGCCCTTTACGCGCCGATAGCCGCCGACATGCGGGCGGTCGACGACGTCATCCGCGAGCGACTGCATTCCGACGTGGTGCTGATACGCCAGGTTGCCGAGTACATCATCGGCGCCGGCGGCAAGCGCCTGCGACCGGCCCTGGTGCTGCTCTCGGCGGGGGCGCTCGGCTACCGGGGCACGCATCACCATGAGTTGGCGGCGGTGGTCGAGTTCATCCACACGGCGACCTTGCTGCACGACGACGTCGTGGACGAATCCGAGCTGCGCCGCGGCAACCGGACCGCCAATGCGCTCTTCGGCAACGCGGCCTCCGTGCTGGTCGGCGACTTCCTCTATTCGCGCGCCTTCCAGATGATGGTGTCGGTCGGCAGCATGCGCATACAGCAGGTGCTGGCGAATGCGACCAACATCATCGCCGAGGGCGAAGTGCTGCAACTGCTCAATTGCCACAATGCGGATGTCGATGTCCCGAGTTATCTGCAGGTGATCCGCTACAAGACGGCCAAGCTGTTCGAGGCGGCGGCGCGACTGGGCGCCATTCTCTGCGAGGCGCCGCCGGAGGTCGAGGAGGCCATGGCGCGCTACGGCATGCATCTGGGCACGGCCTTCCAGCTGGTCGACGATGTCCTGGATTACTCCGGCGAAGAGTCGGCGACCGGCAAGCATCTCGGCGACGACCTCGCAGAGGGCAAGCCGACGCTGCCGCTGATCCACGCCATTAGACACGGCACCGCCGAGCAATCGGCCTGCGTGCGGCAGGCGATCGAGGGGGGCGGCCGCGAAGCGCTGCCCGGTGTGCTGGCGGCGATCCGCGCCACCGGCGCGCTGGGCGAGGCGCGCCGCCAGGCCGAGGCCGAGGCCCGTTACGCGCTGGCTGCGGCGACGCCGCTGCCGGCTTCGCCATTCAGGGATTCTCTGGTACAATTGGCATCGTTCGCAGTCGCACGCGACTTCTGATTCGAGGGCGCGGCCGTGGCTGCGTTCCTGTTTTCGCGGGCGCTTGTCCGGCGCTCCCACAACGTCGGGGTGTAGCTCAGCCTGGTAGAGTACTGCGTTCGGGACGCAGGAGTCGGAGGTTCAAATCCTCTCACCCCGACCAACCATAACATTGCCCGTCCCGACGGGGCGGTGCCGGAGCCGGGTGTGGGCAAACTGATCCTGCTGCTCTTTCTCGGCCTGCTGGCCTATCTCGCCTACAAGGGTTTCCGGCGTCTTCCTCGCAGCGAAAATCGCCCGCCGTCGCAGGTGTCCGAACGCATGGTGACCTGCGCCCGCTGCGGCGTGCATCTTCCGGAGAGCGAAGCCGTCCAGTCCGACGGCCGTCTCTATTGCAGCGAAGAGCACTGCCGCCTCGGAGCGCCATGAGCGGACCGAGGACGGAATACCCCTACACGGCCGGACGCCCGGTTTCGGTCTGGACTTCGCTTCACTATTTCAACATCTATCGCCTGGTGGTGGCGAGTGTGTTCCTGCTCGCGGTGGCGTTCTATCCGAGAACGAGCGGCCTGGGTTCGCAAAGCCTGACGCTTTTCGTGTGGATCAGCCTGGCCTACTGGCTGGTGGCGATCTTTTTCTATGGTGCCCTGAAGCGGTTGCGCATCGCGTTCAATCGATTGCTGACGCTTCAGGTCGCCGTCGACATCCTGGCCATCACCCTGATGATGTATGCCAGCGGCGGAGAAAAAAGCGGGCTGGCCGTCATGCTGCTGGTGGTGCTGGCTGCCGCCGGCCTCGTCGGGCAGGGGCGCCTGGCACTGTTCTATGCCGCCTCGGCCACGGTGGCCGTATTGTTCGAGCAGACCTGGCGCTTTCTCAACTTCGGAGCTGATCTGGCCGATTTCGTGCAGGCCGGCATCCTGTGCATCGGCTTCTTCGCCACGGCGGTTTCGGCCCGCCTGTTGGCCAGGCGGGTCATTGCCAACGAGGCGCTGGCACGACAGCGCGGTATCGACCTTGCCAACCAGTTGTCCGTCAGCGAGCGGGTGATCCGCGACATGCAGGACGGCATGATGGTGGTGGCGCCCGACGAGGCGGTCCGGCAATGGAATCCGCAGGCCGAAATGCTGCTTGGGGTTCGGGCGCCGGCCCGGCCCGACCTGGCCTCGTTTTCGGTTGCCCTGGCCAGTCTGTACCGCGACTATCGCAAGGGGGCGCGGGAACAACAGCTGGCTTCCCTGCGCGTTGCCGGCAGCGGAACGCTGCTGCGGGTGCGTTTCGTCCATGCCGGCGAAAGCGGGGACGTGCTGATTTACCTCGAAGACATGGGCCGCATCCAGCAGCAGGCGCAGCAGATCAAGCTGGCGGCGCTGGGGCGCCTGACGGCGAACATCGCCCACGAGATCCGCAACCCGCTCTCTGCCATCAGCCATGCTGCCGAACTGCTGCGGGAAGAGAAGCGGACGGAGGGGCAGGCGCGTCTGTCGCGCATCATCAACGACAATGCCCAGCGGCTCGAGCGCCTCGTGCGGGATGTGCTGGAGCTTGGGCGCCGCGACCGGATGGCGCAGGAGCCGATCCGGCTGGACGGCTTCCTGGAAAGTTTTCTGGACGAGCTGGCCATGCGCGAGGAAACCGACCGCAGCGTGTTTGCGCAGCGGGCCGATGCCGATGCTACGCTGTTCTTCGACCGCACCCACCTGAACCAGGTGCTCTGGAATCTTTTGTCGAATGCGTTACGCTATTGCAGCCGCATGCCGGGCGCCGTGAGGATCGAGGTGCGCGAATCGATACCCTCGGGACGCGTCGAATTGCATGTCATCGACGATGGCGCCGGCGTGGACGAGGAGGCCTGCGGCAACATCTTCGAGCCGTTCTTCACGACCCACAGCAAGGGGACCGGGCTGGGGTTGTATATTGCGCGGGAACTGTGCGAAGCGAACGACGCATCGCTCGAATGGGTAGGCAACGAGCCGGGGGCGCATTTTCGGATTGTCGGGAGAAGCCAGCAGTGGCGGGAAGACAGGAACGAAGGGAACGGCCAGGACTAGGGCGGGTGCTCGTCGTCGACGACGAGGACGACATCCGCGAGTTGCTGGACATGACGCTGATGCGCATGGGGCTGGATGCCGATTGCGCCGAGAACGTGGCGCAGGCGCGCCGGCTGCTCTCCGAGAACACCTATCAGCTCTGCCTGACCGACATGCGCCTGCCGGATGGCGACGGACTGGAACTGGTGCGCTTCATCGGCGAGGCGTGCCGCGACTTGCCGGTGGCGGTGATCACCGCCCACGGCAGCATGGAAAATGCGGTATCGGCCCTGAAGGCGGGCGCCTTCGACTATGTGCCCAAGCCCGTTTCCCTCGAGCAGTTGCGGGCGCTCGTCAGGTCGGTGCTCAAGCTGCCCAGCCGGGATGCGTCGAGAGCCGGATCGCCGGGTCGCCGCCTGCTCGGCGAATCGCAGGCCATTGGCCAGGCGCGCGCCATGATCGAGAAGGTGGCGCGCAGCCAGGCGCCCGTTTACATCAGCGGCGAATCGGGCAGCGGCAAGGAGCTGGCAGCGCGCCTCATCCATGAACTGGGCGCGCGGCGGGAGCAGCCCTTTGTTGCGGTCAATTGCGGCGCCATTCCGGAAAACCTGATGGAAAGCGAATTCTTCGGCTACCGCAAGGGGGCTTTCACCGGCGCCGACACGGACCGCGATGGTTTCTTCCAGGCTGCGCATGGCGGCACCTTGTTCCTCGACGAGGTGGCCGATCTGCCGCTGGCCATGCAGGTCAAGCTGTTGCGCGCCATCCAGGAAAAGCGGGTGCGCAAGGTCGGCGCTCCCGCCGAGGATGCGGTGGATGTACGCATCATCAGCGCCACGCACCAGAATCTCAAGGAACGCGTGGCGGCCGGCCAGTTTCGCCAGGATCTTTTTTATCGGCTGGACGTGATCGAACTGAGAATGCCGTCCCTGCGCGAGTGCCGCGAGGACATTCCCCTGCTTGCCGAGCATATCCTGTCGCGGCTGGCGCGCGAGGCCGGCATGACGGCGCCGCGCCTGACCCGGTCTGCGCTCAAGGCGCTTGGCGAATATCCGTTTCCCGGCAATGTGCGCGAACTGGAGAACGTCCTGGAACGGACCCTGGCCCTCATCGGCGGCAGCGAGGTGGTTGCGGAGGACCTGCACCTGGCGCCGCCTGACGAAGCCGGCGAGGCCATGCCGACGGTCGAGGGCAAATGCGAAGCCTCGCTGCAGGACTATCTCGACCGGGTCGAGAAGCAGGCCATCCTGGATGCCTTGCAGAAGACGCGCTTCAATCGGACCGCAGCCGCCAGACTGCTTGGCGTTACCTTCCGCTCGCTGCGCTACCGCATGGAGCGGCTCGGGCTGAATGAATGAGCGGGCTCGATGCCGCAGGCTGGCTGGAGGGCGCAAGATGCATCCCTTCGCCCAACTGTGACGAACGGCCCGCCGGACAGACTGCTCGGCTGGTCGTCGTCCATGCGATCTCGCTGCCGCCCGGCGAGTTCGGCGGCGACGGTATTCCGCGGCTGTTTACCAACATGCTGGATCCGGCTGTCCATCCCTATTACCGCGAGATCCGGTCTCTGCGCGTTTCCGCCCATTTCCTGATCCGCCGCAGCGGCGAGCTCATGCAGTTCGTGCCCTGCGAATTGCGCGCATGGCATGCTGGCAACTCGACATGGCGCGGCGTCAGCCGATGCAACGATTTCTCGATCGGTGTCGAACTGGAGGGGAACGATGACATGCCCTTCGAGCCGGTTCAGTACGCGGTATTGGCAAAGCTCATCGCACTGCTGCGACGGCGCTATCCGATTGCCGACATTGCCGGCCATTCCGATATCGCTCCCGGCCGCAAGACCGATCCCGGCCCGCATTTCAACTGGGCACATCTGCATCGACTGCTGGCAAGCGAGGCTCCGGAAGAATCCGCCTGACCGTGCACAGCGCGCGACCGTCTTGCGCCGTTTTTTTTGCGACATGCTTTTGCGAGCCGGACAAAAAATACAAAAAACACTTGCATCCAAAAAGTCAAGCTACTAGAATTAGGTCGAAATCTTTACCAAGGCACTAGATGTAGTGGTTTTGCAGCAGCCTGGGTGAGCGCCCGGACGACAGGGCGAAACAGGCAGCGCAAACCAGGATGCGACAGGAAACGGGGCAGTCCAACGAACCAGGCAGCACGAAGCGTACGGAGACCGCTTGATGCAGATTGCGAAACGCGTCGGCCACAGGCCGCGACCTCCCTCCGGTGACCCGCTGCCGCTTTTCCTTTCCGCCCTTCCTTCTTCCTTTCCCTTCTCCAGCCGCAGCGGTCATGCTGCCGGCAGCCAAACTACCCGAAACGGATCGCAGCCGGCGCGACGCGCTCGCAGAGGGCTGCAAGCGACCGCGCGCGGCCGGGGGATGGTGGGCATACTGAATTCAATCGGGGCGGCGATGCCGTGCCGTTGGATGGTCCGGGCTCGTACGGACGGACTGTAGTCGATGGTGTTTTTTTCTGTTATCTGATATAGGAGGTTTGAAATGGCTACTGCTAAGAAACCCGCTGCCAAGAAGAAGCCGGCTGCCAAAAAGCCGGCGGTGAAGAAGGCTGCCGCCAAGAAGCCGGCCGCCAAGAAGGCTGCCGCCAAGAAGCCGGCCGCCAAGAAGGCTGCCGCCAAGAAGCCGGCGGTGAAGAAGGCTGCCGCCAAGAAGCCGGCCGCCAAGAAGAAGCCCGCTGCGAAGAAGAAGCCGGCCGCAAAGAAGAAAGCTGCGGCGAAGAAGAAGCCTGCGGCAAAGAAAAAAGCGGCGAAAAAGAAGCCGGCTGCAAAAAAAGCGGCTAAGAAAAAGCCTGCGGCAAAAAAGAAAGCTGCCAAAAAGCCCGCAGCAAAGAAAGCTGCCAAGCCGGCTGCAAAGCCAGCACCCGCGCCCGCTGCCGCACCGTCTACCGCAGCAGCTCCCGGCCTGAAGTCGTCGCTCAACCCGGCGGCCGCCTGGCCATTCCCGACCGGCTCGCGTCCTTCCTGAGCCCGTGCGGACCGCCCGGATGGGCGGCTTGGTCGCTTCAGGTGGCCTAGCTGCCCATCCGCGGTCCATTTCCCTTCCTGGTCATACCGAATATCCGCGACGGTATGTGCGGCGCACAAATATTTTGACAAATTTCAATTAATTCAATATAATCGCGATATTGCATTGCATGAATTGCGTAGGAACGTCAACTTGAAACGTGGCTCTCCGAGCATACGTCTAGCAGACCGGTCGGCCTTTCGGTGAACCGCATCCCCTGATCTTCAAGCGGCTTCGCCTCGTGAATCCCCCTTGTCGAATTCATTCATGACGCCGCGTCACGTGCGTTCGCAAGATACGGCCGGAAGGCAGGAAAGAAGGAGAATGGGCATGCGTGGCATTGAAGTGAGGAAGTTCGCCAAGGAGACCGCATCGTTCCTGATGCACTTTGCCCATGGCGGCTTGCTGGTGACCGGGATCATCGTGACCG
Organism: Rhodocyclaceae bacterium; assembly: GCA_008933825.1. Lineage (GTDB taxonomy): Bacteria > Pseudomonadota > Gammaproteobacteria > Burkholderiales > Rhodocyclaceae > Desulfobacillus. Next base: position 67,668 of record WBUF01000004.1, on the reverse strand, counting down.
TGTTCCTGTTTGCGCACATTGGCGCGGCGGAAAGCCATGAGCAGGGTCTGCAGGGCATCGGCGACATGGTCGTCGAGCACCGCGGTCAGCAAACGGCTGTCGACGCGAGCGAGCGAATCGTACCGAGCGGCGAGATGCGTGGCGTCGTCGAATATCTTGCCCGCAAGTACCGGGTGGCCGCGACCGCCATCGAACCGCTCGTGACGACCGCACGGTCGGCCGGGTTGCGCGCCGGCGTAGACCCCATGCTGATCATCGCGGTCATGGCGATAGAATCGGGGTTCAATCCGATTGCCGAGAGCCCTATGGGTGCGCAGGGACTGATGCAGATCATTCCGCGTTATCATCAGGACAAGCTGGGCAAGATATCGGGCGACAGCTTGCTCGACCCCGCTGCGAATATCCACGTCGGCGCGATGATCCTGGAGGAGTACATTCGCCGCTGCGGCTCGCTCGAAGAAGGCCTGCAGATGTATGCAGGTGCCGCCAGCGACGAAGCCGGCCTGTATGCCGCCAAGGTACTCGCGGAAAAGCAGCGCATTGAATCGGCCGTCCGTCGGGGTCGCCAGAGCAGCGTCTGAGTTGTCTTCAGCGCAGGCGGCGCGCCAGGCGCGCCACGCCTTCTTCCAGTTTATCTTGCGCTACCGTGTAGGCGAAGCGCACATGCCGTCGTGGCGCGTCGTGCCTCGAGGAGGCTGATCGTCTCCGGTCCGAAAGCGGCCAGCGCGGCATGCTGGGCCGGGGTCGACGGGAAAATGAACAGGTTTTGCGCCAGCTTTTCGATGGCGCGCACGAAGCGCTGCGGCACCACCAGCCAGCCGGTCATGCCGAAGTATTTCGAAAAGCTGTTGATGACGAACACTTATTCCGACAGCGCCAGGGCCGTTTCTGCCTGACATGCGTAGGTGAGGCCGTGGTAGATCTTGTCGACCAGCAACGCGCCGCCGCGTTCGGCAACGCAGCCCGCCAGCGCTGCCATTCGTTCGGCCGGGAGTACGGTGCCGGTCGGGTTGGCGGGGGAGGCGACGAGCAGTCCCTTCGTGCGCGTCTTCCATGCTTCGGCGACCTGTTGCGGCGTCGGCTGGTAGTCGCTTTCCGGCCCGACGAAGGTCGGACGCGGCACCCCGGCAAGGGTGCGCACGAAATGGCGATTGCAGGGGTAGCCCGGATCGGGCAGCAGCAGTTCGTCGCCCGGATCGAGCAAGCACGCCAAGGGTCAGCAGCAGGGCGCCCGAGAATCCCGACGTGACGGCGATGCGCTCGGGTGAAACGTCGATCCTGTAGCGTTCGCGATAGAACCGTGCGATCGCCTCGCGCAGCGGCGGAATGCCGAGCGCAGGCGTGTAGCAGACCCGGCCTTCGCGGATGAGGGCGCCGGCCGCCTCGATGACCGGCTGCGGCGTCGGGAAATCCGGCTCGTCTGCTTCCATATGCACGATGTCGCGGCCCAAGGCTTCAAGCTGCCGCGCGCGTGAGCAGTTCCATGACGTGGAAGGGAGCGATGTCGTTCATGCTAAAAAGGGCGCCCGCAGGCGCCCTTTTCTGCCGCGGAAAAGTCAGTCACTCCAGGGCGCCGAAGCGCATGCGAAACAATTCGCGCTTGAGCACCAGTTGCTTCGGCAGGCGTTCCTTGAGCTTGTCGAAGAGCTCGCCATGAAGGTCGAGCTCTTCCTGCCACATTTGCGTATCGACGCGGGTAAGTTCCTGGAACTGCGCCTTGCTGATGTCACCCATCCCGCTCCAGTCGAGGTCCTCGAAGCGCGGCATCCAGCCGAGCGGGGTCTGCTGGGCGCCGACGCGGCCCTTGACGCGGTCCACGATCCATTTCAGGACGCGCATGTTCTCGCCGAAGCCGGGCCACATGAAGTTGCCCTTCTCGTCCTGGCGGAACCAGTTCACCGTGAAGATGCGCGGCGGGTTGTCGACGACGTGGCCCATGCGCAGCCAATGGTTGAAGTAGTCGCCCATGTGGTAGCCGCAGAAGGGCAGCATGGCGAAGGGGTCGCGGCGCACCTGGCCGATCTTGCCGGCGGCGGCGGCGGTGGTCTCCGAGCCCAGGGTGGCGGCCATGTAGACGCCGTAGTTCCAGTTGAAGGCCTCGAACACCAGGGGCACGGTGGTGGAGCGGCGGCCGCCGAAGATGAAGGCGGAGATGGGCACGCCGGCCGGGTCTTCCCACTTGTCGTCGAGCGAGGGGCACTGGCTGGCGGGGGCGGTGAAGCGGGCGTTGGGATGCGCCGCCGGGCGGCCGCTGCTTTTGCCAATCTCCGGCGTCCATTCCTTGCCGGTCCAGTCGGTGAGCTTCTCGGGCGGCTGCTTGCTCATGCCTTCCCACCAGACGTCGCCGTCAGGCGTAAGCGCGACGTTGGTGTAGATGATGTTGGCGTGGAGCGTCGCCATGGCGTTGAAGTTGGACTTTTCCGAGGTGCCGGGGGCGACGCCGAAGTAGCCTGCTTCCGGGTTGATGGCGTAGAGGCGGCCGTCAGGGCCCGGTTTGATCCAGGCGATGTCGTCGCCGACCGTGGTGACCTTCCAGCCGCCGAAGGTCTTCGGCGGGATCAGCATGGCGAAGTTGGTCTTGCCGCAGGCGCTGGGAAAGGCCGCGGCGACGTAGCTCTTCTCGCCCTCGGGCGACTCGACGCCGAGGATCAGCATGTGCTCGGCGAGCCAGCCCTGGTCGCGCGCCATGGTCGAGGCGATGCGCAGGGCGAAGCACTTCTTGCCGAGCAGGGCGTTGCCGCCGTAGCCGGAGCCGTAGGACCAGATCTCGCGCGTCTCGGGGAAGTGCACGATGTACTTGGTGTCCTTGTTGCAAGGCCAGCGCACGTCCTGCTGGCCGGGAGCGATGGGATGGCCGACCGAGTGCAGGCAGGGCACGAATTCGCCGTCTTCGCCCAGCACGTCATACACCGCGCGGCCCATGCGCGTCATGATGCGCATGTTGGCGACGACGTAGGGCGAATCGGAGATTTCCACGCCGATGTGGGCGATGGGGGAGCCGAGCGGACCCATGCTGAAGGGGATGACGTACATCGTGCGGCCGCGCATGCAGCCGTTGAAGAGTCCCGTCAGGGTGGCCTTCATCTTCGCCGGGTCTTCCCAGTTGTTGTTGGGGCCGGCATCGTCCTTGTGCTGCGAACAGATGAAAGTGCGGTCCTCGACGCGGGCCACGTCCGAGGGGTCGGACCAGGCCAGGTAGGAGTTGGGGCGCTTCTCCGGATTGAGCTTGATCAGGCTGCCCGACGCGACCATCTCGCCGCACAGGCGGTCGTATTCCTCCTGCGTGCCGTCCGCCCAGACGATGCGGTCCGGCCGGGTCATGGCGGCCACTTCCGCCACCCAGGCCTTGAGGCGGGCGTGGCGCACGTAGTCCGGTGCGTTGATGGCGGCGGGATCGGAAAAACGCTGATTCATGGTGCGGGATCTCCAGCTGATCGGAATGGCGACAGGCCGCAGCCGGCAAGGGCGGGCGACGTGGTATGTTGAGTGCGGAGTGCTTGCGATTTGAGGCGAAAATTGCAATGCAATATTATGCCACGTTTGAATGGCCCGATAAACCCCGCTTTTCCAACAGAGAAGGACCCTATAACAATGGATGATGCCATCCGCAGTGCTGCACTCGAATATCACCGCAAGCCCCGCCCGGGCAAGGTTGCCGTCACGCCGACCAAGCAGCTGATCACCCAGCGCGACCTGGCGCTGGCCTACTCGCCCGGCGTGGCCGCCGCCTGCGAGGAAATCGTTGCCAATCCGGCCGAGGCTTCCAGCCTGACGTCGCGCGGCAACCTGGTGGCGGTGGTCACCAATGGCACGGCCGTGCTGGGTCTTGGCAACATCGGTCCGCTTGCCGGCAAGCCGGTCATGGAGGGCAAGGGCGTGCTGTTCAAGAAGTTCGCCGGCGTCGACGTCTTCGACATCGAGATCGACGAGCACGATCCGGACAAGCTGATCGACATCATCGCCTCGCTCGAGCCGACTTTCGGCGGCATCAACCTCGAGGACATCAAGGCGCCGGAGTGCTTCTATATCGAGAAGAAGCTGCGCGAGCGCATGCGCATCCCGGTCTTCCACGACGACCAGCACGGCACCGCCATCATTTCCGCCGCCGCAGTGCTCAACGGCCTGCGCGTGGTGGGCAAGGAGATCGACAAGGTCAAGCTGGTCTGCTCGGGCGCCGGCGCCGCCGCCATCGCCTGCGTGGACCTGATGATCGCGCTGGGGCTGCGCCGCGAGAACGTCTGGATGACCGATTCCAAGGGCGTCGTCAGCAGGAAGCGCCTGGCCGACCTCGATCCGAGCAAGGCGCAGTTCGCGCAGGAGACGGCTGCCACGACGCTGGGCGAAATCGTCGCCGGCGCCGACATCTTCCTCGGCCTGTCCACCGCCGGCGTGCTGAAGCCTGAGATGGTGAAGACCATGGCCGACAGGCCGCTCATCCTGGCGCTGGCCAACCCGGTGCCGGAAATCCTGCCGGAGGATGCCAAGGCGGCGCGTCCCGACTGCGTCATCGCCACCGGCCGCTCGGACTATCCGAACCAGGTAAACAACGTCCTCTGCTTCCCCTTCATCTTCCGCGGCGCGCTCGATGTCGGCGCCACCACCATCACGCAGGAGATGGAGCTGGCGACGGTGCGCGCCATCGCCGAGCTGGCGCATGCCGAGCAGTCCGACGTGGTGGCCGCGGCCTATGCCGGCTCCGACCTCAACTTCGGGCCCGAGTACCTCATCCCGAAGCCTTTCGACCCGCGCCTCATCGTCAAGATTGCGCCGGCGGTGGCGAAGGCGGCGATGGACTCCGGCGTGGCGACAAGGCCGATCGTCGACTTCGAGGCCTACTGCGAGCAACTGCAGCAGTTCGTTTATCACTCCGGCCTGCTCATGAAGCCGGTGTTTACTGCCGCCAAGAACAGCGACAAGCGCATCGTCTACGCCGAAGGCGAGGACGAGCGCATCCTGCGCGCCGTCCAGGTGGTGGTCGACGAGCGCCTGGCAAGGCCCGTTCTGATCGGTCGGCCCGAGGTGATCGGCCACCGCATCGAGAGATGCGGCCTGCGCATCCGCCCCGGCGTCGACTTCGAACTGTGCAACCCGCAGAACGACCCGCGCTACAGGGACTACTGGCAGACCTATCACCAGCTCACCGAGAGGAAAGGCGTTTCGCCCGGCTATGCGCAGATCGAGACGCGCCGCCGCCATACCCTGATCGGCGCCATGATGATTCACAAGGGCCACGCCGACGGCATGCTGTGCGGCACCTTCGGCACCTATGCCCTGCACCTGCACTATGTCGACCAGGTGATCGGGCGGCGCGAAGGGATTTCCGCCTACTACGCCATGAACGGCCTGATGCTGCCGAAGCAGACGGTGTTCATCTGCGACACCTACGTCAATTACGATCCGAGCGCCGAACAGCTGGTCGAGATGACGCTCCTCGCCGCCGAGGAAGTGCGCCGCTTCGGCCTGACGCCGAAGGTGGCGCTGCTCTCGCATTCGAGCTTTGGCAGCTACGACACACCCAGCGCACGCAAGATGCAGCGCGCCGTCGAGCTGCTCTGGCAGCGCGCGCCGGAACTGGAGGTCGAGGGCGAGATGCACGGCGACGCCGCCCTCTCCGGAGACGTGCGCGCCCAGGTGTTCCCCAACGCGCGCCTGAAGGGCGAGGCCAATCTTCTCGTCATGCCGACGCTTGACGCCGCCAACATCGCCTTCAACCTGCTCAAGCAGGCCGCCGGCGACGGCGTCACCATCGGTCCGATCCTGCTCGGCACGCGGGCGCCGGTGTCGATCCTGACGCCCACCGCCACGGTGCGGCGCATCGTGAACCTGACCGCCCTGACGGCAGTGGAGGCGGCCGCCAGGGGTTGATCGCTGCCTTCAGGGTTTCCGGCCGCGGACGTAATAAGAGAAATGAAAGTCAGTCCCGACAAGACGGCGTTGATCCTGACCGGGGGCGGCGCGCGCGCCGCCTACCAGGTCGGCGTGCTGGGCGCGGTGTCCGAACTGCTGCCCGACCCCGCGCGCAACCCCTTTCCGATCATCTGCGGCACTTCGGCGGGCGCCATCAATGCCGCCGCGCTGGCCTGCTTCGCCGAGAACTTCGGCCGGGGCGTGCATTATCTGCAGGAAGTCTGGCGCAACTTCCATGCGGACCATGTCTATCGCGCCGACGCCCTCGGCATAGGCCTGAGCGGCCTGAACTGGCTTTCCGCCATCATGTTCGGCTGGTTGTTCAGGCACAGTCCGCGCTCGCTGCTCGACAATGCGCCGCTGCGCCGCCTGCTCGATCGCAGCCTCGACTTCGGCAGGATCGATGCCGCCATCGACTCCGGCGCGCTGTACGCGGTGTCGCTGACCGCCTCGGGCTATCTGTCCGGCAACAGCGTCAGCTTCTTCCAGGCGGACAGCCGGGCGGAAACCTGGAAGCGCACCCACCGCGCCGGGGCGCGCACGAAGCTCGGCGTCGACCATCTGCTCGCCTCCAGCGCCATTCCCTTCATCTTTCCTGCCGTCAAGATTCACCGGGAGTATTTCGGCGACGGCTCGATGCGGCAGCTGGCCCCCGTCTCGCCGGCCATCCATCTCGGCGCCGAGCGCATTCTGGTTGTCGGCGCAGGCCGCATGGAGGACGAGAAGCGATCGGCGCGCGGCGATGTCTATCCGCCGCTGGCGCAGATCGCCGGCCATGCGCTCTCATCGATCTTCCTCGACAGCCTGCATGTCGACCTGGAGCGCCTGCAGCGCATCAACCACACGGTATCGATCATTCCGCCTGAGCTCCGCCAGCAGGCCGGCCTGCCGCTGCGCCGGATCGAGACGCTGGTGATCGCTCCCACCCAGCGGCTCGACTACATGGCGGCGCGCCACGTGAGGAGCCTGCCCTGGCCGGTGCGGGCGCTCTTGCGTGGCATCGGCGCCACCAGCAAGGCCGGCTCCGCGCTCGCCAGTTATCTGTTGTTCGAGCAGTCCTATACGCGCGCCTTGATCGAACTCGGCTATACGGATACGATGGCGCGGCGCGAGGAAGTACGCACTTTCCTGCGCATCCCATAATTCGAAAAAACCTTAGAATCCCATCCTAACAGGCTATTTTTATTGCAAAATGACAATTCGGTGCTAAACTGAGCCGATGGATGGCGAGCGGGGGGGGGGACGTGAAATTCAAGCAAACGACGGTATATGCGATGTGTGTTGCGCTTGCGCTGGGCGCCGCGATGCCCGCAGAGGCGGCCGCGACGAAGAAGCAGGCCGCCAAGTACAACAAGTCCAAGCAAGTGAAGACAAAGGCCGAGCCGCGCGCCGAACAGCAGGATGCCGATGATCTGCTCCTGAAATCGTCCGCCGTGGTGGTGCAGGACCAGTCCTCCGGAGAGGTGCTGTTCGAGAAGAATTCCGACGCCGTGCTGCCGATCGCCTCGATCACCAAGCTGATGACGGCGATGGTGGTGCTCGATGCCCAGCTGTCGCTGAGCGAAACCCTGAGCATCGGACACGAGGACGTCGACGCCCTCAAGGGCACGTCGTCCCGCCTCAAGATCGGCACGCAGCTCTCGCGAGAGGACATGCTGCTGCTGGCGCTGATGGCCTCCGAGAACCGCGCCGCCTCGGCGCTCTCGCGGCACTATCCCGGCGGGGCCGGCGCCTTCGTCGATGCGATGAACCACAAGGCTGCCGCGATCGGCCTCAAGGACACCCGCTTCGCCGACCCGACCGGGCTGACGGCGGCCAACGTTTCCAGCGCGCGCGACCTGAGCAAGATGGTCGCCGCCGCCGCGCACTATCCGCTGATCCGCGAGCTGTCCACCACCACCGAGCGCACGGTATGGGCGGCCGGCCGCCCGGTCACTTTCCGCAATACCAACGGCCTGGTTCGCAGCCCGGCCTCCGGCTGGGAAATCGCCCTGCAGAAGACCGGCTACATCCGCGAGGCGGGCAAGTGCCTGGTGATGCAGGCCTGGCTGAGCAACCGGCCGGTGGTGATCGTGCTGCTGGATTCCTGGGGCAAGCTCACGCGCATCGGCGACGCCAACCGCATCAAGCGCTGGATCGAGAATGCCGCGCTGCCGGGCGGACGGCCCAGCGCCTCGTTGTCGCGCCGCCCGGCCGGCTGAAAGAGCCCCGGCGCGGACCCGAACAGGCCGGCGCAGCCGGCCTTTTATTTGTTGCTGAACCCGAGGGCGAGCGAAATGCCGTCGGCCGCCTGCTTGACGAGAGGGATCCAGTCGGCGTTGTAGCGCTCGGCGGGGGCCGACACCGAGAGGCCGGCGACCAACTCGCCCGAGTCGTCGCGCACCGGCGCGGCGATGCAGCGCAGCCCCTGCTCGATTTCCTCGTTATCGAAGGCCACACCGTGGCGGCGCACGCGGTCGAGCTCCTTTTCCAGCGCCGGCAGCGTGGTGAGCGTGGTCGGCGTGAAGCCGGGCAGACCCGTGCGCCTGGCGTACTCGCGCAGCTTCTGCAGGCCGTCCTCGAGCAGAAACAGCTTGCCCACCGCGGTGGCGTGCAGCGGCGCGCGCGCGCCGACCAGATGCACCACGCGCACCGAGGAGCGGCCGCTCGAGGTGCGCTCGACGTAGATGATCTCGTCGTCGTGGCGCACGCCGAGGTTCACGCTCTCGCCGAGCCTGGCATGCAGGGCCTGCATGAAGGGCAGGGCGATCTCGCGGATGCTGATGCGCGACTTGACGATGTTGCCCAGTTCCAGCAGGCGGATGCCGAGGCGGTAGGCGCCCGGCTCGGCGCGCTCGACGAAGCCGCTGACCGTCATGGCGCCGAGGATGCGGTGGGCGGTGGACGGATGCAGCCCGGTCTCGCGGGAGAGCTGCTTCAGGCTCACGGCATCGTGGTGGTGGGCCAGCACGTCGAGCAGCGCCATCATGCGCTCGATGACCTGGATGGAACTCTTCGCTTCCGCCTGGGGCAAGATCGTCTTCCGTTGAATCGAGTGGCGGAATACTATATCAAATCGTGAAACCGCGACTTCGCGGCGCGAATCGATCAAAGAGGGGCTGTCTTTGGAAGTTCGATCCATGCACTTCAGGGCGCGCGCATCCGCTGCCGCCGCCGACCGCGCGCTGCAGGCCAAGCTCGTCACGGCCAGGGCCCTGTTCGTCGAGGGGCGCCGGCGCGCGGTGGATCAGATCGATCTGGAGGCGACGCGCGAGGCGTCGAAGGGAATCCGCGACACCTGCGTGGCCGATCTCGACCTGTGGCTGGAGCGGTTCGAGGAAGAGGCGACGCGGCGCGGCGCGCAGGTGCTGTGGGCGCGCGACGGGGCCGAGATCTGCCGCCTGGTGCTCGACATCGCGCGCCGCCACGGCGTCAGGAAGGCGATCAAGTCGAAGTCGATGCTCTCCGAGGAGGCGGGGCTGAATGCCGCGCTGGAGGCGGGCGGCGTCGTGCCGGTGGAGACCGACCTCGGCGAGTACATCCTGCAGATCAACGGCAACGAGACGCCCTCGCACATCATCGCGCCGGCCATCCACAAGACCAAGGAAGAGGTGGCCGAGCTGTTCGCGCGCGTGCACGGCAAGCCGCGCAAGACCGAAATCGGACAGATGACGCGCGAGGCGCGCGAAGTGCTGCGCGAGCATTTTCTGTCGGCCGACATGGGCATCTCGGGCGGCAACTTCCTCGTCGCCGAGACCGGCTCGGTGGCGCTGGTCACCAACGAGGGCAACGGCCGCATGGTGACGACGCTGCCGCGCGTGCACGTCGTCATTACCGGTGTGGAGAAAGTGATCCCGACGCTGGAGGACCTCGCCACGCTGATGCGCATCCTGCCGCGCTCGGCCACCGGGCAGGTGATTTCCAATTATTTCTCCTTGCTGACCGGCACGCGGCAGGCGGGCGACACGGACGGCCCCGAGCACCTCTATTTCATCCTGGTCGACAACGGCCGCGTCGATCTTCTCGGCGGCGACTTCCAGCCGATGCTGCGCTGCATCCGCTGCGCCGCCTGCCTCAACCACTGCCCCGTCTACCAGGCCGTCGGCGGCCATGCCTACGGCTGGGTCTATCCCGGGCCGATGGGCTCGGTGTTGACGCCGCTCTTCGTCGGTCTGGAGAACGCCGTCGACCTGCCGCAGGCCGCCACGCTGTGCAACCAGTGCGGCGCCGTCTGTCCGGTGAAGATCCCGCTGCCGGAGCTCATGCGCAAGCTGCGCGAGAAGCAGATGGAGGCCGGCCTGCGGCCGCGGGGAGAGCGCCTGCTGCTGGCGCTGTGGGGCGCGCTGGCGCGCCGTCCGCGGCTCTACGCCCTGGCGGCGCGCATCGGCGCGCGCACCCTGAAGCGGCGTGCCGGCGGAGGCGATCGCATCCGGTTTTTGGGTCTCGCACCGGCGTGGACGGCCGGGCGCGACCTCCCGGCGCCCGAAGGCAGGACCTTCAGGGATCTCTACGCAGAAAGGCAAACCCGATGAACCACCGCATCGTCTTCCTGGAGCGGGACTCCATACGCGGCGAATTCCGCCGGCCCGGCTTTCCGCACGACTACGACGAGTATCCGCTCAGCGCCGCCGAGGACGTGCCGGCGCGCGTGCGCGAGGCCAGCATCGTCATCACCAACAAGGTGGTGCTGCGCGGCGAGCTGCTCGCCACCCTGCCCCAGCTGAAGATGGTCGCCTGCGCTGCCACCGGCACCGACAACGTCGACCTCGCCTGGTGCCGGGAGCACGGCATCGTCGTTTCCAACATCCGCGGTTACGCCGCAAACACCGTTCCCGAGCACGCCATCGCGATGGCCATGGCGCTGCGGCGCAGCCTGCTCGCCTACCGGCGCGACGTGCTCGCCGGCAAGTGGCGGCGCTCGAGCAACTTCTGCTTTTTCGACCACCCGATCCGCGACCTCCACGGCGCCACCCTTGGCGTCGTCGGCCGCGGCACGCTCGGCGAGGGCGTGGCGCGCCTGGGCGAGGCCTTCGGCATGCGCGTGCTGTGGGCGGAGCGCAAGGGCGCGGCAAAAGTCAGTCCCGGCAGGACGGCGTTCGAGGACGTGTTGCGCGCCTCGGACGTCATTTCGCTGCACTGTCCGCTGAATGCCGAGACGCGCGGCCTGATCGGGGAAGCGGAGTTGAGGCTCATGAAGCCGGATGCCATCCTCATCAACACCGCGCGCGGCGGCCTCGTCGACGAGGCGGCGCTGGTGCGCGCGCTGCGGGAAGGCTGGATCGGCGGCGCCGGCTTCGACGTGCTGTCCAAGGAGCCGCCTCGCGAGGGCAATCCGCTGCTGGAGCTCGACCTGCCCAACTTCATCCTGACGCCGCACGTCGCCTGGGCCTCGGCCGGCGCCATGCAGGCGCTGCTCGACCAGCTCACCGGCAACCTGGAGGCCTTCGCCCGCGGCGAGCCGAGGAACCGCGTCGCATGAAGGACTCCAGGGAAGAGATGCTGGGCCGCATCCGCCGCCGGCTCGGCCGCACGGCGGAGAACGCGGCGGCGGGGCGTAACGCCATCGAAACCATGCTGGCGCGCCGCGCGCAGGGGCCGCGGCCGGCTGTCGGGAAGGATCTGCTGGCGCGCTTCATCGCCTGCGCGGAGGCGCAGGCCACCACCGGGCATCTCATCGAGCGCATCGAACAGGCGCCGGCTGCGCTCGCCCTGTATCTGTCCAGGCAGGGATTGCCGCCGGTTGCCGTCGCCTGGCCGCAGCTCGCCGGCCTCGGCTGGGCCGGGGCGGGGCTGCGGGTGGAATGCCGCGCCGCGCGCGGCGACGATCTTGTCGGCATCACCGGCGTATTCTGCGCCGTGGCCGAGACCGGTTCGCTGGTGGTGCTCTCGGGCGGCGAGACGCCGGCGACGACCAGCCTGCTGCCCGAGACCCACATCGCGCTGGTGCCGGCATCGCGCATCGTGGCGGGCATGGAGGAGGCGTGGCAGCTGATCCGCAACGAGGCCGGCGGGCTGCCGCGCGCGGTGAATTTCATCTCAGGCCCCTCGCGCACCGGCGACATCGAGCAGACCCTGGTGCTCGGCGCGCACGGACCCTACCGGGTGCACGTCGTCGTCCTCAGCCAGTCCTGAAACGCCGCTCCGGGTGACCCTCCGGCACCCAGTGCTTTTCCCACCAGGCATCGATCTGCTGCCGCGTCCACGGCTGGTAGACCAGCACGGCATCCAGCGCGCTGGCCACCTCGGCCATGCTCTGCGGGCGCCGGTCCGGATCCTTCTCGACGCACCGCGCGATGAGCGCATCGAGCTCCACCGGCAGGGGATGCGGCGCGTGTTCCGAGGCGAGCGGCGGCACCACGTGCATGGCCTGATAGAGGAGATCGTGCTCGGTTTCCGTCTCGAACAGGCGCTTGCCCGTCAGCAGGTAGTAGCCGACCGCACCCAGCGCGTAGATGTCGGCGCGCGCGTCGGCATCGCCGGGATGGCGGATGCGCTCGGGCGACATGTAGAGCGGCGTGCCGAGGATGCGCAGCGTGCTGGTGAGGTCGCGCGTTTCCGCATCCGACATTTGCTTGACCAGGCCGAAGTCGAGCACCTTCACCACGTCGCGCTCGCCGTGCACATTGCACAGCATGATGTTCTGCGGCTTGATGTCCCGGTGCACCAGGCCGCAGGCATGCGCCTCCCACAGCGAGGCGCAGGCCTGGCGCAGGACGTGGGCCGCGCGCGAGGGCGCGAGCGGGCCGTAGCGCTCGACGAGGTCCGATAGCGCGAGGCCTTCCAGGTACTCCATGGCGTACCAGAACTCGCCGCCCGGGCCGACGCCGTAGTCGTAGATGGTGATCGTGTTGGGGTGCCCCAGCTGGCTGGCCGACTGCACCTCGCGCTGGAAGCGCGCTGTCCATTCGTCGGAAGTGGTCTGCGGCTTGAGCACTTTCACCGCCGCCGGGCGCTTCAGCATCCTGTGCTGTGCCAGATAGACGTTGGACAGCGCGCCCTCGCCGATTTGCCGCCCGAGGCGGTAGGGACCGAGCTGGCGGTGCGCGCCGCGCCGCAGCAGGCCGTCCAGCACGCGCTGCGGCAGAAAGCCCGACAGCCAGACCGCACCCATCAGCAGGATCATGAGGCCAAAGCCGATGTGCAGATAGGTGAGCGGGGCGTAGGCTTCGCCCGACTCCATTTCGATCGCCACCCCGATGTCGTGGTCCGGCAGCCAGCGCCAGGCGCTGATCGTCTCCCGCCCGTGATGATTCGTGTAAGGAACGAGCAGCAGACCCTGCCGCGGGCCGTCCTCCGCCGCACGGGCGGCGCCGGCTGCGACAGCGAGTGCGGTGAGCTCGCCCGAACCGGCCAGTGCCAGGCGCGATGCCGGGCTGCGCTGTTCGAGCGGCTCGTCGTGGCGGCTCTGCGCAAGCACATGGCCGTCGTTGTCGAAGGCCAGCGCCTCGCCGGTGCGGCCCGGTCGCGCGGCGCGAAACAGCGCGGTGAAACGATCTTCCGCCGGTGCGCCGAGTGCGACGATGGCGACCGGCTTGCCGGCTCCGCCGCGTACCGGCGCGGCGACCCAGGCGCGTCCGAGCAGGCTGGGGCCGGCGCCGCTGCCGCTGCGGTAGGGGCGAATGAATACGGAGCGGCCGGAAAGCGCGGGCCCCAGGTGGGCGAACAAATCCGGCGTCACGCCCTGGCCGACGCGCCCGGGGTCGCTGGACGCGAGGAGGCGCCCCTGCGGATCGACGATGTGGGCGGAGCGGACGCCGATGCGGCCGGCTTGCCGCAGGATATGTTCGACGACGGCCAGGCGCTCCGCGTCCTTTGCACCGCCGCGCGCCAGGCGCACGATGGCAGACCGCAGGGCTTCATCCGCTGCGAGCTGCTCGGCCTCGTGCCGCCCTTCGCCGATCCACTGCTCGAGCGCCTCGACCTGCGTGTCGAGCAGCGTCGCCAGGCCAGTGGCGCGGATCTCGTGCAAGGAGGCATCCACACTGCGATAGGCCCACATGCCGACGGCGAGGAGTGCGACGAGCGGCACGAGCAGGGCGAGGCGCACCCGGTCGAGTGGCGAATTCATGTCCCAGTTTAACCCGCGCAGCGAGCCCGAAGCAGCATCGGTTATCATGCGGCAGGGTTGGACCGCACATGAGACAGACCCGCGACATTTTTGTCGCAAGCATCCTCGCCTATCTGGCCACACCGGCCCGCGTGCTGCTGGTCCTGGTGCTGGCGGGTGTTGCCCTGCGCATCGTCCCGGGCCTCATCTCGCAGTCGCGCCGCGCCCTGCGAGGCTTCGCCGCGGCGATCCGCTGCCGCTTCAAGGTGATGCCGATCGGGCAGTGGTGCGTCCGTCGGGGGCACCTGCGCCGGCTCCAGACGGCCTTCGACCGGGAAGGGGGCGAGTCCGCTGACCGCACATCAGGCTGTTCAGGCCGTCAAAGGACGCATGACGGGCGACCAAAGGAGCCAGCGTGCCTGAAGCACTGATAAGCCTGATGGGCCAGGTCGCCTGGCCGCTGACACTGGCGGTTGCCTGGCTGGCAGGAGAGCTGGGCCACCGCTGGCTGGCCCTGCCGCGCATCAGCAGCTACGGCTTGGCCGGCTTCCTGCTCGCCGCCGGGCAGGCCGGCGTGCTGCCGGAAGTGCGCGGCGGCGCGATCGCGCTGCTCGCCAATGTCGCCTTCGGTCTGATCCTGTTCGAACTGGGCTACCGCATCAACCTGGCCTGGCTGCGCGCCAATCCCTGGCTCGGCGTGACCAGCCTGGTCGAGTCCGGCGGCACCTTCTATGCCGTGTTCGCCGTCGCCCAGGCCTTCGCGGTGCCGTCCGTCACCGCGCTGCTGCTCGCCTCGCTCGCCATGTCGACCTCGCCCGCCGCCGTGCTGCGCGTGGTGAACGAGGTGCGCAGTTCCGGCCAGGTGACCGAGCGCACGCTGCACCTGTCCGCTTTCAACTGCGTGCTGGCCCTGCTGGCGTTCAAGGCGGTGGTGGGCTACGGCGTGCTGGCCAGCGCCGGCAGCGTCTTCCAGGCCGTCTGGAGCAGCCTGGTCGTGGTGCTGGTGTCGGCCGGACTGGGCGCCTTGTTCGGCGTCGCCGTGCCGGGCCTGCTGCGCCTGCTCGGCGGATTGGCGCGCAACGGCACGGTGGTGTTCGCCCTGGCCGTGCTGCTGCTCACTGCGCTAACCGTCGCCTTGAAGTTCTCCCCCCTGCTGGCGGCGCTGGCCTTCGGACTGGTGGCGCGGCAGCGGCGCGTGGTGCTGTCGCAGGTGCAGCGCAACTTCGGCGCGCTGGGCGACCTGCTGACGGTACTGCTGTTCGTCTTCATCGGCGCCACGCTGGACTGGCGGCAGGCTTTCGCCGGCGTGCCGCTCGCCCTTGCCGTGGTGGTCGGGCGCACGTTGGTGAAGACTGCGGCGACCACGCTGTTCGCACGCCTGAGCGGCGTTACCTGGCGCAAGGGGGCGCTGACCGGACTCGCGCTGACGCCACTATCGGCGTTTACAGTCCTTCTGCTGGAGCAGACGCGGCATCTGAAGCTGGATCTGCTCGACCAGGTGGCCGGCGTGATGGCGGTGGTGCTCCTGCTCGAGGTGCTCGGTCCGCTGCTGACCCGCTGGGCGCTGGTGTGGGCCGGCGAGACGCAGCGCAGGGAAGAGGGCTGACCGTGCCGCTCGATCCCTTCAAGGCCGCCGAGGCCCTCACCATGGGGGTGGAACTGGAGCTGCAGCTCGTCAATCCGTCCGATTTCGACCTGTCCTCCTCGGCGAGCGACCTGCTGCACCTGCTCTCGCGCGGGCACTTTCCCGGCGACGTCAAGCCGGAGATGACGGAGAGCATGATCGAGGTGTCCACCGACGTGCACACGCGCCACGATGCGTTGCTTGGGCAATTGCGGCAAATGCGCGGCGCGCTGGTGGCGGCGGGGGACCGGCTCAACGTCGGCCTGTGCGGCGGCGGCACCCATCCGTTCCAGCGCTGGTTCCACCAGCGCATTTTTTCGAAGCCGCGCTTCAGGGAACTGTCGGCCCTCTACGGCTATCTCGCCAAGCAGTTCACCGTGTTCGGCCAGCATGTGCACATCGGCTGCAACTCTGCCGACGAGGCGCTCTACCTGCTGCACGCGCTGAACCGCTACCTGCCGCACTTCATCGCCCTGTCGGCCTCGTCGCCCTTCTTCCAGGGTGTGGACACGCTGTTCGATTCGGCGCGACTGAATTCCGTGTTTGCCTTCCCGCTCTCCGGACGGGCGCCCTTCCTGCTGAAATGGGAGGATTTCGAGCGCGACTACTTCTCCAAGATGGAAAAGACCGGCGTGGTGAAGAGCATGAAGGACTTCTACTGGGACATCCGCCCCAAGCCGGAGTACGGCACCATCGAGCTGCGCGTCTGCGACACGCCGCTGACGGTGGAACGCGCCGCGGCGCTGGCCTGCTACCTGCAGGCGCTGTGCCGCATGCTCCAGGCGCGCGACGCGGCGCCGCCGGCCGAGGACGACTATCTGGTCTACAACTACAACCGCTTTCAGGCCTGCCGCTTCGGCCTCGATGGCATGCTGGTGCTTCCGAAGACCAACGAGTCGCTGCCTCTGCGCGAGGATATCCTGGCAACGCTGCGCCGGCTCGAGCCGCATGCTGCCGCACTGGACAGCCGCGCCGCGCTCGACGAGCTCTATCGGGTGGCCGCCGGCGAAGGCAACCATGCGAGCTTCCTGCGGCGGCAGCATGCCGAGTCGGGCGGCGTGGAGGGCATGGTGGACGCGGCGGTGCGCAAGTTTCGCAAGGGGGTGGCAACATGATCGGCACGCGACGTCCCGTCCGTATCGGCCTGTCGGCGCGGATCTTTCATCCCGAACCGGATGGCCGGGGCATCCGCAGCAAGACCCTGCAGGTGCTCGAGCAGTCGGTCGCGCAGTGGGTGATGGCGCGCGGCGTGCTGCTGCTGATGGTGCCCTCGGTGGTGCAGGACGGCATCCTCATGCGCAGCAACATCCGCCTGCGCGACTACGCGGAGAACCTCGACGGCCTGATCCTGCAGGGCGGCGCCGATGTCAGCCCGCGCGCCTACGGCGAGACGCCGCTGCGCCCGGAGTGGTCCGGCGACCCGGTGCGCGACGCCTACGAACTGGAGCTGCTGCACGAGTTCATGGAGGCGAGGAAGCCCGTGCTCGGCATCTGCCGCGGCATGCAGCTCATCAACGTCGCCCTCGGCGGCTCGCTCTTCCAGGATCTGCCGACGCAGTGCCCCGGACCGGTGGCGCACGAGAGCGCGGCCTACGACCGCAACGCCCATGCCGTCGCGTTTGTCGAGAAGGGGCAGCTGGCGCGCTGGTTCGGCGATGCGGCGGGCGGGCAGGTCGTGTCGATCCACCATCAGGCCGTCAACCGCCTCGGCCGCGACCTGGTCGTCGAGGCGAGTTCGCAGGACGGCGTGGTCGAGGCGTTACGCGGCACGGGCCGCGGCTTCGCCTTCGGCGTACAGTGGCATCCCGAGTTCCACCATCAGGCCGGCCCGGACCTGCTCGACTGCGCGCCGATCCTCGAGGCCTTCCTCGCGGCGGCGCGGCCGTAACGCATTCCCACTGCGATGCGCCACCTCGCCTTTCGCTGGCTCTCGGAGTTCACGCGGCGCAACACCCTGATCGCCATCCTCGTCGCCTTCGTCGCGGCGGCGGCGGCCGTCTGGGCCTTCCTCAGCGTGCAGGCCACCGTGAAGGAGGCGCGACGGCAGTATCTGGGCGGTCTGCTGGCGACACAGGTGGAGCTGGTGCAGTTCTGGATTTCGGCGCGCAAGGAGGACGCGCGGCAGTGGGCGGAGGACGCCGAGCTGCGCCGCCTGGTGCGCGAACTCGTCGCACAGGCCCGCAACGAGCCCGCCGCGCGGCGCCTGCACGGCGAACTGCTCAAGCGCCTGGCGCCGGCCCTCGAAGAGCGCAACCTGGCGCTGGCCAACGTCGTCGGCGCGGACGGCGTGCTGCTGGCCTCCCTGGTGCCGGAGTACATCGGCCGCTCGCTGGCGCCGGTCTTTCGCGAACGGCTTGCGCCGGCCTTCCGCGGCGGGCAGGTGTTCATCGGGCCGGTGTTCGAAGCGGAGCGCCTCTCCGGGCCGTCGGTCGCCAATCCCGACACGGCTATTGCCTGGGCGACGGCGCCTGTGCGCGACGAGGCGGGGCGGGTTATCGCCGTGCTGTGCCTTGGCCGCTATGCGGCGCGGGGATTCGCGTATCGGCTCGAACTCACCCGCCCGGGCGCGACGGGCGAGGCCTACGCCTTCGACGCAGCGGGCAGGATGGTGTCGAACAGCCGCTTCGAAGAGCGGCTGAGGGCAGCCGGCCTGCTGGCATCCGGACAGGCCGCGCTCGGCAGGATCATGCTGCATCAGCCGGAAAGCGGGCAGGGCATTCACGCTGCCACGAGCCGGCCGACCGAACTGGCAGCGCGGGCGCTGCAGGCCGCTGCGGCAGCCGGCGGCGAGAAGAAAGGCATCCTCCTCACGCCCTACCGCAACTACCTGGGCGATTCCGTCATCGGCGCCTGGCAGTGGCTGGACGAACACAATCTCGGCCTCGCCGTAGAGATCGGCGAGGCGGAAGCCTACCGGACGATCGCCATCCTCAACACGCAGTTGGTCGTGATGGTGCTGACACTGGCGGTGGCGCTGTTCCTCGGGCCGATGCTGCCGGGCATCCTCTGGCGCCGCGTGGTGCCGGTGAAGAGCGGGCAGAGCGTCGGCGCCTATCGCATCGAGCGCAAGCTCGGCGAGGGCGGCATGGCCGAGGTCTTCCTCGGCACGCACGAGCGGCTGGGGCGTCCGGCCGCGGTGAAGATCGTCAAGGGCGGCCAGCGCGAGGAAATCCAGCAGCGCTTCGAGCGCGAAGCAAGGCTGCTCGCCTCGCTGCGCCACCCGGACATCGCCGCGGTGTACGAGATCGGCAGCGTCGAGGATGGCCGACCCTACTACGCCATGGAGTACTTCGACGGCGAGCCGCTCGACCGCATCGTCGCACGCGAGGGTCCGCTTGACGAGCAGCTCGCCTGCGAGGTGCTGATCCGCCTCTGCGGCATCCTGCAGCACGCCTGCGACCGCGGCATCCTGCATCGCGACGTCAAGCCGGAGAACCTGCTTCTCGCGCGTGACGCGCAGGGCGAGGTGTCGCTGAAGCTGATCGACTTCGGTCTCGCCAAGGCGCTCGATCCCGCCCTCCACGACCAGCTGACGCGGGAAGTCAGCCTGCTCGGCACGCTGGGCTACCTCGCGCCCGAGCGCATCCGCGACCCGGCCGATGTCGACATCCGCGGCGAGGTGTATGCCGTCGGCGCCATCGGCACTTTCCTGCTGACGGGCGAGGAATGGCTGCCCCGCCTGGAAAGCGCCCTGCCCGGGGAGGTGCCGCCCATCGGCGAACGCCGCAAGCTCGGGACACCCGGTCTCGAGGCCGTCATCGCCAGGGCGCTGCGCCACCGCAAGTCGGCGCGCTGGGAGAGCTGCCGCGCGCTGGCCGAGGCGCTGTCGGTCTGCTGCGGACGCGCCGCCGTGCCTTGAAACCTGGCTATTGCACGAAGCGCGTGCGCGCAGACTCGGTGATTGCCAGCACGCAGGGATGCGTGACGCGGCGCTCCGCGGAAATGGCGAAGTATTCCGTGCGCGCTTCGGCACTGCGGCCGAGGACTTCGACGCCATGGGCGGCGAGGGTTTCCGCCTCGACGACGCTGGGCACCGGAAACACGCCGACGCCAGCCTGGCCGAAGGCCGCCATCAGGGCGCTGTCGTCGAATTCGCCGACGATCTTCGGCCGGATGCGCTGCTTGTCCAGCCAGCGCATCAGTTTCGTGCGCGCCGCGGCATCCTCGCCCGGGACCAGCAGCGGCAGTTCGGCGAGGCAGGCGGGAAACTTCTTCGCACCCCGTGCCGCCAGCGCCGGCGCGGCGACGAAGCTCATGTCCGACTCGGCCAGGCGATGGTTGTAGGCGCGCACGTCGAGCGTGGCCGGCAGCGGCGTGTCGGCGATGACGAGATCGAGGCGGTGCACCGCCAGTTCGGTGAGCAGGCGATCGAGCCGTCCTTCGCGGCAGACGATGCGCAGCGGCTCGCCGATGGCCACGGCCGGTTCGAGCAGGCGGTAGGCGAGCAGCTTCGGCACGACGTCGGAGACGCCGACTCGGAAGGTTGCCGGTCGTCCTTTCGGGTAGTGTCGGATCGCCTGCTCCAGCTCGGCGCCGAGGGAGAATATCTCCTCGGCATAGCCAAGGGCGAGCCGGCCGGCGTCTGTGAGCTCCAGCGCGCGCCCTTGGCGAGAGAACAGCGCAACGCCGAGGCTGTCCTCGAGCAGGCCAATCTGGCCGCTGATGGTCTGAGGCGTCACGTGCAGCACTTCGCCGGCCCGGGCGACGCCGCCCTCCTTGGCAGTTTTCCAGAAATAAAACAAATGCTTGAGATTCATCATCGATTACCCGGCGGCGCACTTGAAACTTCGGTAAAATCGAACGGTCAATGTATTAAATTCGACTTTATTTGATTATCGCCGGCCCGTAAACTTGTTGGGCTTTCTCACACAGGAGGATTTCGCCATGAGAACCGAACGTCCCGCCGCCATCGCCATCCCGGCCGATCGCTACGCCGGCACGGCGCCTTCGCTGCTCGCCACGCACAAGGTGCTGCGCAATACCTACGCGCTGCTCGCCATGACGCTGCTGTTTTCCGCCGCCACCGCCGGTGCCGCCGCGGCGCTCAAGCTGCCGCACCCCGGCATCGTGCTGACGCTGGTCGGCTATTTCGGCCTGCTGTTCCTGACGACCAAGCTGCGCAACAGCGGCTGGGGCGTGCTCTCGGTGTTCGGCCTGACCGGCTTCATGGGCTACACGCTCGGCCCGATCCTCGGCGCCTACCTCTCGATGCCCAACGGCCACGAGACGGTGATGCTGGCCCTCGGCGGCACCGGCGCGGTGTTCCTCGGCCTGTCCGCCTACGCCGTCGTCAGCCGCAAGGACTTCGGCTTCATGGGCGGCTTTCTCGCCGTCGGCCTCCTGGTCGCCTTCCTCGCCGGACTGGCGGCGATCTTCTTCGAGGTGCCCGCGCTGTCGCTGGCCGTCTCTGCCGCCTTCATGCTGCTTGCCTCCGGCCTGATCCTGTTCGAGACCTCGCAGATCATCCACGGCGGCGAAACCAACTACGTGATGGCGACGGTCAGCCTCTACGTCTCGATCTACAATCTGTTCGTCAGCCTGCTCTCGCTGCTGGGCTTTGCCAGCAACGAGTGAGGCCGCGCAGGACTGCCTGCGCAGCCCCCATGCAGCGCGTCGCCAACGGCGGCAGGACGGGCCTGGCGCCGAGCCGGGGCGCGCCTTCCTCACCTTCCTCTCGCGGGTGATCGGCCGGCCGCCGCGCCGGCGGTACTTGCGGCCGCGCTGACTTGCCGCATCGCCGCAACGGGCTTCTCCCCGACCGCTGGTGCGCAGGATTTCTGGTAAGTTCGGGTACCGATTGCAGCGGAATGCCGCGGATGCCCGGACGGCGGCGCCTGCCTAGCCTTTCGTGATGAACGCCCGATGGACCAGTTTTTCGTCGAAACGCTTCTTCTGCTCGGGACCGCTGTTGTCGTGGTGGTGGTCTTCCAGCGGCTGAGCATTCCCTCCAGCCTGGCTTACTTGCTGGCCGGGGTGGTGCTTGGGCCGCATACCGCAGGGCCGGTCATCGACCCGGCACCCTTGCGCATGCTGGCCGAGTTCGGCATCGTTTTCCTGCTGTTTACCACCGGCCTGAATTTTTCCCTGCCGCAGATCTATTCCCTGCGCCACCTGGTGCTCGGCCTCGGCACCGCCCAGGTGCTGCTGACCACGCTCGTCATCGGCTTCATCGCCTGGCTGGCCGGCCTGCCGGCGGTGGCCGCCGTCATCGTCGGCGCGGTGTTCGCGCAATCATCGACCACCGTCATCGTCAAGCAGCTGACCGAGCAGGGCGAGGAGAACAGCCGCCACGGCCGGCTCGGCACCGCCATGTCGGTGTTCCAGGACGTCACCGCGGTGCCCTTCGTCGTCATCATCCCGGTGCTCGGCACGGCGCTCGGCGCCGCCGCGCTGGCCGGCGCGCTCGGCCTGACGCTGGCCAAGGCCGCGGCGGCGCTGCTGCTGGTGTTCTTCGGCGGGCGCTGGCTGCTGCGCCCCCTGTTCCACCTGGTCAGCGCGCAGCGTTCGGCGGAGCTGTTCACCCTGACGGTGCTGCTGGTCTCGCTGGTGGCGGCGTGGATCACGCGCAGCCTGGACATGTCGATGGCCTTCGGCGCCTTCCTCGCCGGCATGGTGCTGGGCGAGACGGAATTTCGCCATCAGGTGGAGTCGGTCATCCGGCCCTTCCGCGACGTGCTGATCGGGTTGTTCTTCGTCGGCATCGGCATGCTCATCGAGCCGGCGCGGCTGCCGGCGCTGTGGCATTGGGCCTTGCTCGGCGCCGCCGTGCTGCTTTCGGCCAAGGCGCTGCTGGTGGCCTGGATCGTGCGCCGGGCGGGCCTCGATGCGCTGACGGCCTGGCGCACCGGCCTTTTGCTGGCGGTGGGCGGGGAGTTCGGCTTCGTGCTGCTCGCCATCGCCCTCGGCGACGGCAGCATCGACCCGGCGGTGGGCCAGGTGGTGCTGACCTCGGTGCTGTTTTCCATGATCGCCGCCCCTTTCCTGATCCGCTACAACCACGCCCTGGCAAGCCGGCTGGCGGGCGCCGCGCCACCGAAGCCGGACGAGGCGCCGCTGCACATCGATGCGCGCACGGCGGACGGCTTCCGCGAGCACGTCATCATCTGCGGCTTCGGCCGCATCGGCCAGGGCGTCGCCCACTTTCTCGACGAGGAGCGCATTCCCTTCGTCGCGCTCGACCTCGATCCGGCGCGGGTGCGGGAGGCGCACCTGGCCGGCGAACCGGTCTATTACGGCGACAGCGCCGAGGGCGACATCCTCGACGCCGTCGGCGTCGAGCGGGCGCGCCTGGTCGTCGTCAGCCACGAGGACCTGGCCGCCGCCCTCAAGGTGCTGCACCATGTCCGCCGGCGGCGGCCGGAGCTGCCGGTGATGGTGCGCACGCGCGACGAGAGCCATGTCGACGAGCTGCGCGCGGCGGGCGCGACCGAGGTGGTGCCGGAGACACTCGAGGCCGGCATGATGATCGCTTCCCACGCGCTGCTCCTGCTGGCGGTGCCGCTGTCGCGCGTGGTGCGCCGCATGCGCGACCAGCGCAGCGGGCGCTATCGCCTGATGCGCGAGTTCTTCCGCGGCGAGAACGGGCTCGACGAAAGTCAGCCGGCAGGGGACGGCGACCGCCTGCATCCGGTGCTGCTGTCGGCGGAGAGCGCCGCGGTCGGGCGCACCCTCGGCGAGTGCGGCCTCGACGGCGTGGTGGTCACGGCCCTGGTGCGGCAGGGGCAGCGCCGGTTGTCCCCGGCGCCGGACACGCGGCTGGAGGCCGGCGATGCCGTGGTGCTGTTCGGCTCGGAAGAGGACCTGCGGCGCGCCGAGCGCGCGCTGCTATGAGCAGTCCTTGTTCGCCGGGGGCGGGTGCAGCACCAGTCCCACCTTGGCGATGGACTTGCCGTCCGTCTGCCTGACAACGAGATCGATGCCTTCGAGGGTGACGCGGTCGCCGACCACGGGGACGCCCTTGAAGCGGCGGACGATCACTTCCGCCAGGCTGAGGTCGGCCAGGTCGGCGGGCGGCTGGATGCCGTAGGCGAGGCAGACGTCCGCCAGCCGCGCCTGCGGGTCGAGTGCGAAGTCGCCGAAGAAGCGGCGTTCGAGCAGCGGTTCCGGCAGCGGTCGGGCGGCGAAGCGGCGGCTGACGGCGTCGACGTTCCCGCTGCGCGCGAGGAGGTAGACGATGTCGCCGCCGGCGAAGCGCGCCGCCTCGGGCGGCTCGAGCGGCTGGTCGCCGCGGAAGGCGGCGACGATGCGCTCGCCGGGCGCCAGATCCAGCTCGTCCGCCCCGGCGCCGTTGAGCGGGCTCCATTCCGGCACCTGGTAGCCGACCAGCTCGAAGCCCTTGTCGCCGCCGATGTCGAGCGCCACGCGCTGGCGCGCCTCGAAGGCGGGCGGCAGTTCCAGCTTGAGCAGCCGCGCCAGCGGCGTGATGGTCCACCCCTGGCAGACCAGCGAGACGAGCACGACGAAGAAGGCGACGTCGAAGTAGAGACGCGCCTGATCCAGACCGGCCATCAGCGGGAACAGCGCCAGCACGACCGGCACCGCGCCGCGCAGGCCGACCCAGGAGATGAACAGCTTCTCCGCCACCGGGGCGCGGTAGAGCAGCAGCGACAGCCACACCGCCACCGGCCGCGCGACGAGGATCATGCCGGCGGCCACCAGCAGCGCCGCCGGCGCCACCGCGAGCAGCTCGCTCGGCGTGGCGAGCAGGCCGAGCACGAGAAACATCACGATCTGCGCCAGCCAGGCGAGGCCGTCGTGCACGCTGAGGATGTCTTGCAGGGCGTGCACCGGGCGGTTGCCGAGGACGATGCCGGCGACGTAGATGGCCAGGAAGCCGCTGCCGCCGGCGTAGGCGGTGGCGCCGAAGACGAACAGCCCGCCGGCCAGCGTGAGCAGCGGGTAGAGGCCCTCGGCGAGACGGATGCGGTTGATGCCCCAGGCGAGCAGGCGGCCGCCGGCATAGCCGGCGACGAGGCCCAGCCCCATCTGCTGGACGAAGAAGACGCCGATCTGCCACGACGGCGCCTCGCCGCTCGCCAGCAATGCCACCAGGGCCACGGTGAGGAAGATCGCCATCGGGTCGTTGCTGCCGGATTCGATCTCCAGCACCGTCGCCACGCGCTGCTTGAGGCCGATGCCCTGGTTGCGCAGCAGCGAGAAGACGGCGGCGGCGTCGGTGGAGCCGACGATGGCGCCGATCAGCAGGCCCTGCAGCAGGCTCAGGCCGAGCGCCCAGGCGGCGATGGCGCCGGTGATGGCGGCGGTGACGACGACGCCGAGCGTGGCGAGCGACATGGCCGGCCTGAAGCCGAGCGCGAAGCTGGTGACGCGCGTGCGCAGGCCGCCGTCGAAGAGGATCACCGCCAGGGCGATGTTGCCGACGATGTAGGTGGCGCGGAAGTCGTCGAAGCGGATGCCGCCCGGCCCCTCCTCGCCGGCCAGCATGCCGACGACGAGGAACACAAGCAGCAGCGGGGCGCCGACGCGGAAGGCCCAGGCGCTGACGAGGACGGCGGCGACGAAGAGCAGTGCGCCGACGAAGAGCAGTTCGTTCGCCGCCTGCATCTAGCGTTCCGGCGCCACCAGCATGTCGCAGTGCGTCTCGAACAGCACGTGCTTGGTGACGCTGCCGAGCAGCAGTTCCTCGAGCTCGGACTGGCCGTGCTTGCCCATCACGATGAGATCGGGGCGCATTTCCTCGGCCAGCTCGCGGATGCCGGCGGCAGGATGGCCGTGCAGCATGCGCTGGAGAAAGTCGGTACCGGCGGCACGGCGCGGCTCGAGAAGGCCGCGCATCGTTTCCTGCGCCTGGCGGCGCGCGGCGGCCTGGTAGGCCTCTAGCACCCTGTTCTCGACGCTGGCGTAGCGCAGCGTGCTTTCGTAGGGCGCTTCGTAGATGTGGGCGACGGTGACTTCGGCCCCGCGGGACACCGCCTGCGCCCAGTCGAGGGCGCGGGTCGAGGAGGGCGAGAAGTCCACCGGGACCAGCAGGCGCCGGTAGGCTGCGGCCGGCTCCTGCTTGACGATCAGCACCGGACGCAGACTCCGTCGCAGCACCTTCTCGGCGGTAGCACCGAGGAACAGCTCGCGCACCAGGTCTGCACCGTAACCGCCGACCACCACCAGCCCGGCATCGCGGGCATCGGCCTCTTCGGCGATCCCGAGGTGGGCACGCCCGATGCGTACGGCGGTTTCGGTGGTGATGGCATATTGCGTGCCGAGGCGCTTTGCCCGTTCCTCCAGCGCGGCGCGGGCGGCATCGAGCAGCCTCTGTTCCGTCTCCAGCGGTGTGCGCTCGAGGATGTTCGTGAACGCCTCCAGCGGCAGGCGCGGCACCACGTGCAGCAGCACCAGCTTGCCGGCGCCCATCGACTGCGCCAGCATAGCGGCACGCGTTTCGGCGCGGCCGGCGTGCGCGGACAGATCGGTAGCGACGAGGATGCAGGCAGGTTTTTCCATAAGGGTTCTCCCGTGACGAGGCTCGGCGTCAATGCGGCGCGCGGGTAGCGGCGATGACGGCTTTGTTCTTCGCGTTCAAGGCTGTGCTGTCTTGTCCGGACAAACTCGGCGTGCTACGTCTGTCATGACCTCAACTTCTCGAACCGCCCGGTGCGGACCCGCATGCCGGGTGGCGTGAGGAGATCGGTCAGGTTTACCGACCGCTCCCATCCCGATTCCCGCTGCCGGGCGTCAATCGCCGGTCGGGGAAATGCGGAAGGCCCGCACGGTCTTCAATTCACGCAGCGCCACCGCCAGCTCGGACAGATTCTGCGGATTGGTTGTGCGGATCACCATGCGGTATTCGAAATTCAGCCCGTCGTCGGATAGGCGGTGGCTCATGTTGGCAACTGTAAAGCCGAGGGCGCCCAGAAAGTCCTTCAGTGCCTGCTCCGGCATGACCTTGTCGCGATCGAAGCGAACGAAGTGGTGAGCGTAAAAGTGGGAAGGAATCCTGGCTTCGATCCAGCGAAAAAACGACAGGGTGGCGAGCGTAAGGAGGGTGGCCAGAATGGCCGGCAGATAAAAGCCGACGCCCATCAGTATGCCGATCGCGGCCGTGATCCAGATCGAGGCGGCCGTGGTGAGGCCGCGAACCGACAGTCCCTCCTTGAAGATGACCCCGGCGCCCAGAAAGCCGATGCCGGTCATGATGCCCTGCGCCATTCGCGTGGGATCGGTGCGCACTGCCTCGAGCGGAATGCCGGGCAGCCATTTTCCCTGGTACAGCGTAACCAGCATCAGCAGGCTCGAGGCCAGGCAGACCAGCGCATGCGTGCGGAAGCCGGCGGGGCGCCCGTGATAGCTCCGCTCCAGCCCGATGATGCCGCCCGCAATCAAGGCAGCAACGAGGTGAGTGACGATTTGAACGGTGTCGGGGTCGCGAAGCATGGCGAAACAATTCTGCCTTAAAACGGCCTGGGTGCAAACAAAGCCGGAGGCGGGCCGGTCAGCCCGGGGCGCCGTATTGCGGGGACTGACTTTTCCTGCGGATATGCCGTGCGCTGGCCGCGCGCGTGCGCGGTGCGCAAGCCGCCCGCCTCAGAGGGAGGCCGCCGGCAGCGAAACGATCCGCTCGTCGAGGCGGCGCGGCTTCTCGCCATTGTCAATCACCAGGCCGAGGCGGCAGTCGTGCATGGCGACGAATTCGCGCAGGGCGCGCAAGGCGCGCGGGTCGGCCTGGCTGCCGAGCTTGATCTCGACGGGCAGGATGCCGGCCTCGCCGTCGAGGATCAGGTCGATTTCCGCGCCGCCGCGCGTGCGGTAGTGGAAGGGGTTCATGCGGATGCCGGCGTTGCCGAAGCCGCGCAGCAGGGTTTCCACCACCATGCCTTCCCAGGAGCGGCCGTTCATCGGGTGCGTCGCCAGCGCATCGGCGTCCGCGACTTGCAGCAGGCGGTGCAGCAGGCCGGAATCGCGCAGGTAGCCCTTGGGATGGCGCACCAGCTGCTTGTGCGGCGAGCGGTCCCACGCCGGCACCTGCCGCCACAGGAAGGTGCCGTGCGCGATCGCCAGCCAGTCGCGCACCGTCGGCTCGGAGACGCCGAGCGTGCGGGCGATCTCCGCATTGTTGAGGATGCTGCCCGAGAGGTGGCTCAGCAGCTGGATGAACTGCCGGTAGCGGTCGCGGTTGAGGTTGGGGAACAGCGCGGCGATGTCGCGCAGCAGCCAGGTGTCCAGGTAGTTGCGATGCCACAGCCGGCGGAACTCCTCGTCGCCGGACAGCCAGGGCTCCGGATAGCCGCCATGGAACCAGGATTCCAGCAGCTGGCGCAGCGACAGGCGCGGCTCGCCCGCCTTCAGGATGTCCGCCGCCGGCGCGCCCTTGGCCAGCAGGCCATACAGCTTCGACGGGGGCAGGCGCCAGGCTTCCGCCGGCGTCAATGGCGCCAGTTCCGCCAGCCCGATGCGGCCGGCCAGCGTCTCGGCGATGCTTTTCGCGAGTTCCGGCGAGCTCGACCCGGAGAGCACGAAACGCCCCTTGGCCGCGCGGTCCCGGTCGATGGCCACGCGCAGGGCCGGGAACAGGGCGGGCGCCAGTTGCGCCTCGTCGATGAGCACGCCGCCGGCATGGAGGCGCAGGAACAGATCGGGATCGGCCAGCGCCTGCTGGCGGTCCGCCGCGCTTTCCATGTCGAAGCGGCGCCACGCGCCCGGCAGCATGCCCAGCAGGGTCGTCTTGCCGGACTGGCGCACGCCGACCACCGCCACGCAGGGAAAGTGACGCAGGAGCGTGGCGACGAAGGCGGTCAGGTGACGGTCGTTCATGCTGTAAATTCTAAAGTGGATACTTGGAATTTACAAGTAAGTGATTTTCCGCGGCTGTGCGGGCCGCGGCCTGCCGCCGTGTCGGGGAGAGGGAGCACTACAGACGCTGGCCGTGCTCGCGCGTGGTGTGGAAGCCGACCTTCGGCCAGCGCTCCTGGGTGACCTGCAGGTTGTACTTGTTGGTGGCGAGGAAGACCGGGTTGCCGTCGACGTCGCTGGCCAGCGCGGCGGCCTGCTCGCGCTCGAAGTCGCGCCGCGTCGCCTCGTCGGGGTAGGTGAGCCAGCGCGCCGTCGAGATGCCGGCGGCGTCGTAGAGGGCGTCGACCTTGTACTCGGTGGCGAGGCGCTGGGCGACGATCTCGAACTGCAGCACGCCGACGGCGCCGAGCAGCAGGGCGTTGCCGACCGCCGCCTGGAACACCTGGATGGCGCCTTCCTCGCCGAGTTCCTGCAGACCCTTTTCCAGCTGCTTCGACTTGAAGGGGTCGCGCGGCCGCGCGACGCGGAACAGTTCCGGCGCGAAGTAGGGGATGCCCTTGAAGCCGAGCGCCTCGCCGCAGGTCAGGGTGTCGCCGATCTGCAGCTGGCCGTGGTTGTGGATGCCGATGATGTCGCCGGCGACGGCGTCCTCGCTCGCCACGCGCTCGTTGGCCATGAAGGTGAGCGCGTTGGCGAGCTTGATTTCCTTCGCCGTCCTGCGGTGGCTGACTTTCATGCCGGGCGTGTAGCGGCCCGAGCAGACGCGGAAGAAGGCGATGCGGTCGCGGTGCTTCGGGTCCATGTTGGCCTGGATCTTGAAGACGAAGCCGGTGAATGGCGCCTCCGCCGGCTGCACCAGGCGCGTGCCGCCGTCGCGCGGCTGCGGCGGCGGCGCCCACTCGACCAGCGCCTGCAGGATCTCGCGCACGCCGAAGTTGTTGATGCCGGAGCCGAAGAACACCGGCGTCTGCGTGCCGGCGAGGAAGGCGGTGATGTCGAAGGGGTGGCTGGCGCCCTGGATCAGCTCGACGTCCTCGCGCAGCTGGGCGATCTCGAGCGGGAAGAGTTCGTCGAGCTTCGGGTTGTTCAATCCCTCGATCAGCTCGGTTTCGCCGCCGGCATGCTCCTCGCCCGGCTTGAAGCGCATCAGCTGCTCGTGCAGCAGGTGCCAGACGCCGCGGAAGGTCTTGCCTTGGCCTACCGGCCAGCTGATCGGCGCGCAGTCGATCTTCAGCACCGACTCGATCTCCTGCAGCAGTTCCATCGGCTCGCGCACCTCGCGGTCGAGCTTGTTCACGAAGGTGATGATCGGCGTGTTGCGCAGGCGGCAGACTTCCAGCAGCTTGATGGTCTGCGCCTCGACGCCCTTCGCCGCGTCGACCACCATCACCGCGGCGTCGACGGCGGTGAGCACGCGGTAGGTGTCCTCGGAGAAGTCCTGGTGGCCCGGCGTGTCGAGCAGGTTGATGGTGTGGCCGCCGTAGTCGAACTGCATCACCGAGCTGGTGACCGAGATGCCGCGCTGCTTCTCGACCTCCATCCAGTCGGAGGTGGCGTGGCGCGCGCTCTTTCTCGCCTTCACCGTGCCGGCCATCTGGATGGCGCCGCCGAACAGCAGCAGCTTTTCCGTCAGCGTGGTCTTGCCCGCGTCGGGGTGGGAAATGATGGCGAAGGTGCGCCGCCGCTGCACGTCGCGCAGCAGGTCGGCGGGGTAGTTGGGTGCGTTCATGAGGGGGCGGATTATAGCAATGCGGCGCTGCAATGCGGCCTTCCGATGCCGCTTGCATTGCGGCTGCGAGGCGTCCGACGGCCGGCCCGGCTGTCGTGGCAAGCCCCTGATTCAACAAGCGGCTCCGGTTGGCATGGAATTTGGAAAGCATTTGACCGGCCCGCTTGCCTGTCGCGTCGTTACACGGCAAGCTCGGCTCCATGAACGGCGCGCATGAACCCGGCTTCTTCGAGATGAAGTCCACCTTCAAACTGCTCTGGCTGCAATCGGCCGGCTGCGGCGGCTGCAGCATGTCGCTGCTCTGCTCGGGCGCGCGCGACCTCGTCGGTGCGCTCGATGCGGTGGGCATCCGCATCCTCTGGCACCCGAGCCTGTCGGAGGCGAGCGGCGGGGAGGTGATGCGCATTTTCGAGCAGTGCCTCTCCGGCGAAGTCGCGCTCGACGCGCTGTGCGTCGAGGGCGCGCTGCTGCGCGGGCCGCGCGGCACCGGGCGCTTCCATCGTCATGCCGGCAGCGGCGTTCCCATGAGCGAATGGGTGAAGAAACTCGCCGGCGTGGCGCGCCATACGCTCGCCATCGGCAGCTGCGCCGCCTGGGGCGGCGTGGCGGCGGCGGGCGAAAACGTCACCGACGCCTGCGGCCTGCAGTACGAAGCCGACCAGCCCGGCGGCCTGCTCGGCGCGAACTGGAAGAGCCGCGGCGGCCTGCCCGTCATCAACATCGCCGGCTGCCCCTGCCACCCGGACTGGATCACCGAGACGCTGACGGCGCTGGCGCTGGGCGCCTTCGGCATGCAGGACCTCGACACGCTCAACCGCCCGCGCTTCTTCGCCGACCACCTGGTGCACCACGGCTGCACGCGCAACGAGTACTACGAGTTCAAGGCCAGCGCGCACAAGCCCTCCGACCTCGGCTGCCTGATGGAGAACCTGGGCTGCAAGGGCACGCAGGCCCACGCCGACTGCAACATCCGCCTGTGGAACGGCGGCGGCTCCTGCGCGCGCGGCGGCGCGCCGTGCATCTCCTGCACCGAGCCGGGCTTCGAGGAGCCGGGCCATCCCTTCCACGAGACGCCGAAGCTGGCCGGCATCCCCATCGGCCTGCCGACCGACATGCCCAAGGCCTGGTTCGTCGCGCTGGCCGCGCTGTCGAAGTCGGCGACGCCGAAGCGCGTGCGCGACAACGCCGTGGCCGATCACCAGGTGGTCGTTCCCGCCGCCAAGAAAACAGGCCTGAAGTGACCAGAATCGTCGTCGGCCCCTTCAATCGCGTCGAGGGCGACCTCGAGGTGACGCTGGAGGTGAAGGACGGTGCCGTGGCCGAGGCCTGGGCCGGCTCGCCGCTCTACCGCGGCTTCGAGCAGATCCTGCGCGGCAAGCATCCGATGGATGCGCTGATGTTCGCGCCGCGCATCTGCGGCATCTGCTCGGTGTCGCAGTCAATGGCCGCCGCATCCGCGCTGGCCGACGCCATGGGCCTTCAGCCTGCGCCGAACGGCCGCATCACGAGGAACCTCGCCCACGCCGTCGAGAACGTCGCCGACCACTTCACGCACTTCTACCTCTTCTTCATGCCGGACTTCGCCCGCGCCGAATACGCCGGCCGTCCCTGGCACGAGGCGGCCGCGGCGCGCTTCCGCGCCGTGCGCGGCGCCGCCGCGGCGGAGATCATGCCCGCACGCACGGCCTTCCTCTCTGCCATGGCCACCCTGGCCGGCAAGTGGCCGCACAGCCTGGCGCTCCAGCCCGGCGGCGTCGCGCGCGCGCTGGAGGCCTCGGAGAAGATCCGCCTGTTCGCCCTGCTGCGCGACTTCCGCCGCCATGTCGAGACGGTGCTGTTCGGCGACGAACTCGAAGCCGTGGCCGCGCTCGACTCGGCTGCGGCGCTGGCGCGCTGGGCCGGCGAGAAGCCGCGCGGCGACCTCGGCGCCTTCCTTGCGATCGCCGACGATCTCGCGCTGGAGCGACTCGGCCGCGGCATCGGTCGCTTCATGAGCTACGGCAACTATCCGCAGGCGGAAAGTCAGTTCCTGCAGGGCGGCGTCTGGGACGGCCGGCTGCAGGCCCTCGACGCGCAGGCCATCGCCGAGGACATCAGCCACGCCTGGCTCGACGGCGGGACGCGCCACCCGGCGCAGGGCGTCACAAGGCCGCAGGACGAGAAGGCGGCCGGCTACACCTGGTGCAAGGCACCGCGCCTGGCCGGCCTGCCGATGGAGACCGGCGCCCTGGCGCGCCAGGTGGTAAACGGCCATCCGCTGGCGCGCGACCTCATCCAGCACGGCGGCGGCAACGTGAAGAGTCGCGTCGTGGCGCGCCTGCTGGAAATCGCCGTGATCCTGTCCGAGATGGAAAGGTGGGTGCAGCAGCTCGTGCCCGGCGAGCCGTTCTGCGCGCAGGGCGAGTTGCCGCACGAGGGTGCCGGTGCCGGGATGGTGGAAGCGGCGCGCGGCAGCCTCGGCCACTGGCTGACGGTCGAGAACGGCCGCATCGCCAATTACCAGATTGTTTCGCCCACCACCTGGAATTTCTCGCCGCGCGACAGCGACGGCACGCCCGGCCCGCTCGAACAGGCGCTGGTCGGTACGCCGGCGGGCGAGGGCAATGTCGCCGTCCAGCATGTCGTGCGCTCCTTCGACCCGTGCATGGTTTGTACAGTGCATTAAAATGCATTTATATATAACAATACGCATAATAAAGTTATTTACTGACTAAAATAGTCGGTAATTGACCAGAATCAATGCTTCATAGTTCATGAGCGATGTAAAACGTGCATAAAAATACATTACTCATTCAGCCAAAGGAGGCGAGCTATGAATGCACCCGTTCCCTACGATCACGAGATCGAGCTCTCGAACGTCCTTGAACGCTGTAACGCGGCGGCCCGCGAGAACGCCATCCCCAGCCAGGACGAACTGCCCGAGGGCTTCAGCGGCACCCTCGGCCACTTTCCGGTGTACTTTCCCGAAGAGATCGCCCATGCGGCCGGCCTGCTGCCGGTGAACATCCTCGGCGGCGGGAACAAGCTGGAGATGAAGCACGCCGACGCGCGCATGGGTTCCTTCGTCTGCTCGATCTGCCGCTCGACCACCGAGCTGGGCCTCAACGGCACCCTGCAGGGGATGACGGGCTTCGTCACCCATCCGATCTGCGACGCGGCCAAGCACCTCGCCGGCATCTGGTCGCGCAACCTGCCGGACCAGCTGGCGCAGATCCTCTACCTGCCACAGAACGTGAACACGCCGGGCGCGGCGCGCTACATCGCCGCCGAGTACCAGCGCCTGCGCGCCGACCTCGAGAAGAAGACCGGCCGCGCCATCGACGACGAGGCGCTGCGCAACAGCATCCGCAGCTACAACGTCAACCGCCGCCTGCTGCGCGAGCTCTACCGCATCCGCCGCGACGAGCCGTGGAAGGTGAGCTGCACCGAGTCCTACCTGCTGCTGCGCGCGCGCACGCGCATGCCCTGCGAGGAGCACAACGCGCTGCTGGCGCGGGCGCTCGACGCCATCCGCCACCGCAGCCTGCCGGCGCAGGACAAGCCGCGCGTGGTCTTCGTCGGCGGCTTCTGCGAGCAGCCGCCCCTGGAGATGCTGGAGGCCATCGACGAGGCCTGCTACGTGGTGGACGACGACATCCTCGTCGGCCTGCGCTGGCTCACCGACGACGTGCCCGAGACGGGCGACCCGATCTGGGCGCTCGCCGAGAGTTACGTCGAGCGCTCCGACGCCAGCCCGGTGCAGCACGACGCGCGCAAGATGAAGGAAGACTACCTGATGGACATGCTGAAGAAGTCGAAGGCCGACGCCGCCATCCTCACCGCGGCGAAGTTCTGCGAGCCCGGCCTCGACGAGCAGCTCGCCTGGTCCAAGCACCTCGACGCCGAGAACATCCCCTACCTGGTGCTCGAGTTCGAGGAAAAGATGACCTCGTTCGAGCAGATGGCCATGCAGGTGGAGACCTTCGCCGAATCCCTGCTGTTCGCCCTCGCATAAGAAAAGGAGAGAGACATGAGCACCGCAACCCTGCAGCATCCCGCCCCGGCGGCCGCCGACGACTTCGATCCCCGCGCCGAGGGCCAGCGCCTGATCAAGGAGTGGTACGCCCAGCTGGAGACGGCCAACGCGCGCAACGCCGCCGTGGCCAACGTCTTCGTCATGGGCAACGCCGTCGAGATCCTGCGCGCCTTCGACTTCGAGCTGGTCTTCCCCGAGATCAACTCGCTGCAGACCGGCGTGCGCAAGGCCTCCGAGGAATACATCCGCCTGTCCGAGGACTACGGCATGTCGCCCGACGTCTGCTCCTACGTCAAGGCCGACGTCGGCCTGATCCTCAAGGAGAACGAGCACCCGGCCGGGCTCATCCCGAAGGCCAGCCTGGCGGTGGCCTCGAACATGTGCGGCACCTTCATCAAGTGGGCCGAGATCTGGGAGCGCTGGCTGAAGACGCCGACCTTCGTGCTCGACCTGCCCGGCCAGCGCGCCGCCGGCTGGCAGGTGCGCCCGGGCGACGCCCAGCACGCCGCCGACGCGCGCTGGGTCGAGGCGCAGTTCAAGGAGCTGATCGCCCGGTGCGAGCGCATCACCGGCAGGCGCTTCGACATGGACAAACTGGCCGAGGTGGAAGCGCGCGTGAACAAGATGGTCGACCACTGGAACAACGTCATGGCGCTCAACCGCCAGTGCCCGGCGCCCTTCAACGCCATGCTCGACGGCCTCACCTTCATCGGCATCATGAACGTGCATCGCGGCACCGAGGAGGGCGTGGAGTTCATGCGCCGGCTCGAAGCGCACCTCAAGGCCAAGGTCGGCCGCGGCGAGGGCCGCGTGGCCGAGGAGCGCTTCCGCCTGCTCTTCTCCGGCACGCCCTGCTACGTCTCGATGCGCCGCCTGGTCGAGCTGTTCGAGACCTGGGGCGGCGTCTTCGCCTACTCCGACTACCTCACCTTCGCCGCCGGCGGCATGGACGCCACCGAGCTGCGCTACGACACCTCGCGCCCGCTCGAGAGCCTGGCCGAGGTGACGGCGCTGGCGGCGCAGCGCGGCCTGTCCAACCAGTTCTTCGCCCACGAGCGCCTGGCGCAGCAGATCAAGGACTACGCGGTGGACGGCGTCGTCTTCCACGGCATCAAGAGCTGCCGCTTCGTCTCGTCCGGCATGGCCGACACGCGCGAGTTCATCAACAGGCGTCTCGAGGTGCCGACGCTCTACATCGAGTCCGACCTGATCGACCCGCGCTACTGGTCGGACGCCCAGATCAAGAACCGCGTCGACGCCTTCTTCGAGGCGCTGCACCAGCGCGGCGGCGGCGCGCCCCTGGCCCGCAAGACGGTTGTCGCTTAAGGAGGACACGATGAAATACGTTGCAGGAGTGGACGTCGGATCGACGCAGACCAAGGCGATCATCATCGACGAAAACAAGGCCATCGTCGGGCGCGCGCTGCTCGACATGGAGACCAGCATGGTGACGGTGGCGCAGGACGCCTTCCGCGCCGCGCTCGACAACGCCGGCATTGCCGAGGGCGACGTCGTCTGGGTCGCCGGCACCGGCTACGGCCGCTACAAGGTCACCTTCGGCCGCGAGCAGGTGACGGAGATCAGCTGCCACGCGCGCGGCGCGGTCTCGCTGTTCCCGACGACGCGCACGGTGATCGACATCGGCGGCCAGGACACCAAGGCCATCCGCGTCGGCGCCGACGGCAAGGTCGAGGACTTCACCATGAACGACAAGTGCGCGGCCGGCACCGGGCGCTTCCTCGGCGCCGCCTCCTACGCCCTCGAGATGCCCCTCGCCGAGCTGGGCCCGCTGGCGATGAAGTCGAGCAACCCGGTGCGCATCACGACCACCTGCACGGTGTTCGCCGAGTCGGAGATCATCAGCCACCTCGCCAAGGGCATTCCTTCCGAGGACGTGCTGATGGGCGTGCACCAGGCCATCGCCAGCCGCTGCGTGTCGCTGGCGCGGCGCGTCGGCATCGAGCCGGAAGTGACCTTCACCGGCGGCGTCAGCCGCAACGTGGCGATGGTCAGGCTGATCGAGGAGCTGATCGGCATGCGCATCAACGTCAGCCAGGACGCGCATTTCTGCGGCGCGCTGGGCGCCGCGCTGTTTTCCCACGACCGCATGTTCGGCGCAGCGGCGCAGCCCGCCCTCGCCATGGCAGAGGAGGCTTGATCATGTACGTTGCAGGCATCGACATCGGATCCACCTATTCCAAGGCCATCCTCATCGACGGCGAGCGCAAGGTCGTCGGCCAGGCGGTGCGCCGCACCGGCTTCAAGCTCAACCAGGCCTCCGAGGGCGTCTTCGAGGAACTGCTGAAGAATGCCGGCGTCGCCCGCGAGGACGTCACCTACGTCGCGGCGACCGGCTACGGCCGCCACACGGTGGCCTTTCGCCACACCCAGGTGACCGAGCTCACCGCCCACGCCCATGCGGCGGCGCATCTCTTCCCCGACACGCGCACCCTCCTCGACATCGGCGGCCAGGACATCAAGGCCGTCCGCGTGGACGGCGACGGCCGCGTGCGCGCCTTCCGCCTCAACGACAAGTGCGCCGCCGGCACCGGCGCCTTCCTCGAGAAGACGGCGCGCTACCTGGGCCTCACCACCGCCGACATCGGCCCTTACGCACTACGCGCGACCAAGCCCGTGGAAGTCAGCAGCGTCTGCGCGGTGTTCGCCGAATCCGAGGTCATCAACCACCTCGCCAACGGCGTGCCGGCGGAGGACATCATGATGGGCGCCATGGTGGCGCTGGGCGGGCGCGCCGTGCAGCTGATGCGCCGCGTCGGCCTCGAAGCCGGCTACATGCTGACCGGCGGCATGACGCACAACGTGGCGATGATCAAGGCGCTCGAGGACAACCTG
Organism: Rhodocyclaceae bacterium; assembly: GCA_008933825.1. Taxonomy (GTDB): domain Bacteria; phylum Pseudomonadota; class Gammaproteobacteria; order Burkholderiales; family Rhodocyclaceae; genus Desulfobacillus. The sequence goes on along the minus strand of WBUF01000004.1, from coordinate 30,770 downwards.
AAGGGCAAGTTCAACATTGCGCCGAACGGGCTCGGCCAGTTGAACGGCGCCATGGGCGCGGCGCTGCTCGGCTTGCGCCGCGCCGAGAAGCTGCTCGCCGAAGGCAAGCCGATCCCGCCGACGGCGGCCAACCTCGGCGCCGTCGACGCGCCGACCCGCAAGCGCTGGTCGGCCATCGCCGTGAAGAAGGCGGCGGAGCCCTGCGCGCCCGGCGGCGACTGCCCGGTGGTGGCCAAGGTGACGCTGCATCCGGCCGGGGCCGCCGCGTGAAAGGAAACCCGCCATGACCTACGTCGTCACTGAAGCCTGCATCCAGTGCAAGCACACCGACTGCGTCGACGTCTGCCCCGTCGACGCCTTCCGCGAGGGGCCGAATTTCCTGGTCATCGACCCGAACGAGTGCATCGACTGCACGCTCTGCATGCCGGAATGCCCCGTCGACGCGATCTACGCCGAGGAGGAGGTGCCGGACGGCCAGCAGGAGTACATCGCCCTCAACGCCGAGCTGGCCGCCCTGTGGCCGGCCATCGTCGAGAAGAAGGACGCCCTGCCCGAGGCGGAGCGCTGGGGCCGCGTCAAGGAAAAGCGCGACGAGCTGCGCCGCGAGTAGGAGCGTGCCGTCAAAGATGTAAATAATATATTGCTTATCGTCCGCAACGGCGCTATATTGAAGATGTAAACGATATACATCATTAACCGCCAGCGAAGGGAGCACGGAGATGGGCGTCATCGTCGAAGCGGGCCTGCGCCGCCCCCCGGCGGAACTGCCGCCGCCCGGCGGCGCGAAATGGACGGCGGAGCGCGTGCTGTCGGTCCGCCGCTGGACGCCGACGCTGCTCTCCATCCGCCTGACGCGCTACCGCGGCTTCCGCTTCACGCCGGGCCACTACGCCCGGCTGGGGCTGGAGGACGAGGGCGGGGCGGTGTGGCGGCCCTTCTCCGTCGTCTCGGCGGCCTACGACGAGCATCTCGAGTTCCTCGCCGTGCTGGTGCCGGGCGGCGCCTTCTCGGAACGATTGGCAACGCTCGCGGTCGGCGACACCGTCCTCGTCGAGAAGGCCAGCTACGGCTTCCTCACCCTCGGCCAGCTGGCGCCGGGCCGGGACCTCTGGCTGCTGGCCAGCGGCAGCGGGCTCGGACCCTTCGTCTCGATCCTGCGCGAGCCGCAGGTCTGGGAGGATTTCGAGCGCCTGATCGTGGTGCACAGCGTGCGGCGCGCGCCCGAGCTGGCCTATCGCGACGACCTTCTGGCGCTGCCCAATGAGGAGCTGTTCGCCGGCGCCCGGGCGAAGCTGCGCCACATTCCCGTCGTCACGCGCGAGCCCGGCACGGCGACGCTCGCGGCGCGCATTCCGCAGCTCCTCGCCGACGGCCGCCTCGAGGCGGCGGCCGGCGTGCCGCTCGCGCGCGAGGACGCGCGCGTCATGGTCTGCGGCAACCCCGAGATGGCGCGCGAACTGCGCGGCCAGCTTTCCGCGCGCGGCCTGCAGACCGCCCGCCGCGGCGTTCCCGGCCAGATGGCCTTCGAGAATTACTGGTAGGCTTCCCAGGCTGTAACATAGGAGGTTGTGTGCGCCGGCGCGGCGCAGCGGCTGCCTTGAGGAGGGGCCATGGAACGCTTCACCATCTCGCTCGACGAGAAGCTGGCCAAGGAATTCGACCGGCTGATCCGCGAGCGCGGCTACGACAACCGCTCCGAGGCGGTGCGCGACATCCTGCGCGAGAAGCTCGAGGCGAGCCGCCTCGCCCGCGAGGAGGCGCCCGACTGCATCGCCGCGCTGTCCTACATCTACAACCACCACGAGCGCGACCTCGCCGAGCGGCTCACCGCGCAGAGCCACGCGCACCACGATCTCGTCGTGTCCACCATGCACGCCCACCTCGACCACGACCACTGCATGGAGACGACGATCCTGCGCGGGCCGACCAAGGACGTGCACGCCTTCGCCAACGCGGTGATGGCCGAGCGCGGCGTGCGCCACGGCGCGCTCAACCTCGTGCCGGCCGACCTGAATGTTGGCCGCAAGCACCGACATGGTCAGCATCGCGGCCACTCGCATCTCCAAGGCGGCCCGGACCATCCCTACCACGTGCACAGCCGGCCGAAGAGCTGAGCATGCCGAAGCGGCCCGACCCCAAGCCGGCGCAGGAAACGCAGGTCTACCTGCCGGCCCTGCCGGCGCACGTCCTCGACTGCCCGCCGGAGGGCGTCGGCGAGGACGTCTGGATCGACGTCATCCGCAAGATGGACGAGGTGTATTCCGACCTCTTGCAGTACGAGGTGGCGCTGGAGGAGAAGAATGCCAAGCTGGAGGAGACGCAGAAGTTCATCTTCAGCGTGCTCACCTCGATGTCCGACGTGCTGGTGGTGTGCGACCGCCACGGCCTCATCCAGGAAGTGAACCAGGCACTGGCCGACCTGGTGGGCAAGGGCGAGGCCGAGCTGCGCGGCACGCCGCTGATCGATCTCTTCGCCGACGAGGCCTCGCGCGAGCAGGCGCGCCGCTTCCTGCGCGACCTCACCAGCGAGCGCATCCAGGACTGCGAGCTGCACTTCAAGTGCCGCTACGCGCCGGAGATGCCGGTGGCGGTGAACTGCACGCCGCGTCTGTCGCCGGTCGGCAAGTTCGTCGGCATGGTGATGACCGGCCGCCCGGTGGGCGACCTGCGCCGCGCCTACGAGCAGCTGCGCCAGGCGCACGAGGACCTGAAGCTCGCCCAGCAGCAGCTGATCCACTCCGAGAAGATGGCTTCCCTCGGACGTCTCGTCGCCGGCGTGGCGCACGAGCTGAACAATCCGATCAGCTTCGTGCTGGGAAACGTGTATGCCCTGCAGCGCTATGGCAGCCGCATGCAGGAGTACCTCGATGCCATCCACGCCGGCCGGCCGGCCGGGGAGGTGGCCGAACTGCGCAGGGCGCTGCGCATCGACCGGCTGATGGAGGACATGAAGCCGCTCATCGACGGCACCATCGAGGGCGCCGAGCGCACGCGCGACATCGTTGCCGGGCTGAAACGCTTCTCGGCGCAGGACCGCGGCGAGGAGGAAACCTTCAACCTGGCCGAGGTGCTGGAGCGCTCGGTGCACTGGGTGGTGAAGGCCTCCGGCTCGCGGATCAAGGTCGCGCTGGAGGTGCCGAAGGAGATTCCCGTCTCCGGCTCGGCCGGCCAGATGCAGCAGGTGCTGGTAAACCTGGTGCAGAACGCCATCGACAGCACCGAGCGCCAGCCCGACGCGCGCCTCGACATCCGCGCGGAACTGCGCAACCGCAGCGTGGTGGTGAGCTTCCGCGACAACGGCCCCGGCTTCCGCGAGGACACGCTCGGCCACGTCTTCGATCCCTTCTTCACCACCAAGCCGGTGGGCAAGGGCACCGGCCTCGGCCTGTCGATCAGCTACGGCATCGTCGAGCGCCATCGCGGCCAGTTGAAGGCCGCCAACCATCCCGAGGGCGGCGCCGTGCTGACCCTGACCTTGCCCCTGGCTGCTTAAGAACTATCCTTTAATTCGTCATACCGGCAGCGCGGCTTCCGGCCGCTCGCGCCGGCTTCTCTGGAATGCTTTCCAAAACAATGCGGTGCGGCGCGTTCCGGCTTGGCACGATAGTTGTTAAGATGATTTAAATGAAGTTCACACGACTTCTTCTTCTGCTGCTGGCGCCGGCCCTGCCGGCCGCCGCCCACGACCTCTGGCTGGAGAAGGAGGGCGGCGGCCATGTGCTGCTGCAGGGCCACCGCAGCGGCGCGCACGCCGGCGCCGAGCGCGCGCCCTACGCGGCGGGCTTCGTGCAGCAGGCGCTGTGCGCCGACGCGCAGGGCAAGGCGAAGCCGTTGACGGTGGCGGCCGGCTATCCGGCGAAGCTGGCCGGCGACTGCGCCGCGCTGTTCGTCGCGGCCTCCTCCGGCTACTGGACGAAGACGGCGTGGGAGACGAAGAACGTGCCGAAGACCGGCATTCCCGGCGTGCTGAAGAGCTGGCGCTCGGAGGACTTGGTGAAGCGCCTCAATCGCTGGAGCGCGGCGCTGGCCCGGCCGCTGACGGCCGGGCTGGAGATCACGCCCGTCGACGATCCCTTCCGCCTAGGCGTGGACGACAAGCTCGCGGTGCGCGTGACGCTCGGCGGCAAGCCGCGCGCCGGTGTGCCCGTGGCCTACGACGGCGCCACGCGCGGCGCCACCGGCGACGACGGCACGGTGGTGCTGAGGATCCGCCACGGCGGCCTGCAAATGATCGCCGCCAGCCTGGAGTCGCCGCTCGAGGACGGCCAGGCCGACACGCTGATCCGGGCCACGACGCTGAATTTCGAGTTGCCGGGGAAATGAAGCGGCGCCTGCTCCTCTGCTGGCTGCTGGCGCTCCTGCCGCCGTCCTACGCCCACGAGGTGCATCACGCCGTCGCCGCGCAGAACGCCGTGTCGGTGCGACTGACTTTTGCCGACGGCCAGCCCTTCGCCTTCGAGGCCTTCGAGGTGTACGCGGCGGGCAGCGACAAGCCGCACGCCGTCGGCCGCACCGATGCGGACGGCCGCGCCGTGTTCCTGCCGCCGTCGTCCGGCGAAGTGCGGCTGCGCGCCTTTGCCGCCGATGGCCACGGCGTGGATCTCAAGTTCGACCCGCCGCGCGCCGGCGAAACGGCGGCCCCGGCCGCTTCGGAAGACAGCAGTTCGAAGCTCGTCTTCGGCGCCGGCCTGCTCCTGGCGCTGTTCGGGCTGATTCAACTGTTCGTGAAAAGGAAGAAAACGCCATGAAGAAAACGCTCGCCATCGCATGCTCACTTGCCGCCGCGCCGGTCCTCGCCCACCACGGCGTCGCCGGTGTCGGCGCCGCCGCGCTGGAAGGCCCCGGCGCGCCGGTCGAGTCCGCCACCTCGGCGGTGCTGCCCGAGGGCGGCACGCTGCTGGCGCTGAAGATCGACCATGCCAAGTTCCAGCGCGGCCGCCTGGCGCGGCCGGACGTGGAGGGCGACTACTCGCGCTTCACCATGCTCGGTGTCGGCCACGGCTTCACGCCCTGGTTCTCCGCCTATGCCTTCCTGCCCTACAACGTCAAGGCCGACGAGTCGGGCGGCTTCAAAACGAAAGGTTGGGCGGACGTCTCCGTCCTCGGCCAGATCGGCTTCCGCCACGACGGCAAGGCCTTCTCGCTGGTGCCGAAGAACGAGAGCCTGGACGAGATGGAGGACTGGCACTTCACCGTCTTCGGCGGCGCGACGCTGCCCACCGGTCGCCCCAACTACCGCCTGCCCGACGGCTCGATCGACCCCGGCATGTCCACCGGCTTCGGCAAGCCGTCCTACACCCTCGGACTCACCGCGACGAAGATGCTCACCGACAGGCTGACCTTCAACGCCGAGGCCTCGACGCTGTGGTTCAGGACCTTCCGCTACGCCACCGACTACACCACCGGCGGCGACTTCACCACGCGCTTCGGCCGCGAAGTGCGCCTGAACGGCGGCCTGGCCTACCGCGTGCACACCCTTCCGGAGCAGAAGCTGCGCACCGACCTCAGCCTCGAGCTGCAATATCTCCAGCTCGGTCGCGACGTGGTCGACGGCGTCGGCGAGCAGGCCACCGGCGGGCGCATGCTCTACGCCGTGCCCGGCGTGCGGGTGTATTGGGACCGCTTCAGCCTCGCCATTGGCGTGAAGAAGGCGATCTGGAAAAACCTCAACGAGCAGCGCCTGCAGCAGGGCGCCGAAGGCCTGGAAAAATACCGCCTCCTCATCAGCGCCTCCATGCTCTTCTGACATGCACATCCCCGACGGCTTCCTCTCGCCGCAGACCTATCTGCCCGCCTACGCGGCGGCGGGGCTGGCCTGGGCCTGGGCGGCACGCGGCTTGCGCCGGACGCTCGACGAGGAGACCGTGCCGCGCCTGGCGGCGATGACGGCGCTGGCCTACGGACTCGGCCTTGTCATGGTGCCGATTCCCGGCGGCAGCTCGGGCCACGCGCTCGGCGTGGCCATGCTGGCGCTGTTGTTCGGCGTGCGCCTGGCTTTCCTCGCCTACAGCCTGGTGCTCGCGTTGCAGTCGCTGCTCTTCGGCGCCGGCGGCATCACGGCGCTGGCGGTGAATGCGCTGGCCATGGGGCTGGCGGGATCGGCGGCGGCGGTGCTGGCGTTCCGCGGCCTGCGACGGCTGAACGAGACGGCGGCGGTGGCCGCCGCCGCCTGGCTCTCGGTGGTGCTGCCGGGGCTGCTCGTCGCCCTGGCGCTCGGCGTGCAGCCGCTGATCGCCCACAAGGAGGACGGCACGCCGCTGTTCTTCCCCTTCGGTCTGTCGATCACCCTGCCGGCGGTGCTGGTGCCGCATTTCTTCATCGGCGCCGGCGAGGCGGTGCTGACGGTGCTGGTGTGGCGCTTTGCCAAGGCCAGAAAGTGGTGCGCGGCGTGAAGGCGACGCACTGGCTGCTGGCCTACTTCGCGGCGGTGGTCGCTGTGACCTTCATCCATGCGCCGTGGCTGCTGGTCGCGCTGCTGGTTGTCGCCCTGGCGATGAGCGGACGCGGGCGCTGGAAGATCGCCCGCCGCGCCGTGCTGGCGGGACTGACTTTCAACCTGGCGGTGAGCCTGGGCTACGCGGCGGTGGCGCAGTGGCAGGGAAGTTTCTCGGCGCGGTATCTCATGCTGGTGAACCTGCGCGTGCTGCTGCTCCTCTTCCTCGGCTTCTGGTTCGTCGCGCGCGTCAATCTCCTCGAGGCCTGCCGCTTTTCGCCGACGCTTGGCTTCGTCGTCACGCTGGCCGCCGGGCAGATCGGCGCCTTTGCGCGCCTGCTGCGCGATTTCCGCCTAGCCTTCGCCAGCCGCAACGCCGCCGCGCCCGCCTTGCAGGACCGCGCCCGCCATGCCGCGGCGCAGGCGGTGCAGCTGCTCGACAAGTCGGTGTGCATGGCGGCGGAGACGGCGCTGGCGATGCGCTCGCGCGGCTGCTTCGACGATTACGCGGATCTGCCCGCGATGACGCCGGCCAATCAGCCCGCGCCAGTCTGGCGGCCGCGGCACGGCGCCGTCCGGACAAGTTATCGCAAGCCATGATCGCACTCGACGGCATCCGCTACGCCTGGCCCGATGCGCCGCCCGTGCTGGACGGCGTCTCGCTGGCGGTGAAGGAGGGGGAGAGGCTGGTGCTGCTCGGCGCCAACGGCAGCGGCAAGTCGACCCTGCTGAAGCTCATGAACGGGCTGGTCGCGCCGCAGGCCGGCAGCTTCAGCTATTGCGGCGAGGCGGTCTCTCCGGCACGACTGAAAAGCGGCGCCTTCGCGCGCCGCTTCCGCAGCGAAGTGGTGCTGCTGTTCCAGCATCCCGAGGCCATGCTGTTCAACCCGACGGTGCGCGACGAGATTGCCTACGGCCCGCGCCAGCTCGGCTTTGCCGACGCGGCGGACCGTGCCGAGCGCTGGGCCGCAGCCCTCGGGCTCACGCCGCTGCTGGATGCGCAGCCGTTCTCGCTCTCCGGCGGGCAGAAGCAGAAGGTTGCGCTGGCGGCGATCCTGGCGCTCGATCCGCGCGTGCTGCTGCTCGACGAGCCCTCGGCCAGCCTCGATCCGCGCGCCTCGGGCTGGCTGATCGACTACCTGCTCGACTGCGGCCAGACGGTGGTGACGAGCACGCACAACCTGTCGATGGCGGCGGAGCTCGGCGAGCGCGCCGTCGTCCTGGGCGAGGGCGGGCGCCTGCTTTACGACGGACCGCTCGCCGATGCGCTGCGCGACCGCGCCCTGATGGAGTCCGCCAACCTCGTGCATCGCCACCGCCACCGCCACGACGGCGTCGTGCACGCCCACACGCATTCGCACGACTGGGAGTCGAGCCGTTGAAGTCTGCGTAGTGGGATAATCCGCCCATGAATGCCTCCCCCGGCGCGGGCCGCATCCCGCTGCATACGCCGCTGCTGCGCGGCGAACGCCGGCCGCGGGTGGCGCTGGTCGGCCGGCAGCGGAGCGGCAAGAGTTCGATCTTCCAGGCTGCGTCCAGCGCGTCGCCCAGCCAGGCGCGGCTGGCCGGCGCGTCCGCCTACGAGGAATGCCTGGTCGGCATCGGCCTCGAGGAGATCTCGCTGGTCGACCTGCCCTCGATCGAGTCGCTGCACCATCTGCGCGAGGCCGACCGGCAGGTGCTGATGGTCCTGCTCTGGGGCGACCGCTGGCCGGAGATCGCCCGCCACGAGCCGCTGCAGCCGAGCGCGCCCTTCCGCGCGCCGGACGTGCTGGTACAGGTGGTGGATGCCACTGCGCTCGAGCGCGATCTTGAACTGAGCCTGGAGCTCTCCCTGCTCGGCAAGCCGATGGTGATCGCCCTCAACCGCATGGACGAGGCGCGTGAAAAGGGGCTCTACATCAACGTCAGGGCGCTGTCGGAGCGGCTCGGCGTGCCGGTGGTGGCGACGGTGGCGCACATGGGCATGGGGCTGACGGAGCTGTTCGCGGCGGCGCTGGCGGCCGCGCGAGAGAAGGCCTGCCCGCTGGCGCAACTGTGCAGCGAGCACATCCGCGACAGCCTGAAGCCGCTGAATGCCCTCCTGGCACGCCCGGAGATTGAAGCGGCCTTCCGCGTGCCTCGGCCGCTGCTGCTGATGCAGCTGGCAGAGAACGACGACTGGTTCCTGCGCGAGCTGGCCGAGCATTTCCCGGCCATGGTGCCCGAAGTGGCGGCGGCGCGCGCCGCGGCGCAGGAGACCCTGCCGCGGCCGCTCTCCGATGAGCTGCACGCCGACCGCCACCATCGCGCGGCGCTGCTCTTCGAGGCGGTCACCCGGCTCGGCGCGCCGGAGGACACCGAGCGCTGGAAGCGTCGGCTCGACGAGCTGTTCCTGCATCCGCGCTGGGGCCTGATCGGCAGCCTGGCGGTGTTTGCGCTGGTGCTGTTCATGGTGTTCGAGGTGAGCGCCGTGCTGGACGGACTGACTTCCGCGCGGCTGGCGGAATGGGTCGGGCAGTGGCAGCCCGACAGCACGGCGGGCGTGGTCGGCCGCGCCGTGGCCGAGGCGCTGGTCGGCATGGTCGGCATCGTCGTGCCCTACATGCTGCCGCTGGTGCTGCTGCTGGTGGCGCTGGAGGAGTCCGGCATCATGCACCGCGTCGCCTTCGTGGTGGACCGCGGCTTCCACTCCATCGGCCTGCACGGCGGCGTGGCGGTGCCCTTCCTCATCGGGCTGGGCTGCAACGTGCCGGCCATCTCGGCGGTGGCCGCCACGGCGCGCGGCCGTGAACGCATTGTCGCCTCGCTGCTGATCACCTTCGTGCCCTGCTCGGCGCGCTCGGCCATCGTGCTGGCGCTGGGCGGCAAGTACCTCGGCGGCCTCGGCGTGTTCGCCGTCTTCGCGCTGGCCATGCTGACGGTGGCGGTGCTCGGCAAGCTGCTCGGCCGGCGCTACCCGGAGGACGTGCGCGGCCTGGTGCTGGAGATTCCGCCCTACCGCCTGCCGGCCTGGCCGGCGCTGCTGAAGAACACCTGGGCGCGCACCAGCGACATCCTGACCATCGTCACGCCGCTGCTCATCGCCGGCAGCGTGGCGCTGGCACTGCTGGCGCACTTCGGCGCCGACGACCTCATCAACGCGCTGCTCACGCCGGTGACGTCGTGGTGGCTTGGGCTGCCGGCAGCGCTCGGCGTGCCGATCCTCTTCGGCATCCTGCGGAAGGAGCTGTCGCTGCTGATGGTGTACCAGGCGCTCGGCACCCTGGAGATATCGCCGCTCCTGGATTGGGTGCAGATTCTGACCTTCCTGGTGTTCCTGACCTTCTACATCCCCTGCGTATCGACCTTCGCCGTCATGCTGAGGACGCTCGGCCGGCGCGAGGCCTTCTTCTCCGTGGCGCTCTCGGTCGGCGTGGCGCTGGGGCTGGCGGGCGCGACGCGGCTGGGGGCGGAGCTGTTGCGGCTGGTTTGACTTCCTGTGCAATGTTTATTATAAAGAACATTGTTTATTAAGGAGAACAGCATGCTGGCTGAGCGGTTTGGCGCGCTGATCCGGCAGGCGCGGCGGGAAAAAGGGCTCACGCAGGTCGCGCTGGCCGATGCCGCGAAGGTCTCGCGCACCGTCGTTTCACGGCTGGAGCAGGGCAAACCGCGTCCGGTACAGACGGATGTGCTGGATCGCGTGCTTGCCGTGCTGGATGTCGTGCCGCAGCTGGCCGGCGACGATCGCCTGGCGGCGCGGCGTCTCGCGCGCATGGAGCAGGGCGCCCGTCTCGAGCGACAACGCAGCCGGCATCTGCGGCTGGCGCTCGATCTGGCGGGCGACCGCATTCGGGCGCGCAAGCTGATCGCGCGCGCGAAAGACGTGGTGGCGCTTTGGCGGCGCAACGGTACCTGCAGTCCCTTCTACATCAGGCGCTGGTCGGCGCTGCTGGCGCTGCCGCCCCTAGAGCTGGCCCGGGCCATGGCCAGCCAGGGCGAGTGGGAGGACGCGCTGTTCCAGAACACGCCCTGGTCGTGGGCATGGAGCTGAGCGACCTCGCCCGGCTGTTTGCCGAAGCCCGGCGGCAAACCGGCCATGACGAGTACGTGGTGGTCGGCAGCCTGTGCGCGCTGGGCATCTTGCAACGCGGCCGCGTGCCGCCGCGCATGCTGATGTCGATCGACGTGGATTGCTACACGCGGCGGTATCCCGGGCGTATCTTCGAGCTGCGGCAGACGCTCGGGGAAGGCAGCGCCTTCGAAGCCGCGCACGGCTACTACCTCGATCCGGTATCGCCGGATCTGCCGACCCTGCCGGCGCAGTGGGAACATCGCTTGATCCAGGTGCCGCTGGGCGAGGGCCTCACGGCATTCTTCCTCGATCCGAACGATGCCGCCGTCTCCAAATATGCCCGCGGCGAGCCGCGCGACCGGGAGTGGATTCGGGCCGGGCTGGCGGCCGGCCTGCTTTCCGCGCCCGTGATCGAAAGCCGCCTGCGCGACACCGTATTCCTCGACGACGAGGAACGCAGCAGGGCGTGGAATGCTTTTGCCGAGGATCGGAAAGGCTAGCCGGCGCGGGTGTAGGACTCGAGTTCCTGGCGCTCGGAGCGGCTGATGCGTCCGCGCTTGCGCCACCAGGCTTCGAGCGCGACGGGGCGATTGACCTTGTCCGGCGCCACCCAGAAATTCCATTCCAGCGACAGCCCGAGGTTCAGCACCCAGCCTGTTGCCTGGCAACGGAAGCAGTCGAAGGTTCCCGCCGGCACTGTGATGGTTTCGCGGCCGACCACCTTGAGATCGAGTTCGATGTTGTCCTGTCCGCCCTTGGCGAAATGGATCGAATAGCGCGTGCTCCATTTCTTGCCGAGGTGGTATTCGCCGATGAACATCTGGCTGGGGCCGAAGGTCGTGCCGTCCGGCCGCTTGAGCAGGTTGCCGAGGAGGTCGGTGACCAGGGCGCCCCCGTTGTAGATGATTCTGTCCCCGGCGATTTCGCTGACGGTGTTGACGAGCTTGCGGTTCTCGACCGTGGTCAGCAGATCGATGGAGCGGTAGACGTAGCGGTCGCCGATGCGGTAGCCGAGGTCGATGAGGCCGGTGCCCTTGGTGTACGGGTTGGCCGCCGTGTTGATCAGACTGACTTTTTTCTCGCCCTGCTTCGCCAGCATGCGGTCGAGGCGCACGGCGGCCAGCTCCGAGAAGTGGCCGCTCGGGTAGCGCCGAAGGTAGTCCTCGACGGCGGCGACCTGGCCGGACTGCTGGGCTCTCTCCCAGACGGCGGCCTCCTCGGCGAACTGGCGCGCCAGCTCCTCCTCGGACAGCTTCTTGATGCTCGCCGGCGGCAGGAAGTAGAAATCCTCCTCGAGCGAGGTGCTCTCCCAGGGGATCTGCTGGCCCTGGGAAGCGCGCCGCACGGCGAGGCGCACGCGCTTGAAGACGTCCTCGATCCTGGCTTCGGGCGTGCCGATCTCGCGCAGCAGGTTTTCCGTATACAGGCCGTTCGCGCCGCTGCCGTCCGAGGCGACGTTGCCCGGCGCCGTGGCGTAGGCGAGCAGGGTGCCGAGGGGGGCGTCCATCTGGGAGAGGCCCTTGCCGCTCTTCAGCTCGCCGCCGAAGGGGTTGTCGCGGCAGGCGTCGAGGATGACGATGTTCATCGGGTTGCCGGCCTTGCCGATGCCGCCGAGCAGGGCGGCGAGGTCCACGGTCTGGCGCGGGATGTCGTCGGCGCTGCCGAGATGGGCATCCACCGGCACGAGAAAGTTGCGCCAGTTTACCTGCAGGCCGTGGCCGGCGAAGTAGAACAGGCCGACGCCCTTGTTCCTCGCCAGCTGCTCGACATGTCTGCGGATGGCGTTTTCCATGGCCGTCTTGCCGCCGTCGAGCAGCGAGACGACGGCGAAGCCGAGTTTCCCGAGACCTTCGGAGATGGCGCCGGCGTCGTTGGCAGGGTTCTTCAGCGGCGCGTCCTTGTAGCGGCTGTTGCCGAATACCAGCGCCGTGCGCGGCAGGGCGTTGAGTGCGGAAGCCGCGGCCGCAGAGGCGAAGACGCCGGCCGCCGACCAGGGCAGCAGGGAGGCGGCCGACAGCGCCGACAGGCGCAGCAGTGCGTGGCGGCGATTCATGGCGCCGCCTCAGCGGCCCTTCTTCAGCAGCGAGCTGGCGCCGATCAGGATCAGGATCAGCGGCCACCAGGTCGCCGCCAGGGCCTTCAGTTCGCCCAGGGGCAGGATGCCGAGGTTGGACAGCAATAGCAGGCCGCCGGCGACGATGAGGACGACGGGCCAGAAGGTGCCGCGCATGGAATGCCTCCGGGAATGGACAGCTTCGCATGATAGCGGATGCCCCGACGCTTCTGCCCACATTTTGCCCACAGGCAATTCACAGGCTTATGCACGCCTTATCCACTCGCCAGCCGGCCTGTCCGGGGGTAAACTGCGCGGCACATGGCACAGGCACGCGCATTCGCATCCCAATCCGCCGGCGATCCGCAGCTGGCGGCCCTCAAGCTGCCGCCGCATTCCATCGAGGCCGAGCAGTCGCTGCTCGGCGGCCTGCTGCTCGACAACACCGCATGGGACCGCATTGCCGACCAGGTGGCCGAGCCGGATTTCTACCGCGACGACCACCGCCGCATCTTCCGCCACATCGCCCGGCTGGTCGAGGCCGGCCGCCCGGCCGATGTCGTCACGGTGTTCGAGTCGCTGGAGAAGGCCGCCGAGGCCGAGCAGGCGGGCGGCATGGCCTACCTCGGCGAGATCGCCAACAACACCCCCTCGGCCGCCAACATCAAGCGCTATGCCGAGATCGTCCGAGAGCGGGCGATCCTGCGCAAGCTGGTGGCGGTGGGCGACGAGATCGCCGCCAGTGCGCTGAATCCGGCCGGGCGCGAGGCGAAGGCCCTGCTCGACGAGGCCGAGTCGAAGGTGTTCGAGATCAAGGATGCCGGCGCGCGCGTGACCGAGGGCTTCGTTGCCATCCGGCCGCTGCTGGGCCAGGTGGTGGACCGCATCGAGGAGCTCTATGCTCGCGAGCACCCCACGGACATCACCGGCATTCCGACCGGCTTCCACGACCTCGACATGAAGACCTCCGGTTTGCAGCCGGGCGACATGGTCATCGTCGCCGGCAGGCCCTCGATGGGCAAGACGGCCTTCGCCCTCAACATCGCCGAGCACGTGGCGCTGGAGTCGAAGCTGCCGGTGGCGATCTTCTCGATGGAGATGCCGGGCACCCAGCTCGCCATGCGCTTCCTCTCCTCGGTCGGCCGCCTCGACCAGCACCGCGTGCGCACCGGGCGGCTCAACGACGACGAGTGGTCGCGCGTGACCTTCGCCCTGGGCAAGCTGCACGAGGCGCCGATCCACATCGACGAGACGCCGGCGCTGAATTCCACCGAGCTGCGCGCCCGCGCCCGGCGGCTCTACCGCCAGTGCGGCAAGCTCGGCCTGATCGTCATCGACTACCTGCAGCTGATGTCCTCGGTGCGCGAGGGCGAGAACCGCGCCACCGAGCTGTCCGAGATCTCGCGCTCGGTGAAGGCGCTGGCCAAGGAGCTGCACGTGCCGGTGCTGGCGCTCTCGCAGCTCTCGCGCAACGTCGAGTCGCGGCCGAACAAGCGCCCCGTCATGTCCGACCTGCGCGAGTCCGGCGCCATCGAGCAGGACGCCGACGTCATCATGGCCATCTACCGCGACGAAGTGTACAACCCGGACTCGCCCGACAAGGGCTCGGCGGAGATCAACATCCTCAAGCAGAGGAACGGCCCCATCGGGCAGGTGCGCGTCACCTTCCTCGGCGAATACACCCGCTTCGAGAACTTCGCGGCGGCCGGCTCGTACTGAGCCGGCCCGACCCATTTCCAGCTTCGGCCGCTTAACTCCCGACAGACACACTGGAGGATCCGCCATGCGCCGCCTGCTCTCCGGCCTGTTCCTGCTGCTGGCCGCCTGCGCCGTCTTCGCGCAGAGCCCGCAGCCAGCCGCGCCCAGCCTTGCCGGCAAGGTCGAGCTGGTCGAGGGCGAGGTCACGGTCTTCGACCGGGCGAAGAAGCCGCGCCAGGTTGCCGTCGGCGACAGGGTCCATGAAGGCGAGGGCATCGTCACCGGGCGCAATGGCGAGCTGCACCTCGCCATGGAGGACGGCGGCTTCATTGCCGTGCGGCCTGACACGAAAATGAGCATCGCCGCCTATCGGGCGGAGGGCGACGACCGGGACAAGAGCGTCTTCAGCCTGCTGGAGGGCACTTTCCGTTCGGTCACGGGCTGGATCGGCAAGTTCAACCCGCGCAGCTACCAGGTGCGCACGCCCACCGCCACCATCGGTGTGCGCGGCACCGACCACGAGCCGCTGGTCATTCCGCAGGGCGCAACGGCAGGCGAGCCGGGCAGCTACGACAAGGTCAACGTCGGCGCCACGACCTTGCAGACCCGGCACGGCAGCGTCGAGGTGCGGCCCAACCAGGCGGGCTTTGCTCCGCTCAGGGGCAAGCCGCGGCCGCGCGTGCTGACGCAGGTGCCGGCCTTCTTCAAGGCGACCCGGCACGAGCCCGCCATTGCCGCCCGCCACGAAACCATCCGCAAGCTCATCGACGAGCGCCGCGAGGAGCGCCGCAAGGTCCTGCTGGAAAAGAAGACCCAGCTCGACAAGCAAAAGGCGGAGCGCCAGAAGGCCATCCAGGAACGCCGTCGCGAGCAGGAAACTCAGCGCCGCCAGCAGGGAGAGGAGCGCCGCCAGCAAAGGCAGGAGGCCTTGCAGCAGCGCAGGCTGGAACGTGAAGGACGGGGCGGTGAACTGCGCGAACGACGCTCGGGGGATGGGCCCGAGCGGCGCCAGCGCATGGAAGAGCGGCGGGGCCGCCGCGATGGATCGCCACGCGGGCCGGATAGCGAGCACGAAACGCGCGGCGGCGGAAGGCTGGCCAGATGATTCTCGCCATCTTTACTTCGGCGAATTGCTGATTCAGGACACTAGGGCAGCATCGCCGTGACCTCGATCTCCACCTTGGCGCCGTCCTCGACGAAGCCGGCTACCTGGAGGGCGGTCATGGCGGGGAAATGGCGGCCGATGGTCTCGCGGTAGGCGGCGCCGATCTCGGCGAGCCGCCTGTTGTACTCGTCCTTGTCGGCAAGATACCAGTTCATGCGCACGATGTTCTCCGGCTTCGCGCCGGCCGTGGCGAGGATGGCGACGATGTTGGCCAGCGCCTGGCGCACCTGACCGGCCAGGTCGTCGGTCTGGAACACCTCGTTTGCGTCCCAGCCCACCTGGCCGGCAACGAAGATCATCTGGCCCTGGGCGGTGACGCCGTTGGAATAGCCCTTCGGCCGCGCCCACTCCGTGGGGTTGAATAGCTGGATCACGTCTCTCTCCTGTTGTGGTTGTTGATGTCGAATTCGCCATTCCGGAAGGCCAGCATCAGCGCGCGCAGGTCGTCGGGCACCGGCTGCGCGCGCTGCCGCTCGAGGTCCATGGCGACCAGCACGAAGCGGGCGGAGAGGCGGGCTTGCGCGCCATGTCGGCAGTCGACGGCAATCTCCATGGAGCTCCGGCCCAGCCGCAACAGCCGCAGGCCAAGCGTGATGATCTCGCCGATCTTGGAGGGCGCGACGAAGTCGCACTCGAGCTTGACGATGGGAAAGCCGAGCCGGTGCTCGGTGATGGTGCGCGCGTAATTCACGCCCAGGCCCTGGTTGAACCAGTCCTCCACCAGGCCGTTGAACATGATGAAGTACTGGGGATAGAAGACGATGCCGGCCGGGTCGCAGTGCGAGAAGCGCACCAGCATGTCGCTGTGAAAGGTGTCGCCGAGGATGCGGCTGCTCATGTCGTTTGCCTGAGCCGGAAGCGCTGCAGCTTGCCGGTCTCGGTGCGCGGCAGGCTGGCGGCGAACGTGACGGCGCGTGGGTACTTGTAGGGGGCGATCGCCTGCTTGACGAAGTCCTGCAGTTCGCGCACCAGCGCGTCCGAGGGCACGTGGCCCTCGCGCAGCACGACGACCGCCTTGACGATCTGGCCGCGCTCGTCGTCGGGTACGCCGACGACGCCGCATTCGGCGACGGCCGGATGCAGCAGCAGCGCGCCCTCCACCTCGGGGCCGGCGATGTTGTAGCCGGCCGAGATGATCATGTCGTCGGTGCGGGCCTGGAAGGTGAAGTAGCCGTCGGCGTCCATCGAGAAGGCGTCGCCCGTGAGATTCCAGCCGTCCCGCACGTACTGACTTTGGCGCGCGTCGGCGAGATAGCGGCAGCCGGTCGGCCCCTGCACGGCGAGCCGGCCGACTTCGCCCGGCGGCAGCGGATTGCCGTCGTCGTCGACAATGCGGGCGCGGTAACCCGGCACGACGCGGCCAATGGCGCCGGGGCGCACTTCTTCCGGCGGCGAGGAGATGAAGATGTGGATCATCTCGGTGGCGCCGATGCCGTCGATGATTTCGATGCCGGTGGCCCGCTTCCACAGCTGGCGCGTGGCGTCGGGCAGGGCCTCGCCGGCGGAGACGCATTTCTTCAGGCGGCCGATGCCGTCCTTCGCGGCCAGCGGCGCCATCAGCCGCCAGAAGGTCGGCGCCGTGAAACAGACGGTCGCCTTGAAGTCGCGGATCGTCTGCAGCAGCGTGTCCGGCATCAGTTTCTCCACCAGCACGGTGGAGGCGCCGAAGCGCAGCGGGAAGCAGAGCAGGCCGCCCAGGCCGAAGGTGAAGGCGAGCGGCGGCGTGCCGCAGAAGACGTCGTCGGGCGCAGGCTTCAGCACCGAGCGCGGGAAGGCGTCGCACATCGCCAGCACGTCGCGGTGGAAATGCATGGTGCCCTTCGGCTCGCCGGTGGTGCCGGAGGTGAAGGCGATCAGCGCCACGTCGTCGGCCGCCGTGTCGACGTTGTCGAAGCTATCCGGCTTGCCGGCGAGCAGGGTCTCGAGCGAACCGTCTCCGCCATCATTGAACGGGACGATGCGCTTGAGGTCGGGACAATCGGGCCGCGCCTGCTCCAGTTCGTCGAGCAGGCGTGTGTCGCACAGGGCGAGCGAGCAGCGCGCCTTGACGGCGATCTGCGTGAGTTCCTTCGCGCGCAGCAGCGGCATGGTGGCGACGACGATGCCGCCGGCCTTGACGATCCCCAGCCAGCAGGCGGCCATCATCGGGTTGTTCGGCCCGCGCAGCAGCACGCGCTTGCCCGGCACCAGGCCGAGGTCATCGGTGAGGGCGCGGGCGATGCGATTGGCGCGGGCGAGCAGCTGGCGGTAGGTGCAGGCCACCGGCTTGCCGTCGACCGGCGCCCACAGCGCCGGCCGCTCGCCATGGCCGGCGGCAACCATCGCGTCGAGCAGTGCGGCCGCGCAGTTCGCGCGCTCCGGGTATTGCAGCTCCGGCCGCTCGAAGACCAGCTCTGGCCACTGGCTGCGCGGCGGCAGATTGTCGCGCGCGAAGGTGTCGAGGTGTGCCGTGCGGGCCATTTCAGCGCTCCGGCTGCAACTCGGCGACATGCTGCTTGAGCCGCGCCAGCAGGGCATAGAGCTGGCTGCGTTCCTTCTCGTCGAGTCCGTCGAACAGCTTGATGATCCAGTCCTCGTGCTCGTCGGCCCACTGGCGGAAGACGCGGCGGCCCTCCTTGGTCAGCTTGACGATGTAGGCGCGGCGGTCCTTCGGATTGTCCTCGCGCACGACGAGCCCCTCGGCGACGAGCTGGTCGGTGATGCCGGTGACGTTGCCGCCGGTGACCATCATGCGCCTGGACAGTTCGCCCATCTTCAGGCCGTCCGGGTTGCGCTCGAGCTGCGACATCAGGTCGAAGCGCGGCAGTGTGGTCTGGAACCTCACGCGCAGCTGGCTGCGCACGTAGCCCTCGACGAGGTTGGTGCAGGCCAGCATGCGCAGCCACAGGCGCAGCGACTCGTGGTGCTCCTCGGTGAGGCGGGTTTCGTGATCCGCCCGCTGCGCGGCGGTCTTGCTTGGCTTGCTCATTTCATGCTCTCCCTGCCTGAATGGCAATTGATTGAAAATCATGCCCGGATCGCCAGCTGGCCGGCGCGCGCCAGGTTGCGCTCGAGCTGGGCCTTGCCGGTGAGGTACTGCTTCGGCCAGGCGATGTCGCCATGGCCGAGTTGCGCCGCCGCGTGCAGCGTCCAGGCCGGGTCGGCCAGGTGCGGACGGGCGATGGCGCACAAGTCGGCGCGCCCGGCGGCGATGATCGAATTGACATGGTCGGCCTCGAAGATGTTGCCCACGGCGATGGTGGCGATGCCGGTCTCGTTCCTGATCTGGTCGGAGAACGGCGTCTGGTACATGCGGCCGTAGACCGGCTGCGCCTCGCGCGTGGTCTGGCCGGAGGAGACGTCGATCATGTCGGCGCCGGCGTCCCGGAAGGCGCGGGCGATGGCCACCGCGTCCTCCGCCGTGTTGCCGCCCGGCGCCCAGTCGTGCGCCGAGATGCGCACCGTCATCGGCCGCTCCGCCGGCCAGGCGGCGCGCAGCGCGCGGAACACCTCGATCGGGTAGCGCAGGCGGTTCTCCAGGCTGCCGCCGTACTCGTCCGTGCGCCGGTTGGTGAGCGGACAGAGGAAGCTGGACAGCAGGTAGCCGTGGGCGCAGTGCAGTTCCAGCAGGTCGAAGTCCGCCACGGCGCCGCGCTGCGCGGCGGCGACGAACTGCACGCGCACGGCGTCCATGTCGGCGCGCGTCATCGCCTTCGGCACCTGGTTCTGCGGACCGTAGGGAATCGCCGAGGCGGCCAGCAGCGGCCAGTTGCCCGCGGGCAGCGGCGCGTCGATCTCCTCCCAGCCGAGCTGGGTCGAGCCCTTCGGCCCGGCATGGCCGAGCTGCAGGCCGATCGCCGCGTCGCTGCGCTCGTGCACGAAATCCGCGATGCGGCCCCAGCCGCGCGTCTGCTCGTCGTTCCACAGCCCGGCGCAGCCCGGCGTGATGCGCGCCTCCGGCGCGATGCAGGTCATCTCGGTCATCACGAGACCCGCCCCGCCCAGCGCCCGGCTGCCCAGGTGCACCAGCAGGAAGTCGTCAGGCTGGCCGTCGCGGCAGGAATACATCGCCATCGGCGAGACGACGACGCGGTTCTTCAGGGTGAGTTTGCGCAACGTGAAGGGGGTGAACATCGGCGGCAGCGGCTGCGCCGGCAGGCCGCTCTTCTGCGCGAACCAGGTCTCGACGCTCTCGACGTAGGCGCGGTCGCGCAGGCGCAGGTTCTCGTGGCCGATGCGCTGGCTGCCGGTGAGGAGCGTGTAGGCGAACTGCTCGGGCTCGAGGTGGGCGTAGCGCGCGACGTTCTCGAACCACTCCATGCGGTTGCGCGCCGAGCTTTGCAGCCTGAGCGCCTCGATCTCGCGCTCCTCCTGATAGAGGGCCAGGGCGCGCTCGACGTCGCCGGGATGCGCAGTCAGCGTCTTCGCCAGCGCGATGGCGTCCTCCATCGCCAGCTTGGTGCCGGAGCCGATGGAAAAGTGCGCGGTGTGGGCGGCGTCGCCGATCAGCACGACGTTCCGGTGGTGCCACTTCCGGCTGAGGACGCGGTTGAAGTTGAGCCAGGCCGAGCCGCGCAGGTGGCGGGCGTTGCTCATCAGCGCGTTGCCCTGCAGGTGCTTCTCGAACAGCTTTTCGCAGAAGGCGATCGAGCCGGCCTGGTCGAGCTTGTCCAGTCCGGCGGCCTGCCAGGTTTCCTCGCGGCACTCGACGATGAAGGTGCTGGTGTCGCGGTCGAACTGGTAGGCGTGCACCTGGAACCAGCCCCATTCGGAGGGCTCGGTGATGAAGGTGAAGGCGTTCAGCTTGAGGCGGGTGCCGAGCCAGATGTAGCGGCACTTGCGCACGTCGATGTCGGGCTGGAAGTGCGCGGCGTATTTGTGGCGCACCTTGCTGTGCACGCCGTCGGCGGCGACGATCAGGTCGGCGCCGGCCAGCCGGGGATCGGCGTCGTCCTCGACCTCGGTCTCATACACCAGCTTGACGCCGAGGCCGGCGGCGCGCGCCTGCAGGATGTTGAGCAGCTTCTGGCGGCCGATGCCGCAGTAGCCGTGGCCGCCGGAGGTGATCCTGCGGCCCTTGAAGAAGACGTCGCAGTCGTCCCAGTGGTGGAAGTTGCGGGTGATCTCCTCGTAGCTTTCCGGGTCGGCGGCCTGGAAGTTGCCGAGCGTGGCGTCGGAGAAGACGACGCCCCAGCCGAAGGTGTCGTCCGGGCGGTTGCGCTCGTAGACGGTGATGTCGTGGGCCGGATTGGCCTTCTTCATGAGGATGGCGAGGTAGAGTCCCGCCGGCCCGCCGCCGATGCACGCAATACGCATTTCCGATTCCCCCTTCTGCCCGCTTTGGCACATCGTCGTGAAATTATTTTAAGTATAAATATTCATGACAATGAAAACAAGCCTGCATAGCGTCTGTCCAGGGAGAATATCAATGAGCATTAATATTTAGGGATGAATATACAAGCATTTGAATGAAATGGAATTGAGCCATGTCAAACCGGCCGAGAGCCCGTTAAGGCCGGCTTAAGGCGGTCTGCCGACACTTCGCGCCTGGCATTGCAAGCAGAAGGGAGCGAACATGAAACGCGTTTGGCTAAGCTGTTTTTTTGCGTCCGGAATCGCCATGGCTGCAAGCCCGCCGGAACTGGCCGCCGGCTATGCCGCCGAGGCGGCCCGGCAATCGCCCGGCTTCCAGCCCTCGGCTCGGCGCGGCGCCGAGTTTTACGCCAGGCGCTTTGCCGTGTCGGAGAAGATGCCGGCCTGCGCCGCCTGCCATACGGACAGCCCGCTCCAGGCGGGCCGCCATGCCGTCACCGGCAAGGCCATCAGGCCGCTGGCGCCGCGCGCGGAGACCGCGCGCTTCACCGATCCGGCCAAGGTCGAGAAGTGGTTCCGCCGCAACTGCAGCGAGGTGCTCGGGCGCGCGTGCAGCGCCGCCGAGAAGGCCGATTTCATCCTGTTCGCAACGGAGGCGAAATGAGAACTGCCCGACTGATTGCCTGCGCCGCCCTGGCGCTGTCCCTGCCGGCCCGTGCCGACCGGCTTCCCGTACCGGCCGATGCCCCGCCGGCGTTCAAGGCCGAATGCGCCAGTTGCCACCTGCCGTATCCGCCGGCGCTGCTCACCGCCGCGGACTGGCAGCAGGTCATGGCGAAGCTCGACAAGCACTATGGCGGCAGCGCCGTCCTCGATGAGAAGACGCGGCGCGAGATCGAGGACTTCCTCGTGCGCCACGCGGCGACGCGCAGCCGCATGGCCGGCGCTGGCGACCCGCCGCGGCTGACGCGCTCCGAGTGGTTCCTGCACGAGCACCGCAAGCTGCCCGACCGGACATGGCGCGATGCAAGGGTGAGCAGCGCCTCGAACTGCAGCGCCTGCCATACGCGCGCAGAACAGGGCAGCTACCGCGAGCGCGAGATCGTCGTGCCGGGTTTTGGAAAATGGAAGGACTGACATGCAGAAGGTGCTCGTATGGGACCTGCCGGTGCGCCTCGGCCACTGGCTGATGGCGGGCGGTTTCGCGCTGGCCTGGGTCACCGGCGACAGCGAGTCGTGGCGCCTGGTGCATGTCTTCGCCGGCGGCACGGTGGCTGCGGTCGCCCTGTTCCGCCTGCTGTGGGGCGTGGTCGGCACGAAGCATGCGCGCTTTGCCAGCTTCGTGCGCGGCCCTCGGCAGGCCTTCGCTTACCTGAAGAGCCTGCTGCGCTTCTCGCCGCCGCATTACACCGGGCACAATCCGGCCGGCGGCTGGGCGGTCGTGCTGCTGCTGTTGCTGGCGCTGGCGAGCGGGGCCAGCGGCTGGGCCACCTACCAGGAACTGGACGGCGAATGGCTGGAGGAACTGCATGAGTTCGCCACCGGGCTGATGCTGGCCGTGGTGGCCGTCCATCTCGCCGGCGTTCTCGTCGGCAGCCTGCTGCATGGCGAGAACCTGCCGCGGGCCATGCTCACCGGCCGCAAGCTGGGCGAGCCGGGCGAGGCGATTGCCGGCCCGCGCCGGCTGGGCGCGCTGCTGCTGCTCGGCTGGGCCGCGGCCGGCGCCTGGTGGCTGGCCCGCTGAAAAAGTCAGTCTCCGCAGGACGGCGCTTCGTTTAAGATCGGCGCATGAGAATCCTCCTCGTCGAAGACGACCGGCTGCTCGGCGACGGCATCCGCGCCGGCCTGCAGCAGGCCGGCTTCGCCGTCGACTGGGCGCAGGACGGCCGCGCGGCGGAACTGGCGCTGGCGAGCGAAGCCTACGATGCCGTGGTGCTCGACCTCGGCCTGCCGCGCCTGAGCGGCATGGAGGTGCTGGCGCGGGCGCGCGCCGCCCGCAACGCGGCGCCGGTGCTGATCCTGACGGCGCGCGACACGGTGCCCGAGCGCATCGCCGGGCTGGACGCCGGCGCCGACGACTACCTGGTCAAGCCCTTCGACCTGGGCGAGCTGCAGGCGCGGCTGCGCGCGCTGATCCGCCGCGGGCGCAGCCTGGCCGAGCCGCTGCTCGCACACGGCGCCCTGCGCCTCGATCCGGCGGCGCGCAGCGTCAGCTGGGAAGGAAGGCCGGTGGAGTTGTCGGCGCGCGAGTTCGCCGTGCTGCACGCCCTGCTGCTCAACGCCGGGCGCCTGCTGTCGAAGGCGCAGATCGAGGAGAAGCTCTACGGCTGGGGCGAGGAGATCGAGAGCAACGCCGTCGAGGTCTTCGTCCACCACCTGCGCCGCAAGCTCTCTTCCGACCTGATCCGCACCGTGCGCGGCGTCGGCTACATGATCCCGAAGGAAACCGCTTGAAGCCCTCGCTGCGCCGCCGCCTGCTGTTCCTGCTCTCCGGCACCGTGCTGGCCGCCTGGCTGGCGACGGCGCTGTTCACCTTTTTCGACGCGCGCAAGGAGATCGGCGAGATGCTCGACGCCCACCTCGCCCAGTCGGCCGGCCTGATTGCCGCACAGCTCGAGCACGAACTCGATGACGAGCACGAGACGACGCTGCCGCGCCAGTACAAGCACGAGCGCAAGATCGCCTTCCAGGTCTGGGACAAAAAAGGCAGGCTGCTGCTGCGCTCGTCCAGCGCACCCGAGACGCGGCTGCAAAGTCAGTCCGAGGGATACGGCGATGCCAGGATCGGCGGCAAGCGCTGGCGCATCTTCAGCCGCTGGGACGAGAGCCGGCATTACGTGGTGCAGGTCGGCGAGCGCTACGAGCTGCGCGAGGAACTGGCGGAAAGCGTCGCCAGCCACCTCCTGCATCCGCTCTACTTCGCCCTGCCGGCGCTGGCGCTGCTGATCTGGCTGGCCGTCGGGGCGGGCCTGGCGCCGCTGGCGGGCGTCGCGCGCGAGGTGG
Organism: Rhodocyclaceae bacterium; assembly: GCA_008933825.1. Taxonomy (GTDB): domain Bacteria; phylum Pseudomonadota; class Gammaproteobacteria; order Burkholderiales; family Rhodocyclaceae; genus Desulfobacillus. Next base: position 7,090 of record WBUF01000004.1, on the reverse strand, counting down.
CGCGGCGCGCGCCGGACAATCTCGCCCACCTCGACGAGGGGAATGTGCCGCGCGAGATCTCCCCGCTGATCGCCGCGCTCAATGCGCTGTTCGACCGCCTGCGCAGCTCGCTGGAGCAGGAACGGCGCTTCACCGCCGATGCCGCCCACGAGCTGCGCACGCCGCTCGCCGCCGTGAAGACGCAGGCGCAGGTGGCGCTCGGCGCGACGGACGATGCGGCGCGCGGCCGCGCGCTGGCCAATGTCGTCAGCGGCGCCGACCGCGCCGCGCGCCTGGTCGAGCAGCTGCTGGTGCTGGCGCGCCTCGATCCGCAGACGGCGCTGCCGCCCGGGCAGACGGTCGACCTGCTGGTGCTGGCGCAGCAGGGCGTCGCCGAGATCGTGCCGGCGGCCGCCGCCAAGGGTGTCGAGGTCGGCCTGGCTGCTGATGAGCCGCCCGGGGCGTCGCCGGTGGCGGGCGATGCCGTGCTGCTTGCGGTGCTGCTGCGCAACCTGCTCGACAATGCCGTGCGCTACACGCCGGCGGGCGGCCAGGTCGAGGTGGCGCTGCGGCACGACGGCGCCGGCGTGTCGCTCGCCGTCGCTGACACCGGCCCGGGCATCCCCGAAGCGGAGCGCGGGCGCGTGTTCGATCGCTTCCACCGCGTACTCGGCTCGGGCGAGGAGGGCAGCGGGCTGGGGCTGTCCATCGTCAGCCGCATCGCCGAACTGCACCGGGCGGGCGTGTCCCTCGGGGCAGGACCCGATGGCCGCGGCCTGCGGGTCGAGGTGAGCTTTCCCGCCGATCCGCGTTAAGACTGCTTTAAGGTGCATCGAAGATACTGCAATTGCCAATTCGGGCAATTCGCATATCGGGAGGCAGCCTGAACGCAACGAAGGGAATTTGGAAACTGGTGGTCGCCGCCGGGCTGGCGCTGGGTCTGGCCGCGGGCGGGAGTTTCGCCGCGGACAGCCACAGGCACGACCATGGCGCGGCACCGGCCAAGCTGGAACTGAACAATGGCAAGAAGTGGGAGACCGACGCGCCGCTGCGCCGCGGCATGGAAAATGTCCGCAACAGCATCGACGCCGTGCACCATGAGATTCACGGGAACAAGCTGTCCGCCGCCCGCTACGCCGCGCTGGCGAGGAAAGTGAGCGGCGAGGTCGACGGCATCGTCGCCAACTGCAAGCTGGAGCCGATGGCCGATGCGCAGCTGCACCTGGTCATCGCCGAGATCCTGGATGGCGTGGAGGCGATGGAAGGCAAGGCGAAGAAGGTCAAGCGCCAGGCCGGCGCCTTGAAGGTGGGCGGCGCGCTGGAAAAATACGCCAGCCACTTCGACCATCCGGGCTGGCGGCCGCTCGAGCACTGAGCGGGCCGGGCGGGGCCAGCCCTACCGCTGCTGCCTGCGCAGCGCCTCGGCCAGCGCCCGCATTTCCTCTTCGCCGAGATCGTCCTTCGGCTTGGGGGCCAGCAGCAGCCAGAGCAGGCCGCCGTTGACGAGGACGAGGGCGACTTCGATGTAGAGCAGCGTGGCGACGATCTGCCGCTGGCGGTTGTCGTCGAAGACGAAATAGAAGCCGTCGAAGGAAGGCAGCGCGGCCTTGCTGATGGCGTAGTAATACTCGAAGGGCGGAAAGAGCAGGATCAGCACCAGGTTGATGGCGACCAGCCACAGGACCACCCGCTGGCCGCGGCTGATGCCCGTCCCTTCCGCCGTCCTGCCGTCGCGCAGCAGCAGCCAGGCGATGCCGGTGTTGACCAGCACGACCAGTTCTTCGAGGGCGAGGAAGTTGTGGTTGAGGACGCTGTTGGGGGGCGGGGCGCCGACGAAATGGAAGCCGCCGAAGGTCGGCACGAAGCCTTGCGCCAGCGAGAGGTAGTCGTAGGGGGGGAAGGCCAGTATCAGCACCAGGTTGGCGGCGGCAAAACCCAGGACGGTGGCTTGCGGTCGATTCATGCTGGCTTTGCCGGCCGCCTGGCGGGCGCGGCGTTTTCCCCGGTTCGTTTCGGGGGAGCGTAGAGCACTTTCACCCCGAAATCAATGCAGCCCCATGCTCAGGCCGCGCTGCGGGTCTTGAGGCGGCGATCGCCGCCCCGGCGGCGCTCCGGACCGCGGTAGCGCGGATCCTGGAACCTGCGCCGGTCGGGTCCGCTGCCCAGACCGCTCTCCACGGGGTGAAGCGCCCTGTAGCCGAGGGTTTCCGACACCTCGGCCAGTTCGCCGGGCGGCAGGGCCTGGGCCAGTTCGAGAATCTTCTCCTTGGCGAACAACTCGGCGCGTCGCAGCGCGTTGAAGGACAGCCAGACGGCCAGCACGTTGATGACGACGAGGATGATTTCCAGGTAGAGCAGCGGGACGAAGATGTTGCGCTGCCGCTTGTCGCCGAAGGCGAAATAGTAGCCGTCGAAGGTCGCCGCCTGGGACTTCACCAGCGAGGCATACGATTCGAAGGGCGGAAAGGCGAGCAGCAGGGCGAGGTTGCCGGCCAGGAAGAAGACGATGGCGCGCGTGTAGCGGAACTCGGGCACCTCGCCGCTGGCCGTGCGGCGGTCGAGCAGCAGCCAGGCGAGCAGGGCGTTGACGACGACGAAGAGGACTTGCAGCGTCAGCAGTTCATTGTGGATGCGCTTGACGCCGTAAGCGGAATAGATCGGATAGAAGCCTTCGAAGCTGGGCAGCACGCCGCGGCGGATCGGATTGTCGAGAAAGGGCGGGAAGAGGAACATCAGGGCGATATTCACGACCGCGGCGATCACGATGATTCTCTGGTACTTGTTCATTTTTTCCTGTGCTTCCCGCCGCCGTCGTCAGCAGGTCGGGCAAGCCTGTCGTTTATTCTTGCAGCGGCCGCATGCGCCGGCCGAAACCATGCGGCATGTTAATGGAACGCCCGCAACCGGGCAAGGCAGTATTTCACGGTCATGGGCCGATCACGCCGTCATCGCGCAGGCGGGCCAGTTCGGCGTCCGGCAGGCCGAGCCATTCGCGCAGGATTTCGCGGGTATGCTGGCCGAGCAGCGGCGGCGGGCTCGCGCATTCGCCCGGCGTGGCGGACAGGCGGATCGGGCTGGCCACCTGCGGCACGCTGCCTGCGGTTGGGTGCGGCAGGTCGATGCGCAGGCCGCGGTGCCGCACCTGCGGGTCCTCGAAGACCTCGTTCAGGCGGTTGATCGGTCCGCAGGGCACGCCGGCCGTCTCCAGCGCGCCGACCCAGTCCTGCGTCGTGCGGCTGCGCAGGATCGGGTCGAGCAGGGGAATCAGCGCCGCGCGGTGCGCAACGCGGGCAGGGTTGCTGGCAAAGCGCGCGTCGTCGGCCAGTCCGGAGCAGGCGGCCAGTTCGCAGAAGCGGCGGAACTGCGCGTCGTTGCCGACGGCCAGGATGAGATGGCCGTCGGCCGTGGCGAAGGTTTGGTAAGGCACGATGTTGGGATGGGCGTTGCCGAGCCGCTCAGGCGCCTGGCCGGAGACGAGGAAGTTCATGTTCTGGTTGGCCAGCATCGCCACCTGCGCATCGAGCAGGGCGAGGTCGATGTGCTGGCCCTGGCCGCTTTTTTCGCGAAAAGTCAGTGCCGCCAGCACGGCGACCGTGGCGTACATGCCGGTAAACAGATCCGCCACTGCGACGCCGACCTTTTGCGGGCCGCCGCCGGGCGCGCCGTCGCGCTCGCCGGTCACGCTCATCAGGCCGCCCATGCCCTGCACGATGAAATCGTAGCCGGGCCGCCCGGCGCTGGGGCCGCTCTGGCCGAAGCCGGTGATCGAGCAGTAAACCAGGCGCGGATTGATGGCGCGCAGGCTGTCCCAGTCGAGCCCGTATTTCGCCAGCCCGCCGACCTTGAAATTCTCCACCAGCACGTCGCAGTGCCGCGCCAGCTCGCGCACGATGCGGCTGCCTTCCGGATGCGCGATGTCGAGCGCGAGCGACTGCTTGCCGCGGTTGCAGGAGAGGAAATAGGCCGACTCGCCGGTATCCTTGCCGGCGGCGTCCTTCAGCCAGGGCGGCCCCCAGGCGCGGGTGTCGTCGCCGCTGCCCGGGCGCTCCACCTTGACGACCTCGGCGCCGAGGTCGGCAAGGTTTTGCGTGCACCAGGGACCGGCCAGCACGCGGGAGAGGTCGAGCACGCGGATGTGGGAGAGTGCGGCAGGCATCGAGGCTGTCCTGTGTTCGGGCGGCGTGTAATATACCGGAGTTCCAGACAACCGACCGGATGAGGCATGCTGCGCTCCCTGCTTGTTCTGCTCGTTCTCTTTCCCGCCGTCTCGACCGGGGCCCGCGCCGCCAAGCCGCCTGCCGAGCCCGTCGAACTCGTGCTGCGCCACGACCTCGCCGGCGAGTCCGCCGCGCTGCTGGTGGAACTGGTCGACCGCTTCAATGCCCAGAGCACGGCCGAACGGGTGGTGCTGCAGCATCTGAGCATGGCGGCCGACCCGCGCCAGCTGCCGCACCTGGCCCTGCTGGGGGACGACGAGCACCAGAAGTTCTTCCACGGCCACCCGCGCATGCTGCCGCTGTGGAAGGCGCTCTCGATCACCCGCCAGCAGATCGATGCGAAGGCGCTGTTCCCCGTCGTCGCCGATGTCGTCGAGGACAACCGCGGCCGCCTGCAGGCGCTGCCGCTGGCGCTATCGGTGCCGGTGCTGTATTACAACAAGGACACGTTCCGCAAAGCGAAGCTGGATCCGGCCAGGCCGCCGCGCACCTGGTGGGAAGTCCAGGAGACCGCCGGCAAGATCTTCGATGTCGACCGCCGCTGCCCCTTCACCTCCTCGAACATGGCCTGGGTGCATCTGGACAACAACGCCACCCAGCACGGCGAGCCGATCGCCGGCGAGGCGCACGGCGGCAAGATGCCGGCCCTGACGCTGAACAACCTGGTGCAGGTCAAGCACGTGGCGCTGCTGGCCAGCTGGCACAAGAGCTTCTACTTCCGCTACTTCGGGCCCGGACGCGAAGCCGACGACAAATTCATGTCAGGCGAATGCGGCATGCTCACCGGCGATTCCTCGCTCTACATGCGGCTGCAGCGGCGCAAGCCCTTCGACTTCGGCGTGGCCGCCCTGCCGCACCACGACGACGTGCGCGATGCCGCGCCGGGCCGGCTGCTGCCGGACGGTCCGCTGCTGTGGATCCTGGCCGACAACAAGCGGCAGGAATACACCGCTGCCGTGCGCTTCTTCCTGTTCCTGCTGCAGCCGGACGTGCAGAAGGCCTGGGTCAAGGGCACCGGCTTCCTGCCGATGACACCGGCGGCTGTCGCGGCGCTGGCCGCTGGCGGCGATCTGCCGCCGGACATCCTGCAAAAAACGGTGGAGCGGCTCTCCGACCGCAAGTTCGCCTCCGGCGCCAGGCCGAAGGCGGTGACCGGCATGGGTCGCGTCCGCGCCATCCTGTCCGAGGAGCTCGAGGCGGTGTGGGCCAACCTGAAACCGGCCAAGGAAGCGCTCGACACGGCGGTCCGGCGCGGCAACGCCGTGCTGCAGCCGCCGCCGAAGGACGACACGGTGGTGCGGTGAGCTGGGCGCATCCCCGCCTCATCGCCCACCGCTGCGGCGGCGCCCTGGCGCCGGAGAACACCCTTGCCGGCCTGCGCAAGGCGGCCGAGCACGGCTACCGCGCCGTCGAGTTCGACGTCATGCTCTCCGGCGACGGCACGCCGGTGCTGATGCACGACGAAACCCTCGAACGCACCACCGATGGCCATGGCCGCGTCGCCGAGACGAGCGATGCCGAACTGGCGCGGCTGGATGCCGGCAGCCGGCACGGCGCGCAATTTGCCGGCGAGCCGGTGCCGACCTTCGGCGCTGCCGCCGGGCTGTGCCTGGCGCTCGGCCTGTGGGCAAACATCGAGATCAAGCCCTCGCGCGGCGCCGATGCGGAGACCGCGCGCAAGGTGGCGGCGCGGGCGCGCGAACTGTGGAACGGCAGCGCGTCGCCGCTGCTGTCCTCCTTTTCCGTTGCGGCACTGGAAGCGGCGCGGGAGACCGCACCCGAACTGCCGCGCGGCCTGCTGGTGGAGAAGCCGCCGCCCGACTGGCCGAAACTGCTGCATCGCCTCGGCTGCGCCACGCTGCATTGTGCGCGCCGCCACGCCGGACGGCGCCTGATCGAGGAGGCGGGGCGGGAGGGCGTGCCGCTGCTCGTCTACACGGTAAATGACGCAGAGGACGCTGCGACACTGCTGCGCCAGGGCGTTGCGGCGGTGTTCACCGATCGCATCGACCTGCTGGCGGAACCGTCCTGACAAGGTTTGTTACAGGATTTACACCTTTGCGGCGATATCCCCACGAAGGCTGCGCTACTTTGCGCATGGGGTTGTCCCGTACATCATCGAAGGAGAAAACATGAATCCGAAGCATATCGTCGCCGCATTCTGCATTTCCGTCCTCGCCCTGCCGGCACTGGCGCAATCATCGTCGGCGCCGCGCATCGACCAGCGCCAGGACAACCAGCAGCAGCGCATCGACCAGGGCGTGCAGTCCGGCGCCCTGACGGAGAAGGAAGCCGCACGGCTCGACAAGGGCCAGCAGCGCGTGCAGAACATGGAAAACAAGGCCGCCGCCGACGGCAAGGTGACGGCGAAGGAAAGGGTGCGAATCGAGCACGCGCAGGACGTGCAGAGCAAGCGCATCTACCGCCAGAAGCACGACCGCCAGCACGACTTCAACCACGACGGCAGGACGGACCGTCCGGCCCGCAGGAAGTAATCTCCCTGGCTGCGGAAAAAACCGGCGTTCGGCGCCGGTTTTTTTATGCAAAAGTCAGTGCGCAGCGCACGGCGCGGCGCCATTCCGCCATGCGCGCCGCGGCTGCCGCCTGCGGCAAGTTCGGCGCGAAGCTGCGTTCGCGCGCCCAGTGCGACGCGATTGCCTCGCGGTTCCTCCACACGCCGGCGGCCAGGCCGGCCAGGTAAGCCGCCCCCAGCGCGGTGGTCTCCAGGATGCGCGGCCGCAGCACCGGCACGCCGAGCAGGTCGGCCTGGAACTGCATGAGCAGGTTGTTCGCGGCGGCGCCGCCGTCGACGCGCAGCTCGGCCAGCGGCCGGCCGCAATCGGCCGCCATCGCCTCGACCAGCTCGGCCGACTGGAAGGCGATCGCCTCCAGCG